>CAZNUL010000037.1:0-39357 GCA_964576205.1 uncultured Fimbriimonadaceae bacterium | reverse complement strand
CCTCTCACCCTCTCACCCTCTCACCCTCTCACCCTCTCACCCTCTCACCCTCTCACCCTCTCAGTAAACTAACCCCCCCGTGCTCCTTTCCGTCTCCAATGTCGCCAAAGCATTCGGCGTCGACCAAGTCCTTACCAGTGTCAGCTTCATCGTTGCCGCCCGTGAGAAGGTGGCGCTGGTCGGGCGGAACGGCACCGGCAAGACAACCCTGCTTCGCATCATCACGGGCCAAATGGAACCGGATCGCGGGGCCGCTAATCTAGCTCGGGGAGCCAAGGTCGGCTACCTTCGGCAGGAAGCTCCCGTCACTCTCGGACGAACGGTCATCGAAGAAGCACAGGCCTCGCTGCAGCACCAACTCGAGCTGAAGGCGCGGCTTGAAGAGTTGGAGCGGAAGATCGGGACCGCGGGCTTCCAGCCCGCCCCCGGCGACCAGGATGGTCGCGATCCTGAAGCGGATCTCGAGGAATATGCCTTGCTTCATGAGCACTTTCTCGAAGCGGAGGGTTATTCGGCTGAACGTGATGTGCGGGTCGTGCTGCAAAAGATGGGGTTTACCGAGGACGAGTTCGATCGCCAAACCGACAAGCTCAGCGGCGGAGAGAAAACCCGGCTCGCAATCGCCCGCCTCCTCCTCGAGGAACCCGAGCTCCTGATTCTCGACGAACCGACCAACCACCTCGACCTCCAAGCGACGGAATGGCTCGAAGGCTGGCTGCGGCAATATCACGGCGCGGTGCTTCTAGTAAGCCATGACCGCGAGTTCCTCGAGAACACCGCCGAACGAGTGCTCGACATGCGCGCTGGCGCCGTTAAGGCTTACCCCGGCCCGTTCGCCAAGTACCTGAAGCTCCGGGAAGAGGAGGAGGTGCGACAGGCCGAAGTCGCAAAGCGACAGGACCAGGAAATCGCAAAGCTCGACGAATATGTGAGGCGATTTATGAACTCACAGAGAACGGCCCAGGCAAGGGGCCGGCTCAAGCTCATGAACCGGCTTGTCGAAAACAAGATCGAGGCGCCTAGGAAGGAAAGGGGGATGAATGCCGGTTTCGGCGCGGCCAAGCGCTCCGGCGACATCGTAATCGAGTGCGAAAAGCTCGCGGTAGGATTCGCAACCGCCAATACTCTAACACCTGACCACCCAAATACCCTCTTCGGTGATCTCAACTGGACGGTCCGAATCGGCGATCGGTGGGGAGTGATCGGCGAGAACGGCGCCGGGAAGTCCACCCTGATCAAAACACTCCTCGGAATCCTTCCCGCGCTTGGCGGGCGCTCCAGGCTCGGATCGAACTTGGAGGTTGGCTACTTCAGCCAGGACACACAGGAGCTGGACTTGGAGCAATCGCCGCTGGACTTCCTCGTCTGGGTCTGCGACATGCTGCCGGCGGACGCGCGAAATCTCCTCGGTCGCTTCTTGATATCCGGAGACGACGTCTATCGGCCGATCAAGACGCTGAGCGGAGGCGAGAAGAACAAGCTTTCGCTCGCTCGACTCACGAATCAGAATCCAAACCTCCTCATCCTTGACGAGCCGACGAACCACCTTGACATGGACTCTCGCGAAGCGCTCGCAAAGGTCTTGCAGGACTTCCGCGGAACCCTCGTTCTGATCAGCCACGATCGCTGGCTGCTTTCGCACGTAACCGACCACACCCTCGACGTCAGGCGCGCCGGTCCAATCCTCTTCAACGGCTCCTATCCCGAGTACCGCGTTTGGCAACAACGCGGATCACCGCCAACGCCCCAACGTCCCAACGCCGCAACGTCTGGAAAACCCAATACCCCGATACCCGAACACCCCAACACCCTCTCCCCCCGTGAGCTTAGCAAGGAGATCGAGCGGATGACGAAGGTCGTCGCGGACATCGAGGACGAGATCGCACGCAGCGAGGGCAGGATCAAGGGAGTGGAGACGGTCCTCGCCAACCTACCGGCGACGGCCGACGTCTTCGAGCTGACTCGGGAACACCAGCACCTCCAGGAGGGACTGGCGGGACTCATGTCGAGTTGGGAGGAGCAATCCACCCGCCTCGAGGAGTTGCAGGCGATCCGGGGTTAGCGTTCGCGGGTCGCTCAGCGCGAATCCGTGGCGGCCCCTGCGTCCGTTGCCTGAAACAAGAAAGTGCGGGGGCTGAAATCTAAGCGTAGACGCTGATTCGCCGGCGGTTCTTGGGACCTTCGAATTTCACCTGGCCGTCGATCACCGAATAGATCGTGTAATCGTTACCCATGCCGACTCCGACGCCGGGATGAAACTTCGTACCGCACTGCCGGACGATGATGCTGCCGGGCTTTGCGACCTGGCCTCCGGAAAGCTTCACGCCGCGCATCTTGGGCTTCGAGTCGCGACCGTTTCGCGACGATCCCTGTCCCTTCTTATGTGCCATTAGCTTCCTGCCTCGATCGCCGTAATCTTAACGTGGGTTTGCGGCTGCCGATGTCCCCAGCGCTTGCGAACGTTCTTCTTGGGCTTGTAGTTGAAGGCGTTGATCTTCTTCGCCTTGCCCTGCCGTACGATCTCGCCGGTCACCTTGGCGCCTTTGACGAAGGGGCTGCCGACCTTCAACTTGGAACCATCCACGACCATCAATACCTCGCCGAGGTCGACCTTCGTCCCCGGCTGGCCTTCGAGCTTCTCGACGATGATCACCTCATCTTTCGCAGCTTTGAACTGCTTCCCACCGGTCTTGACAATCGCGTACATGGAAATCTCCCGCCCAGATTGGGGGCGGATGAAGATATTGGCAGAAACGGGAGCGCGAAGTCAAGCTCCGCTCTTCGATCAGCGCCCCAACGCCAAACTCCGCAGGGCCATAACGCCCCAAGGCTTCACAAGCTCATGTATTGGTGAGTAAGAGCGACGGCCATCGCTCCCTCCCCGACCGCGGAAGCGACCCGCTTGATCGACCCCGACCTCGCGTCGCCCACGGCAAACACTCCCGGACACGAAGTTTCGAGGAAGAACGGCGAGCGCTGTAGAGTCCAACGATCCGTGGGAACTTGCTGGCCCGTCAGGATGAACCCCTTCGAGTCGGTCGCGATGCTGTCGGGCAGCCACTCGGTGTTGGGAATCGCACCGATCATGACGAAAACTCCGGCTGCCTCTTCCGAACGCACATCCCCGCTTCGTCGGTTCGCAATCTGGACCCCGTCGAGCACTCCGTTTCCGACCAGTCCCGTGATTTCGGAATCCAGAATTACGGTGATCCGATCTGACTGCTCGATCCTTCGCGCCAAATAGCTCGACATATTCTTGCGGAGGTCGTCCGCCCGCACGACAAGGAACACGTGATCGGAGCCCTCCGACATGAAGATGGCGGCTTGGCCGGCGGAATTGCCGCCTCCAACGACCGCGATCCGCTTGCTTCCGCATAGGATTCGCTCGGTGTGAGTTGCCGCATAGTAAACACCGCGGCCCTCGAACTCTGCCAGCCGGTCCACCTCGATGGTTCGATACCGCGCTCCTGGAGCGAGGATCACGCACGGACACTCGATCTTGCCCTGTCCCTCGATCTCGACCGCATGCCCGCTTACGTCGTTGCACGTGATCGATTTGACGTCTCCGGGGACGATGAGCCTCGCCCCGAACTTCTCCGCCTGGATCAAGCCCCGATCCGCAAGTTCCTGGCCGGAGACACCGAGGGGAAAGCCCATGTAATTCTCGATCCGGCTGCTGGTTCCGGCCTGGCCACCCGGAGCCGTAGCGTCAATCAAAATGGTCCGCAAACCCTCGCTGGCCCCGTAGACGGCAGCCGCCAGGCCGGCCGGTCCCGCTCCGACGATCACGAGGTCGCACTCGCGGGCTCCCGCAGGTTTGATGATTCCTAGGGCAACGCCCAGTTCGGCGTTGGTGGGTACTCGCAGGATTTCGCCGTCGGGCAGGACGACTACCGGGGTCTCGCTCTCGTCGATACGGAACTCGGCGAGAATATCCAACATATTTGGATTCGACTCCAGATCCTCCCAGACGACCGGATAGTGGTTCCTCGTCAGGAATTCCCGGATTCGCAACACTTCGGGGCAAAAACGAGATCCAATCACCATCGGGCCGACCCGCTTGCTTTCGATCAGCAAGGATCTACGGACGAGAAATGCCCGCAGAATAATCTCGCCGACCTCGGGCTGCTCGGCAACGATCGTTCGCACGCAATCCGCGGGAATCTCAACCAGATCCATGTCTGTTCCCGCGACCGCGCTCACGATGGTGGCTCGCCCGCTGAGAATGTCGACGTCACCCGAGAAAGAGCCCGGATCGTGGGTCGCAATATGCGTCGCCGTCCGCGGATCGAGGATATGCATCTCTCCCGCGACGACGATGTACATGCACATGTCGACCTGACCCGCCGACCACACAGCTTCACCCTTG
This sequence comes from uncultured Fimbriimonadaceae bacterium, assembly GCA_964576205.1. GTDB lineage: Bacteria > Armatimonadota > Fimbriimonadia > Fimbriimonadales > Fimbriimonadaceae > JAEVZK01. Next base: position 34,988 of record CAZNUL010000037.1, on the reverse strand, counting down.
GAGAGGTGCTTGAGCTTGCCGTACGGCTCCAGACCGCGAATCTGGGCTTTGGTCAGCTTGGGAAACGCCTGCTTGAACCGGCTGTCGCTGGGATCGACGGAAACGCTGGGTGGGACCGGCGAATTCGGAACTTCGGTAATCATGAATCATGATGGCACGCCCATACCCCTCCCCTTGCGGGATGGTTCGTGCCCGGAGGAGGAGGGCAGGGGCGTGCGGTTCCGAACGCCGATAAGGTTTGTAGGCTAGTTCTTCCGGCTCCTTAACACTTCGACAATTCGTTGCTTCCTTTCAATGGAGCGAACGGCCGCAACGTCGGCAGCCAACACTTTCTTCAGCCTCGCAAAGGTCTGCAGGCATTCGATGGTCGGAGCCGCGGGCGCACTTTCCACGGCGCCAAACAAGCCGCCAAGAGCACCCTCGACGAAGTTCAAACTGCTGAAGTCCTGACTTGCCGTCGAGCTCCGCCTCCGGCGGCGGACTGGTCCAGTACCCATAATTCCTTGCAGTTCCGCCAACACGCTCGCTGAGAGTTTGCCTTTCATGAGCCTGGCTCCCTTTTCGCGAGCTTTCTTGACGTTCGCCATTTCATCCCGGATCTGCATCGCCAGCTTGAACTGGGACCGTAGTTCGGCGTCCCTCACGTGCAAGCGTGGGTCTCGAACCACTGCCAAAGGCTGGCGATAATTGCGACCCCCAATTGTCATCCGAACCACATATCGACCTGGCGGGACAAGCGGGCCGTCAGGAGTCTGACAGCGTAAGTCCCAGACATACCGATGGCCTCCCGCGGTCCCCGACAACGTCTGGGGTGAAGTGATCCAGTAGCCGGGAATATCGAGCCGGTTCCGATCGATTTCCTGCGGCTTGTCGGCGCTCGAAATCCGGCGGATGAGCTTGCCGCCGGAGTCGTCGACCTCCAAGAGTACGGGCCGGCCGTTTGTCGGAACAACATAGTCGAGGACCGCCCCCCAAGGCGGATTTTCGCCTTGAGGCTCCTCGGGCGGATAGGGCGTTCCCTCATCGAAGCGGCCGAATCCGAAGGTGCCGGCGCGCTGAAACAAAACTGCCGGCGAAGGACGGAAGAACCCGGATGGAGATTGTCGTAAAGGCGCCGGATCGTCGAGTATCCAGACCGCGCGTCCGTGCGTTCCGACGATCACGTCGTTGCCCCCAAATACGATGTCCCGTACCGAAGCGGCAGGCAGGTTGAGCTGGATTGACTGCCAATGATCCCCGTCGTCGAACGAGACGAAGACGCCCCAGTCGGTCCCCGCGTACAGGAGCCCCCGGCGGCGAGGATCTTCTCGCACAACGTTAACGAACTGATCCGCCGGAATGCCGGAAACAATCAACTTCCAATGCTTACCGCCATCGTGGGTACGGTAGATGAAGGGCCGGTTGTCGTCGAGCCGGTGCCGGTCGATCGCCGCATAGGCCGTGTCGACACTAAAATGCGAGGCGTCGATCACGCCGACTTTGCTCCAAGGCGTCAGCGCGGATGGCGTCACATTCGACCAATGTACGCCATCGTCGTTCGTCAGCCAGATCAAGCCATCGTCTGTCCCAGCCCAAAGTAGGCGCGGCCGTACCGGAGATGGAGCCAGCCAATAGACCACTCCCCGGCGAGCGGTCCCGTCGTTATCGGCGACCGTCGGAGCGTCCAGATTCGCCAAGGCAGGGGTCGGCGGCCGGGTTAGATCAGGACTAATAACTCGCCACGAAGAACCGCCATCCGAAGTACGAAAAACCTTCTGGTGACTCGTATAGAAGACGTGCGGGTTGACCGGTGACACGGCGATGGGCTGAGTCCACTCGCTCCTCCAAACCTCCTCGTATCGAAGCAATGTCGGATCAATGCTCTGCTCCCAGCCGGTCGAGATGTCTTCCTTGCTTCCCGTGCTGGAGAACAACATGCCGGGGTGAAGAGGATCGGGAGCGATCGTGCCACTCTCGCCACCCGCATCGATGGGACGCTGGTAGACGGCGCTCATGCCGGTGTGGATGGTCCGGCTTGGGACGGCCATCGCTCCCGAATCCTGCTGCGCGCCATAGACCCAATAGGGAAACCGATTGTCGGCGATCACGTGATAGAACTGGCCGGTCGGCTGGTTGTACCAACTGCTCCAAGTAGTGCCGCCGTCGACGCTAATGACGGTTCCCTGATCGCTGGCAAGGGCCATGCGGCTGGCATTCTCGGGATCGATCCAGCATGTGTGGTAATCGTCGCCTCCAGGTGCGCCCTTGAAGGGAATGAACGTCCTGCCGCCATCGGTTGAGCGATAGGCGCTTGTATTCATCACGTAGACCGTGTCCGAGGTTTTAGGATCGGCGGTAATGCCCATGAAGTACCAGCCTCGGCCCCAGATCCGAGGATCGGTTGCCGTGTGGCTCCAAGTTGCCCCGCCGTCATCGGAGCGATAGACGCCGCCGTCCTTTGGGCTGATCCCGTCGATGCAAGCATAGACACGGCTGTGGTCGGCAGGCGAAATCGTGATCCCGATCCTTCCCGTTTTCGCGGGAAAGCCGTGGCCACGGATCTGCGCCCAGGTCGCGCCGGCATCGGTCGACTTGTACAATCCGCTCGCCGGCCCGTTGCTCGGAGGGTAGATGCTCCACGGCGGCCGCCTTGTCTGCCACATCGCGGCGAAGATAACGTTGGAGTCGGATGGATCCATCGCAAGATCGATTGCTCCGGTGTCCTGGTTCTTGTAGAGCGACTTCGACCAGGTCTTGCCGCCATCGATCGACTTGAACACCCCGCGCTCTGCATTCGGCCCGTATTGGTGGCCGAGAGCAGCGACGTACATGATGCCGGCATCCTTCGGGTCGATCACGATCTTGCCGATCTGTCGGCTGTCTTCCAAGCCGATGTGCGACCAGGTCTTTCCCGCGTCGACGGACTTGTACACGCCGTTGCCTTGCTGGATATCGGAGCGCATGTCGGCCTCGCCCGTACCGACGTAGACGATATTCGGATCGCTCGGCGCCACGGCGATGGCACCGATCGAGGCCATCGGCTGGCTGTCGAAGATCGGAGTCCACGTGCGACCCGCGTTCCCGGTCACCCAGACCCCTCCGCCAACCGCTCCGAAATAGAACTTCTCGGGCTGCCCGGGCACGCCCGAAACCGCTAGTGCGCGGCCACCGCGGAACGGGCCAATCAACCGCCAGTGAAGGCCATTGAACGGGCCGGGATCTACCTCCTGGGCCGAAACAATAAACGCAATGGCCGTGAAAATGACCGAAAGCAACAACCTTCGCATAGGAGGATGCAGACTACCGCTGCCAGGAAGTTGGAGCTGTTCAAACCGAGAAACCGCCCTAGGTTTTTGAAAAGGGCGTATAGTCGAAACAGCTAGTTGGCTCGCTCTTGCAGCCCTCGAGCGAGCAAAAGGGGGATCGGAATGGGTTCGTTCTTGCGGAGTACATTGCCGTCGCACCGGTTTGCGTGCGCGATGTCGGCGATATTGGCCCTGCTTTCGGTCGGAGCTACGATTGCCGGAGATCAGATGGTCGGCGCGACCGGTGGCACCCTGGCGACTTTGAGTTTCGCGATCGTCGGGGACTGTACGCCCCCAAACATAAATAACACAGCCGGCTACCCGACGGCTGTGATCACCAAGATCTGGCAAGACATTCAAGCCGCCTCGCCTCGACCAGCGTTTGCCATCACGACCGGCAACTACATGTTCGCCAGCCCGACCGGCAACCAAGTGGATTCGCAGCTAGCGCTCTACCAAACCGCCCGTGCCAGTTTCAGCAACGTCGTCTTTCCAGCGATGGGGAACCACGAGTGCACCGGAGCGTTGAGTTCCAACTGCGGCTTGGGCAATGCCGACGGCATGACCCCGAACTACAACGCCTTCATCGCGACGATGCTGGGGCCGATCGGCAAGAAGCGCCCTTACTACGTGATCAACGTCAACGGCAACAACAACGCGTGGACGGCCAAATTCGTCTTCGTCGCCGGCAATGCATGGGACTCGACGCAGGCAAAATGGCTCGAGAGCGTTCTCACGAAGCAGACCACCTACACCTTCATCGTGCGGAACGCGCCGGTGGGCGCAACGACGTGCCCCGGTACAAGCACCTCTAATGCGATCATCGCCAAACATCCCTATACGCTCCTGATCGCCGGACTCCAGCACACCTACGCCTATTCGGCGACGAACAAGCAAGTCATCGTTGGCAATGGCGGCGCTCCCCTCTCAGGCAGCGTGAATTACGGATATGTGATTGCCCGCCAGCAGCCAAACGGGAGTATGAAATTCACAGAGTACGACTACGCGACCAACGCGGCACAGGCGAGCTTCACGGTCGGTCCCTAGCAGGAACCGGCGGAGGTAACCGCCCTACCGGTTGCGCCGGGCGATCGTCGCATAATAGATCGGCGCGCCGGCCACCAGGATTCCGAGCGTAACCAGGGTCGGCGCCCGCGAATCGCCGTCCAGGAGCGAGTTCGCGAGCAGGAAAATCGTCGAGGCTACGAACAACAGCGGAGTAACAGGATAGGCCGGAGTTTGGACGGACGGGCTGTAGGCATGGGGATGAGCTTCCAGGTGGCCTTGCTCAATCGGATCGACCAGCGAATCCCCCAAGACACCCGAATCTTGAACCGCGCCCTGTCGCTTTATCTCTCGAGCCCGAAAGATGAACACCGATCCCACCGAGAGCGCATAGAACGGCACAATGCCGATCACGAAGGCGTCGGTTAACGTGCCGAAAGCCTTGTTGCCGCTCTGAGCCGTCGCCACGATTACATAGAGGACGCCGAGGGCGCCGGCTAGCATTACGGCGACGTGTGGCGTCTTAAAGCGAGGGTGAACTCGGGCGAGCGGCTCAAAAAACAGCTTGTCCTCGGACATCGCGAAGAAAATCCGGGGCGAGGTGAGAACGGTAGCGCTCAAAGTCCCGAACGTGGAGATCACCACCGTGCCGACGATGAAGGTAACGCCCCAGCCGCCTACCAGCTTCGACATCGCATCGGCGGCGACGACCTGGCTCTTGCCAATCTCCTGAACGGTAAAGACGGAAAGGTATGCCAGATTGGCCAGAAGGTAGACCGCGATGACGATCAGCGTCCCGAAGACGACCGCCCGAGGGACATTTCTGCGAGGATTCACGATCTCGCCGCTAATGTACGATCCGTCCGCCCAACCATCGTAGGCCCAGAGGACCGACACGAGGGCCAGGCCGAACATCGGAATGGAGAAGCTGCCGGCGGGAATTGCCGGCGTGAAATGACTACCGGCCGTTGGCAGGCCGATTGCCAGGGCTAGAACGATTAGGACGATCAAGCCACCCGTCTTGGCTACGGTTGTGAGGTTCTGGATCGAGGTCCCCAGTTTGACCCCGAGCACGTTCGCGATCGTGACCACCACGATCGCGCCGCAGGCGAGAGCGGCCGACCACTCGTTGAAACCGGGTTGCCCCTCCTTGAGCCCGGTGAGCTGCAGGAAATATTGGCCACAGACGATCGCCACCGCGCCGATCGATGAGGGCCTCAGGAGGACCAGTTGCGCCCAACCAAAAATGAAGGCGAGCGGACGTCCGTAAGCCTCGCGGATATAAACGTACAGGCCGCCTGAGTACGGGAACGCTCCGCCGATTTCGGCGAGGGTGAGCGCCCCGCAGAGCACGAAGAACCCGCCTACCACCCAAATCGCAAGCATGGGAAGCGGGCCTGGCAGTTGTCCGGCGATTCCGGATGGACTCTTGAAGATCCCCGAGCCGATTGTGCTGCCGATGACGACCGCAACACCGCTGCCCAGCCCGATCTGGCGGACAAGGTGCGAGCCGGCAAGTGGCTTGGGATCGGTCATGCCGCTCTATTCTAGTGCTTCTGGACTTATGGCGTCGCCCGTTCCAGGCGAGAGATCGATGTCTCATAGCGCCTCACATCGCCAGGATCGCCTAATGATCGCATCCGGTAGTGCAAATCATGCTCGAGGATGCGGCGCAGCGCTGCGCGGGCGAGTAGCTCTCTCGAAACTCCAGAGGAATCGACCCAGCTCGGATCGGCGCCCTGCCAGGTGACTGCGTCCACAACCAGAACGGCTGACGCGAACTCCGCGGGGCGCCAATAAGGTGCGAAGTCGATGACGCAAGGCGGGCCGGTATCGGCAAAGAGAAAGTTTCCACAGATGTCGCCGTGGACGAGCTGCCCATCGAGAGCGGATGGTGATTCGCCAAGCAATGGCAGAACTCGATCGACGTAGGTTTGGGTTAGCGGGAGGCATTCGATTGGCTGCTCGCCCCATGTCATCCGATCCGAGATCTCCCAAGGATCGGCTCTGAGCGAGAGGAATCCTGGCCGCGAGTACCCGGCGAGCGCGCGATGGAAGGCTCCACAAGCCTCGAGTCTCTCATCCCATCGGCCCGAAACATGCTCGCCCGGGAACCGCCGCCAAGCCACCCAGCCCTGGACCACCCATTGACCGTCGGGATCCCTCAGCGGCGTAGGGACCCGGAATCCGGGACCGGAAAGAGTGTCGAACAGCTCCGCCGTCCAGGCTGCTTCGACCGGATTGTCGATGGGTTTAAGGATGATCTCGCCGGAGCGGTAGGCAGTCCCTTGGCCGCCCGTGAGTCGAGCCGGCTCGCCAGAGCAGCCGAAGGCAGTCAGAACGGAGGGAGGTGGCAGCATGGTATCGCAGCCGTCATCGGCAGGTCGGAGCAGAGTCTAGTTGTCCTGGCTTAGATCGGCGTTCCACCAAGCTCGGCCCTGCCATCGCCTGGGGTCGTACAGCCAGGCTTTCTTCGGTGCATCGATGGGCGTCCAGATCACGACGCCGCGCGAGGTTCTCCTGGTAGCACAGGGGCCTGGGAGGTTCATCTGAGCGCCGGTGGCGGCGTCGATGATAAGCGTCGCCTTGCCCGCGGACAGGACGAGGCACTCCGGCAATTCGTTGTCGATAAACCGCATCTTGCCCCGGCATTCGACGAGCACTTTGCGAGTGCGAGCCTTCAGGTCGATTCGACCCGCGATCGTCGTGCCGTAGGCAGTGTGCTCGACGATCCCTAGGAGGTGACTCGCCACCTGTAGCTTGTGGGTTGCCGCGTCCTCCAGTTGCACATAAGATTCCAACTGGTCTCCCATCTGATCGAAGGAGAAGCGGTTGGTTCGCGGATCGTACTGCTCGATGCCCCAACGATCCTTCGTCCGAGCCACATAGGTTACGCGGCCGTCGAGGACGAAGAGGCGGTCGTCGATGGGCTGGTCAGCCAGGGACATCGCCTCGACTCTGCCGGCAAGTCTCGGCTCGGGAAACTTTTGGGTGAGATCGACCTGAACCAGCGCCTCCGCCCATGGCTTCCCGGCCTTGTCTTCCCAACGGCCGAGGAAGTAGACGCGATTACCGACGCGCAAGGCTCCGGAAAGGCCGGCGACCAACTTAGACCGGTTGCCGCGCCGGATGTCGTTCAGGGTGTCGATAATCTCATCGCGAGAGAAAGCCTTCGGCGAGGTAGAAACGTCCGGCAGCTTCGAACTTTTCACTTTGCTGCCGACGCGAATCGTAAGCCCTCGCTCGTCCCATACCGCAAAGGTGCTGTTCCTTCGAAAGAGCGTGCTCAGTTTTGGGGTTTGCCGCGCAAGTTTCAAAGGCGCCGATTCGCTGGCTGTTCCTTCGCGGACAATGAAATGCTCCTGGAAATAGGACAGGGTGATTTTGGGGCTTGGCGCCTGAAGACTAGGATGTGGAAACACGGAGTGAGCAACAGGACGGGCGTTGCCGGGAGCGGCAGCGGTTGGCGGCGCGGAATGGCCGAAGCTCGACGAGCTACCTAGAATGAGAAGGGCCGCAACGCAGAACGCCACCTGAGGAATTGACGAAATGGAGTGCAGAGACTGTGCGCGCTGGGACCAAGAGGCAGGGAAATGTCGGGACGGCAAGGTGAACCCTCATCGGTGGGATATCGCGGTTAGCGTATCCCAAGTGTTCGGCCTACGTGCTATTTGCGTTTTCAACGACTACCGCGAGCGGCTCGTAAATTGTCGCCGGCCCATCGAAAAGCCGAAGGCGGTAGGGCGGTAACGGCACTGCGGACAGCCTCCCTGTGAGGGTTCCACGTCCAAGCAGCTAGCGAATTTGCCAGCGTTCCCTTTTCCGTGAACTTGCTGGATAATGTTGTTCATGCTTGCGTCTGCTTTGCTTGGCTTTGGACTGATTTCTCCTAATCTCATTGGTGTGTTTCCCCCGGCTCCTTGGAGTCAATACGGCGGCAACCCACAACACACGGGTGTCTCCCGATTCGCTTCCAACCCGATGCAGCGGATTCTGTGGACGGCGCCGGTCGACCTCAATCCCCAGTACAGTGGCGCCGATCTGCTGACCCATTACGGCTCGCCGCTGATTACAAGAGCCGGCACGATCATCATCCCGGTAAAGACCGGAGCCAGCGACGGCTTCCAATTCTCCGCTTATTCTCCCACCGGGACACCGCTTTGGACTCAGGCGACCGACTACACCCTCCCACCGCACGATTGGATCCCGAGTTGCGGTGGCACGCTCGTCCTGGGAAGCACCTTCGTTGCTACACCCGGCGCCGGTGGCACCATCCTCGTTCGCAACAACCCGGACTCGCCGGGCGGACCTCCGATGCGAAACGCCTTCTACGGAACACCCTCGTACAACTCGGCGTCGGCGACGTACAACGCCAACGTCAAGATCTGCACGCCCCTGATGTCGTCTCCCGCGGGTTACGTGTACTTTGGGTTCCGGGTCTTCGGGGGTACCAGCGCTCACCTTTCTAGCGGGATCGCCCGGCACCTGCCCTGGCTGGGTAGCGGCAACTGGGTGTCCGCCGCCACCGCCGCTGGCGACAGCAGTATCTCCGGGCCCGTGATGAACTGCACGCCTGCCCTCAGCAACGACGGGAAGTACGTGTACATTGCCGTGAGCAACGGTAGCTTCGGATACGGCTATCTGCTTTGCCTGGATGCCAAAACCTTGGCGACCGTCGGCAAAGTTCGGCTCAAAGACCCCAACGGTAACGATGCCCTATTGCCGGACCTAGGAACCGCTTCCCCCATGGTGGGACCGGACGGAGACGTGTACTTCGGAGTCCTCGAGAATCCGTTCCCGTACAACCACGACCGCGGTTGGATGCTCCACTTTAACTCGACGCTGTCCGTCCAGAAGACTCCCGGCGCGTTCGGCTGGGACGACACCGCTTCAGTCGTTCCTTCGAGTGCGGTGCCAAGTTATTCCGGAGGCTCTTCCTACCTGATTATCACCAAGTACAACAACTACGCCGGCGTCTACGGGGACGGTCACAACAAGATCGGGATGCTCGATCCCAAACAGACGCAGCTCGACACGATCACCGGCCAAACCGTGATGAAGGAAGTGATGACGGTCCTTGGGCAGACGCCGGACTCCGACTTCCCGAACTCCCCTGGGGCGGTTAGAGAGTGGTGCATCAATTCGGTTGCGGTAGATCCCATCAACAGGTGCGCCATCGTCAACAGCGAAGATGGCAAGGCCTACCGCTGGAATTTCGTCACCGGCACGCTCGACGAAACGATTACGCTGACATCGGGCGTCGGCGAAGCCTATACGCCGACGATCCTTGGCCCTAACGGCAACGGATACGCCATCAACAACGGAATCCTGTTCGCCCTCGGGCCGAACGGGGGACAGTAGAGGCCCTGAGTCTCGGATGCCGGTAACTTCACCGGCATCCGCCGGGTCGAACTCGCCGCTGGCAAAGAGTTGCTTGATAATAAAGAGTCATGCTGGTTTCTGTTTTGCTTGCTTTGAACCTGGCCGATTCTACTTCTGGTGGCGTCGTGAGCATCTTTGGAAACGCTCCCTGGAGCCAATACGGGGGCAACCCCCAGCATACGGCTCTTGCCAAGAATGCGGTCCAACCATTCACCCGGATTCTGTGGTCGGCGCCGGTGGATCTCCATCCTCAATATAGTGGCGTCGATCTCCTGACGCACTACGGCTCCCCGCTTGTGACCCGGGCCGGAACGATCGTGACCTCGATCAAGACCGGGACATCGGACGGCTTCGAGTTCCGGGCTTACAGCCCGACGGGGACGATCCTCTGGACGGAAACCACCGACTACTCCGTTCCGTCCAGCAGCTGGATACCAAGCTGCGCGGGAACGTTAGACCTTGGCAGCATGATCGTCGCGATGCCGGCCGGCGGAGGAACCTTGATGGTCCGCAACCAACCGGACATCACTAACGGAGGCACCAGCCGTCACGCATTCTTTGGCGACGCCGTGTACAACGCCGCGCCCGCGACCTACAATTCCAACGTCAAGATTTGCTCGCCTCTCATGGCAGCCGGAACCGGGTACGTGTACTTCGGTTTTCGCGCGACCGGTACCACGAGCGCTAACCTGAGGAGCGGGATTGCCCGCCAGCTGCCGTGGACGAGCGGCGGCACGTGGGTTTCGGCCGCAACCGCCGCCGGAGACTCTAATATCGTCGGCCCCGTGATGAACTGTGCGCCTGCGCTTAGCAACGACGGGAAATATGTTTACATCGCGGTAAGTCACGGGAATCAGTCCTACGGGTATCTCCTCTGCCTCAACGCCACCACGTTGCAAACCGTGAACAAGGTCCGCCTGAGGGATCCGAACGGCAACGACGCTGAGCTTCCCGATTTGGGAACTGCCTCGCCCATGGTTGGCCCGGACGGAGATGTGTATTTCGGTGTGCTCGAGAACCCGTTCCCTTACAATCACGACCGCGGCTGGATGCTTCATTTCAATCCGACATTGACCGTCCAGAAACCGACCGGAGCGTTCGGATGGGATGACACGGCCGCCGTCGTTCCCGCCGCCAGCGTTCCAAGCTACTCGGGTACGTCGAGCTATCTCATCCTGACCAAGTACAACAACTACGCCGGGGTGAGCGGCGACGGCCACAACCGCGTCGGCATCTTGGACCCCAACGACACCGAAGTCGATCCGATCACCGGGCATACCGTGATGAAGGAGATCATCACCGTCCTGGGGCAGACGCCGGACTCGGAGTTTCCGAACACTCCGGGAGCTGTGCGGGAATGGTGCATCAACACCGCGGCTATCGATCCGTACACCAAGTGCGCGGTGGTCAACAGCGAGGACGGCAAGTGCTATCGGTGGAACTTCACGACGAACACGCTCGACCTCGTCGTGACGTTGACGAGCGGGGTTGGCGAAGCTTATACGCCGACCATCATCTGTCCGAATGGGACGGCTTTGGCGATCAACAACGCCACGATGTTCGTCTTGGGACAGTAGGACTGATCAGCGCAATCCGGCTGGTAGATGCCGGACCTTGGCCGTCGAAATGGGATGATGAGATTCGCACGCCTGCTTGCAGCATGTTCGGTTCTGTTGGCTGCCCTTCTCGCGCCCGGTCAGGATTTTGTTCCGGGGCGGGTAATCGTTAAGTTCAAAGCGTCGGCGCGAATCGCTTCTCGCGCCATGGCCCACTTACACGCCACGGTTACCGCCCATCTCAAGGGGATTTCCGTCGATCGCGTAGATCTGCCGGCGGGCATCCCGGTTCAAAGGGCAATTGCCGAACTCAGGCGGGATCCGGCCGTCCAATACGCCGAGCCCGACTATATCGTCCGAATCCTGGATGTCGATGACCCCTTCCTCCGCATGCAATGGGACCTTAAATTGATCGACGCGCCCGCTGCTTGGGGAATCACGACAGGCAGCCCGAATGTTTTGGTTGCGATGCTCGACACCGGCATCCAGTTCAATCATCCCGATCTCGCGGGCCAGATTGCCGGCTCTAAGAACTTCATCGGCCTGGGTCCGGCCACCGATCTTAACGGACACGGCACCCACACCGCCGGAACCGTCGCGGCTAAGACCGACAACCATTTCGGCATCGCCTCGCTTGGCTATCAGACTCGCCTGCTCATCGGCAAAGTCGTCAACGACCAAGGCAACGGCGACCTGCTCACCGTCGCGAGCGGGGTCGACTGGGCCGTTCAGAGCGGGGCAAAGGTCATCAGCATGAGCCTTGGCACACCCTCGTTCTCCCAAACGATGCAGGACGCGATCAACGAAGCCTGGGATCACGGGCTCGTCGTCGTCGCCGCGGCAGGCAACACCGGAACGAACCAGCCGATCTATCCAGCCGCTTGTCATCACTGCATCGCGGTGGCCGCGACCGACGATGAGGATGTCCGGGCATCTTTCAGCAGCTTCGGCAGTTGGGTTCACGTAGCGGCTCCCGGCAAGAACATCCTGAGCCTGTTCAAGGGGAGCAGCTATGCGATTTTGAGCGGTACCTCGATGGCAGCGCCGCACGTGGCCGCACTCGCGGCCCTGCTCTGGGCGAACGGAGCGCGTTCCAACGCTACGATTCGAATCGCGATCGAAAACAGCGGCGACCCAACCACCGGATTCAACCACTACCCAGTACAGCGCATCAACGCCAGGCGGGCGTTGCTGCGACTGCCATGAGGATTGTGGCCGCTCGCTCTGGGCCCAGCGCCCAACGCTCCAACACGCCGGGGGATACAGTCCTTATCTAGATGGCAGCCCGTTCGAACATTGTCGCCTCGAACGCGCTTTACGCGGCCATCTTCCTCGACCTCTTTGGATTTGGGATGATCTTTCCCGACATCCAATTGAGAGCCGAACGGATGGGAGCGAAAGGCTGGGTGATCGGCGCTCTCCTCGCGAGCACGTTCGTGGTCCAGCTCTTGGCTTCGCCTCGCTGGGGGAGGCTGAGCGACCGAGCCGGTCGTAAGCCGATCCTACTCGCTTGCTCGGCTTTGTCTGCCGCTGGACTCCTGCTCTACGGAGTCGCCGTATCGATCCCCCTCCTTTTCCTCAGCCGCGTCATCTCCGGCCTTGGCGGGGCGAATGTGGCGATCTCTCAGGCCCTTCTCGCGGACGAGACCGACGAGGCCGAACGAACTTCGGCGATGGCCCGAATTGGGGCTGCGATCTCGCTCGGTCTCGTCGGCGGCCCCGCCGTCGGCGGGTTCTTGGGCCACGCGAGCAGTCTCGCCGTTGGGATCGCCGCCGGCTCCTCGTCGTTTCTGGGAGTTCTCGTCATTTTGTTCTTGGTCAGAGGTAGCTCGGTCGGCCCGGCCCGAGCCGAGTCACCTGCCAAGAAGCCGGCGGCGTTCTTCGATTTTTCGCTCTTTCGGGACCTGCCACGCGTTCGAATCCTGGTGATCGTCGCCGGCGTGGCGTGGTTCTCTCTGGCAGCTCTGGAAGGCACGTTCGGCCGGCTGATAGAACACACGTTGGGCTTCGACCAGCGTCAATTTGGGATCGTGTTCGGGTACGAGTCTCTGCTCGGCTTCCTGATCCAAGCCTTGGCGGTGGGTTGGGTCGCGAAGCGGGTCCGAGACGATAGGCTCCTCCGCATCGCATACATTCAACAGGGTCTAGGCTTGGCGCTGACGCCGTTTACCTACCTCTTTCCCCTCCCCGTCGCGTGGCTCGCCGTCCTGCTGTTCGCGAGCACGCTGTATGCGGTTGGCTCGGGCTTCGCAAATCCAACCATCAACAGCCTCTGCAGTAAGTTGACCGGTGCCGGCCGGCAGGGCGAGCTTTTTGGATTGCTGCAGGGCGCCAGATCGGTTGGATTTGTAGTCGGGCCCGTCCTTGGAGGAGCGCTGTTCGACGTCTGGTTTGCCGCGCCTTACCTGTTAGCGGGAGTCACATGCTGCGTGGCGTCGTCGCTCGTTCCGAAGGAGCGGTGAGGCGTCTAGCGCACTTCACCTTTGCCCGATAGCCGATACTTCCTTGCCCAGTCCGACGACCTTTACGTCGAATGCCACGTTGTCTAGGGTCTTGGTTCCGGATTTCAGCGAGATTCGATAGCTCCCGACCGGCCATGGATTCTGGAGGCTGAATTTAAAGTCGATCGACTGTGAACCGGCGATCCCCGAAATGTTCGTGGTTGCCACGTTGAAGTCGCGCCTGTTGCCGGCGTTGACCGCGATCAAGCTGGCAGAAAACACCGTCGGACCGCTGAGCGGCTTAAGATAAACGACACAATGCAGTGGATTGTCTGACGGCGCGAAGCCCTTAACGACGGCTCCGGGCTTTCCATGGCCGTTGTCTTTGGCAAGCTCGACCTTAGTGACGCTCTGCGCCAGGAGTGAGCCTGCGAGCATGGTGACGAGCGCACTTGAAAGGAGTCTGTTCATCGGTCTATGTTAGGATCGACGCGCGGGAGGGTGCGGTCGTTTCCACGATCGATTCGATAGTCTACCGTCCACGATCCATCAAGGTCCGAAACTCGACTCACGGCCGGATACGTGCCGAACTGGAGATTCGCGAAAGTGGGTGCGGGGATAGGATTTGAACCTATGACCTCCGGGTTATGAGCCCGACGAGCTACCAGACTGCTCCACCCCGCGGTACAAGAGAAGAGTATCCCTACTTTGGACCCTTCCTGTCAACCTTGGCGACCGCCTTGGAGTGCCCGCCTTCGGGCTTCTTTGCGGTTGCGCGGAACCCCTGCAAAGCTCGCAGTATCTTCACCGCGCTTAGAATTCCGACCACGTAAGGCGAGAACTTCTCGAACGACGTTGCGGCCGTCTGTGCGATCGATTCCGCCGAGCCCGAGATACTCTTCGCGCGAGCGCCTACGGTCTCTGCTGTGGATCTAACCGTCTCCGTTAGATCCTCAACCTTGTCGCCGATCTCCGTTACTTTGACGGAGATCGCCTCGACCTTCGGAGCGACCTCCTTGACCACTCCGACGATACGGATAACCGCGACGATCAGGCAAATCGTCAGAACGATCTGAACAATAAAGAAGACACCGGCCGAATAAACGACCCAAGAAGGAAACTCTGTCATCCAACCACCTTCAAATCAAGGGCCGCCGTCGCCTCCTTCGGGAGGTAGACGGGGGCGTTCAGCTCACCGTCCGAAGCCTCGAGCGTCACGCCCGACGCCTCGATTCGCGAGCCCCAAAGTCCTCTGACCGTAATCAGTGCCTCGAGATCCTTATCAGCAGGATTGTGCAACACAACCCGGGCCTGGCGCTTGCGTACGTCGAATCGGAACTCCATGATCTTTCCAAATGACGCCTCGACCTCCATGCCGATCTGACGCACCACGATCTTGCGGCCAACCCCGTCCCAAGGCTGCACGACAAGCTCTTCTCCATGCTCGTTCTCGGTTCCGAAGCGGCATCCGAACGTCGTCACGCCCCCGACTCCGGTCGGTAATACGAAGCTCGCCACGTTACGCAGATAGTAATAGAGGCTCAGGCCGATGTCACCGGTGAACTTACTGAATCCACGCTGACGCGAGGCGGAGTCTGGGCAATATCCCATACTCGCCGCGCCGTCCGGCCGCACGAGAGCCCAAATGCCGAGCAGGCCACCAAACGCACTGCGCATCCAAGCGTCGGGGAGCTGAGTATAGTCGCGATCCAAGGTCTGAAAGAAGAGCAGGGAGTTCGAAGCCGTTGTGGGACCGAGACATAGCTCACCCTTGTCGGGCATCGCGGGATGGGGAGCCTCGCCGTCGTCGAGCCACCGCTTGTCGCTTCCGTACCACCACCAGCTCGGCGCAAGCGACCGTCCGGCGTAGGCAAGCGTCTGAGCCCGTTCCTGGCTCTCCTCATCTTGAAGGTTGCGCGCATTGGCGAACATCTCCTCGTAGGAGCTGGTACCCCAGAGGCTGTTGCCGACGATCGGATACCGGTAGCGCGATAAATCCATCGCCCGGTTGCTGAGAAGATAGCCGAGTTTCTTAACGTCCTCCATCATGTCCGCGTCGACGACGGCCTGGAGGAGGGTGCGCATTGCCGGCATGAGCGGCAGCCCAAGTCCACGCCAATTCCGGGGCCCCGAATGGCTAAAGAGCGCGTACGCCGTTTTCAAGGCGCTCTTAAGGTAATCGTGAGGCTCGCGCCGAGTCGTGCCGTAAGTAGAGGCAATCCTGAACGCCGACAGGTATAGACATGTGGCGATCGGATACACGCGGGCAAGGCCCGTGTTTACCGCGATCGAGTGACCATCCGCGAACGAAGTTCCGAGGGCGCCGCTGCTCGGGTTTTGGAGGTCGTCTTCCAAAAAGTCCGCGATGTATCGATCGAGCGCCTTGATCTGGTCCCGGTCCGGATAGTGCGAGTTCTTTTCGGCGAGAAAGAGAGCGTCGGCGATGCTGGCCTCGACCCCAAAGCTAGTCATGTAGTCGTCAGGTTGGTCGATCTGCTTCCCGGTCTCGATGTCGGTCGCGAGGATGGCATGGTTCAGATTGCTGTGCTTGCCGTCATGGATCTGATGCTCGACGATCCACTTGGCTCTCGCCTTGATGAGGTTCTCAATCGGCTCGGTAAGGAGCAGGTGAACGCTGCTTTCGCCACCCTTCGTATCTTCGAACGACAACTTGACCGGCCCCGCAGCCTTTGGTTGAACGAAGCAGAAGCCGCCTTCGTCGTCGCTGTCCGTTTCCAGGTCGGCCTCGACGTCGGCCCGGAATCGAGTTGGCGTGCGTCCCGAGACCTCGACCGCGATGCCAACGTCGATCGGCGCCACCGCGCTTGGGAGCAGTCTGACCGCCGGCTGGCCAAGGATGGAGAGCGTCGGATTCACGCCGTCGAGCCGATTCCTCGAAGCAGGCACGAAACGCATCTCGAACCTTCGGGTAGCCCCCGGCTCCAAGATCAAGGAGGTGTGCCCATTGAACCACGGCTGCCAGCCCTCCCTTTCGACCACCGCTTTCGAGTAGATGTAAACGACCGGGATGCCTTCCCAACGGTAGGGAGTGTTCAGAGAGGCCGGCACATGATTGAAAAACTCCCAAGCCGTATCCGCGCCCGGGTAGATCAAGAGACCCGGGGTATCGGCGTTCAAACGCTGGGCAAAGATATAGCTGGCGCTGCCGCCGATGTATTTGTGGATGTAAACCCGATCCTTGATCATCGAGTCGATCCCTTCATCGCTACGGTCGTAGCCCTCGTAGATGTTGTTCAGCGCGAAGGGAAAGGCTAACTCGCCGATCTCGACGGCTTGCTCGCCTTGATTGGTTAGGCTTAATTCCCAAATCACCTGAGGCAGCGGGCCTGCCATCTCGTAGAAAGTCCCGGTGCTCTCGATCTCCGGGAGGAGGCCGAAGTCATACCGAAATCCAACTCGAGAAGGATCGGCGAGCTGCATCGGTTCGGCATCGGTGTTGCGGCTCAAAACCCAGGGATCGTCAGGATTCGTTCGGGCTCCGATGAGGACGGTTCCCGGGTAATAGTCCTCGGCGATTTCTTCGCTGAGGTTCACGGGCCCGAGTACGAACTGGAATTCCTCGTCCTGGTCGGGCAGGTCGGGATCGGCAGCCCAAAGCTGCTGAATCCGTCCACCCGGCCCAAATTCGATCGAGATTAGCGATCCCGTGAGTTCGGGCCGGTCGAAACCGAAATCGTCCATACCGGGCTGCGAAGGTTACCGCCATCAGAGGCTTTACGGTCTCATGTCGCCAGGCCGCGGAGCCGCAGCGCCATCACTCGCAAACACCGCATCCGTACCGGTTTCCTGTTCGTGCCGACGGTTCGGCACGCTTCTTGGCAGGGCGGTCCTTGTTGCACGAGCAAGTGGCTCGTGCCCACTTTGGAGACGAACATGAACATCCTGGGCTTGAAGGCGTGTGGCGTGGTTGCGCTCGCGGCGGCCTACAGTGCCGCCGCAGCGCAGACGATCACCTTGACCGGCGCTAACTGGTATACGTTGAATTCGGCGAAGCAATACACAGGCGGATTTGCCAACACCTATGGGGGCGATACCTATTCCCGCAACCTGTACATGACCGAGGATCAGACGCCTGGGATGGGATCTCTGCTTAATTCGGCGAACCTGACGACCTTGCCGACCCGGATCCAGATCGACCTCAGCGCTCCTGGCACCCATACCTTCCAGATGTTCTGCAACGGCGAGAGCACCGGCATCACGCCCTACTGGGGGCTGAATCTCTTCTTTAACGGCAACGATCTCCAGCCCGGTATTTCAGTTCAGAACACGGCCGACGTCGCCGGCTATCAAGGAATCAATCCGGTAGGAACTCCAACCCTCGACCCGCGAACGATGGGCCTGGTCCAGTCTTCCGGTTCCGGCCCGCTGAACGTGTTTTCCGTCGGCCCCACGACGGTGACTTTGATGTCCTACAGCACCTGGGACGCGGGTCATTACAACCTGGACCGCGTCGATAACTTCACGGACGACGGTGGACTTGGGAACGGCACGAAGGACAACGTCATCGAGTTCACGCTCAAGACGACCACTCCGGTTCCCGAGCCGTGCTCGCTTCTGGTTCTTGGAGGATCGGCGATCGCCGTCATGGCGAGGCGACGGGCCCGGTCGTAGGCTACAGCTCGAAGCTCGACGCCAAATAGTCGCCAAGGATCCTCAGCACCTTCCCACGATGGCTGATCGAATGCTTCTGCTCGGCAGTCAGGTCGGCCATCGTGCATGCCAGTTCCGGCAGGTAGAAAATCGGATCGTAGCCGAACCCTCCGGCGCCCGATGGCTCGAAAGCGATACGCCCCTCGCAGGTCGCCTCGAAGAGGGATGTGGTTTGTGGCTTATGGTCTGTGGTTTGAGTGGTAGTCGACAGTGCCACGCAACATCGGAAGCGGGCGTTTCGCCGGTCTTGAGGCACATCTCGCATCAGATCGAGAACCCTTGCGATCTTCTCGGGAAAGGGAGTCTCCTCACCGGCGAAACGCTTGCTCAAGAGGCCGGGGCCGCCATCCAAGGCATCGATTTCAAGTCCGGCGTCATCGGCCAGCGCATATTCGCCGGTGAACATGGCCGCGGACTCCGCCTTGATCGAAGCGTTCTCGGAGTAAGTCGCTCCCGTCTCCGCAGGCTCCGGCGCATTCGCGTAGTCGGCAAGCGTGCGCAGATCGAGCGCCGGAAACCGCGCTGAGAGTATCTGAACCATCTCGCCCGCCTTCTTGCGATTGTGGGTGGCGATGACCAGGCGCTTTAGGCGAGGCTCGGACATAGCACGGATTATGATTCGATGGTAGCCTCTTCGAGTGGTCCTCCGCATCGAGCCTGTCCAGCGCTTGCGTGGCACCTTTCGGCCGCCATCGGACAAATCGCTCACTCACCGAGCGTATATGCTCGGGGCGATCGCTTCGGGCGAGTCGTTAGTCAGAATGCCGCTCGAGGGCGAGGACTGCGAATCTACGCTGAGTTGCCTTTCGGGAATGGGGCTAGGGGTCGAACGCAGCGACGGCGAAGTTCGGCTGAACCCGGCTCCCGATTGGTCGCAGCCGCAACGCGAACTGGACTGCGGCAACAGCGGAACGACGATCCGGCTCCTTTCAGGCCTGATCGCCAGCCGCCCAATCGAGGCGACAATGGTGGGCGATGCCTCGCTCAGCCGGCGCCCGATGAAGCGAATCGCGGAGCCGCTTCGGCGCATGGGCGCGATCGTCGAAGGCGACACGCCCCCTCTCCACATCGTCGGCCGAGAGCTGAGGGCGATCACCTACGAATCTGCCGTCGCAAGCGCCCAGGTAAAGAGCGCGATTCTGCTCGCCGGCCTGCGGGCTAACGGCAGGACGGTGGTCATGGAGCCCCACCAGAGCCGCGACCACACGGAGCGCATGCTCAGCGCGCTAGGAGTGCCGGTTTCGCAGACTCTAAACGGACAATTCATCGCTGCCGTCGAGGGTCCGGCGGTGCCAGTCCCTTTCGAGTTTCTCGTTCCGGGAGATATCTCGGGGGCTGCATTTTTTATGGTGGCCGCGGCGATTCTGCCCGAGTCGGAAGTGGATTTAAGGGAACTCGGAGTCAATCCATCTCGGACCGGCATCCTGGACGTGCTTACGATGGCCGGAGTTGATTACCGGTGTCTCCGCGAGTGGAGCGAACTTGGCGAACCCGTCGCCGATCTCCACCTTCAGCACGGCGTGGGGCTCCAAGCTTTCGAACTCGGCGGAGGACTCATACCCAGGCTTATCGACGAGATCCCCGTTCTGGCGGTACTGGCGACGCAATGCGAAGGGACGACCGTGATTCGCGATGCCGCCGAGCTTAGGATCAAGGAAAGCGATCGGATCGAACTGACCGCCGCCGGTCTCCGATCGATGGGCGCTCGCGTCGAAACGTACAGGGACGGAATGGCGATTACCGGCCCAACCCGACTTAAAGCGACCCGTATCGACGCCCAGCTCGATCATCGGATCGCGATGGCATTCGCGATCGCAGGATTGGTCGCCGACGGCGCCACGGAGATCGAAGGCGCGGAATCGATTGCGACGAGCTTCCCAACCTTCGAGTCGGAGCTGCGGAGGTTGGCCGAGTGAAGGAATTGACGTGTTGGGGTGTTGGGGTGTTCGCGGGCTTACGCCGCAAAGTAACCCACCGATACCCAAACACCCAAATACACGAGGTTCCCCGCTCGTAGGCTCTTCATCGCCATTGACGGACCGGCCGGAGCGGGAAAGAGCACGGTGGCCAGGGCCCTGGCGCACGACCTGGGGCTCAACTATCTGGACACCGGAGCGATGTACCGTTGTTTGGCGCTCAAGGCACAGCGGGCCGGACTGACGGCTAGCGATGGAGACGCGGCAGCCGCACTCGGCCAAGCCACGACGATTGAGTTCCGCGCCGGCGATCCTCAGCCGGTCTTTCTAGACGGCGAAGATGTGACCAGCGCAATAAGAACTCCGGACATCGGCGAGCTCGCAAGCGCGCTCAGCGTGTTCCCAGCCGTCCGCCGGATCCTCGTTGCAAGGCAGCAGGAGATGGTGGCGCAAGGCGGATTCACGCTCGAGGGCCGTGACGTCACGACTGTTGTGGCTCCGAACGCCGATGTAAAGATCTATCTCACCGCCTCGCTAGAGGAGCGGGCCAAGCGTCGCCATCTCGAGTTGGAGGAAAAGGGCATGCCTCACGAATTCGGAACCGTTCGGCAAGAGATGTTGGTCCGAGATCACCGTGACATCACGCGCGACGATAGCCCTCTAACCGTGGCTCCTGGAGCGGTCGTTGTCGAAACGGCGGGACTGTCGCCGGACGAGGTCGTAAAAAGGATCAAGGATTTGATCCCGAAGGATTGAGCACTTTTTTGGGATCGCGGCGCGGAAGGTTTGCCGTCCGGAGTCGCCACCTAAATGCGGAGGCGGAAGCTTTAAGCTCCCGCCTTTCCTAGCTCGCGAAGTGGATGCATCACGGAACTTGCGATAGATTTATGATTGCTCGTAGCTGAACAGTATTCCGCTAACTTCCTCAACGCCCGTTCGGAGGCCGGATCGAGCCCATTAGGACTTGTGAGGCACAAGCCCAAAAGCGCGAACGCCTCCTCTTCGGTGAGCTTTAACCCGCTGGGATGAATCCCGGTGGTCATGGCTCCCTCCTTTTTAGGACGCTCATCCATTGTAGACGACACCCATTCAAAAAACGACGAGGTTCATTAAGAGAAACTCGCAATCCCTTAATAAATGCGGGGAAAGGGTGATGACTTGATGACTTGACGTAAGAGGCTCACCCTCTCACCCCGTCACCCTCTCACCCCGTCACCCTCTCACCCTCTCACCGACTCACCGACTCACCGACTCACCGACTCACCCTCTCACCGACTCACCGACTCACCGACTCACCGACTCACCGACTCACCCCATCAGCCCATCAGCCCATCGGCCCCGGAGTCCGCCGGTATACTCGGCAGATGCCTCAAGGCGAGTACCTCCAATATGGAGGCCAGGCCATCTTCGAAGGCGTCATGATGCGCTCCCCGCGGTTTTTCTCGGTGGCCTGTCGTGCGCCTAATGGCGAGATCGTAACCCAAACCGAGGCCCTCGAGAAGTCTTGGATCGGCCGCCAAAGGTGGCTAAAACTGCCATTTTTGCGGGGCTCCCTGGCTTTGCTCGACGCGATGTCGCTCGGAATCAAAGCGATGAAGTTCGCTTCCAACGTACAGCTGGCCCCTGAATACCAGGCTGCGCCGGGGACACCTGTTGTCGACAAATAACCGGGTTCAGGACGCCGCCGTCGGCGGCGCAATGATCAGCGGCATCGCGATGGGCTTCCTCCTGTTCGTGTTTCTGCCCAACTGGCTTGCCGAGGCGTTCAAAGGGCTCGATGGGCTGGAGCGGAACCTCATTGCGGGCATCATCAAGATCGTTTTCTTTCTTGGCTATTTGGCCGCGATCGGCCAAATGGCCGCCGTCAAGGATGTCTTTCGGTATCACGGCGCCGAACACAAGGCGATCAATACCCTCGAAGCCGAGCAGGACCTGAATATCGAGAATTGTCGGGCACAAACCCGGCTGCACCCTCGCTGCGGAACAAGCTTTGCCGTGATCGTGCTCATCGTGAGCCTCCTCATCTTTACATTCGTGCCGCGGTATCCATTCGGGGAACACCCGTGGGGCGTCTCAGGGATGTTCGGCAATCTCGTGAATTCGCTCGTTAGAGTCGCGATCGAAATCCCCGTGCTATTCGTAATCGCGGGAATCTCCTACGAGCTGCTTCGCCTGGCCGGAAAGTTCCGGAACCAGGCGTTCGTCAACTTCGCGTTCAAACCAGGCATCTGGACGCAATACTTGACGACCCGTGAGCCGAACGAAGGCCAGATCGAGGTTGCCTTGGTCGCCTTGAAGAACGTGATCGAAGCAGAGAAAAAGGGACAATCGGTTGAGCCTCACGAGGATGCTCTCGAATCGGCGCCGATTCCGTAGACGGTAAACCGTATACGGTATTCCACCAGTCACCCCGCTTACCGCTTACCACCGCTTACCGCTTACCGCTTACCGATCACCGCGCTGCCAAGAACCAGCTCGACCAGATCGCGAGATAAGCGATCGTGCCAACGACGCATGCCTTGCGCACGAACTGCCGGTTGTACTTGCAGTACCAGGCTAACGCACCCCAAGCTGCCACGAGCGTAAGCCCCTTCACAACCGCAAAGAGCCATTCACTGCGGTTGATGAAAACCCGCATTAGCGGATTCAGCTCGACGATTTGACCGTTCGCGTGCATCCAGGCTGTGGACACGAGGTCGATCACTCCAACTGCGATGAGAATTGCCAAGGCCCGGGACGGGAGGACGAGCTTCATGCTTGCCGGGAAACGCAGGATCTGTGCCGAACCCATCGTCGGCCGCAAGCTTCTTGATGAATTCGTCAGCGATCGCCCTCGCTTCCCTTTCCGCGCAGAGGAACTGATTGAGAATCAAGCTGACCGTCAGGGTCCTGCCCTTAACCGTATGGACGTAGCCCGAGAGCGAGGCCACCATATCGAGCGAGCCGGTCTTGCCGGAGAACTGAATGCCCTTTAATCGAGTGCTCAGAGTTCCCACTCCGGGCTTGGCCAGGGCGTTCAGCCAGACATCCTTCGTGGGTTGTTTCACGGCCCACTGGAGGAGCTTGACGATCCCGCGAGTCGTCACCAAGTCATGGCGGCTCATCCCGCTTCCATCTTCCGGATGGAAGTCGCCCGGCGCTTCACCGACAACGGTTTCCAGGAACTTAAGAAGAGCTGTGTCCGCAGTCTTGTAAGGGTCTGGCAGGATCGGGGCGCCGGGCGACGGCTGCGAGCCTGCCATCAGGAACAGGTTCTCCGCCAAGTTATTGTCGCTGTGGACGAGGCATTCCTTAAGAATCTCGCCTAGCCTGGGGCCAACGAGTGTCAGATCCTGCCGTCGATTCGGGACCTCACCGGTGAGTCGAAACCCTTTGCCGAAGTAGAACGCGGCGGTTGCATCGGGCTGATCGACGGCCAGCGTCTCGATGCGGGTTTTTGCCTTTGGCAGTTCCCCATTCACCGTCAGAGTGCGCCGAATCGGATCGTAAACGACCTTCCGGGGCCCCGTCTTGATGCCGCGCACCGGCTCGATCCAATACATGCGTGGCTCGACCGTGAGTTTCTCGCCTTCGGCCCAGAGCTCGACCGAGCCCCGGTCGACAGTGAACGCGCAGACCGGCGCAGCGTACTTGTTGGGTAGGTCGTCCCACTCCCAGGAGGGACCGATCAGCGGTCGGTATGCCTCGTGGACATAGACCGGTCTCGTACTTCCGGTGAGTCCTAAATCCAGGGCCGCCTTCGCCAGCCGCTCGTGAGTCATCGCGGGATCACCTGGCGCGTCGACGACGACCCGGTCGGACAGCTTCCATACCCTAGTCTTCGGCCGGTAGTCGGGGCCAAGTGTATACAGGGCGAAGCTGGTCGAGACCAGTTTTTGATTGCTCGCAGGCACGACGCGCAAGCCGGAATTCCGCTCATACACGGTCTCGCCCGCTTCGTCTGCGACGGTGCAGCTCACGGTCGATCCCGACAGCTTTGGATCATCGAGGAGCTTGTCGAGATCGTTGGCCAGGAATACGATCAAAGGGAGCACGATGAGAATGACGATTGATCGGTTAGGATCGACCTTCTAGCTGCAGTCCGGCCTACAGCTCTTCCGGAAAAACCGGCTCGGGGATGTGATCGTAGTCCCCGTGGGCGATGTCGCGGGACATGAGGCGCGCGAACTCCTTCAGTTGGGGATCGGGTTCGGAGTCGGCGGCTTTCTGCAGCGCGGCAACGACTTCGTCTCTCATCGCGGGCATCCACTCAACGACGTGGAACAGGCCGTGAATGGCGCTGCGCCGTCCAATCCTGCTTGGGGCCGCAAGACACTCGAGTAGGGCAGGGCCGCCGAGCTTGTGAGGCAAGTGTCCGCCAAGGACGACTCCCGCCTTGTAAATGGTCCGCGCGTAATCGTCCTCGGCATCCCAGAGCAGATCGCGCATCGCCTGTACCGCCTCCAGCTGCTCCTCCGTCGTGCGGCAAAAGGAAGTTAGGTCCTCGAACAGATCGAGCACGCACCACTGAGCCGACCGCCGGTTCGGGTGTCGCCGATCCTTCAGTATGAAGATGAGAGCGGGCGTGAACTGATGGGCGCTCGAATGGGTCTCGATCTCGATCCGAGCATCGTTGGCGACGTCCCGATCCTCGCAAAACAGCAGCTTCAGAAGATCTTCTGGCGAGAGGTCGCGGATGTGTCCCGAAAATGGACCCGAGCGTTCGAGGTTGCGGTTGATCAGGAACTGCCGGTGGAAGTATGGATGAGCCGCCAGCTTCATGTGTTCGAGCATTTCGGCAAGAGTGTCGCCTCGGGCCTCCAGCCAAATGTCGTTGCAGCGGCCGAAAACTCCATACGGAGTGCTTGCAACCTCGACCGGAAACGATTCGCCATGCGATTCTAACGTAGCGCTTCCCGTCCAGTCGGAGGCGAGGACATGATAACTGTAACTAATTGGATGGGGTGGCCAATTGAACTTGAGGCGGTGGGCCGGCTTCCGGGCCACCGTCGAGCCGCCGTTTCGCTGAACCTCACGCGCGATAAAGCCGTCGAGAGACTGCACCAAATTCGCTGCTTCGCCCGCAACCGGCATGTGCTTATTCTACGGCAGCGACAGGCGAAGCATCTGTAGCCTCAAAGCGCGAGATGACGAGCCTCACCCTCGCAAGGGCTTCCGTCTAATCTCCGCCCACGTCCTCGGATAGCGCTTCGGAGTCGCCGCGACTTTTCGGTAAATTGGAATCAAGCGCACGATGTCGGTGCCTGGAAGCGGGCGCTCAAAGACTTCCTCGAGCTTGACGCCTAATGACTCGTCGGCCGCCAACTCGGTTCGTTCTCCCGGCGTTCTCATCGGGATGATCAATCCGCCGACCTTCGCGAACGGGGCGCTCAGCTCCAACTGAATTCTAAGAGGCGCGACAGCGCGCCCGGTCACCACTCCGAAACGCTCGCGCATCGGCCACTCTTCCGCCCTCACCTGCATTGGCGTTAGGTTCGGAAGGGGATTCTTCATGAGGAAGCCGATCATTTTGCCTGAGCCGTCGATTGCCGTAACCTGCAAATCCGGCCTCGCGCATGCAAGGGGCCAAGCTGGAAATCCCGGGCCGGTTCCGATATCGAGCACGCTCGATCGCCAGGCGATCAGATCTTGCATCAGAAGGCTGTCGATAAAGTGGCGAAGCCAACATTCTTCCCGTGGTACGCGGGTCAGGTTCATCACCTCGTTGGCCTCATACAGCCGGTCTTCGAACGCCTTGAACTGCCGCGACTGAATCGGGAAGAGATCGAGCCCAAGTTCCTTCAGGGCCTGAGCGAATCGCGGGTGATCCACTAGGGCGGCATCTCCTCCGGCAGCCTTCCAAGTTTCGATAGCACGAGAATCACCGCCGCCGCGCCAATCAGGCCCGCGAATGCGCCGCCGATCACGTCCGTCGGCCAGTGGACGCCCATGTAAACGCGGCTGATGCCGACCAGAATGGCCCAGACTAACGCGGCCTGACCGATCCAAGCCCGCTCCGATTTTCGTGTCAGGAACCACAAAGTGAAGGCGATCCCAAACGCGGTGGCGGCGTGGCCGCTCGGAAAACTGTTGCCGCCGAATTCGCCCTCTTGTGGTAACGCGAAGGCTAGATTGCTCGGGCGCTGTCGATGTACGAACTGCTTGATGCCGTCGGCGACGAAAAAGCCGGCGAATAGATCAGCTAGCAGCAGGGGCAAGACAAAGGAGCGAGCCTTCTTGAAGAGCAAAAGAGCGAGCGCCAAGATCGTCTGCACCCAGCCAAGTGCCGAGGACGTGATCACCCAGAAGATCGGAGTGAGCCAGTCGCGGTGCATGTCGACGTTGATGACCCGAAAGCCGCCCATGTCGAGGTCGTACAGCCACCGCACCGTGTGAGTTTACGTCGATCACCCCGCCGGTCGCACAGGACCGCATACCTGGATACAATCGGATCATGGAGCAGGGGAGCGCGATCGCCCAAATCAAGCGGCATTGCCTTGCCAAGCCTGACGCCTACGAGGATCATCCTTGGGGCGAGACCGTGTACAGAATCCCACCCAAGGCCAAAATCTTTTGTTTCTGCGGAGCCGAGAGCGCCGTGATCACCGTCAAGAGCACGCTCGAAAAGCAAAGCGCCCTCATCCTGCATCCCAATATCGAGGTGGCCGCGTACGTGGGCCGGCACGGCTGGGTAACCGTTCACTTGCGGGAGCCCGAAATGCTTGAACTCGCCTTAGATCTCATCGACGAGAGCTACGAATTGATCGCGCCGAAGCCAAGACAACGCTTCAAGTAGTGCCTCGACTCGCTGTAAATGGGACTGGCCCGGTCATATTCGAAAGTTGTTCGCGAGCGATTTCGTTTCATACTCGAAGTCATGCGAAAGCTCGTTGCCCTCGTCCTGACTCTTGCGGTGATTTGCGCTTACGCTCAAGGGCCGACGCCGAAAGGGAACTCTGCCGACGTCAAATCGATCGACTCCATCATCGCCGCTCTGTACGACGTGATATCAGGCCCGCCGGGCAAGCACGATTGGGACCGCTTCCGCTCGCTCTTCGCGACTTCAGGCCGGCTGGTTGGGGTCGGCGCCCGCAACGGGAGTGCGCGTAGCCGTTCGATGACCCCCGACGAATACGTCACGCTCTCCGGCGCCTACATCGAGAAGAACGGCTTCTTTGAGAAGGAGATCGCACGCAAGACCGACCAGTTTGCGAACATCGCTCAGGTTTTCAGCACCTACGAATCACGTAACAAAGCAGACGACAAAAAGCCGTTCGACCGCGGCATCAATAGCATTCAACTCTTCAACGATGGGACTCGGTGGTGGATTGTGAGCATCTTCTGGCAGGGAGAGGACGCCAAAAACCCTCTGCCGGCCAAGTATCTGCATAACGGCTAAGGCGGCATCATCCGGCCAACCTGTCATCGGTAACCGTCAACTTTAGCTCGTTAGGGATGCCCTGCCTCGGGATAATAGGTCAGCCACAAGTCGGTGCCCACCTGCCTCGCCTTGTCGAGCCTGAGGCTCGACGCCGAGTCGGGGCTACCACGAAACGGCCTTTCAATCCAAGTCTTTCCCTGACCGAAAACCTTGGCCGCCACAAATAGCTCCAGCCGATCGACGAGACCCGCGTCAAAGAAGGAGCCGATCGTGTGAGCACCGCCTTCGACGAGCACGCTCGTATGACCCAATCCATACAAGTCCTTCATAAGGGCCGCTAGGTCCAGGAAACCGCTCTGGAAAGGCGCCCGGACCTCACCGTCGCGAGGCTCGCCGGCAACCACCCGCAAGCTCGGCGCTTCGGCGTCGAACACGTTTCGGCCGCCAGGAATGCGCCGCCAGGGATCGAGGACGATCCGAGTCGGCTGGTTCTTAACTTCGAGAGCCCTAACCGTTAGCCGCGGGTTATCCTTCTCGACCGTTGTACGCCCCACGAGGACGGCGCCGCATTCCGCTCTGAGCCGATGCGCCTCCGCACGAGCCTCGTCGCCGGTGATCCACTTGCTTTCTCCCGAGGGCGTCGCGATCCTCCCGTCGAGAGTCATCGCAGCCTTGACGACGACGTAGGGCCAGCCTCGCTCGACCGCCGCCAGCCAAGCCAAATTGGCCTTTGTCGCCCCTTCAGCCATGACACCCAGCAATGTCTCCACACCCGCTTCGCGCAAGCGGAGCAGCCCGCCGCCGTGGCCTGAGACGGGATCTTCGACCCCGGCGACGACCCGGGCAATACCCGCCTCCATCAGCGCGTCGACGCATGGCGGGGTTCGGCCGTGGTGGTTGCACGGCTCGAGCGTGACGTAGGCAGTCGCGCCCTTGGCTCGCTTGCCGGCCGCGTGTAGAGCGACGATCTCGGCATGAGGGCCACCCCTGTAATCGTGAAATCCCTCACCCACGACCTCATCGCCCATGGCGATCACACACCCGACGTGTGGGTTCGGCGCCGGAAAGCCGCGCGCGGAAAGCTCGATGGCGCGAGCCATCATGAGTTCGTCAGTTCGGCTCGCTTTCTGCTCCACTCTTCTTTCGATGATCCTCGAGCGTGCCTTCGATCAGTGCCTTCAGATTATCCGCCGACTCCTCTAGATACTCCTGCCTCATTTGGCGCACTACGAATGCGACCAGCACGGTGAAAGTGAGAAAGGAGAGCAGCAGGGCCGCAAGCCAGATTCCTGTGTGAAGAGCGTATTGCTTGATCAGGCTTGCTGGCGCGTGCTTGGGAGGTAGGCCGACTAAGACGGGCCAACCTAAGAGAAGGAAGGCCGTCAGAGCGGCGAAGAACCAGCAAGCCACCTTCAGTCGCATAAACGCTTTAGCTCCCTGACCCCCGCCGCCAAATCTCCTTGCCTTGTCAAGTATTGACCGACAACGAAGACGTTCGCTCCAGCTGCGCGTGCCAACGGGAGGGTCTCGGGGTCGATTCCGCCGTCCACCTCGATATCGACGGTTGGCGACCATTCCCGGATCTGCTTGACCTTGTCGAGCGTCCCATGGATGAACTGCTGACCCCCCCAACCAGGATTCACGGTCATGACCAAGACAAGGTCGACCAGATCGACGACTCCTTGGACCGCATCGGCCGGTGTACCGGGATTCATTGCGATTCCGGCTCGCAGCCCGAGATCGTGCAGGCGCTGCACAAGCCGGTGACTGTGCGCGGTTGCCTCCGCATGAAAAATCACCCGCTGGCAGCCCGCTTCGGCGAACGATTCGAATTGCCGCTCCGGTGTTTGAGTCATCAGGTGGGCTTCGAAGAGCTGGTTTCCGAGATCGCGTAGGCCGTGGATCAGCTGATGTCCAAAAGTGATCGGCGGCACGAACTGCCCATCCATGACATCGAAATGGATGACCTCGGCGCCGCCCGCGATAATCTCCGCCAAACCCTTCCGCATGTCGGCGTGATTGAGTCCGAGAACGGATGGGGCGATGAGGCGTTTCATGCTAGTTATGGACTTGCCGGCTTTAGGCCTTGGACAACTTTGATCGTTAGTTGTGGTGATCAACCCCCGCGTTATCGCCGCCGGCGTTGTCGTCCCCAGGCGGGACCGGTGTTCCTTCGTCGGCTTTCTGGACCACTTCTTTCACGAGATTGCCGTCGTAGTAGATGCGGAACTTAACTTCTTTTCCGGTTCCGCGAGTCGACAGCTCCACGGCCGCCTCCGGCTCTTGCTCTTGGTCTGGATAGACCGTGCGCGTGCCTAAGTCGTCGACGATGTCGATTCGGAGGGCGACCGGATTCGCCAGATTTGTCAGCTTGACTCTCAGCGTGTACAGGTTAGTCTTAGATGCGGCTGCCGGCGTTGGCGCTTCCCCATTGCCGTCTGGTCCCGTATCGCCCGAACTGACCACGAGCTTGACTTTAGATGCGGGCTCCACCTTGGAACCTGCCGCCGGCGTCTGACTGATGACATGCCCGTTTTCGACCGTCGCCGACGACTTAGTATCCATATTGTCGTCAACCACCAGGTTGGCGCCTTGAATTGCTGTGCGCGCGTCTTCCACGGTCGCGCCTTTGACGTCGGGAACCGATGCCAACTGGCTGCCCGAGCTGACGACGACGCGCACCGGACTGTCTTGTCGCGCGTCTTGTCCAGGGCCCGGCTCCGTTGATAGGATGTGATCCGCCGCCACTTTTTCGCTCGGCCGATAGCTCTCGATCAGCATATTGAGTTTCGGCCGCAACATCTCGCGAGCCTCCGCGATGGTTTTCCCGACAAGGTTCGGCACCCGGATCGTCGGCGGTTTGCTAAAGTTGAGATAGATCAGCATGCCGACGAAGATAGCCGCGCCGGTCCCAAATATAGCGATACCGAACTGAAGGATCAGCGGAACGTCGCGATCGACCTTTGGCTTTGTCTTGGACTCCAATCTGGCTTCAACTTTAGAGGGCGCAGGTTTTGGCATGCTTTCCGTCTCCACAGGCGCCGCCTCCGGGCTGATCGGCCAAGTCACCGTACGCCCAAACCGGAGGGCATCCTGAATGACCCGCAGATCGCTCAACAAGGCCCCCGCCGTCCGGTAACGCCGCCATGACTCCTTCGACAGCGCCTTCTTGACGACCTCGTCGAGTACGGCCGGAACCGCCGGGTTGTACATTCGGACGGAGGGGACCGCGCCGGTCGCGTGCTTAAGGGCCATGCTGACGGGCGTATCGGCGTTGTAAGGCAGGCGGCCGGTCAGAAGCTCGTAAAGGAGAACCCCGGCGGCATAAACATCGCTCGCCGGGCTTGGCATTGAGCCGGCGCTTACTTCGGGAGCGAGATACGGCGACATCGACGGAAGCGCGATTCCTGCCGCCATGGGGCTGGTCGCATAGGCTTGCCACAGCCCCGGGATCTGGACGCGAACCTGGCCGTCTGGCAGCGAGGCGACGTTTTGGGCCGAAATGTCGCCGTGGGACAGGCCAAGGCTGTGGATGGACTCTAATCCTTCGCACAGGCTGATCGCCGTGGAAACGGCCACTGGGACGGAAAAGGGGGCCAGTTTTCGAATTCGGTCGGCTAGCGCGACGCCCTTCGTCAGTTCTGAGACTAGAAAAACCTGCCCTTCGTCGTCGTCGACCTCGAGCATCGCCTCGACACCGGGGTGCTCGATCGAGCGATAGCGGGCGACGGCCTCGCGCACCTTTTCAACAAACTCCGGCTCGTGAGCAAAAACTGGCTTGATCAGTCTGATGCACTTCTCACGACCCTGCAGCCGGTCGGTGGCCGAATAGGTGGTAAATATCGGCCCCTCGTTGAGAAGCTCCAGAAGCTCGTATCGCACGTTGAGGACGTTTCCGACCACGGGCCTCAGGCATTCTCCTTGGAGTCAGGAATCACCCATAACAGGATCGAGCCCGCGAATAAGGCAAGGGCAATCCAAACAACGGCCGGTGAATCGATGCGAGCCGCCCATCCCGGCGCGTCGCCTGAGAATGAGGCATATTGGCTGGCCAGGTATCCCGATGCAAGCGCAGCCAGGGAGGCAATCGACGCCACAAACCGGATCGCCTTCATAGTTCCGCCAGTACCGTTCTCACATCCTTTTCAGGCACGTCTTCGATGAGTTTACAGCGACCCACGGTCGTTAGGAGACTAAAGGCCAGCCGTCCTGCGCGAGCCTTTTTGTCATGCCGCATCGCTTCGATAAAGGCCTCCACATCTCTTAACACTATTGACGTGGTCGGAAGTCCCTGGGAACCCAGGCATTCTTCAATCACCCTTCCCGTTCCCCTTTCGGTTAGGCCGATCGCCTCACCGATCGCTGCTTCGACCACCATTCCGATGCTGATTGCTTCACCGTGCAGGACCGGTCCATACCCGGTCAGTTTCTCAATCGCATGCCCTACCGTGTGACCAAAGTTGAGTTTCGCCCTCTCGCCAAGGGTCTCGAACTCGTCGGCTTCGACCACGTCTCGCTTCAGCTCGACGCAGCGACGCACGATATCGATAACTTCGAAGTTCCTGGTTCGCAGCAAATCGACGAGCCCCGCGTCGAGGATAAAACCATATTTCCACACTTCCGCCATACCGTTTCTGAATTCACGCTCGGGAAGGGTGCCCAACACATCGACGCAAATCAATACGGCCTGCGGCGGATAGAACGATCCGACATGGTTCTTACCTTCGGGCAGATCGATCCCCACCTTGCCGCCGACCGAGGAGTCCACTTGGGCCAGCAAAGAAGTGGGTATCTGAATCAGAGGGACGCCTCTCATGTAGGTGGCCGCGACGAAGCCGGCGAGATCTCCGACCACGCCACCCCCGAAAGCCACGACCGAGGTGGCCCGGCTTGTCTTCGCGATTGCAAGCTGTGACTGCAGCCACGCCCACGACGCTGCGTTCTTACTCTGCTCGCCAGGAGTCACGGCAATCGATCGGATATCAGGGGCGAATCGTTCGCCATACAACCGGCCGACGTTGTGGTCGGTGATGACGACCGCATCCCCGGGAAGTTCGGCAACCGCCTCAGGGAGCGTCAAGAACCTGATGTCATACGATCCAAAGCGATGACGGACGGTGATCGGTTCGTGAGTCGTCATGGGCCCCCCGTCCCGTGCGCGGTAAATGCGGCAAACGCCCGATCGGCCGCCTCCTCGATCCCTTCTCCGACTAACTCCACCACGAGGTCGGCCTGCTGGTAAAGGCTTTCGCGCTGCATGAGAAGATTCCTCAGGCGCCCCTGCCAATTCTCCACTTCGAGCAAGGGGCGACGCTTCTTGCTTGTCGACAAGCGAGCGATGATCTGCTCCTCGCTCGCCTTCAGGTACATGGTTGTTCCCAATCTCCGCAGCTCGTCCCAGTTTTCTTCGCGCACGACGATGCCGCCACCGGTCGAGAGGATCGCGCAACCGGGCTCCAGCGACCTTAAAAGCGATGTTTCGTGGTCTCGGAACGCAGATTCGCCGTAGATCTGAAACAATTGGGTCACCGGCCGGCCAAGGCGGTTTTGCAGAAGGATATCGGTGTCGAGAAACTCCCGTCCCGTCCTAACGGCAAGCTCTCGGCCTACGGCAGACTTGCCGACCCCCATCATTCCAATCAATATCCACGAGCGATCCATTCCCTAGATTCAAGGTTTTGGGCTTTCGATAGGCGCGAACCGCAGACTCGGGACCGGCCTTGTGATCCCTCGTCGCTGTGGTAGACGGTCCCTTAATCGCCAATCCGAAATCAAGAGGGCGGCCCGGCCTGTTAGCCGCACCGCCCCTCGGTCAACGAGCAAACAAACGGTTAACCGCCGCCCGTACCCTCTTCCTCCTCGATGATGTGAGGCGTCACGAAGATCAGGAGTTCGCTGTTGTTCTTGTCTCGAGTCGTCGACCGGAAGAACTGGCCGATAATCGGAAGATCGGCGAGGATTGGGACTCGGGCTTCCGATCCCTGATCCGACTTTCGAGTCAGACCGCCAAGCACGATCGTCTCATCGTTCTTAACCCGCGCGACGACGTTGATCGATTGGGACAAGACGTCAGGGATTTCCTGGCCGTCCGGGCCGCGTCGCAACTGGCCGAAATCCTGGATTTGAGGACTCAGCGAGAGCGTGATCGTTCCGTCTCCGTTAATTCGAGGCGCCACGACCAAGCCTGTGAAGATGTTCAGAGGCACCGGCTGCGGCGTAACGATAACTGAACCGTTACCATTGCCCGTGATTTGGTTAATGAAGATGGTCGTCTGAACCGAACTGAAGACAGCCGCCGGCTGATTGTTCAACGTCCGAACGATCGGGGCGTTGACGACCTTGCCGAAGCCCTCCAGGAGCTGGGTTCTCATCCGCGAAGTAACGTTGCCCGAACCGTAGTTCAGGAACACGGGGTCGCCGGCCCGGATGAACGATCCGGGGGTCGTGCCCGCGAACACGCCGCCTCTCTGATAGAGAAACTCAAAGCCGAGGGACTTGCTGACGCTCGAGCTCGTGGTGATGAACTCCACCTTGATGGTGACCTGGCGCGGCGCCACGTCGAATTCATTGATGAGTCGAATGAATTCTTTAATGGCTTCGTCCGTACCCTCCACGATGAAGCTGTTGTCGGTCGGATCGTAGCTGATGAAGCTGATCCCGGGCGGTACCAGACCCTGGCCGCCGGCAAGCGTGATCTGCCCGCCCTGGCCGCCAAATCCACCGCCGCCGCCGCCGAAGCCGCCTTGACCGCCAAATCCGCCGCCGCCTCCGCCGAGGCCGCCGCCGCCTCCGAGGCCGCCGCCGCCACCGATACCGCCGACCTGCTTGGCGTTCTCACCAGGCAGTTGGACGTCGTTACCGCTTTGGTTCGGATTGGTGAAGACGGGATTGCTCAGGGGCTGGCTTGTCGCGTTGACCTGCGGCAACATCTTCGGTTCGTACAGCTTCCGATCGCCGCCGAACCACCCCTGGATCTGCTGTTCGTTAATGACCTTTCGGAAGCTGTTCAGCTTTGCAAAGGGGGTAGTCGGATCAAAGGGCGCGCCGAACAGAATCTGGCTGCAAACCGTCTCCGGGTCCGCCTTCATCAACTTGACGCGCTTGCGCATCTTATGAACGGGTAGCGGGTTCCCGGTCGGGCCAGTCGCCACCGGATCGGCCGGCTTGTGGCTGAGAATGTAAACGCCATTCTCATCGCGGCGGAAATAGGCTCCCGCCGACTTGCACATGTATCGAACGACGTCTTCCGCCGGCATATCGATCAGGTCTAGCGTTACCTTCCCAAAGGCTTCACCCTGACCGTCGACCACCATCTGGAGACCGGCTTTCGACATGAGCACCTGGGTCGCCGTCAGTAGATCCGCATCCTTCAA
>CAZNUL010000036.1:0-39389 GCA_964576205.1 uncultured Fimbriimonadaceae bacterium | reverse complement strand
GGCCTTCGTGCGTTTCGGCAGCATCCACCGCAACACTTACGTGCAGGCCCCGCGGCTGCTAGACCCGACCCTGGCCGTCAAGGCGCCGCCCGGCCCCTGGACCGCCGGCCCGCTCCGCGGCCTTGAGCGCTTGGGGAAACAGAGCTTTCGGCATTTGAATGATCGGCCGCACCATCGCGACTCCTTGCGAAACATAAGCGACGCCGCTGAGAGTCGGCGAGAGAACCGCCAAAACGGTATCGCTCGAAATCATCGCGTAGGAGCCGCTCGCCTGCTTTTCTTCTGCCGGCGTCGCCCCAGCCTTGTCCGCGACAGGCGCATCGGGGCGCGATGCCTGCTCGGTCGTCAACCAGGCCGAACTGAGGTGACGCTTTTTGTCGCGATGAGCAACCGTTCCGCCCTCGAATCTAACGTCGATGGGCCGTGAGGGAAGTTGCGCTCGGTACCGTTTCCCATCTTTCGCCACAGTCAGAGCCCCGGTGTCGAGATCCAAGGTGCGAACTTCACGCGATACCTTGCCATTAGGGCCTGGGGCTATGAGGATCAGGAGGGGCGACCTTCCGTCTTCGCTCCAACCCCCCACGAAAGCGCCATCGTCGACATTGACCGGTGTTCCGAGGTTTCCATTGCCGGAAACGATCCGGTAGCGCATGTGCCATTGCCCGGGCCGGCCCGCAGTCTGGGTCACCGCCATCTCTGAGAGCGTGATCAAGCCCATGGGGCGGGTCGGTGACATCACGACTGCCAAGTCCGCCCTCTCCCCTTGCTGTTCCACGGCAACGATCTGTGTCGCCGTTCCGGCACGGACGTCGATGTAAAGTGCCTCGAGTCGAGTCGGATCGGGCCGGCTTGGATCTGTCGTCCGGAGACGCTCGACGACGACCGCGATCGCGGCATCCATTCCCTTGAACCAGGTCACTTCCTGAACCCGGGCGAAGACCGACTTTTCATGCCAAACAACTGTTGCCTTCCGGTCGGCGAGGGAATAGGCGACGATGGACTGCTCTCCCGGCTCGTCGCCTTGCGACGGCTTTTGACCGCTAGCCAAAAGAGACTGCAGTGACGAAGCGGTGCCTATGTCGCCGCGAACGGCCAGGAGATATTTCCCGTCGTCGGACCATTGCAGGTCGCCGGTCACACCTCCGGCCACCGTTTCCGGACCCATCATCCCGTAGGCGGTTTCACCCGCGAGAACGAAGTCGTTGATGGGCGACGGCTGGGCGGACGCGAGCCCGATGAACGAAGCCAGGAAACAAGTGAAGGCGAACCTCATAAGCAAACCTCTCATAAGTTCGACGGGGTGATGCAATCAAATCTCAGCAGAGATTCCATACTTCCACGTTGGACTTATTGTATTAGTCTAATAATACAACACGGGGAGCGCGAATAGAAGACTATTTGCCTTTCACTGAGTCGGGAATCGTGATAACCGTGCCGGCTCCAATCCCCAATCGCTTCGCGGAGCCCTTCTTCATTTCGAGGACGAACTTGTATGACCCGGCAGCGGGCAGGCTCGTTTTATCGTGAGGCACCCCTTCCTGGATGTTCAAGACCTTCTTCTTCTCCGAGATGAAGATGATGTCGAGGGCAAGGATGGTGTTCTCCATCCAGAAGCCGTTGCTTTTTGGCTGGACGTCGGGGAAGGCGAAAATCATTCCGTCGTCGTCCTTGACGTCCTCGGCAGTAAGCCACATCATTCCCTCTTCACGCTTGCCTCCGTCGTCCATCACCCATGCGTGGATGTCGTGGCCGTTGGCCTTCAGCGTGGCCGATTCCAGGTCTTTAAGGTGATAGGTCCGGTTGATACTGTCGAAGTGCTGAGGCGGCCCCCCCGCAGTGGAAGTCGCACTCTGGCTCGTCCCCGATCCGCTTTGCTGGACCTCCTGCCGGCAACCGATCGTCGCGAGCAAAACCAGGGCTGGAAGTAGGGGAATGACTCTCATACAGTTGGGACGTAGGCACTTGAAGCCTCTTCGTATAGACGGATCGCCTCTTCGAAAATCAGCGTGGTTCCGATCAGATCGAGACCCTGGACGAGGGCACGCTTCGTCACTTCGTTCATCTCGAACGGGAAAGTCTCGCCGGATATCGTAACGGTTTGCCCGGGGAGATCGATCGTGGCTTCGGCGCCACTCCCGGCAAGAACCAGCGCCGAATGATCCTTCTCGGCCAACTCGATGAGAAGGAGACCGCAATTGGCGGCGTTTTGGCGAAAGATGTCGCTATAGCCTGGCTTGGTCTCCGCGTGCTTCCCGATGACCGCGCGAAATCCTGCCTGCTGAATCGCCCAAACGGCGTGTTCTCTCGACGATCCGCAGCCAAAGTTGAATCCAACCACGAGGATCGATGCGCCCTTCGCCTCGGGGCGATCGAGAGGAAACTCGGCGCCTCGCACATCGTTGAAAAGAAGCTCGCCGTAGCCTGACCGGCTGACCCGCGAAAGGAACCGGGCGGGAATGATCCGGTCCGTATCCACGTTGTCTTCGGGAATCACCGCGATCCGGCCGGTGTGCGTGATGAAGGGCTCCATCGGAGAGATTGTAGCGCTACAATCTCTCTCATGATCTTCCCCAGCCGAGACGAGTTTCGGAATCTCGCGCAAGGCGGCCACCGAGTCGCCATTTACGAGGACCTGCTCGCGGATGTGGAAACACCACTGAGCGCCTACTGGAAGTTGGCCTCGAGCGAGACTTTCAGCTTCCTCCTCGAAAGCGTCACAGGCGGCGAACAGCTTGCTCGGTACTCCGTCTTGGGAGTGCGCCCGAAGGAGGTTTTAAGGACCAAGGGAGATCGAGTCAGAAGGATCAAGTCGACCGGCGAATGCCAAACCGTGCTCGAACCGGGTCAAGATCCCCTCGATATCCTCAGGGAAGCCCTCGCGGGCCCGGCGCCTCTTCCCGTTCCAGACATGCCGACGTTCGTTGGCGGCGCCGTCGGCCTCCTTTCCTATGACCTCGTCCGGTTTTTCGAAAAGCTTGGCGAGGGGCCGCGGGACGATCTCAACGTCGACGATATGGCGATGATGCTCTGCGATACGGTCGTCGTCTTCGACCATGCCCGCAACCTCCTAAGGGTCGTCGCCATGGCCGAGGAGCATGGATACGACGCCGCGGTTCGCGAAATCGAGCAAATCGTCGTCACCCTCCAAGGGCCGTTGCCAGCCCTTCCGGCCGGATCATTCGATTCCCATCCGGTGAGCGCGAACATGGAGCGCGAAACCTTCGAAGGCGCCGTGCAGCGAGTCAAGGACTATATCGCGGCGGGCGATGGCATCCAGATGGTGCCGTCCCAGCGGTTTAGCACGGCCGTTGACGCCCACCCGGTCACCGTCTACCGCGCCCTGCGGTCCCTTAATCCGTCGCCCTATATGTTCATCCTCAGATTTGGCGACTTCGATCTCGTCGGGGCCTCCCCCGAGCTTCACGTGAGTCTTCATCGGAGACAGGCGCGCGTCCGCCCCATCGCCGGGACGAGGTGGCGAGGCAAAGATGCTGAGGAAGACAACGCTCTCGCCGCGGAACTCCTGGCCGACGAAAAGGAACTCGCGGAACATATCATGCTCGTCGATCTTGGGAGGAACGATCTTGGAAGAGTCTGCAAGTTTGGCTCGGTGAAGGTGAACGAGCTAATGATCATCGAGCGGTACAGCCATGTGATGCACATCGTGAGCGACGTGACCGGCGAGCTGGCCGAGGACAAGGACGCCTTCGACTTGATTCGCGCGTCCTTTCCCGCGGGCACCGTCTCTGGCGCCCCTAAGGTGAGGGCGATGCAGATCATCGACGAGATGGAGCCGACCCGGCGCGGCAGCTACGCCGGCGCGGTCGGGTTCCTGAGTCATACGGGGAACCTGGACACCTGCATCGCGATCCGAACGATCTTGATCAAGGACGGAACGGCCTACGTTCAGGCCGGCGGCGGTGTCGTCTTCGACTCCGTCCCGGCCAGGGAATACGATGAGACTCGAAACAAGGCAAAGGCGGCCTTACGTGCGATCGAGATGGCGCAACAAGGATTGTGACGACTGATCAGCGATGATCGACGTCATCGCAAGCCATCATTCCTTAGCCCCCGCCTTGATCCAAGCGCTCAACTTGTCGACGCCGTCCTGAGATACGGTCGCCGCTGGAGGCATCTTAGGTGTTGCCTGTCCACTGATCAGTTGGAGAACCCGGCTGTTCGCCGGATCACCGGGCGTGATGACCGTGCCGCTGCGGCTGCCCTTCATAACGCTCTGATAGCTGTCGATGGAGAATCCACCCGAGCCTCGGCCGTTGTGGCACGGCGTGCAGTTCGCCTGGAATACCGGCTGAACGCTCGTCCACCCGGCGCTGGCCACCGGAGCTACGGCCTTGGTGGCATCGGCGGGAGCACTGAAAACGAACTTGTCGGCGGACATCGCATCGCCGGTTTCGATCTTGTCCGCGGTTACGAGCACATCTCCACTCGTCCCTTTGAACGAGAATCCACGTGCGATCGAGAGCTTGTCATCGATATAAGCGGTGACGGACTTCGGGTTCGTCGCTCCGTAGGTAAACGTCACTTCCGTGGTGGGCTGGCCCTTGATCGGACGCGAACCGCCGGCTTGCGCATTCGACACGTTCTTCATGAAATCGTCCGTGAAAAACGAAGCCCAGGCCAGGACCTCGTCCGATTGAGCCTTCTTCGCCAAAAGTTCTGGTGTCGCGGGCGTTTCCGTGTAGGTCTTCGCGGTCTTGTTGTACTCCCAGAAAGTTTTGCCATCGGACTCGAGTAATCGACCGTCCGACTCGAGCATGAAGAGGTTGGGCTTGCTGTAAGTCAGCTGGTAATCGGTTCGTACGCCGCCGAGTCGCAGCGTGTAGGCCACTTTGAGGGTCTTGGCATCCTTGAGGACTGACGCTTGTTTATCGAGGGGCGTCGTCGAAGCGACCAGGACGCCCAACATGAGCCCGGCGCCAAGAATCGAGGAAAGGACGAAGAATCTCATAGTGAACACTCTGTAGGTTGCGACTTTAGCCGGCGCGGGTTTGATTCCGCTTCCCAGAAGAATAGCCCGTCAGGTTGGCCGGGCTACGCGCTTTCATGCCCTTTTCACGCCCGGGCAAGAACGATCTTCACAGCACCGCCCGAAACCGCGGTCGACAATGTCTTGCCGTCCTTGGAAAGCGTGAAGGTCTGAGGATGGGCCTTGCCATCCGGGCCTTTATTAGTGCCCGTTAACGTCACCGTGTTGCCCGACTGAGTCCAGGTACCGTTTTGGGGCTTGTCCTGTCCTGGCATACCAGAGGTGGTGGCCGAAAACGTCTTGTTGCCCTTGAAGGTGATCGAGATCACGGTCTTCTTGAGTTTTGCCATTCCCTGGTCCATTTGCGCCTGGGCCTGCGCGTTGGGCGCCTTGGGCATCTTCGTCGTATCCATGATCAGGTGGCCCTTCCAGGAGCCGACGACGCTGGGGCCGGCGAGTGCTCCCGTGGTCAGGGAGGCAAATGCGACGGCGACTAGGAGAATTCGACGAGCGATGTCCATCGCACGGTTATACCTGCGAGGCCAAATTCCGACAGGGACCTCCCGCTGGACGTCACTTACTTGAAG
Organism: uncultured Fimbriimonadaceae bacterium; assembly: GCA_964576205.1. Classification (GTDB taxonomy): domain Bacteria; phylum Armatimonadota; class Fimbriimonadia; order Fimbriimonadales; family Fimbriimonadaceae; genus JAEVZK01. The sequence goes on along the minus strand of CAZNUL010000036.1, from coordinate 33,815 downwards.
ATCGAATCGTCGAGGCCGGCGTTAATCTTGAACTTGCTGTAGTTGAGCGCTCCGGCCACCTTCCCTTCCGCATTCTTCACGGTCGCAATCGATGGCACCCAGTAGGAACCGACCTGCTCGGGCTGCGTGAAATAGAAGGTCGCCTTCAGATTCCCGTCCTGGTTGTACCACTCCTTCTTCGTCGTGTACTTCTTCGCCGGATCGATCCAAATGCGATATCGAGTCTTGTCGCCGAATCTGGGATTGAAGTTCACGTCGAACACCGCGTCTCCGGTGGCGCGATCGTTCCGAACGAACTTGGAAACCAGAAAGTCCTCGAAAAGCTTCGGCGTAACCAAGCCGAACTCAAAGATCGTTTGCCTTTGTCCGGGCTTGTTTCGAACGTCGGTCGGGAGGCTAAGGTGCTTGCCCGGCACTGAAAAGATGCGGACTCCGTCTCGCATGATCATGGAGACCTTCATGTCGTCGACCTTTGTGTCCCCGCGGATCTGAAAGCTGTCCTTGATCTTGAAGGTCATATGTTCGAATCGATACGCGGCGCCGAAGTCTCCGCTGATTTTCCCCAGTTCAGCCTGATTTCCGGTCCTAACGTCCATCGCGAACGATATATCCTTAATGGGTTGCGTGTACTGATCGATTGCGGAGCCTTGAGCCGGGCCGAGTCCAGCGATCGAGAGAGCGGCTAGTGATAGTAGTGGAGTCATTTTGCGTAGTTTGCTTTACGTCTCATGGCCGGCGCGAGCGGCTCTGATAAACTTGGTGCCTAAGTGACGTCTGATCCGATCGCCCGTTACCTGACTCAACGTACGGCCAAGATGGACCGCCGAAACCGGCTTCGGACCATGTCCGGATCTGAGATTATCGACGTCGCGATCAGGATCTACCAAGTACTCGGATGGACGTTCCTTAAGATCTCCGTCGTGCCGAGCCTGTTCTGTCTGGCCGCGGTTTCCTTCTTCGAAATCTACGTCTGGCCCCAATACTTTGTCACGAAGACGCCGGGTTCCGAGGGTGGCCAGTTCGTGGAGTTGCTGTCTACGACGAGCCTCGCCTTCTTCGTTGCAATGCCCCTGTTCGTTCTAGGGACCTCTTACACCTCCGCCGTCGTGACCAAGTTGGTCTCTGACTTCATGGTTGGGAATGCGCCGTCTCCCGAAGAGGCGGAGGCCCGCGCCCAGCTCCTGCTCCCAAAGCTTTTCTGGCTTAACATGCGCGAGGTTTTGCTTGCCAGCGGAGGCATTCTAGGCTCGCTGGCCATCCTCGTTTTCGCCGCGCATTTGGGTTACACGACCGCGGAGTCGGATGCGACGGCCGCCGTCGTCCTGATCGTTGCATGTGTGGGCTTCCTGGTTGGCGGCATTATGTTCCTTTGGGTCGTCACCCGGCACGCTCTTGGCCCGGCGATTCTCATGATCGAGGATCTGCCCATGGGCGAGGCGGCCAAAAGGAGCTCGGCGCTCCTCAAACCTTTTGGGGTTCATGCAAATGGGGGGAGCACCGTTTGGGGACTTTACGGACTTTTGATCTTCCTTTGGGTGCTTGTGGGCGGTGGAATTTCGGCTTCGCTGGCAATGGCCGATGTCCACGGATTCGTTCGGAACTACTCCTCGGGCCTTCCCTTGGCGCCGATTCTCGTACAAGGCATCGATTTGCTTCCCACCTTTCTCGTCGTCTGGACGCTGACCCCGATCTGGGCGGCAGCGACAACCATCATTTACTACGACCGGCGCATCCGGCTGGAGGGATACGACATTGAAGCACTGGCGGAAGACGTCTGGCGTGCGGATCGGTCGCGTCGTTTCGACCTTTAGCCTTGTTTGCGCGGGAGCGGTTTGCCTCGGGGGGCCCTATGGCGACCTCGACGAGCAGCTCGCCAAGACTAAGACGGCTGCCGAGAAGGTCAACATCCTCAGCCAGGCCAGTTTCGATAACGATCGCGAACTGACGCTTAAGATATCCCAGGCGTCGGCCGATCAACCCTCGACCGTTGACGACGCGGTTGCCTACGTGAACTTGAAGGCGATCGCCGAACGAGCGGGCAGCCCGGCGGATCAATCAGGCTCGATTCAGAAGATCAAGTCCTCATCCCTTTACCGCGACGATGGCAAGAAGGAGAGCGCCAACTGGTTGCAGGGCGCTGTCAACCGGCTCAAAAACTTGGCTTGGAAAAATCGGCCTCGCCCCAACAACGACTCCAATCGAAACTCGCTTGGTGATTGGGGCGCTTTCGGGCAGTTTCTGATCTACTTCGTCTGGTTCCTTCTCGGCGCCGCGGTTCTCGCCTTCATCATCTATGCGATCCGCTTCATTGGCTTTGGCAAGTTAAAGCACCGTAGAGCAAAGGCGATGCTGGAAGACGACGAGCCTGAGCGAACCCTTGACGAATGGCTCGCTCTCGCAGAGTCCCTGGAGCGGGAAGGCAAATTCCGCGAAGCGGTGCGCGCCCTTTATCTCGCATGCCTCCTCAAGTTCGACGAACGCAATATCGCGCGCTTCGTCCGTTCTCAGACCAACTGGGAGCATCTTGCCCGGATCGAAAGCAGTCCGAGACTTCCCGCGGGCCTAGACTTCCGAACCCCAACCCAAGCCTTCGACCGAATATGGTACGGCTACAAGGTGCGGGGCCCATCGGACGTCGATGACTTCCGAGCCTGGTATCGGCAGATCACGGGTGCGTTCCGGGAGGCTGCGGTATGAAGCGATCCGCGTCGAACCTAGCTTGGGTCCTTCTTGGCATCCTTGCCTTGGCCGCGGTTCTCATCTCTCTTGGCCGGCGCGAAGCCATCACCGACCCGCGCGCCGACAACTTCGGGCCAAGCGGGTTATCTGCATTTGCCGAGCTTCTCAAATCCAACGGCTATCAAGTCGTCTCCACGGATCGATCCCTGCCGAAACTGTCGGATGGCGACATCGTCGTGGCTTGCCTTCGTCACGATCCGCATGAAATCGACGTCAGTCAGTCGGTCTCCTCAGAGTCATCGGGCGCTTCAAAGCTGCTTTCGGACTTTGTGACGAAGGGTGGACGAGCAATGCTGATTCCGCTCGATCCGGACTTCGAATCGGGGTCCGCTTCGGTGGGCGAAAGCCCCTTCATCGTGAGGAATTCGGTAGACCAGAATTCCCGGCTGTCGATCAAGGCTCCTGACGTATCGAGCGACGACGCGCTCCGTCTGTTCCTGCCCGACAATGCCGTTGCCGCGACGATCTGGGAAAGGGAAAACGGCCAAAACGCCTCCGGGGTCGTCGATTTAGCTCGAGAGGGCAAGGGCACCGTCGTCAGCATCGCGGACGGCGCGTTCGCGCTAAACCGGTTCATCGACCAGGCTCAAAACGCTTCGTTTCTGATGAACCTCGTGTCAACGGTCGCGCCCAAAGGTTCCCGCCTGGTGTTCATGGAAGCGACGTTCACCGATAGTGAGCCGGGACTCATCGAAACGCTCGGACCGGGTGCGGCCGGCATCTGGTACCAATCCATCTTTCTTTTCGTCGTGATCGTTTACACCCTCGGCAAGCGCTTCGGCCTGCCGGAGGAGGCGAGGCCGTTCCAGATGGGCCAACGACAATTGGTCGAAGCCGTCGCCGATACTTATCGACGCGCGCGATCCACTCGCGTCGCGTGCCGCGCCGCCTACGATCGCGCCGATCTCGACGTGCGCAAATCTCTCAAGCTGGCAAGCGACGCGCCGGCTTCCGAGCGAGACCTGCGCATCACTCCGGAGTTGGCCGCCGAATTTCGCCGCACTTTCGAGGGGACCATCGATTCCCTTCCTCCGGCGGAAGCATTTGCCCGGTGCCAAGCTTTACGCCGCATGGTCCGCGAATACCTTGGACGTGCTTGAGGTTGGCCCGGCACGACCGAAGAGGGCCGCCCGGCGCTGGCCCCAATGCGCTATCATTCCAGCACCGTGCTCACCGCAAAGCCATTGATTTTCGTTCTCGCGGCCGCTTGTCTACTTGCCGGCTGCAACAGTGGAGATCGGGAGGTTGCCGCTCCGCCTCCGACGTCGGCGAAGTCACCGACGGGCAACGTGGCCGGCGGTCCGGCTCCGATCACTGGCGGTGGCCCGACAAGCAGCGGGATGATGGGAAGCGGAGGTGGCGAGCCACCACTGAACGTCCTTCCCCTCAGGCAGGCCCAAGCGGACTACGAAAAGGCCAAGAAAGCATTCGATCGGTCGCCAAAGGACGATAAAGCAAAGAAGGCGTACATCGATGCGGCGAACACGCTGGCCGATTCAACCATGGAATCGGAACAGCCGCCAAACGTAAAGTATCCGGGGGCCTTGAAACTATATAAGGACGTCGCGAAGCTAGATCCGTCGAACGCACACGCCACGGGATGGATCAAGGAAATAAACGATATCTATGCGAGCCTCCACAAAGCGCCACCTGGAGGCGGATAACCCCTGCCGTTAACCGCCGAGCCGGCGCCGGCCCGGCACGAGGAGCCTTCGCCCGAGGAGCGGGCACGCATCGAGCGTCGTTTTATCTGGGGCGCCGCCCTAGTCGCTGTCGGCTTGGCCGCGCTCCCCGCGCTATACGCGCAGATCGCCGCGCCGGGAGGATCGAGCTACCTCGGCTTCGAATACAACACAGACGATCATATGGTCTATGCGGCTTGGATGCGCCAAGCGATGGACGGACGCTTCTTCTTCGACAATCGCTTTGCCACCGATCCTCAGCCCGGCCTCACCGTCCACCTTTATTTCTGGGTCCTCGGCCTGATCGCCAAAGTCACTGGCATTCCCGTTGCCGCGAATCTTGGCAGGCTGGCGTTTACCGGTCTGTTCGTTCCGCTGCTCTATCGCCTTGTTAAACGCGTTTCAGGGAGCGTTTTCATCACTCGGCTGGCTATTACGCTGACAGTGCTCGGAGGTGGTGTCGGATTCCTCGTTTGGCACAACTTCGGACGAGACATCGTAAGACCGGTGCCAGACGCGATCGCGTCGTCGATGCTCGGCCACCTTCCGATCGACGTCTGGCAGCCCGAGGCCTTCGTGTTCCCCTCGATGCTAAGCAACGGGCTATTCATGGTGAGCCTATGCCTGATCCTGATCATTTTTCAAAGCTTCCTAGACGCCCGGCAAGGATGGAGGCCGGTTCTGTGGGGGGCCTTGGCGATCGGCGTCCTCATGAACATCCACAGTTACGATGTTTTGACCATCGCCTTCACGATGGTCGGATTCCTCGCCATGGAGATCGCCACAAAGCAACTGACCGGCGCGTGGCTTGTACGTGGCCTGGCGATCGCCTCCGGTGCCCTGATTCCCGCACTTTGGTTTGTCCACGTCCTCCAGTCGGACACCGTGTTTCAGGCGAGAGCGGCGACACCAACCTATTCGGCGAACTTCCGGCAGGTGTTCTTTGGTTACCTGCTGATGTTCATCCTCGCGCTGCCCGGCCTCTTCCTGCGGTTCAAGGAGCCGAGACGAAGGATTGGGATCCTTCTCTTGACCGCCCTTCTGATTGGCCTGTTCCTCTCCTCTTCTAGCGCCGGCGGCGAGTATTTCCTCAGCCCCGCCGCTTGGGCCGGAACGGCCTTCGTTGGATTGATCAGCCTCGTTCTCCTCGGCGTGAACGACGAGCCTGCCCTCAATCTCATCCTCGCGTGGGCGGTAATGGGGCTCGTTGCGCTCTACTTCCCGGCCCTCTTCCAACGCAAGCTCTCGATGGGACTCAGCGTTCCATGGGCAGTTCTCGCGACCCTTGGATTTGCCGAAATCGTGAAGACTCGGGAGCGGAGTTCGCGCAACCTGGCAACGGTTCTCGCGGTCCTGGTTCTGAGCGCGACAAGCGTTCTGTGGCTTGCCCGCCGCGATCCCTATTTGATCCGTCGAGATGTCTCGAATACCACGGTCCATCCCGTCTTCCTCAACCGCGACGAGCGTGAAATCGTGAAGCTCCTGAACGATCTGTCAAGCGGTAGAACCGTCGTCCTCGCGATGCCGGGCGTTCCCTCTCCCGACGTCGACTCGACGAATCAGCGCCTGCCGGACGAATACTCGACGCCGTCCATGCCGGATCTTAATCCGATCGTCTCCGGACTCGCCGGCGTCTACACGTACGCAGGGCACTGGAGCGAGACGCCGGATTACAATGCGCGAAGGCTCGATGCCAGCCGGGTCTTTATGGCACAGACCCCCGCCGATGAGCGCATCGCGATCCTGAGCAAGATCAACCCGGACTACATCGTCGCTCCTTCGCCGGAGACTTATGGAAACCGGATCGCCGACCTGAGAGGCCTCGGGCAGGTGGTCTTCTCGGGGAGTCAGTTCAAGCTGATCCGGATGAAGTGAACTCCCGTTGTCAACTTGAAGTGCTCCGAATTGAACTTCCCGAGTCGTGGGCCTGCCAAAAAGTAACTAATGCCCGACACCGGCTGGCGGAGGCACCGCTGTCGGAGGCGGCGTCGTCCCAGGAACGCCGGGAGCCGGAACCACTGGCGCGGGAGCAGCCGGATTGTAAGCGACGATGCGATCCATGCCCGCATAGTTGCTGTGATTCAAGTGCTCGCGCTTAATCTCCAAGCCATCTTTGTAGACGACGCGGTAGGTGTCGATCGAATGGCCTCGCGAGCCCTTTTCGATCACCTTCTTGGCGCCAGGTTTTAGCGTCTTATCCACAACCATCGTCGAGCCGCGGTCCCAGGCGTGGTGATTTGCCGTCTCGATCTTCACCGTGATCGACGGGTCTTTCTTGCCGAGCACGCGGAAAGTGATCTTGCCATTCTGGTAGCTCGATGAGATCGCGATCGGGGCATCGGTCGGATTGGCAACGATCAGATCGAGGTTGCCCCAGTCGACGGTGGCGTCGCGTCCGATCGGCACATAAACGCTCGGTATCGAGTGGTTGTTGCGCCTCACGATCTGCAGATCGGCGAGCAGAACCGCGTTGTACATCGTCGTGCTCACCTGGCAGATACCACCGCCGATGTCGTGATCGTGCTTGCCGTTCTTGAGCACCGGCGCCTCCCGGAATCCGCCCTTGGACGTTCTGCGGCCAACCGTGTCGTTAAAGCTTAGCTGCTGGCCCGGCATCAGAATCGATCCGTTCAGTTTCCCGGCGGCAAGGCGGATATTGGTGTTTCGGCTGGTCTGGTGAGCGGGAAACTTGGTGGAGAATTCGCTGACGACGTCGGTGATCTTGTTCAGCTCATCGTCCGGAATCGCTTTCGGAGCTTCCTTCAGGGGGATCTCGACCTTCTCGGTTTCGAGTCCCGCGATCACCGCCGCCATCAGCTGAGTCTCGTCCACCTCGAAGCCACTCACCTCCGGCTGCCTAACAACGATGCCGTTCTCGTACACCACACGTGCCGGTCGATTCTTTCCGACAGCCTCAGCGATACTCACCTTGAGGTCGCTGAGGGCGGCGGGGATAGCCCTGTACTTGACGTCGAACTTCTTCGGCTCTGGCGCGCCGCTGACCTTTTCGGCAAGGGCCTGCGTGAGGTCGGACATTGGGAGGTCGGCCACCGAGCCCTCGTCGTCGACGGAAACGCCGAGTTGACCGGGACTCATCGGTGGGAGAGGCTTGAGGAAAAGTTTGTTCGTTGGAGAGAGCTTCTTGACGCGCTGTGTCTCCCACCAGATGCGCACCTTCTTGGCGGCGTCGACTTTGGAAAGGCCCCCGACGTTCACGATGCCAACGTAGGTATTGGGCACGATCGTGGGCTCGAAGCGCGCGGCAACGATGGAGACGGCGGCGCCGAGGCCCGCCAAGACTGAAAGCAAGGCGACGAGAACCCTTTTCATCCCTGAGCGTTAAACACCAACGGGCCCGTCATCCAAACGGACTCTCATTGATTATGGACGGAACCACATGCCCGGAAAGTCGGCTCAGGTTCAAATTTGTCCTCGCCCTACCCGCGAAAACGCCAATGGGTAGCGTAGTCGGCGGAGAGCGATTGGTGGGCTAGGATCGCATGGAGTACCTCGATGGGCATGTTGTTCTCATGCAAAACCGCGTCGTGGAAGTCCCGGTTGGACATCTTGCCCGAGTCCACAAGTTCGTGATGCATCGCTTTGATTTGCAAGCCGCCAAGCATGTAGGCTGCCTGATAGAGGGGCGGATACGATCCGTTGAACGAGCGGCGGACTTCGCCCTCCGCATTTGCCCTTTCATGGCCTACCTTGTCGACGAGCATGTCGATGCATTGTGCCGGCGTGAGCTTGCCTAAGTGGAATTGCAGCGAAAATTGGATGCGAACGCAGCGGTGCATCCTCCAGAAAAGCATGCCGATCCTCTCCTCGGGCGTCTTGGCGAAGCCGAGGTCCCAAAGCAGCATCTCCCAGTAGAGCGCCCAGCCCTCAGTCCAGAACGGCGTTCCGAAGCCGCGGCGATACGGCAGATACCTGGCCTGGCTGAACCCTTGTAGGTGGTGCCCCGGGATAAGCTCGTGTTGGACGGTCGCGCGGGAGAAATACCGATTGTTGCCCCGCATGCTCATCATCTTCGCCTCGTGGGCCATCGTGTTCGTCGGATAGGACACGAGGATCGTCTCTCCACCAAGGAAGAATGGCGAGACGAGTTGCCGCTCAGGGGTCATCATGTCCATCCTCCAGCTCTCCTCCGCGAGCGAGGGCACAGTGACGAGATCATGGTCCTTGACATACTTGATCGCTTCGAGCGCCAATTCGCGGATCATCTCCGGCTGCTTGCCGGGCTCGACATGGAGGTCCTTGACGTGTTCGAGGGCCTTCTTCCAATTGTCGCCGAAGCCGAGGTCCTTCGATGCCCTCTTCATTTCGATGAGGCACCAGGCGTACTCTTCGTCGGCGATCTTGAGAAGCTCCTCGGGTGTGTAGGGAATCATCTCGTACTTGAGCGCATCGATAAGGGCGTCGCGCCCGATCGGGTTTCCGACGATCGCGTTTTCATCGTCCGGCTTGACCCCGACGAGCTTCTCCTTGAGAACTCCGGCGTAAGTCTCCAGCTCCTTGTCGACGACCTTGTAGGGCGCCTCGCACCACCATGTGAACAACGGATCGTAACCGTTGAAATAGCCAAACCAGGACTTCAGCGTGTCGCGGAGGCTTCGTACGGCAAGGGAGGCCTGATTGCCCTCGAACTTGGAAGCCTTGAGCTTGTCCCCCACCTTTGGCGTCAGCTCCTTGACTTCTTGCGCGAGTGTGTTCAGCGAGTTAGCGGCTTTCTCGCCGTCCACAGGCTCCATCCGGCGGCGAGATTCATCCAGGCTGGTGATCTCTTTCGCGAAGGGGATCAGATTCGCGTATCGGTCCTCGTCCTTGCCCTCGTTGGCAAGGTCGCTGATGCGCCGGTCGCAATAGTTACGGAGCAGGACGTAGTCGGCCCGGCCCGCCTCTCCCAGCTTGCCGAATTCGTGAGTCCTCAAGCTCGCGAGGGACGCGCTGTAGAAGTCGGTCAGCCGCTTTCGCCTAGTCGGCGAATAGCGCACCACATAGACCCGCTCCAGGTTGCCCTGGTCAGCCCAAAACTGCTCGATCGTGCTCCTAAGTTCAGAATCCCCAGCAGCGGCTTTCGCACCGACGGCAAGAATTGCTGGGGCAAGGGCTAGTAGGAAGAGGCTGGACACAACTTCTAAAGCATACGCCCCTCTCCCTGTCGGATGTTTGTGCCGAGAGGGAGAGGGCCTGTGAGAGAGCGCAGCGAGAGAACAGGGGTGAGGGTCATTCCTGGATTCGTTCGTTGCAACGATTCCAGATCAGCTCGACAGTCCCCTCGGGGTCCTCATAGAGGTGCCAGGTCGTAACCCGCAGCGTAGCTATTCCTAGTCCAGCCAGCACCATATCACGCTCGGCGTCCTTGTCCTTGCGGGTTACGTGCTGTTCGCCGTCAAGCTCGACGCAAAGTCTGGCTTCGGCACAATAGAAGTCGAGAAAGTAGCGGTCGACGGGCTGCTGACTCCTGAACTTGAAACCATGCTTTCGGTTACGTAAGAGTGCCCAGAGCTTCTTCTCGGATTCCCCTCGGTTCCGCCGCATCTCGCGCGCCCTGGAGATCGCGGACCGGCTCTGGTTGCGTACCTTGCGCACGAGGTTATTGTACAGGTGACCCAGAACCCTCACCCCGGTTCGCAAGCTCACAGGCCCTCTCCCTATCGAGCACAAGGCATCTCAACAGGGCGAGGGACAAGTAATCTGTCTCCATGAAGCACACAATCATGCTTCTCGCATTCACGCTCCTAGCGATGACCACTCAAGAACAAACCCTGAAAACCCGGTGGGCGGCAGAAGTATCGCCCGACAACGTTTGGCGCGAATACCCTCGGCCGCAGATGGTGCGGAAGAACTGGGTGAACCTGAACGGAATCTGGCACGTAGAGCTCAGGCATCCTGATCCCCTGAGGAACTATCCCGTGCAGCAGGGAACGATCCTGGTTCCCTTCCCCGCAGAGTCGCTCCTCTCAGGATTCCACCGGGCAGTCGAGCCGTATCAAGTCCTCCACTATTCGCGGACGTTCCAGCGCCCGAAGGGCGAACGCGTCCTGCTTCATTTCGGGGCCGTCGACTGGCACGCCACGGTCTTCGTAAACGGCAAACGAGTCGGAGAGCATCAGGGCGGCTACGATCCGTTCAGCTTCGATATCACCGAGCAACTGACGGGGTCGGGGGAGCAGACGCTCGAGGTCGACGTTACCGATCCGACCGACTCCGGCTTCCAGCCGCGAGGCAAGCAGGTTCTCAAACCAGGCGGGATCTTCTACACGTCCTGCACCGGCATCTGGCAGACCGTCTGGCTCGAAGGAGTGCCGGCGGCTCACATCGATAACCTCAAGATCGAGACTTGGCCCCATGCGGCACAGGTCAACGTAACCGCTCGAATCGCGGGGCCGAGTGGCGGATTCACCTGCAAGGTCGAGGCTCTCGATAGGGGAAAGGTCGTCGGGAGGAGCAGCGGCTCTGTCGGCGAACTCCACGATCTACCCGAGTCCGCCCTGAACGTGATAAAGATTCGGAACCATCAGGATTGGTCGCCCGAGAACCCTTATCTTTATGACCTAAGGGTGACGCTCTTCGACAAGAGTGGAAGGGTCGTCGACCAGGTCACCAGCTACTTCGGATACCGTGAGATCTCGCTCATCAAAGACGGGAATGGCCAGCCGCATATCGCCCTTAACGGCAAGCCGATCTTCCTCATGGGACCCCTCGACCAAGGATTCTGGCCCGACGGAATCTACACGCCACCCAGCGACGAGGCGATGAAGTACGACATCGAGATCACCAAGCGGCTCGGATTCAACATGATCCGCAAGCACGTCAAGGTCGAGCCCGACCGCTGGTACTACTGGTGCGACAAGCTCGGCATTTGCGTGCTCCAGGACATGCCGAGCGGGGATAAATCGATTGGCGACAAAGATCCGGACATTACGCGCTCACCCGAGTCCGCCGACAACTTCCGGAACGAGTTGAAGGCGATGATCGACACTCACTTCAACCATCCGAGCATCGCAACGTGGGTCCTCTACAACGAGGGCTGGGGCCAGTGGAATACAGCCGAAATGACCAAGTGGCTGAAGGAGTACGACCCGTCGCGCCTCGTCGACAGTACAACCGGCTGGGCGGACCGCGGAGTGGGCGACTTCAGCGATATCCACGTCTACCCGGGCCCCGGCATCCCCAAGCCCGACGCAGACCGGGCGATCTTCCTCGGCGAGTTTGGTGGACTTGGCCTACCGGTTCCGGGACACATGTGGCAGGAAAAGGGCTGGGGCTATCAAAGCTTCAAGACCAGCGAGGAGCTGACGAACCGGTTCGTAGAGCTTCTTCACGAACTCAAAGCCCTGAAGGATAAAGGGTTATCGGGCGCTGTCTACACCCAAACGACCGACTGCGAGACCGAGCTGAACGGACTGATGACTTACGATCGTGCTCTCATCAAGATGGATGAAAAACGCGTGCGAGCAGCCATCCGCAGCTTGCTTTCGGGCTGAAGGACACCCATCGGATTGCGATATCTACATCCCTGTGTGGTTTCGCCGTCCTGGCGATTTCCAGATCCGGCGGGACGCCGGAACCACCATCCAACTTGGCTAGATCTGTTTCCCAACGTCTTCCCCAGGAGGCAGACCTCGCTCTTTATGGTCCCAAACCGCCAGCCGACAGCGTGCGTATACTCCCGGCATGGAGCCCGATGCCCTCTACACCGACGTCGTCGAAAAGTACAGCCGCCATATCAACCCGTACCTGGCTAGGCTGATGGCGTTCGCCGGATTCGGCGTCGAGATGCGCGCCGAGGGCTGCTACATTTACGATCAGGAGGGCAAGGCATACCTCGACTGTCTTGGCGGTTATGGAACGTTTAGCCTTGGCCACCGTCACCCGAAAGTCGTCGGAGCCGTCAAGAATCAGCTCGATCAAATCGCTTTGAGCGGCAAAGCGTTCTTCAGCAAACCGGCGGCCGACCTCGCGGAGAAGCTCGCCGAGATCACTCCGACCGGCGTGGACTTCACGTTCTTCACAAACAGCGGGACCGAAGCTGTCGAGGGCGCGCTCAAGTTTGCCAGGCTGGCGACGGGCCGGACCAAGATCGTGTCGACCGACAACAGCTTTCACGGTAAGACACTTGGTGCGCTTTCCGTCATGGGCAGGGAAAAGTACCGCAAGCCCTTCGAACCTCTTCTGCCCGGCGTCTCGTTTGTAGACTTCGGAGATTGCGAGGCCGCGGTGAGGGCCATCGACGGCGATACGGCATGCTTCATCGTCGAGCCGATCCAAGGGGAGGGCGGCATCGTCATCCCGCCGGACGGCTACTTGACGGCAATCCGGAAAGCCTGCGACCAAGCCGGCGCCCTTCTGATCCTTGATGAAGTTCAGACTGGGTTCGGGAGGACCGGTACCTGGTTTGCCTGCAATCGAGAAGGCGTCTCGCCCGATCTGATGACGCTCGCGAAATCGTTGGGTGGCGGCCTATTGCCGATCGGCGCGATCTGTGGCCGTGAATCGATTTGGGAAAAGGTCTACTCTGCCAATCCGCTTTCCCACACTTCGACGTTCGGCGGAAATAACCTCGCATGTGCGGCGGGCCTCGCAACCATTCAAGTGATCGAAGATGAGGGTCTTGTCGAGAGATCGTCCCGATTAGGCGCCGTCATGCTCGAGGGGCTTCGCCAAGCCGTTGGGAAGAGCGACCTTGTCAAGGAGGTCCGCGGGCGCGGCCTCATGATCGGGCTTGAATTCCGGATCGACGAGGTCGGCGAACTGTGCGTCGCCCAGATGCTCAAGCGGGGAATGTGCGTGGCTTACGCGCTCAACAACCCCCGGGTGCTCCGTTTCGAACCACCCCTCACCATCACCGAGGAACAGATTCAGTTTGCGGTGAACACCTTTGGGGACGCCTTGACCGAAACGACAGACCTCTTGGCAGAACTAGTCTAAGACGACGCCTTCCCTTGCCCAAGCAGATTAGGCCGGCTTAGGTCTCAAGACAACGAAGCTCGTCTCCGCTCCCGTCCACAAGTCGTACAAAATCGAACAGAGCCCCAAACTGGGGGATCGATTGAAAGGAAGGCCGGCATGGTTTTGAAGAAGCGAGATTCGTGGTGCTCAAAGTGTCTTGGATATTCGGCCGTCATGGTTGTCGCCGGGATTCTCGGAGGTTGCGGCGGCGTGTTCAAGCACGGCCCAAGCGTCACGACCTTCGTCTACGTCGCAACCGGAACGAATATCGCCCAGTACTCGATCGGAGCCGTTGGCCAGCTCAATCGATTAAATCCAGCAACCGCAAGTTCGACGAACGCGGTCGCTGTCGCGACTACCAAGGACAACCGCTTCGCCTACGCCGCCAACAAGACGTCGGGGATCGTCTCCCAGTACTCCATTGGAGCGGACGGGACACTAACCCCGCTTTCGCCGGCGACGGTTGCCGCGGGCAGCCAACCTGTCGCCATCGCGGTCACACCGAATAACAGTTTCGTCTTCGTCTTGAATTCGGCTAGCAACACGATCTCGGAGTACGGTATCGGGGTCGACGGCGCCCTCGCTCCCCTTCCAGCCCCTACGATCGCCGTCGCCGCCGGGGGGAATGCTCTCGCGATCGCCCCAAACTCGCAGTTCCTCTATGCGACAAGTTCCAGTCAGGTCAGCGCCTACGCGATCGGTCCTGGTGGTCAATTGGCGCCTCTGCCGGTTCCCAGCTATGGTCTCTCGGGTCCTTCCGGCGTGGCCGTTTCGCCTAACGGCAGCTACTTGTACGTTCCGCTCGCCGGCTCCTCGGTGGCCCAGTTTGTCGTCGCATCCGACGGCTCTCTCGCCGCTCAGTCGCCGGCAACCGTTACGGCGCCATCGCCTGGTACCTCGGTCGCAATCGCTCCAAACGGCCTCTTCGTCTACGTCGCTTCGTCGAGCGGAGGATCGGTAGCCCAGTTCGGAGTCAATCTCATCGGCACCCTTTCAGCTCTCGCACCCGCATCGGCGACGGCCGGAAATGGACCCGTTTACGTTGCGGCCGAGCCGGACGGCGGATTCGTGTATGTAGCAAACAGCACGGACGGTACGGTTTCGGACTTCTCGGTCAATTTCAACGGCTCCTTGGCCGCGTTGGCGCCCGCGACGATCAGTTCGGGCGGCGCGTTGCAGATCGCGTTCGCCCAGCGATAGGTTACGAGATGGCTTTCTGTCTCAAAGCGTGATCGACGAGGACCAGCGCGACCATCGCCTCGACCATCGGCACGGCCCTTGGCAACACGCACGGATCGTGGCGTCCGCGACCCGAGATCGTCGTGTTTTCGTGCTCGACATTGACCGTGTCCTGCTCGGACATGATCGTCGCCGTCGGCTTGAACGCCGCGCGCAGCGTGATCGACATGCCGTTCGAGATTCCGCCCTGGATGCCTCCGCTGTAGTTCGAGGTGGTGTACACCGGCGCCTTCTCCCCGACCGGCTTGGCATCGGCCGCGCGATAGGGATCGTTGTGCTCTCGGCCCGTTAGGTCCGTGCCCGAGAACCCGCTGCCAACCTCGAAACCTTTGCACGCGGGCAGCGACATCACTGCCTTCGCCAAGTCTGCCTCGAGCTTGTCGAAGACCGGTTCTCCCCAGCCCGCCGGCACACCCCTCGCGACGCAGCTTACGACGCCGCCGACCGAATTCCCGTCCTTGCGAATCTCCTCGATATGCGCGATCATCTGGTCTGCCACCGCCCGATCCGGGCAGCGGACGATACTGGCCTCGACATCGGCAATCGTTACCGTCAGTGGATCGACAATAGCCGCAAGGTGGTGGACCTTTTCCACCCAAGCCAATACCTCGACACCCCAAAACCCAAGCACCTTTTTCGCGACTGCTCCGGCGGCCACTCGTCCGACGGTTTCTCTCGCGGAGGCTCTGCCCCCTCCCGACCACGCCCGGATCCCGTATTTCTGGTCGTAGGCGAAATCGGCATGGGACGGCCGATATTTCTCCTTCAACTCGTCGTAGTCGCGGGAGCGCGCGTCTTCGTTCCGAACCATCATCGAGATCGGCGTGCCGAGCGTCAAGCCGTCTTGAACGCCACTGAGGATCTCGACGGTGTCGGACTCCTTGCGTTGAGTGACGATCTTGGATTGTCCCGGCCGTCGCCGGTCCAGTTCGAACTGGATTTCATCGAGAGAAATCGGTACTCGAGGCGGGCAGCCGTCGATGACCACGCCCACGCCGCCACCATGGGATTCGCCCCAGGTAGTGATGCGAAAGAGCGTGCCGAGGGAGCTAGACATCACTTTGAGAATAGCATTGAGTTGTCAGGCTGGAGCGTTGATTCAGGCGACGCGAGTAACCTCGTGGGAGTGCTCCCGAACTTCTTCTTTCACCCTCGGATGATGGACTACGACTTCGGGCCGAGTCATCCGCTCAAACCCGAGCGTCTGAGGCGCACAACTGCGATCCTGGACGCTCTCGGCCAATACGATCCAATCGACCCCGGCGCCGGTGACGTCGAGGACGTTCTTCGGGTCCATGATGTCGACTTCGTGTCTGCAGTCGAGAAACTGAGCGCGATGGAGCCGAACGAATGGAGAAGTCAGGAGACCAGGGAATGGGCTTACCAGTTTGGTCTAGGAAGCGCCGACAACCCCCTCTTTCCGGGAGTCTTCGAAGCCGCCTTGGCCTACACGGCGGCATCGGCCGCCGCGGCGAGGAAGGTGAAGGCGGGAGCCAACCTTGCCTATGCAATCGCAGGCGGACTCCACCACGCCAGAAGGCGCGAGGCGAGCGGCTTTTGTACGTTCAACGACTGCGCCGTCGCCTGCCACATCCTAAGGGAAAAGTTCGAGCGCGTGGCCTATGTCGATATCGACGTCCACCACGGAGACGGCGTGCAGTGGATTTTCTATGATGATCCGTCCGTCCTCACCTGCTCGATCCATGAGGATCCCCGCACCCTCTATCCCGGAACCGGCTTTGTACACGAGACCGGCACGGATTTCAGCGCCGTGAACGTCCCGCTGGCGGCAAGAACGACCGGCGATGTCTGGCTTTGGGCCTTTAAAAACGGAATTGTGCCCGCCCTGGAACGCTTTCAGCCTCAGGCGATCGTGCTCCAAACAGGCGCCGACAGCCACTTCCTCGATCCCCTTGCCCATCTCCTCAACACCGCCCAGGAGTGGCTCGAAGCGGTTAAGGTCGTTCGCGACTTCGGCGTGCCCGTCGTTCATCTCGGAGGTGGCGGATATAACATGACGACAAAGCCGCGCATGTGGGCTGCCGCCTGCCTAACGATGGCGGGCTTCGACGTTCCGGAAAGGGTCCCGGAACCCTACGCCACGGATTGGCAGATGCCTACTTTCATGGACGGCGAATGTCCGGGACCGGCCGGATCGGGCCGGAAGGCAGCGAAGGAGGCGGTCGACTTCATCACGCTGAATCATCTGACGCAAATGCGGCAGTCGGTGAATGGGTGACAAGGATCGCCAATATTTCTGGCGTCGCTGGATTGCGGTTCTCGTCAGTATGAGAGTGCGAAACTGGCTTAACTGGATCGTCGGGTTCGCGCTCGCGTTCTCATGCGTCGGCATGTCGCTCCTGGTCTACTCCTTCGACCAGCCCTCCTTATGGCTTCCAATCCTCTTCTCGATAGCCTTCTTTGGGCTTCTCGCGTTTTCGCCCAATTTGACTTTCGAGATGCGGGTGATGTTGGCGTCGCTCTTCGGATCGTGCTCCTGCATCCTTTGGATGGTGTCCGGGGCGGATACTCTCGCCGGACCACGCGCGTCGCTGCAGCTTGCTTTTGAAAACGTCCTCGGTTTAATCGGCTTGATCTCCCTCGCCGTCCTCGTTGGCTCCCTGGCAGGGACGCCCAGGAAGGCTCGTCCCTCAGTGACGCCATTCGCCATCCTGATGATCGCGGGATGGCTTATTTCCTATTTCAGCAGCTCTCGTGGCGGAGCCGCCCCGATGGTGGACTGGGTGATGCGAACGTTCGGATGGAACCAGGAGACCTCCGAAAGCGCAATCCTCGTGATGAGGAAGTGCATCCACTTTGGTTTCTATGCCTTCGTCGCGATGACGGCCTTTGCCGCTCCCCTGAAAAACGGCGCGCGAAGGAGGACCGCGATCGTAGCGTCGCTTCTAACGACCCTTTCGTTCGCCAGTTTCGACGAAATGAGGCAAACCACGCAACCGGGACGGACAGGATCGGGCTGGGACGTTCTCTTGGACATGGCGGGCGCCACCTTTGCACTGGTGCTTGTTAGCATCATATCGGCCCGGAAAAGCTCCCAAAGACCTAAAGGGGCCAGAAAGTCTTCCACACTATAAGCGTGCGCAAGATTGTTTGGTTAGCCGCTTTGACACTCGCGTGTGCCTCGATGGCCCAGCAGCCGACGGTGACGTATTCGACCGTAGCCGTTTCCGCCAAGAAGGCGATTGCCGCGCTCGCCGAGAAATCGGGCATGAAGATTGCCTGCTCCGAGGCGATGCAGAACGAGATCTTAGTTCTGCGGCTTCAAAACGCGCCGATCGACAAGGTCCTTGCTAAGATCGCGTCCGTCACATCCGGCGCCTGGCGAAACGAGGGCGAAATCTCATACCTCGTTCCCAACACGAGCGTGCGAAATGCCGAAGTCGCGACAATGCGTCAAGCCTTCGCAACCCGAATCGGCGATGCCCTTAAGAAGCAACAGGAAGAACTCGCCAAGGCCGCGAAAAGCCCAGCGCCAGCCGCGCCCGCCGTTCCCGCCCCTTTTATGGCGATGGGAGCCGAAAATCCATCGATGGCCAAGCTTGCGATGGCGATCGGCCCCAGAGCTTTGGCCATGGTAGACGAAGGCTCGCGCATCGTTTTCTCGAGCAATCCGACCCGCATGCAGCAAGCTCTGCCGCCCGAAGCCGGCCCGATCATTGCCGATTTCGTTACCGAATACAACAAGCAAGCTGCCCTTGCCAAGCAGGATGAACCGGCCAAGACGGACGCCGATCCCAACATGGCGGCGATCATGGAGATCTTCGGCAATCGGATGAAGAAGCCGGTGCCGATCACAACGGCGCCTGCTAAGGCGCTGGTCGTTGCGAGCCGGCGTGGCATGTTCGGCGGCTTCACCTTAGACCTCAAGCTGTACGACGCGAACGGAAAGATCCTCGCCAATTCGAGCATGCCGCTTGTGACCGATCTTCCCTTCGATCCGCAGCAGTTCATGAAGCCGGCAGCTCCGGCTCCAGCGGACGAAGGGCCGGAGATTCAGCTGTCTCCCCTTTCAAAAGAGCTCTATCAAAGCGGCACCGCGATCGGCTCGATGAACGGCGGAAACCTCAAACTGAGCAAAGAGCTGCTCGCCGCCCTTAAGGACCCCGTCGAGCGGGATCCGCTTTCGTTCATGCAGTCGGATGCCCTGATTACCATTTCCGAGAAACGCAACGAACAGCTCGTTGCAGACTTGCCCGACGGAGTTCTAACTCTTTTCGATAACTTCGGGCCAAGAGGAAAACTAACCGCAGCCAGTTTCCTCAAGGAGATCAAGGGAGACGAGAAGGCTAAGGTTAGCGAGGCAGACGGCTGGCTCGTCGTTTCGCCGAACGACCCGGTCAAGTCCCGTAAGCAGCGCACCGACCGTGCTGCCTTGCGGGCCCTCATCACCGCCTCGCAGAGCAAGGGCTACGCCAGCCTGGACGATGTTGCCGCGTTCGTAATGCGAAGCGAGTCGCCGCTCGAAGGAGCGCCGGCGAGCACGACCTACATCATGCTCTTCGCTCCCGGCGCGATGCAGCAAGGCATGATGGGAATGACGAACTGGGACCTGGTCCGACTCTACGGCCAGTTGGACCCGGCTCAACGCCAAGCCCTGCGTCAGGGAACGAAAATATCCTTCGGCCAACTCTCTCCTGACCAGCAGGCTCAAGTCAGCAAGATGGTCTTTGGCGCCGATGAGGTCCTGATGGTGGAGAACCGGCAGGGCGGAAACCAAAAGAAGTCGGACCCACTGACCGAACTCATCACATCCCAAATCGAGCGGTTCACCGGTGGCAACGAGAACGACTTTCGCACGGAGCCGACCGAAATCATGTCGAGCGGCCTGCCTGCAAGCGGCTATGTTGAGGTCAGCTTCACTTCGGATCCCGTCGGCGTGCCTCAGACCATGAGTACCGACTTCGGGCGCGGCTCCGCCGTTGGCCCATTGGAACTCGGTCTGTTCAAGTTCTTCAAGGATGATCCGGCAATGTCTCAGGTGAGCGGCGCGATCCCGACTCTGGACGACCTTAAGGTTGGCACGAGGTCCGTTTACAACTTCTCGTTCTTCGTGGCTCAGGACGTTAGCGAGAAGGGGCAGCTGAACGATGATCTCATCCCGAAAGACGCGCCCACCTACAAGCTAGCGAACCTGCCGTCGAACTTCCAAAAGCGTGTCGACGAGATGGCCGCCTCCTTCAAGAACAACCCGATTTGGAAGATGATCGGCCAGATGGGCGGGTTTGGGCAGCGTGGCGTTCCGCCTCAATAGCGGACGGCTAGCCTCCGGTGTTCATTACCACCTAGGTCGAAAGGCGTATGCTCTAGTCCTTCATGGAACCTGAACAGTCAAATCGCTCATTGGAGGAAAAAGTGACGAACAATTCGAGCGGTTACACGACGGGGACGATCCTTGGAGGTCCGGTTCGGGCGAGCACGCTTTGCCTCCTCATCGTCGGCATGGGAGATCTGGTTTCTTCCCTTGCCTGGCTCCATGCCGGCTATGGCGAAGGCAACCCGTTGTTCTCATGGCTTGTTCGCACGGGCGGCTCCATGGCATTTGCCGTAGGAAAGCTTGTCTTCCTAGCCGGTCCGATCGCGATGCTCGAATACGCGCGAAGGTTCAGACCGCGCACAGCCGAGTACGGCACTTGGCTTGCCACCCTGCTTTATTTGATGCTGCTTTCCACGCACATCCGAACGTTGTTTGGTCATTGAGACAAGTGATTGAGGATTGATCTGCTCTAAAGTTCACCGCTGAAAATACTCTTCCAGCCTCAAGCATTGAGCCTGGCTAGGATCGGCAAAGACATCAAGAGCGTGGATCAAGGCAACGGCCGTGTCGATGCTCGTCACGCATGGAACTCCAGTCTCGATGCAAGCGCGCCGGATTCTGGCCGCCTCGCTTTCGCTCGTTTCCGTGAGACTTGGCGTGTTGATCATCAGGCTGACCTGGCCACCGAGAACGAGGTCGAGCAAATTCGGCGTGCCCTCTTGAATCTTGTTGACTCGTTGACACGGAATCCCTGCTTTCTCGATGGCTGCCGCGGTGCCCGGCGTCGCCGCGATCTTGCGCTTTGCTTTATGCAGACCCTGGGCTATGCGCACCGCCTCCGGCTTGTCTCCCTCCTTCACGGTAAGCAGCACGAGGCCATCTCCCTTGAAGTGGATGCCGCTCGCGACCATCGCCTTGTAAAGGGCGCCGCCAAACGTGTTGTCGATTCCGAGGATCTCGCCGGTCGACTTCATCTCAGGCCCGAGGCTCGGCTCGACCTTGCTAAGCTTCTGAAACGAGAAGACCGGCGCTTTGATTGCAAAAACGGCCGGCTCCGGAACCGCTGCGGTTCCATCTGCAAATCCAGCTTCGGGAATGATTCGGCCGGGAAACTGTGGTCGGTGGCTTACGGTGTGCCGCTCGCCGTTCGTCAGTCCGAACTCGCCGGCAACCTCAGGTAGTGAGCATGGAGCCTCGCCGCCAAGCGCCTCGGTCCCCTTTGCCCGGCTCGCCGCAACTTGGAGAACCCAAAGCCCGCTTTCGTAGCCTAGGTCGCGCAGCTTTTCGTCCATCATGCAGCGCGTCGCGAGTTCAACCATCGGAATCCCCGTGACCTTGCTGAGATAGGGGACGGTACGGCTGGCCCGAGGGTTAACTTCCAGCACATAGGCAATCTCCTTGGCTGTCGCCCCTTCGGCGCTAACCGATGGAGCGATGACGAATTGGATGTTCATCAGCCCTTTCACGCCGATGGCACGGGCGATCTTACATGCGCTCGTGACCATCTGAGCCTGGACGTCCTGGCTCAGGCTCACCGCTGGATAAACCGCCATCGAGTCGCCCGAGTGAACCCCTGCGCGCTCAATGTGTTCCATGATCCCGGGAACTAGGGTGTCTTCGCCATCCGAGATGACGTCGACTTCGGTCTCCTTGCCCAATAGGTATTTGTCAACAAGGACCGGCTGACCGGGATTGGCCTCTTCCGCCTCGCCGTAGAAGTCGCGGAGATGCTCTTCCGAGAAGACGATTTCCATGGCTCGTCCACCAAGGACGAAGCTCGGCCGCACGAGGACGGGATAGCCGACCGATTCAGCGACACTGACGGCCTCTTCGAGGGAACGAACCGCCTTCCCTCGCGGCCTCGGGATGTCGAGGCTCTCGAGTAAGTGGTCAAATTGTTCGCGATCCTCAGCCATCGCGATGGCGGTCGGCGACGTCCCGAGAACCTGAACGCCGCTTTGCTTCAAGCCCTCGGCGAGATTGATCGCGGTCTGGCCGCCAAACTGGCATACGGCGCCGATTGGGCTCTCGTGACGAACGATGTCGAGAACGTCTTCGAGCGTCACCGGCTCGAAATAAAGCCCGTCACCGGTATCGAAATCGGTTGAGACGGTTTCCGGATTATTGTTGACGATGATCGCCCGGTAGCCAAGGCTCTGGAGGGACCAGACGCAATGGACGCAGGAGTAGTCGAATTCGATGCCTTGTCCGATTCGGATGGGTCCTGAGCCGAGGACAAGGACGGTGGGCTTCATTCCGAGGGCTTAGTGTACTTGCTCTGGAGCTACGAGGTCGCGTCGTCTTCTTGATCGAAGGTTCCGTAGTAGTAGGGCGTGCGAGACTCAAATTCACCCGCGCATGTGTCGACCATCTTGAACACCGGCTGAACCTTCAGGCGCTCGATGGCGAGGGCGGCGACAAGTTTTGGATCTTTGCCGATGATCCGCTCCTCCATCTTCGTAATCGTAGCCTGAGCTTCGCTCGATTTGGTGTCACCATGCCTCGGTCGATGGCGCTCTCTGGGCGTCTCGGCCGCCAAGGCATCGAGGAGTTTCATGAGCTCATCGCGCTCGTTGACGACCGTAGCGTAGAGTTGAGCGTTCCTCTTTATCGTATCGATGTTTCTCAGGAGTTTCCTAGCTGCACTAAGTTCCGATGCGTTGACTTCGAGCAGGTCCTGGATAGTCCTTGAAGGATAACCCTCGAGAAAGGCCTCCTGGACGGCGGCTGGGATTTCCGCGGCATCGTCCTTTACCTCGACTAGGCGTTGTTCGAGTCGAACCAACTTCTCGATCTTACGCAGGAACCATTTGTCGACCCGGCTGAGGCGGTTGACTTCATCGACGCTCCAGCCGCGGCGAAGGGCCTCGGCGAGCGCCCACAGCCGCTCATCGGTTGGCTTGGCGACAGCTTCGGACAGGGAGGGCTCGGACATGTGGCTGGGGCGGCTCGCCCCAGTGGCCGAGCCCACTGGCCAAAGGTGCTGCCATTCGCCGAGCTCGGCTTTGGACGGATTCTCTCTCACATACGCAATCTGTCGAGCGAAGTCCACCTCATCTCGAACCAGATGGTCGTAATACTCGTCGAGCCAGACGGTTCCGTCCTCGCCAAGGAGCGCATTAATGCCCTTGGCCGAAAATGATTTCCAGGAATGGAGAATGTCTGGGAGCTTGTAGCCTTGATGCGGAGTTACCACCACGTGGACGTGATTTGGCATGACGCACCAAGTGTGGATGTGATAGCGATCTCCGTCGAAATACGCCCAGTTGTCAGCGACGATGTCAGCGACACGGGGGTCACGTAGTAAGCATCTCCCATGGCCCGCCTCCAAGAACCGATCCATCCTCTCCGAATAGACCCGCTCCGCCTGGAGTAGCTCCTCGTCATTCAACCGAGGGCCCTGTGCGCGCACCCGCGCTAACCAATCTCTCTCCGACCGGATTTGCTCGAGCATCTCGTATGGGAGGGAGTCGTGCAGCCGATAAGTGATCGCGTAGGTGGCTCCGTCTTGAGTCCAGTGGGGAAGATAGGTACCCATTCGCCGGTCGATGGGCCGGTCAGCGTCCACGAATTGAGCCGGCGGCTCTGGGGCGGGCCGCCCCAGCCACTTGCCGCCGACTCGTTCTCGTGCGGGCCCCCCCGGCAAACGCACGTCCGGGCCGGCCATGCCACTTTGGAACTTCTGATGCCTTAGATCCTTCTGTTTGATCTCCAGGCCCCGGATCGCCTTCATTAGTGCGGCCTCGAACGAGCGGTCGATCGCCATGACCTCACCGGTTGCCTTCATCTGCGTAAACAGGGACCGGTCGCCCGAGGCGAACTTGTCGAACGGCCAGCGGGGGATCTTTACGACACAGTAATCGAGGGCCGGTTCGAAGCACGCTTTCGTGGAGCCCGTGACCTGGTTGTCGATCTCGTCGAGCGTCCGGCCAACCGCGATCTTGGCGGCAACTCTCGCGATCGGATATCCCGTTGCCTTCGAAGCCAGCGCCGAAGAGCGTGACACTCTCGGATTAACCTCGATGATGTAGTAGTCGAAGCCGTCCGGATTCAGGGCCATCTGGACGTTGCAGCCCCCCTCGATGCCAAGAGAGTTGATGATCTTGAGCGACGCCGTGCGCATCATGTGGTACTCGATGTCGCTCAGCGTCTGGCTTGGCGCAACCACGATCGAATCGCCGGTGTGAACCCCCATCGGATCGAGGTTCTCCATGTTGCAAACCGTGATCGTGTTCCCGGCCGAGTCACGCATGACCTCGTACTCGATCTCCTTCCAACCGAGGAGCGAGCGCTCAACCATGATCTGGCTGCGCATCGAGAGCTTGAGCCCGCGGTTTCCGATCTCCCAAAGCTCGTCGCGAGAGTGGGCGACTCCGCCGCCGGTGCCGCCAAGCGTATACGCGGGCCTGATGATGCACGGATAGGGAACGACATCCAGGACATCC
Source organism: uncultured Fimbriimonadaceae bacterium (assembly GCA_964576205.1). Taxonomy (GTDB): domain Bacteria; phylum Armatimonadota; class Fimbriimonadia; order Fimbriimonadales; family Fimbriimonadaceae; genus JAEVZK01. Next base: position 9,480 of record CAZNUL010000036.1, on the reverse strand, counting down.
CGCAGTTCGTCGGCGGACTCGATAATCCAGCTTTCGGGAACCGGCTCTTTGATCTCACGCATCAGACTGCGGAACTGCTCCCGGTCCTCGGCCTTTCGAATTGCGCTCAGCGGAGTTCCGAGCAGCCGAACGTCGTATTTGTCGAGGATGCCGGCTTCGCTGAGCTGGGTCGCCAAGTTCAGGCCGGTTTGGCCCCCGAGCGTCGGCAGCAGCGCGTCGGGTCGCTCACGGGCGATGACCCGGGTGCAGAAATCGAGCGTCAAGGGCTCGATGTAGAGCGCGTCGCTCACTCCAGGATCAGTCATGATCGTGGCCGGGTTTGAATTGATGAGGACAACTCGATGGCCCTCCTCGCGGAGGGCTTTGCAGGCCTGGGTGCCCGCATAGTCGAACTCCGCGGCCTGTCCAATCACGATCGGACCCGAGCCGATCACGAGGACTTTCAAAGTGGGACTCCATGACCCTGACGGCCATGACTCTCACGGGCTGGGCGCCCATGCCACCTCGAGGGGGACTTCACTCTAGGGGCGGAGTTTACCGCCCCTAGAGTCGTGACTACTACTTAATTGGCGTTGGGCCGAGATTGCCCGAGAGTCTGAGCCCCGCATATATTGGATAGAGCAGCCCGAGGCCGGTCCCAAAGAAATTGAAATGGCCGACCATCACGCCGAGAATGATATTCAGCGCCAGCCCTGCGATGCCGATGACCATGACGAGTCTGAGGCCCTTCTCAAGGCTCCCCAGCATCCAAATGGCGCCCACAAGCTGCCCGATGCTTGACAGGAGAAGAATCCCGCCGATCACCATCCCACCGACACCTGCTCCCACGGCAGCCGCCGAACCCGCTTGAGTGGTAGCTGCGGCTCCGCCAACGGCGGTTCCAAGGCCACCCAGGCCGATCAATGCCAGTGATGCGAATCCAACGCAGACGGACCCGATGATGAGCAGGATCCCCAGGACCATGTCTGCAACAAACTTCTCCGGCGCGTTGTAATTGGATGGCCGGGGATAACCTCCGGGACCCATTGGTTGCTGGGGTGGTACTTGCATTTCTCCTCCCGCCGACGATCCGGCGCTTTCCCTTAACGAGCAGACGCGGCCAAGACGGGAATAGATTCTCCGGGCCCTGAGCTACCTGGGAGACAAGAACCTTGATGCACGCGTTCGGGCCTTAGAACGTCCCGTAGAGCCGGTCGCCAAAGTCCCCCAAGCCGGGAACGATGTATTTGCGGTCGTTCAGGCACCGGTCCTTCGCGGCGGTTACGATTTGAACTTCGGGATGGTCGCTTTCGAGCTTTGCGATGCCCTCGGGGGCGGCAACGATGCTTACCATGACGATCTTAGCCGGCTTGTGAGCCTTGATCAGGCTGATCGCCTGAGACGCCGAACCTCCAGTTGCCAGCATGGGATCGAGACAGAGCGTGTACTTGGCTTCAAGGTTTGGCAATTTGCTGTAATAGCTATGGGCCACCGCGGTCGCTTCGTGCCGTTCGAGGCCAATGTAGCCGACGGCGACATCCGGGAACAACTGGAGTGCCGGCTCCAGCATTCCCAGGCCGGCGCGCAGAATTGGGACGACCGCCAGCCCTTGGTCGAGAGCCGTCCCCTCCGTGTCTTCGATCGGGGTCTCGATATCGACCCGCCTGGTTTGCATCCCTCGCGTCGCCTCTAGAATCAGGAGGCTCGTGAGGACCCTCGCGAGCTGACGAAAGCGATCGGGGAGCGTATCTCTCTGTCTCAATTCCGAAAGCAAATGGCCGGCAAGGGGGTGATCGAGAACGAGAACGGGCATGGCGGGATTATTGACCATTGACGGCCGGAGGATTGCCGGTCGTCAAGTGTAAATTGTGAAGCGTCAGTCTCAATGATTCAGCGCATCAACGGAATCGAAGTCAGGCTCGACCGGACTCCAACCGGATTCGAGGTCTTCCACGCCGGCGACCGCCTGGGTTCGGTCCGGAAGGTCGAGAGAGTGGGGGAGATCATGTGGCAAGCCGAGGACAGCAAGCGATTTCGCACGATGATGACGCAGGCGGTCGAAGAGCTTCTTGTTCGTGCCGGGCTCATCGACGGCTTCGGTTGGTAAAGCTCGTCATCATGTCACAGGCGCCTAAGGGGTGATGACGAGCAAGTTCGGGCTGGCGACCGGACCATGGGGAGGCTCGAAGCGAAGGGCTTTCGATACTACTACTGGATCACGTACAGAATTTGGAACTTAGAATTTGGAATTTAGAATTTGGAGTTTGGAGCGGCGGATGGACTTTCTCGGATTGCCTACGGAGTCGCAAGTGAAATCCGGAACCTCTTCTTATCGCCCGCGGGAGAGATTCCGGTGTTCCCGTAGACGAGATCCTGAGGCTTAAAGCTCGGCGGCACGTTGAACACAAGCGCATAATCGATTGCCGCGCCGGGGAGCATGTCCCGGTTGGACGGAAAGTCGCCGAACCGGCGGACCGCGTAGGAGTGGCCTTCGGCGTCGGTCACCGCGACGATGCCTTCGTCGGCGAGGTCGGGAGTGATGGTCTTCTGAGTCCCGTTCTTGAGTTTGCAAACAATCACAAGTAGGTCATCGTCGGCGGGGATTGGGTCGATTTCGCGCTTGGACGGATCAAACTGACAGATGTAGGTATGGGTGTGGGCGACCTTGACGACCTGGAACCGGACGAACCCGTTAAACAGCATGTCCCCGATCTTGCCGGTCTGTCCTTCGACTTGGTTTGCCCCTCCCGATTCGCTTAACTCATAGCCTCGCGGTGTCTTCTGGATGGACAGCTTGAAAGTCGCGGCGACGTCCTTGAGCGGCACATAGGCGACTCCATTGCGCTCGATCATCCCGCTCGAAGCGAGATTTCCGTTGATGTAAAGCTGGGAGGACTGGGCTTGCCAGGCCAGAGCGATCGCGGCGGGAACGATAAGGCACAGGAGCGGTCCGATCTTCTTCACAGCTTCATTGTAACTTCGCTTCCTGGCGAAGCCTGTCAGATTTGACAGGAGCGGCGAAACCCCGATGGCCGGCCGGAAGCTCATGAGTGGGTACGCTCCGCCGTATGAAGCGCCCTTCGAAGAAAGAGATCAAAGAGGCAATCGACAGGCTCAAAGATAAGCCGGCCGGCTCGTCCTCGGTCGAACCCAAATCGGAGAAATTCTCGCTTGGGGCCAAGAAAGACAGCAAGAGAATCCGCAAGCAGGGAGTCTAAGCCCGCGGCTCAGGCCCTAGCCGGCGAGCCGGTTGGCAAAGGCCTCGAGCTTATCCGCAGCGGAATTGCAGATGTTGACGACCTTGTCGACCGGAAGTTGGTCTTCGGCGGATCGAGATCGCCGGGCGACAAAAAAGTAGGTTAGCGCGATCCCGGCAAGCGCGGCAACCGCCAGCGCCGGGTAAAGACTCCGGCTGGGTCCGGATTCAATGCAGTCTTGGCATTCCGCCATTCTCGTTCACCTCGCGTGCCCCCTTAAACTTTCATCGGTGTCGCGCGCGATATCTGCAGGTTTTTGACGCTTTATGTCATGGCGGATGTTCGCGGGCAAGGACCTTAGGCTCGGTTCGGGCAAGCAACTAAAGGCGGCGAGGCGGCCCCGGTAAACTCGTCTCTCATGCTCGACAACCTGACCAAGCGACTGTCCGGCATTTTCTCGGGGCTGCGGCGCAAGGGCCGGCTGACCCCTGACGACGTCAACGAGATGCTTCGCGAAGTCCGCGTAGCCCTCCTCGAGGCTGACGTGAACTTCGGGGTCGCCAAAGAGATCATCGCCCGGATCAGGGAAAAGGCGATTGGCGAGGACCTCTTCGCGAGCCTCAATGCCGAGCAAACGATCATCAAAATCGTTCGCGACGAGCTGGTCGAGATCCTGGGGTCCGAACCTGTTCCGCTGAACTGGGGGCCAAGCCCGCCGACGGTCATCCTCATGTGCGGACTGCAGGGGTCGGGAAAGACGACGACATGCGCGAAACTTGCGATTTGGCTTAAGAAGCAGGGCAAAAAGCCGATGCTGGCGGCTTGCGACACGCAGCGGCCGGCGGCGATCACTCAGCTGCAGGTTCTCGGAGAACAGGTAGACGTGCCCGTTTACGCCAAAACGGACGGCACAAAACCTCCACAAATCGCCAAGGAAGCGCTCGAGCGCTGTCGCCATCTGCTGCTCGATACGCTCGTCATCGACACGGCCGGCCGGCTTCAGATCGACGAACCGTTAATGGCGGAGCTAACCCAGGTCGTCGAAGTTTCCAAACCGCACGAGGTTTTCCTCGTCCTCGACTCGACGACCGGCCAGGAAGCCGTGAATGTCGCCCAAGCCTTTCATGAGCACGTCAACGTAACAGGGGCGATCTTTACGAAGCTGGATGGCGACACTCGCGGCGGCGCCGTGCTCAGCGTTCGAGCCGCAACCGGCGTGCCGGTCCGCTTCATCGGTGTCGGCGAACAGGTCGAGGCCCTCGACTTCTTCTATCCCAACCGAATGGCCGAGCGGATCCTCGGTTTCGGCGACATCATGGGTCTCATCGAACAGGCCGAAGCCGCCGTAGACAAGGACGACGCAAAGGAGATGGAGGCGCGCGTCAGACAGGGCAACATCGACTTCGAGATGATGCTCCAGCAATTCAAGATGATGCGCAAGATGGGAGACATCCGCAAGATCATGAAAATGGTCCCAGGGCTGTCGAATGCCATCCCCGAGGAGGCCCTGAATTCGATCAACGACAAGTCGATCAACCGAATCGAGGCGATCATCCTTTCCATGACGCCGAAGGAGCGTCGCAATCCGGATGTCCTGAACGGATCGCGCAGAAAAAGGCTCGCTACGGGATCGGGAACGTCGGTTGAAGAAGTAAATAAGCTGGTAGCCCAGCTCTATGAGATGCGCAAGGGCATGAAGCAAATGACGAAGCTGCAGGATCGGATGGGCAAGAGAGGCAAGCGCGGCAAGCGCCGGTAACTCGAGATGCAGCTCGACCCTTACTCCTATTTCGGGGAGGTAGTCAGGATGGAGGAACGGGGCTCAATGCTCCTCACCGAGACCGCCTATGAGCCCGGAATGCATCTACCGCGGCACAGCCATGCGAGCAACCATTTGGCGATTCTGCTCTCAGGCGCATACTTGGAGCGCACCGGGCGTCGAACCTACCTGTGCCTTCCGGGAGACGCGGTTCACTATTCTCGGGACGTTGTTCATGACAACCAATTTGGCCGCCGTAGAGGTGTTTGCCTGAATCTCGAGTTCGACGTCGATCGAGAGCCGGAAGCCTGCAAATCCGATCGAACGTACGTCCCCTCCGAGATTCGAAGCCTCACGGCGAACAACGGAACTTTGGATCCAAAGGATACGAGCGGCTGGGCGGCATCTGCTCGCCAAATAATCGACAAGAATCCAAGCTGCCGGCTCTCAATCGTGTCAGACCGCCTCGCCGTCCATCCCGGCCACCTCGCAAAGTGCTTCCGCCGAGCCTTCGGGCTATCGGTCGGCCAATACGCTCGTCTCCAGCGAATGCGACATGCGGCGAGGCTCCTGATCGACACCGACGATTCGCTCGCGGAGGTCGCCTATGACACGGGATTCTTCGATCAGAGCCATCTCACGAACTCGTTTCAGCAGATCGCCGGCTTTTCTCCCGCCGAGCTTCGTCGCCTGACCCGCAACTGACTCGGATTTTCCAAGACTAGCGGGATCCCCCTGACGGACACTGGGGCATGCTCTTTTGCTCCCTATTGTTCGCACCGATGCCCGACGCCGCGGTCATCGATCTGCACTGCCAGCTCAAGCCGGATCAAGCCGCGATGCATATCGCTGCGGCCGTGACCTATCCCTCGGCGAAAACCGCCACGACGAAGGCGACCTTTATCCTTGCCGACCAAATGGAGGCCCCCAAGGTCGTCGTGCTGGAGCCAAAGGAGATCGCCGGTCCGGCCGACCCAGTCAAAACAGTAACTAGGGGCCACGACGTGACCTATTCGATCGACCTGGCTAAGGCGGTTCCAGCCGGTGAGCGGCTCAAAGTCTCGTTCGACTATTCGAGCAAGGAGCCTAAGGGCTTTGTGTACTTGCTCAGCTCCAAGGAATGCCTCGCGGGAGGATACAACACGTGCTGGTTTCCGAGCGTCGGCAATTCCCGGCATATGTTGGGCAGGCTCGAGTTTCAATCGCCATCCGGCTACATCGTCAAGGCCTCGGGAAAGGAGGTCGATGCCGGCGAACGGGAAGGGGTGCGCACCACCCATTTCCAGATGGAGCAGCCGATTGTGCCGACCTTCGCGGCGGCCAAGTTCGTGGTGACGCACGCGGCCGGCACGGTTCCGATGACCCTTTACCTCCTCAAGGAGCGGCCCGTTGCCCAGGAATACGCCCAAGGATGCTCCCGGATCCTCGACGTCCTCACCAAACAGAACGGACCCTATCCGTTCCCTGACTTTTCGATCATCGAAACCCCGTCGCCGGAATCTGGTAGGGATCTCGGTTTCTCCGGCGCCTCTTTCGAAGGCTTCATGTTTGGCGACTCCGACGCGATCGACGGCGGATTTAGCATCCCCTACTATGGGCATGAGATTGGCCACCAGTGGTGGGGCAACCTGATTGGGAACGCGGGCCCCAAGGGAGCCTACATGCTTTCCGAGGCGTTGGCCCAGTACGGCTCGCTCCAGTGCGTGGACCAGATGGAAGGGCCCGCGATGGCCGCGCGCTACCGCTCTCAGGGCCATCCCGGCTACAACGATCGCCAATGCGCGCGCGGAGCAATCTCATACGGACCGACTGGAGCAGACCTTGCGATGTCCGCATTGCCGCAGGGACACAGCCCCGTATATCACGGTCTCGCTAATGCGAAGGGCTTTCTGGTTTGGGACTCGATCGCTCGCGAGATCGGACGAGAGCGATTCCACAGAGCCCTCCGCGCTGTTACGTCCAAGTATGCGTGGGGTCAGGTGACCTTCGATCAGTTCCTCGACGAGGTCCGCAAAGCCGCCGGACGAAACATCGATTCCATCCTGAGCCAGTGGCTTGACCGAACGGGCGCTCCCGTCCTGTGGTCGGACTGGAAACAAACAGGCGCGTCTATCCACGTGACCGTTCAACAGACTGAGCCGGCCTATTCCCTCGAGCTCCCCGTCGTGATTGAGTTCGGGGACGGGAGCCGGATGGTGAAGAGGGTCGACTTTGCAACTAAAGAGACGGCCTTCGAGGTCTCTGCTAGCTCGCTGGTTACACGGGTCGAGGTCGACCCCAACTGGGAGGTCTTTCATTCGACACCCGATCTGCAAGCCGAGGCGATCGACCTAACGGACTACACCAAGGCAACATTCGCGCGTATGCGCGGAAACGAGGCTGAGGCCGAAGCAGCTTGCATTGCCGGGTTGACCCGTGTACCCGCACCCGACAAGCACGCGACGTCTTTTGGGCTGCACTTGGTGCTCGCCTCCGTGTATCACCGTGCCGGCAAGAATGCGGAAGCAAAGGAACAGTACGAAGCCGCTATCGCCTCGCCGACCCGGAATGCCGAGCTCCTTCCGTGGGCCTATTTCGGGCTCGGGCAGGCACTTCAAGGTATCAAAGATGAGAAGGAGGCGGCTTCGGCATTCGCAAACGCGGAAGCCGCCGATTCAGCCCTGCCGTTTCCCACGGGCGTCAAGCAGCGGATCGCGACGATCCGCAAGGGGTGACGGGGTGAGCGGGTGGGGAGGGTGATACGGTGAAACGGTGAGACGGTGAAACGGTGAGACGGTGAGGCGGGGTGTTCGGTGCCCCAACGCCATAGCGCCTCAACTCCCTAGCACATAACACCGAACACCTTCCCTTGCCCCAAGGCCTTAACGCCCGAACCTAAACGTGCGATACTAACCCCCATGCCGACCTTCGATGCCATCCTGCCTGCGGGAGGGAAGATCGATGCTGAGTTCGCCCAGAGGGCCGGCACGGACAACAAGGCGCTCATCCTGATCGGCGGTAAGACCCTTCTCGGAAGGGCTATCGACGAGCTCAATGCGACCGGCCGGATCAGGAATACGGTCGTGATCGGTCCCGAGGAGATCCTCAACAGCGACGATGCGCAGAGGGCCACGTACAAGCTCCCTCAGGGGGCGACGGGCCCGGATAACATCTTTCTCGGCCTGAACCACCTGCTTAAGGAGCCCGAACCGCCCCAAAAGGTATTGATCGTCACCACCGATCTGCCATTCATCACGGCAGCCGCGATCAACGACTTCCTCGACCGATGTCCGCCCGATGCCGACATCGGTGTCCCATTGATTCGAGAGTCTGATTTTCATAAGCGATTTCCAGGCACGACGGCAACCTTCGTTAAGCTCAAAGACGACAGCTGGACGACCGGCAACATCTTCTTGCTCGACGTCAAGGAGCTCATCAAAATCAAGCCGCAGATCGATCGCGTGTTCGAAAACCGGAAGAGCAAGGCAGGCATGGCTCGCCTCCTTGGGCCGGTCTTTGTGCTCAAATGGCTTACCAAACGCCTTACACTGGTCGACGTGGAGGCGAAGATTATGAAGATGCTTGGCTGCAAGGGCGCCGCGATAACGGACAGTTCCCCCGAACTCCACCTCGACATCGACTTTCTCGACGACTACGAATATGCGGTGAAGCATTACGGTGAGACGGCTTGAGCACGGACCCTCGAATGGATGAGTTGGCAGAAGTCGCCTCACCCTACATGGGGAAAGCTCTCACATTTGGCATCCAGATGCGCATGAGCGCGTACTGGTTCGGCTCCAATTTCATTTGGGGATCGTTCTTGGGGCCGGTGCTTTCCGGTCAGATGACCAAGCTCGATCCACAGAACTCGGCAGCGACGCTCGGCATTCTGTACACATTCGGCGCCCTCCCCGCTTTGGTCATCCCGTTGATCGCCGGGCCGCTAAGCGATCGCTGTACCCACCGTTTGGGCCGTAGGCGCCCTTACCTGCTCGGCGGAGGCATTCTAGGCACGCTCGGCATCCTCTTCATGGCGCTCGCCTTCAACCTGCTATCCCTGCCGCTTTACTTCACGGGATACTTCGCCATTCAAATTGGGGCGAATGTCGCTTTAGCCTCCTACAGCGGGCTTATTCCGGATCTTGTCCCCGCGGAGCGCCGCGGCATTTCAAGCGGCTATATGGCGGTCATGTCTCAGCTGGGAACGTTATTTGGGGCCCTAAGCAGCGCCATCCTTATGTCCGGAGGCCATAACAGCCTGCTCTTCGGAGTCATGGGGGCCGTCTTCCTCCTTTTTGTTCTCCTCTCGATGACCGTCCGCGAAAACCCGTTGCCTGGTCCCGTTCCACCGTTCGCTTGGGGCCCCTATCTCAAGAGCTTGTGGATCGATCCCGCGAAATTTCCAGACTTCGCCTGGGTGTGGATCACCCGCTTCATGATGATGCTGGGGTTCTACAGCATCCAGCCCTACTTGATGTACTTTCTCCGGGACGTCATCCATGTTGAGAAACCGGCCGGCCCCGTCGGAAAAATTCCAGGAATAATTCTCCTCGCCTCCCCACGGCG
>CAZNUL010000035.1:0-39868 GCA_964576205.1 uncultured Fimbriimonadaceae bacterium | reverse complement strand
TGTTCGGACCCGTGTCGGTCTCGATCGGTGGTCGCCCTTTGCCGAAGCTCCGCTCGCGAAAGGGCCCTTGGCTGCTAGCCATCCTGGCCATGCGTGCCGGTAAGGAGGTTGACCGCGATTGGCTGGCTGGCACCCTGTGGCCCGATTACGGTGACGCCAGCGCACTTAGGAGTTTGAGACAAGCTCTCCACGATCTTAGGCAGGCTCTTGGCGAGGAGTCTTGGCGCATCAGTTCGGACTCCCTCCGGTCACTAACGCTCGATCCTTCCGGGGCATTTATCGATGTCCTCGAGTTTGATAAGCTGGCCGTCAGCGGTAAGAACTCCGAGCTTGAGCGAGCGGCTGATCTTTACAAAGGGACGCTTATCGATGGCTGCGATGAGGACTGGGTGATCGCGGAGCGGGACCGGCGAGAACAGGTTCAGATCGCGGTACTCACTGAACTGGCGCACGCAGCCTGTGAACAGGGCAATCACTTGGATGCGATTAGCTGGTTTCGCAGGGCCATTACCCTCGATCCATTTCGAGAAACCCTTTACGGAGAGTTGATGGAAGCACTCGACGCTGCGGGGGATACGGCCGAGGCGCTCCTTGTTTATCGCCAGGTTCGGACGAAGCTTTGGAATGAGCTTGCGGCCTTTCCATCCGAAGCCTTGACGGAAGTCCACGACCGTATTCGGATTCAAGCTAGGACTCGCCAGCCGAATGCGCAAGGTGGTACTGTCCCCGCCAAAGCCCCGACTCGCGCCAAACAAGCTCCTGCGCCCCTGACCGGCTTGATCGGGCGACAGCAAGCCGTTAAAGAAATCGCATCTCTTTTCGAAGACTCGAGGTTGATCACCCTCACAGGCACCGGCGGTATCGGAAAGTCGCGCTTGGCGATTCAGCTATTCCACGACCTTGCGCCGGATTTCGAGGAACGAGCGTTCGTAGCTCTAGCGAGTGTCGCCAGCGGCGACAGGATTTGCGAGACGCTCTTACCTTCGTTCGGGCTGATCGACAACCGACAAGTGGTCGATCCATGCGATCTGCTCAGCGGGTTCATCGCTGACCAGAAGATCCTCTGCGTTCTGGACAATTGCGAGCACATCCTGCCCGCCTGCACGGACTTGGTTTCCCGCCTACTCGAAGATTGCCCAGAGATTTCAATCCTCGCGACAAGTAGGCAAGCGCTGGGGATTCGAGGTGAGGTTGTTTGGCGGGTTCCCGGTCTGTCCGTCAACCCGAAGGGAGCAATCGGAAACGCGGGAGTATGTTCCGCGGTGGAGTTATTTGTCGAACGTGCTAAGGCTGCTTTTCCGACATTCATTGCCTCGGAATCAAATGCCGGCCAGATTCTGCAGATCTGCGAACGTCTCGATGGCATTCCGTTGGCCATTGAACTCGCGGCCGTCCGGGTTGGGTCAATGCCCCTTGACGTCATTTCAGAGCGTCTTAGCTCCCAGAGTTCGCTACTCAGAGGCAAAGGCTCCGGCGGAGCGAGGCATGAGACTCTAGAAGCCGCATTCAATTGGAGCTGGGAATTGCTTTCCGGGTTCGAGCAAACAGTACTCCGCCGTCTTTCCGTCTTTTCGGGAGGCTGTACCCTGGAAACTGCTGCCGCAGTCTGTTCCAATAAAGACGACGAGGAGGAGACCTCTGCAAGCATCTCTTCACTTGTCGACAAGTCCCTGGTGATCTTCTCCGCTGCGGCCGATTCGAGCAGATCTGGCACCTCACGGTACTACTTGCTCGAGACGGTCCGACAGTTCGCAAATCAGCGGCTTGAGGAGAGCGGTGAGCGTGAGGCTATTTTTGGCCGATTCGCCGACTATTTCGTCGATGCTGCCGAGAGAATTGAGCCAAAGCTTGCCGGGGCTGATCAAGGAAGCTGGTTCGCCTTGTTGGAAGCGGATCATGACAACTTTCGCGCCGCACTTAATTGGCTTCAGGCCTCGGGCGCATTCGAGAGCGAAATGAGGCTATGCATCGCGTTATCCAGGTTTTGGGATACGCATGGGCATCTCCGAGAAGGTCGAGCCAGACTCGCAAGTGTGGTAGATCGCCTCACATCTGATTTACCTTGGAAACTTCGCGCCGACATCATTGGGCGCGTCGCATGGATGGCCCACGTTCAGTCTGACAACGAGGCCTCCGCACGTTACTTCACGGCATCGCTCGAACTCTACCGTCAGGGTTCGGATGCAGTAAGCGAAGCCCATGTCTTGAATCTCCTCGGCTGTGCTGTCCTGGCCCTTGGCGAAACAGATCGAGCGATCACCCTTTTTGGGCAGTCCTTGGAGCTAGCAGGCAAGCTCGACCGGCCCGGGCTCGTCGCGTCAGCTCTCAATAATCTAGGCGATCTCTGGATTCAGATCGGCGACCTTGTGGCCGCTCGTGAATCGTTGGAACGTAGCGAGGCTATCAGCGCCAGCATCGGAGCACACCAGCTTAGGGGCATAACCCTGTCAACACTGTCGCAGCTAGAGCTACGCGCGGGCCGGATCTCAAACGCGTCATCCCACGCCGAGATGGCAATGCGGACGTACCGCGATTGCGGCGCAATCGTAGAATTCGGCTCCGCGATGAGCCTCATGGCTATGGTCGAATGTGCTCGAGGGAACCTCCGGCGTGCCGCGGTCTTGTTGGGCGCCTCTGAATCGGCTCGCGTAGCCTCCGGTGTTTCGAGAGAGCACAACCTTCCAGCCCAAATGGACGAAGCCATCGCCTCGATTCAGTCCGGCCTCGAACCCCAGGATTTCGACGCGGCCTTTGATTCCGGCATGAAAATGAGCACTGGTGAGGCGATCGACTTCGCCCTGGGCCCCGCCGAAAGGGACGTAACCGTCGCGGCAACAAGCTAGTTTCTTCTGACGGGTACGCGATCTGTCTTGGATAGGGAGCCTCGTGACCTGACAACCCTGTCAGCCTCAAATCAATCTGTCCGAAGCAAAAGGCCTCTAGTTATTCCACGTTTCGCCAAAGATTCCCCATGGATCGATGCGATTTTTCGGTTTTCTTTTCGCACGGTTCGCTTTAGGAGTCTGGAAACGTGAGTTTTAGGATCAACAACAACATCCCGGCCATGACGGCGCTTCGCAACCTCAACGAGACGGGGCTGCAGATGGAAGGGAGCATCTCTCGACTGAGCTCGGGCCTGAGGATCAACTCAGGCGCGGACGATCCAGCAGGACTGGTCATCAGCGAGGGCATGCGGGCTCAGATCACCGGCATCGGCCAGGCGATCAACAATTCGCAGGACGCCGTCAACATGGCGAAGACCGCGGAAGGCGCTCTCAATGAAATCCAAACCCTTCTAAACAACATGCGGGGCCTGGCCGTTAGCTCGGCCAACAGCGGCGTTGTAGACGCTTCCGTCCTCCAGGCGAACCAAACTCAGATCCGGTCCACCGTCGAGTCGATCAACCGGATTGCGCAGCAGACGCAGTTCGGCACCAAGAAGCTTTTGGACGGTACCGCCGGCGCTCTCGCGAATGTGACCGACACGAACGACGTATCCAGCATTTTCATGGGTGGCACTTTTGCCGGCTTCTCCGTCGCCAGCGGCGCGATCACCGTCAACAAGGTCACCGCCGCGACACTCGCGACGATCGCAACCAACAAGACGTTCGCTTCACCCAACGCCATCGTGACGACACCCGGATCGTTCGTGATCAACGGATACTCGTTCACCAGTTCAGGCACCGACACCCTCCAATCGATCGCCACAAAGATCAATGCGATGTCCAGCACCACCGGTGTCACGGCGCAGATCATCGGCGCGGGCACTTCCTACTCGATTACCCTAACCCAGAACGACTACGGCTCGCAGCACAGCATCGACTTCTTCGATCCCAGCGGCATCTTGAATACTGTCCCCTCCGTTACGAGTAATGGAACGGATGCCGTCTTCAATGTCTCGGCCAACACGGTAAACGGGGTCCAGACGGTGCCTTTCACAGGTGGCCGCGGCGCCGGAGATTCCGGCTTGAAGCTCACCGATCCGTTCGGCAACGTCGTTCTCCTTAACGAGAACGGAAACGCCTCGATCGCCGCGCCGACCCAGGTCGGCGAACTCACGGCGGGCAACATGCAATTCCAGATCGGCGCGAACGCCGGCCAAGCCGTGCAGTTCTCAATGCCGACCGTATTCGCTAATCGACTTGGAACCGGGGCGATCAGCGGCCAGTCCGTGGCCTCGATCGACGTCACCAGCACTCAAGGCGCGACGAACGCAATTCGCATCATCGACGACGCGATCACTCAGCTAGCCCAGACACGCGGCGACCTAGGCTCCTTCCAGGCCGACTTTCTGCAGTCGACCGTGCGGTCGCTGAACGTCGCCCAGGAGAACCTGACAAGCAGCGAAAGCTCGATCCGGGATGCCGACATGGCGGCGGAAGTCACCCAGTTCACCAAGGAGCAGGTGCTCCAGCAGTCGGGCGTCGCCGTTCTGTCCCAGGCGAACCAGATTCCACAACAGATCCTCCAGCTTCTCAAGAACGTATAAAGGCGATAACACGAAACCAAAGAAGAACCTCCTCCTCATTGCCCCTGCCATCGGCAGGGGCTCTTTTTTGTCAAGGAAAGGCGGATGACGAGGTTCGATTTGTGACTCGAAAAGTATCGTTCGCGTGATACCTCCATTCCTTTCTTGCGCCTCTGCGTGAGACCTTCCGACGTTGAAGCTAGGTCGATTTATCCAAACGACCCATCAGGCAACGACCTCAGTCATAGAATGAGAACATGGTCTGTGAAATTTGCGGAATGCCGATGAATCGAGACGAGCAAGGAGGCGGCGCCAAAAGCAAGGAGGTATGCAGCCACGGCTGCGGAAGCGGTACGTGGATGATGGATACGAGCCTGGACCACATGCAGCGTCGCATGGGAGGGCTTCTCAAGCATCAGGGATCCCCGAACTCCAGCGTCGGCCGGGCAGTAGCCCGAATAGCCAAGCCTAAGCGGTTGTTCTAAACTCGTCGCCCGCCGCCGAACTCCGAACCAATTCCGAGTCTTCATATTCGGGCAGCTCGACACCGGCCATCAGACCGAAGGTGAAACGCCAGCCGGCCGGCCCGCGTGTAACATAGTGACCCCGTGAGCAATCCAGGCGAGAAGCTAACCAAAGTTTGGACTCATACGCTTAGCATCGTCGCGCTCGTCGCTGCCATCGTGACGATCGTGAGCTTCTTCGGCTTCCATCCCCAATCCGCCGACAAGCAGTCGACCAAAGCTCGCCAGAATCAAGAAGGAGCTAGCTCACAAGCACCGAACGTTCCGAAGATCTCCTCGGGGCTGGACACTCCCCACGGCGGGAACTCCGATTCCGACACCAAGCCACCTAAGTCGAACGGCACCGGCACCGTACATCTCGAGGGAGGGTTTTCCGTCGGCCAGCCGATGCTGACCACAACCGCAGCGGCAGGCGCAGACAGCCTCCAAACCTTGGTTCTCAAGAATCCAAAGACCGGGAAGACTGATGAAATGAAGGAGGTCGACCTGCGAGTTGCGGTCGACCAAAACCACCTGATCGCCCTGTGGCGAAAGGGCGCCCGATTCGTGAGAGGGATCCGGCTGAGTTCGGACAAGCCGCACATCCATGTCTCTGGGCCTGGCCTGCCGGACGCCGACATTCCTGTAGATGCGGACGGAAAGCTGCTCGCTAATCTCGCTTGGCCGATGGATAGACTTTTTACGTCGATCGAATACGCCGGTCCGCTGACCCTATCAGGCCTCGATTTCGATGGAGGGCTTCTCCTCGGCGACCCTCGGTCGGACGAATTCGGCAAGACATTGCCGAGCCGGTTCTCGATCGATATTCCTCGTCCCGGCGAAATCCTAGGCGCGATCAAGGGCGATGTTGCCTACCCGACCCCATCCGGCGACCGTTACATGCTGATTCAGGCCCTCTCCAAGACTGGCGATCCAAGCGGAGCCTGGGTGATCCCGATCGATGCCTCGGGGACGACGGCCATTCGAGACCCGCGTACCGTTGTCGTCAACCGGGACGTCGCTTCTCTCAGGATCATTTACTCAAAGGATCGCGGGCAGTAGGCCGCCTGTATCTTCTCCAAGAGACCGAAACCGTCTTGCAAGTCGGTGGGATCGCGACTAAGATTGAATAACCAGGGAGAACCACATGCGCCGAACCGTCTGTCTCATCCTCACCCTTGCGCCAAGCGCGCTGCTCGCCCAGCAATTTCACAACGGAAGCTTCACGGAAGGGAAATATCCGGAGGGCGAGGTTCTTGTGAAGATCGACTCGAAGTCCCACATCCTTAGCGGGTGGACGGTGACCCACGACGTCGATTGGGTCGGCAGCTACTGGCCGGCTTCCGACGGCAAGCGCAGCATCGATCTTTCCGGCGAGCACGCGGGATCGATCAGCCAGACCTTCTCGACGAAGACGGGAGTGACGTACCGGGTGACGTTCGATCTGGCGGCGAATCCGGATGGCGCCCCGGACGTGAAGAAGATGCGCGTCACCGCGACCGGAGGAGCCGCAATGAACTACACCGTTGCGATCGCTGGACACAACAAGGCCAACATGGGGTGGACGGCAAAGGTTTACACGTTCCGCGCCTCGAAGGCCAAGTCCAAGCTGACATTTGCCAGCCTAACGAACACGGAGTGCGGCCCGGCAATCTGCCATGTACAAGTCACGGCTTTGCCAGCCGCGACGCCCCATGGAGGCGGCGGCCACCGGAAATGAAGTGCCGGACACACGCTGCTCGGCTATTTGAACCGCTTCGCTCTCGTGAGGTCAGGCGGCCTGCTTCACCCGGCGATCTCTTGGCCTGCGGCCGACGTAAGTTGTCGACTGGCGTCCAGGAATAACCATAAGCGAGGGCGGCACGGTAGGCGGGCCACCGAAACGTGAGGGTGGGCGACCTCGAAGGTTGATCCTGCCGGTCGGTTTCCCCAGCCATGGAAACCTGTCGAAGACCTCTTTTACCAGGAGTTTGCCATCGACGAATTGATCGTTAGAAAACCCGAGCCAGCCACCCTTTACCAACTGAATCTTGTAGAACTCGGCAAGCGTCATCAGGCGTTCTTGAGCACTGGGCGAGCCAGGGATCAGGGGTCTTCCCCATGGGTTCTTGATCCATACCGTCCCAAGCTCCATCTGCTCCAGAAAGAAATCCATGCTTGCCGAGTATTTCTCCCCCCACGTGCAAACCCGATCGACATCGAGTACACCCATGGCCCACTTGTCTGCCTGTAGGTCATCGCCCCGCGGAACCAGATACACGTTGTCGCCTTTGAAGTCTTCAAAGGCGAGCACGTTATCCATCAGCTCTTCCATGAGGTCCATGGTTGCCGTTCTCTGCCCTGGCGATAGCAGCCCCGCGGCCTTCGGGATAACGGCGTTAGAAGGCAACAGTTCTTGCCTGAGCCACATGGTCTCGCCATACTCCAGCGGCTGGAGCTCCATTTTCAGGTGAAGGATATTGTGAGCGGTGAGGAGCTTCTCCGCCAGTTCCATGTCCGCATGAACCTGCGGAATGTCGTAATGTCCCCAAGACCATTTGAGAACCTTGATGACCGAAGGCTTGTCCGCTTCCCTAACGACGAGGAAAAACATACTCGAATCCTCACCCAGAGGCTGGCCGAGAATCAAAGTGACTTCTCCAGCTCGCCACTCGCCTGAGTTCTCGGGAAAGTTTGCCGGCAACCAGCCTTTTTGTTTCAGGGCAGATACCTGGTTGTTAAATTTTCCCCCTTGAAGGTCCAGCTTCTCCCCTTTTACGATGTTCAGCCGATAGGCCACCGCGGTTTTTTCTGGGCCCGGCGGAGCTCGCGGATCGCCGGTCTTGACCGGCGGTTGAGGTGGCTGAGGCTGGGGAACCGGAACCGGGTTTTCGGCCGCCTTTGCCTGGGTTGGAACTTGCTCCTGAAAGTTGAGATCTGGCAACAGTTCCGTCTGGGTTCCCTTGGCGAGAGGGGCCCGCTCGGGTGGAAGGGCCGGCGCGTTCGCAACTTCGTCGTTGGCCTTGGCCGGCGAAGGTTTAGGCTCGACCGGCGGCTGCGTGACCGCGTTCTGCACCCGCTCTTCGGGTTCCTGCACCTGAAAGCCGCCACGATCTTTGAGCTCCTGGCTGATTGCCTCTTCGGCTCTGGCGACACCCTTCTCTCCGATGGTGAGGTCGTTGGCAGCGACAGCGGACTTGCTTTCCACTCCGACGGCTGCCTCAATAAATTCGGCCACCTCTTCGGGTCGCGCCTCGCTTAGCGCCTTAATCCCCTCCTTCTCGATTTTTGCCGCCAGAATCGGCGCGTTCGTCATCGCCCGGCCCGCCGAGATCTCGGCTGTGAGGTTCAAGACATCCAGGCTTACAAGGCCAAGTCCGACCAGATTAAGAGCAAGTGACCATGCGGGCGTTTTCTGGGCTTCGGCCATATCGAACGGCTCGCTCCCAAGAACCCGGTAGCTTCCGATGGCGAAGTCGATCTTGGCCGGGTCCTCGTAAAAATACTTCCCGCCGGTTTCGACCGCGCCATGAACCCCAGCAGCCACATTCGCTGCCGCTGAGAGAGTTCGAAGCACAAGGTTGCCGGAACCTACGATCTGGAGCGCAAGAGTGCCTGCGGTGATCGCAAAGTCTGAATCGATCGCACTCCAATCCTTTTGGGCTTTGATGGCCGCCCAGCTGGCTGCAACCCCGTTCACACGGTCCCGGGCGATCATATCGGGCTCCCAAGTCGTCGCGCCCTTCGCATCACGAACGGGCCGCATCAGTTTTGGGGTCAGGGTCTTGACCACGGCCGAGAAGCTATCTCCCGTCAGATCGATCAGCCCTTGAACGTTGCCGTCGGGGACGTCGATAGCCCGTTGTTGGGCACGGATCACCGATTTACGGTATGCCTGGAACGCCCAGGCTAGGTGAAGGGATTGCGAGTTCCCCGCGTACGGCTTGGTCCAAGTTGGATCGGTAAACAACTCGCGGACCATCATCCTGACCGTGCCGTTTGGCACGGTGAACTGGAAGCTCCCGATCGGACTATTCGGGCGAACGATTTCGCTCTTGAGCGCCCGCATGTAGCCAACCATGTCTTCCGATTTCGTGATCCCTTTAAGCGTTTCGACAAGAGGCACCATCCGCTCCACGAACTCGTCGCGCAAAAGGAGAGCCGCAGCCTGATCGCCGAGCGTGATCTTGTTCTTGACGATCACGTCCCCGTGCGCCATGTCTTCCGCGGACTGCCCATAGCAGTAATGGATGAAGGCGAGCACCGGCCGCGTCCCATAGAGAGCGGGATTGTAGTTCTCGTTTAGATTCTGAAGCTTGAAGAGAACCTGGGAGATGATCACATTGGTGACCTGGTCCACTTCACGACCGCTCGAAGCGCGTAGGTTCTCGGAGCTCAGTAGGTCGGCATCTTTGGGCAATCCATCGGCGGCAGCAGCACGACGGAGGGCGTCAACCCAGAGACCCTCGTCGTCGGAGGCGATGTTGATATTGGCGACTGGTTCTTCCGTGAGGAGCTCTCGAGGGTTAGCCAGTCCGATCTGAACCGAATCGCCCGGCTCGACGGCGAGGAGGAGCTCGCCACCAACCATCGCCACGCTCGACCCGGCTGGCAGCGCGGGGTCGTCCGATGCGACCAAGTGAATCGTGGGAGACGTAAACAAGCCGTTGGTGCGGCCAGACGCAGCCGTCGCCGCGAACGGCGCTGTGACGAACATCGGAGTTCCGTTGAGGCCGATCTTCAACGGAATGTCCGGCTTCCAAGGCGTCAGGAATGTGTTTGCCTGAAGCTGGGCGTGGATTCTTTCTCCGGGGTACGCGTAATCGGCCTGCTCGCTAGGCGTCTTGACCGGGTCGCGCATGATGGTTAGGTTCGCCTTTCCCGCCCCTTGGGAAAGAAACCATCCGCCGGCGGCACTTCCTACCTTGTAGGTGTATCGCCCAGGATATGGATACACGGAGTAACCGACCTTCGCCTTGATGAGAAGCGCGCCGTATTCCTTCCTCATCAAAGCCGCCTTTGCGAACGGGACGCGATCGAGCGCTTCGGCCCAGCCCCTTGTCATCAGCGGCTCCGTCCCAGGGTATGGGCCGGCCGCGAGCACCGAGTACTCCACTCCTGGCGAATCGCTCAGAACGCTCTTCGCTTCGTTGGCAGAACCCGGCAAACTGGGACCGTAGGCAAATAGAACGTAGTCGCAGGATGCTCCGTTGCCGGTGACCTTCGTGACCTTTGCCGACATCACCAGCGTGTCGGAGATTCTCCAGTTCGTGGACTTCGTGTAGGTCAGCTTAAGCGGCGTTCCGGGCTCGCCCGTCACTTCGGCTTGGCGTTTAACGGTTTCGTTCGAACTGGAATCGGTGACGTCGCGAACATGAACCTCGCCGGGCAACATTTCGCCGGTGAGCTTAAGACCGTCGGACTCCTCGGACGGCGTGAGGCTCAGCTTCCACGTAAGGGTCCCGAGTCTCGCAACCTGTTCCCGAGCCCAATCCGGTATCTCATGGTTCATCTGGCCGGCGGTGGGCTTGACGCTGAAGTGAAAAACTCCGCCCTCGTAGGTTCCGCGCCACTCGGCGCCGGTGCCACCCTTGAGACTCAAGTTGTGATCGTCGATCTTGGAGATCTGGATCTTCCGGCCATCATCGCTTTGCCAGGAACCCAGTAGCTTCCCAAGAGGGATCTGCTTTGCGGTGTGCTGTCCGCTTTGCGCACTGGCCCTTGCCGCGATCCCGACCGCCAAAAACAGCAGGACTACACCGAGAAGGATTCTTCGCCTCATACTCCGGCCTCTTCGTCGTTCTCCACTACGGACCGATACCTTTTGCGGCGCCGTCGTACTTCCTGTCGTCTACAAGCACGGGAAGCTTATCAACGATCGATGTCATCCTCAGCTGGCCAGGAGCACCGGCCTGTTGAATGTCCGGAAAGGGCATCGCCTTGCACCAGTCGAAGTCATCGTATGGTGTTGAGTAGCGGTCTGGGCTGCCCGGTACGAAAGCAAATCTTCCAACGCTTTGGGGCAACGCAACTCCGTCAGCAGTGAAATACGTGCCGATTAGACCAGCGATTAAGGCGGCTCCGGCCGCGTGCACATCGCTACCCTTGCTGAGCGCGCTTGCAAAGTCGTGCCAAGCGGTGATTTCGTCAATCCATTCCTGACGAAATAGGGCTAGCCTGGCGCGTTCGGCGCGGTAACGCTTCGCGATGTCGAAAAACACCACCTTCCGTTCCGGGTCGTGTCGATTCTTGGCGATATCGACCGCCGCCTGCCGCAAAGCATACGGGAGACTCGATTTCGAGATTTCTCCCAGCTCCTCATTGGTTTCGTTCCTGAACTTTTGTTCGGCCAAATAGATATCCGCTTCGTAGGTGTTGTAGCCGCTGGAGACGATCGAGAACTCAGCATCCTCGAGCTCCGGGATGAAGTCATGCATGAGCTGGTAAGTTGCGGCGCAGAATATTTCATCACTAGTCTTGCCGGCAGCAAGCGAGTCGCGGATCTGCTCGACCGATGCGGAGGTCTGGTCGATCTCGGCTTCGTAAGGCTGAAACAGGGCAGAGAGCTCCGCTTGGCCAAACGGCTTAAGATCGAAGTCGTGGTCGTTGCCGATCATGAGACGAGTGTACATCACCCTTTTTCCGACACGGGCGGCGGCCTCATAAAGCTTGAGATCATCGAGATCGGCCCTTGCCTTCGCCAGAGTCGTTCGAGCTCGGCGATACACTTTGTCCGACAGAGCAGCGGACTCGCCTTCAAGCTTTCTGGCTTCGGCCTCCTTGGTGAGCGCCTGCGCTTCTAGGCTTGCCGCTTGTTTGTCGAGGGCATCGGCCGCGTCCAGATTCTGCTTCGCCGCGTTTTCGGATTGTTTCGCTTGTTGTTCCAGAGCGTCCGCTTGAGCCGGATCACCTTTGGCGCGGGCGTCCGCGGCCTGTCCCCGGAGCTCGGTGGCTTTGCCACGCTGGGCATCGGCTTCGATTCGATCATTCAGCGCTGTGTGCCGCGCCTCATCCGCTTGAGTCCGGCAGCTTAGGGCTGCCATTCGAAGCGACTTGGCATCACCTTGTGGCGCGAGCGGGGGCGTCGTACCAAATCCGGAACCGACGAGAAGGTACGTAGCAAGAACCGTCAGGAGACCCATCCTCACCCCGCATGCATTATACGAGGGATTCCCCAATCCATAGACTCTTTCGGTACAGGCTATTCGTAGCCGGGACGGCTCGCGATCTCGAAATCGTAAAGACTGCGCAGCTCCTCTGCACTCAAGCTATCTAAGCGCCCCAGCCTGTCCAAAACTCCCGAAGAACTATCGAGGGCCAGCGAGCCGAGCATTCCAAATTTGTGAGCCAGGATGCCTCTTAGGTCGGCGGTCGAGTTTCGGGCATGCCCGGCCGGGAACATGACGAGCCCGCTGTCGTAGGTTTTGCCAGCCGCGTCGGTGATGACCACAGACGTCGGAATGCCTTCCGGATATCGCTTGTCGTACTCCGGCCCGCCATGCTCGAATTCGATCATCGCCATGATCTTCCTTGTCTCAGGCTCATGAATAGCCGCGGCCGAATAGTCGTACGGTGAGAGCATCAGCGTCTTCCACAATTCTTCCGGCTTGTGAGTGGTGGGTTGCAACTCGAGAGCCTTCCCAAGCAGCCTTCCCACGATAAAGACCATCGAATGATCCGCCGACTGCCTCGTATACGGATCCCGCTTCGCGGGATCACCGATGATTCCAAACGCCGGCTCATAAGCTCGGATCAAGATCTTTCGGATTGCACCCGGCTCCGTCAGATGGGGGTGAGCGGATATTAGATCGATCACGCCCTGGAGAGCTCCTGCGGACTGATGCTCGTACAGCCCCAGCTTGAAATGCATCCCCATCACTGCGAAGTCGTCGCCGGAGTGGCTCAAGACGAGATCGAAAGGCGAATCGCCGTTCGTTCTCTCGAACTGCCTGAACATCGACTCGGGATTGCGGAAGATGTCCTGAGGGCCGACGAAGCCCTGCAGGGCCCTCTTCATTGCAAGGATCGCGACTTCCGTCGAAACGGCAGCCGAGGCTCCCTTGCTGTCGCTGAGCTGCTTTCCGGCACGAATGGCCCTCCAGGGGATGTAATGGGCAACGAACTGGCCGATCGCGGACTCGATCTGTTCCGCGGTGGCGCCCATCAACGCGCCGTAAACGGCTGCGGAAGCGATGGCCCCATGAACGACGTGGTCGATCTTGTAGCTCTTGAGAGAGAACACCTCAGCCAGGCGCCCCCGAATCTCGTCGAGACAGACCATTGCCCTCAACGCCGTGGCGCCATCCAGGCCGTTTTGTTGGCAAGCAGCGACGGCAACCGGATAGAAGTCGTTGTGGCCGAATTCGCCGGCTGTATGTCCTAAGGCCGGGTTGTAGCCGAAGTTCGTGCCGTTGGAGTCCCATTCGCGCACGGCCGAGGAGTTAGCGAGGATCGCCTTCTCCGACTTGACCTTTTGATTCGATCCGAAGACAGGGGCACCCTGGGGATCGGGATACTCGAGCGCTTCGCGCCTAAGCAGGGTTGGAGCATTAGTCCCCAAAGCAAGCGCGGAGAGGCCGCACAACACGGCGTCGGTGTGGAATAGTTTCGTGCGATCCAGAATCGCCTGGCTCGGCCCCGGGCCAAGCTTTCCCGAGAGGAAGTCGATCGCAAACTGCCCGATTCCCAGGGCCTGATTGGTGTCCCTTGCCAGCGTCACGCTCGTGCTCATAGCCGTGAAATTCTAGCAGCTAGCATGTCGTCCATAGGGTTTTGTCATCCCGAGAACCGAGGGATCTCCGCACGCGCGCGTGGTCAATAATCATGGTTGCGTGACAGATACCAATCAAGCCCTTAGAATTCAGCTTCTCGAATGGCTGGCAGCAAAGCCCCGCACCTACGCGGAGGCGATGGAGGCATGGCGAACAAGCTGTCCGAGGCTATCGATTTGGGAAGACTGCGAGACGGAGGGTCTGATCGAGGTTAGGTATGGACGAGTCGAGGTTACGGCTAAGGGCTTCGAGCTGATCAGGTCCGAGACCAACCGCTGAGTCCGAGCCCTCCGTACATCGTCGGTGTCTCTGTGTTTCAATCTGGAACGCGTACCCGGCCCGCATCACTTCGCCGAGAACAAGGTCCAAGGCTGGGACTTCATGTCGGTCAGATAAGGCAGCTCCCAGGAGAACTCGGGATGCAGCCTCAGGAACGGTTGAACCATAAAGTCCTCCCCGCAAGGATGGCCGTAATGCGCCCAAAAACTCATGTTGCGCGCGAGATCGGCGTCGATCGCCTTCCCCTGAACCGAACCGGCCGGCGTCCAGTCCGGGCCAAGCATGGCAGCGAACCCCTTGCGCTCGTCGAGATCGAAGTGGCCGCATAGCGAGGAACCGCAGGCCTTGTCGATGCTTCTGACCTGATCGTGATGATCGCCGAGAAACGCCTTAGCCGACTTGATGTCGACCTTGCCTTTGTACTGATCCATCAGGGCATTCCACCGAGCCCGCCGGTCGACGCAGGCATTCGGGCCTTGTGCGAGGCTCCCATCGCATTCCTCGGCAATCAGCTTCGGATCCTGCGGGAAGTTGGAGCTGACATAGACGCCGTCCGAGGTCGACTTAAATGTAACGTTTTTGAGTCCTAGCTCGAGCTCTCCGATCTCGTTCGTCTTGATATCGCCGACAAGCCAAGTGTTTGCGTACCCACCGTTGTTTCCCTGCCGCATGATCCGCGCGAAATCGTCGATCGAATTCGAATACTGGACGGCCTTGATCGCTCGCTGAAACTCCGGCGTTCCTCCCTCATCGAAGCCCTTGAAGGATCCGATCGTGGTCTCTGTGACCATGATCCCGGCCGAGTTCACCGCGAAGTCGTCCCCAGAGTGGATGAAGCCCGGCCAAGAGTCCATGAGGATCCGATTGCCATGCTGGGGGCGGATGTCGAGGATCAGGTTCCAGCGCTCGCCGATCAAGTAGTCGACCCACGCATTGTGGGCCATGACGATCTTGTGATCCCTGGTTTGGCTGCCCGTTGCCACGAATGCGGAGCAGTTGTAGGGGGCGCGGCTGACGAGCGCCTGCTTCTTATGCTCGGCATCCCACTTCGGCACGTAGTACCATGCCAGCTCGATCCACGCGTTCTGGGCCAGCATGTCGGCAAAGTCGTACGTGTAGCCCTCACCCTTCATGCCGTCGGCCAGGCCCTGAATCTCATCCCGATATTCCGTGCCCAGCTTCGGGGCGAACATCTTTGTCGCGGCATCGCGGAAGAAGTTCCAGTCCTTATCCGTGTTGTGCTTGAGATAGACGCGAAGCATCTTGTTGGCGTCGTCGATCTCCTTTGCGGCAAGCTTGCCGTATTGCATCCCGATTTCGTGAGGCGAACCGGATAGCCGGAGGTACATCCAGCCATTCTGATCGACGCGGGCCGGAGTGGTTGCGAGAAGCACGGAGCAAAGAGATGCAAGCACGGAGCGATTGTAACATGGGCAGGCCGATAAATCGGCCGAACCAGAGCGCACTTCACACGCCTCAATCCAACGCTTAGCAAGCAGGTCCGCGATTACGATTCGAGTGCTGACTGAGCCGCGTTCTTGATCCGGTCAAAGTGCGACGGGATCGTGAGAGCCTTCCGGAAGACGTCCGCGTTGCCCTTCTTATCCCAATCAGCGAGTGCCCTGATGGCGCCTACGACCGCCGGGATGGGTTCCTTGTCGCTAATCATCGCCCTCAGCCGCAATACCGTCGCGGGATCGACGGGAAGGTCGGCGAGAGCCAAGACGGCCTGGGCCCGCCGATCGAAGTTGGGATGGTCGAGCAGCTTAAGCCACAAGGAGCGAAGTTCCGGCTTTTTAAGATTCGCCAGAGGAGATACCGACCGGAAAGCCGGAAACGCGCCGTCATCCGCCGCAACCACCCGAGCGACCAAGTCGAGGGTCGCGCCGGAAAGGTTAGGGATCAACTTTGCGAGAGCCTGCGTGCGGTCATCGCAATTCGGAGCGAATTGCAAGATCGCTGTGAGTTCCTCGGAAGCCCAATGGAGCGTCGGGATCTCTCGAAGAAAGTCATGATCCGGATCGAAGAGTACGGCGGCCGGTGCGGCTGCCGCGGCAAACCGGAAAGTCTGCTCCTTTTGGTTCAGCTCCGCCGCTTCCCGACGAATCATGCCGCTCGCCGAAATCAGGCCGATCTTGGCTGGGATGTCATAAACAGGCGTCCCATCGCCTGTTTCTTGCGTTTGCTTTACGGTAACCACGACTTCCCTTGCGGTTTGATCGTAGGTCCACGTGTAATCCAGAACCGGGTGGCCCGGCTTCTCGATCCATTGCGCCCAAAAGGGCTCACAGTTGATGCCGGTCGCTTCCGTCATGCACCGCCTAAGCTGGCCGCTTTCGACCGGCGTGTGCTGCCAGGTGTGCAGATACAGCTTAAGACCGGCGAAAAAGTTGGCGTCGCCGAGGTAGCGCCGCAGCGTATGGAGGATAACCCCGCCCTTCGGATAGGTATGGCTGTCGAACATCCGGTCGGCGTTCTGATACATCTTTGTGGACAGCGGCCGCTTGTAGCGCCGGGCCTCCTGGAAGTAGCCGTTCATGTTGTCGTCGACCTGGCGGTCGTATCCGTTCTTCCCCATGGAGTGCTCGAAGTAGAGGTTTTGCATGAACGTGGCGAAGCTTTCGTTGAGCCAAATGTCGCCCCAGTCCTTGCAGGTGACGGTGTCGCCGAACCATTGATGGGCGAGTTCGTGTGCGTTGATGCTCGAAGCTCTTCGAAAGCCCTCGCGGGCCTCGGTTAGCTCACCCACGCCGAGCGTTGTCGCGGAGGCGTTCTCCATGCCGCCGCCGAAGTCGTACATCGCATCCTGGGCGTATTTCGGCCAGGGATACTTGTAGCCCAACACACTGGAATAAAAGCTCAGCATGTCCTTGGTGTCGCCAAAGGTGTCGTCGATGTATTGCGCCTGACCCCTCGGAACCACATACCAAAGGTCAACCCCCTCCCACTTGTCCCTCTTGATATCGAATGGTCCGCCGCATAAAGTGAGAAGATAGGTGGCGTGCGGGATCGACGACTTCCAGTCGTAGGTCCGCCGGCCCTTGTCCGCGCTCAAAGTATTCGAAACTAAGACGCCGTTTCCGATGACGTCCCAGTCAGCGGGAACCGTACAGCGAGTCTCGCTCGTGGCAAGGTCGTTCGGATAGTCCCAAGTTGGACACCAGTTGCTGTTCGATTCGGTTTCGCCCTGAGTCCAAAAACCTACGCGGGTCGCGCTGGTGTCGTTTGCCGTCTTTTGGATCCAATGCCATCCGCCCTGCCCACCGAATGGTTGGGCCTTGCTGTTGACGCTCTTGTAGTCAACTTCGACGGCCAGCGGCTTGCCTTTCGGCTTGGGAGGCGTCGTCAAGATCAGGTTCCTCTTCATGCGGGTGAATTTCACGTCCGCCCCGTCTACCGTCACTCTCGATATCTGCAGCGCCTCGCCGGCTTGCAGGACGATTTCCGTAATGCCCTCGCGGAGTGGAGTCATGGTGTTCACCACGCGACCGGTGATCGCCCGGTTCGGGTAATCGACGTCGATGTCGACCGAGACGTTGACCAGATCGCAGACGCGATTCGGCGCGTAGTGCAGCGACGCGGAGGGCGGCAAGAAGGGGTTCTGTTGCCATGACGCGACCATGGCTGCCATCGGAAACAGCAAGAGCATTTCGTTCGGAGTATAGCTGCGGTTAGGTACTCCGCGCTGGGTGAACTGAGCCTTCGTCATGTTTGCCGCAGTCCATCCATCCCGGATGAAAGCGGGAGAACCTGGCCCCTATCTCCTGGCGGACCCAAAGCCTCAGTAACGAGGAGGACCCGTGTTATCGTATTGACGAGCGGGAGGAAGGCAATGAAAAAATGGTTAGGCATGGCGCTCGCAAGTACGGCGCTCTCGGGGTGCGGACTTGATTTGCAATTGTCGGGAGGACCTCAGGTCGTCGGGTCAGGCAAGGTCAGTTCGATCACGCGAAAACTGGCCGCGTTCAAGTCGGTATCCGTGGACGGTTCGATCGATGCCGATGTGACCGTCGGAAAGTCGGGAGACGCGACGATCAAAGGAGACGACAACCTTATCAACTTGGTGAAGACAGAAGTGAAAGGGGATACCCTGCACATCTACTTGGATGGAAACTACTCGACCAAGAATCCTTTAATCGTAACGTTGAGCGCTTCGACCCTGCAAGCGGCTTCGGTCGCGGGATCCGGGGACCTTGCCCTCCACAATGTCGGCGGCTCCGAATTCGACATTTCGATCGCGGGCTCGGGCGATATTAAAGCGGATGGCTCGATCGGCAAGCTGAGTGCCAGGATCGCCGGCTCGGGCGACCTTGAACTCTACGGGTTGAAGGCAACCGATGCCAAGGTGTCGATCTCCGGTTCAGGCGACGCCAGCGTATTCGTTACCGGGACTTTGAACGCCAGCATCACCGGCTCGGGAGACGTCAAGTACAAGGGCCATCCTCAACGCGTTGAGCCGTCGATCGTGGGATCGGGCGAGGTGAGCGCGGGCGAGTAGGCAACCCTACCCTACCGGCTGGATCAATGGCTGGACCTTGAGAAACGCATCGACGACCTTCGGATCGAACTGAGAGCCGGAGCACCGCCGAATTTCCGCTATTGCCGTTTCCTCCCCTTTCGGGTCTCCCAGAAGCCCGGAGTAGATCACGTCGAACGTCTCGGCAAGATTGATGATCCGGGCGCCAAGCGGGATGTCCGGGCCCACGAGGCCGTCCGGATACCCGCCCCCGTCCCATCGCTCGTGGTGGTGGCGAATGTCGAGAAGGCACGGCTTTAGCCATTCGAACGCCTCGAGCATGCTCGCTGCGATCAAGGCGTGCAGCCGAAGCGCATCCATCTCCTCTTCACTCAATTGACCGATTTTTCGAAGCAGGTGGGCATCGACTGAGATTTTTCCCACATCGTGGAGGATCGCGGCATATCGAAGGTCCCGGAGGAGATCGTCGTCCAAGCCCAGGGATTCACCGGTCGCCACGGCGTAGACGGCGACACGCTCCGCATGGCCTCGCTCGCTCGGCGAATGGCGGTCGAGGCGGGTAAGAAATGAACGGATGATCTCGTTCCGCTCGAGCCTCTGTTCGTCGGTTAGATTGATTTGAGCACCTCGCAAACGGTCTCGACCTCAGATTCGTCCAGCGTCCGCGGATCGAGCCAAACGCGGTCATCCTCGATCCGCGCGATGATCCCGTTCAATCTGAGCCGCTTGGCAATGGCATCCGCGGGTCTCTGTGGAAGTCCAACCCGCCAGGTCTTCACTCCGGTTCCCGGCGACGATCCACCCCCGACCTCGGTCACGCCCTCGTCGATCACGGAGCCCGAAACGACCCCAGCCAGCGCCTCCGCCAGCCGTCGAACCTCTTCCAACGGACGACTCAGATATCCAATCGTCGGGATCTCACGTTCCCGCCCCTGCAGGTACAGCCTGAGGGTTGCCTCCAAAGCGGCAAGCGTCAGCTTGTCGATGCGAACTGCCCGGGCAAGGGGGTGCTTCTTGATCCGACCCACGTACTCGGTCCGGCCAACGATCAGGCCGGCCTGGGGTCCGCCGAGTAGCTTGTCCCCGCTTGCCGTCACGACGTCGGCGCCACCCTCCAGGCTGTCCTGGATGGTGGGCACTTTGACCATTCCAAATAAGCTGGCGTCGACAATACAGCCGGTACCCATATCGTCGACGCAGGGTACGCCCCGATCGTGGGCGAGCCGCGCGATCTTGGTTAGCTCGGGCTGCTCGGTAAACCCGATAATCTTGAAGTTACTGGTGTGACAGCGAAGAACTGCACCGGTCTGATCGCCGATTGCGGCCTCGTAGTCCGAGAGCCGCGTTTTGTTCGTCGTTCCGACCTCGACAAGGACACAGCCGCTTTCGCGAACGATCTCCGGCATCCGGAAGGAGCCTCCGATCTCCACCATCTGGCCTCGCGAGAGAACGACCTCACGATCGCGAGCCAGCGCCGAGAGCGTCAAGACGACCGCGGCGGCCGCATTGTTGACGACGAGCGCATCCTCGGCGCCGGTTAGCTCGCACAATAGGCTCCTCACGTGATCCTGCCGGTCTCCACGCTTGCCGGTTTCGGTATCGATCTCGAGTACCGAGTGATTCGCCGCGACCAAGGCGATGTGCTCGATCGCCGCGGGAGCAAGCCTCGCTCGGCCTAAGCCGGTGTGCAAGATGACCCCGCTCAGATTGATGGCCGGCATGAGGCTGCGCGCGATCATCCCTCTCGCCTTTTCGGCGGCCATGTCTTCAAGCGTGTGCCCGTTCAACCTAGCCCCGCTTTGGATTGCCCGCCGGGTCTCCGCGATGGCTTGACGCGCGGCTTCGACGCGCACACGCTCGGGAAACTCGTCCAGGGTTGCCGCCCGGCTGAGCGCATCGACCTTCGGCAGAGCGCGCAAAGGGTCCATCAAAACTAGTGTAATGCGTTCGCCTAATTGCGTGGGGTGGTGAACATGGGTTAAGTCTCAGCACTTCCCGCGCACCCCGCGCCACGCCAGTCCGGTCCCGGGCCTATCCTTCCGCAGAAAGCCGCCTTGCTGTAGAATCGATCCGATGGATGCTCCTCCTCCTTATATGCCTCCTCGCAAGAAAAGCAATACCGGTCTCATCATCGGCATCGTGATCGGAGCGATCGTTCTGTGCTGCATCGGGCCGGCAGCCCTGGTCGGTGGTGGCATCTTCTGGGGCTTCAGTAAGGTTGCGAAACCACTTGCAGAGTGCAGCGCGACCCTGCAAGCCGTCCGAGACGGGGCGCGCGATTATGCCAAAGACCATGGTAACAAGCTCCCGCCCGCCGAGAACTGGCGCGACGAGATTCGCTCTTATTACGCGAAGGACATGACGCCGGAGCCGGGTAACCCGTTCAAGGCGCAGGGCGCGAATGAAACCTGGGGCTGCGATGACATGCAAGGCGGGCGGACGCTGATCGCCTACAACGCCGATGTGGCCGGCAAAGCCGAATCCGATATCTCCAGAGACGATGTCGTCTTCTTCGAGGTTAAGGCGGCGACCGGGGATGCCGTGCAGAAGTACACTGAGCAGCCCTTCGAAATGAGCCCGAAGATCGTGAATGAGCCGCGGGGCTGGTTCATCATCTATATGGAAGGCGAGCCTGGATTCATCGGCCGTCGCGGGCAGTTTCAGGCCTTCCAGGCAAACTCTCGGCGACGATAGGATGCCGAGGCTTTACATCCCAAGCGCTGCTTTCTGGGCGCGTATCAGTTCGTCGATGCCTTTCTTCGCCATCTTGAGCATCTTGCCGAGAGTTTCCGCGCTAAAAGGATCCTGCTCCGCCGTACCCTGAATCTCGACGAACTTGCCCGATTCCGTCATCACGACGTTCATGTCAGTGTTCGCGGAGCTGTCCTCGTCGTAATTGAGATCGAGGACCTCTCCGCC
This sequence comes from uncultured Fimbriimonadaceae bacterium, assembly GCA_964576205.1. Taxonomy (GTDB): domain Bacteria; phylum Armatimonadota; class Fimbriimonadia; order Fimbriimonadales; family Fimbriimonadaceae; genus JAEVZK01. The sequence continues at coordinate 18,472 of CAZNUL010000035.1, read as the reverse complement.
TCGATAGATCCCAACGCTGATTGCCGCAAGCGGCTCCTTCAGAAGGACCTGTTTCAGCATCCTCTGGTCGACCATCCACCGCATCGCATCGTATAGTGCGACGTAACCGCCCGTAATAGCGGCACAGCGTGTACCCCCGTCGGCTTGAATCGCGTCGCAATCGATCGTGATCGTTCGCTCGCCCATGCGATCGAGATCGACGACCGTGCGAAGAGCGCGGCCGATGAGGCGCTGGATCTCCATGCTTCGACCGTTTGGCTTCATGAGATCGCGCTGGTTTCTTTGACGGCCGGAACGTGGAAGCATCGAGTACTCGGCCGTGACCCAGCCCTGCCCTTTGCCCTTTAAGAAGGGAGGAACGCGGTCCTCGACGGTTGCGGTGACAAGCATGTGCGTCTCCCCGATCTTGACGAGGCAGGAACCCTCCGCGAATTTCGCGAAGCCTCTTTCGAGGGTGAAGGGACGGAGTTGGTCGGGCTGTCGGCCGTCGGGACGCATGTCTTGAAGGTACCCGGCAAGCCGCCATCCTGGGTGCGAGCCGTTGGCCGCCGAAGGACCCATGGAATGATAGGTCGCGATGCTCTCATTGCCTGGCAAAACTGACAGCATTTGCACGCAGATGGGAGCGGAGCCCAGCATCGAGGCTAGGCCGATTTGTCTAGCAAGGCAAGAAGCTGGTGGCAGTTTGATGTTAACTGTGTTAAGATACGTGAGAATCAGACGGCACGGGCCGCTGGTCATCTTATGCGCGGGGGGTCCACAATGAGTGGCTTTCCAAAATCATCTCGGCGTGCTTTTACGCTGATCGAACTATTAGTGGTCATCGCGATCATCGCGATTCTTGCGGCAATCCTATTCCCGGTTTTCGCCCAGGCTAAGGAAGCGGCAAAGAAGACCGCGGACCTATCGAATACCAAGCAACTTTCGCTCGCGGTCATCATGTACATGACCGATGTCGACGACGTCAACCCGATGCTGCGCAACAGCCCGTCGGACTGGAACTGCACGAGATACCACGGCGGAGTCCTTCCCTGCCAGCACACGAACTCCTTCCACTACGTCATTAACCCGTACACGAAGAACAAGGCCATTTCGCATAGTCCACAAGACTTCCTACCTCGAGCCCAGAACAACTGCATCGGGCCCAACAACCCCGAGCCCGATGGCGGCGGTCTCGTCAGCTACGGCCCGACTTACAACAACCCGAACTTCCCGTTAACGTCCTATGGCGTCTCCGGTTACGACTCGGCTCTGTACCCAAGCGGCAATCCGAGTTCCGCCTTTGTTCCTTCCCTGAACGGCTCGGCGGTCACGGCTCCGGCGGACACCATCACGCTGATCCCCCTCTTCTGCACCTGGTCGTACTACAACGGCTTCTGGCAGTACCGGTTCGACCAGCGCTGGTACATGTATAGCCAGTCTGAGGCGCAGGCCATCGGCCTTGGCTACGATCCGGCCGGATGCGGCACCGGATGCTTCATCAGCGCGTATCCGAAGTTCGACGACTATGGCTTCATTTGGTGCCAGGCTCACGACGGAATGACGATGGAGCAGTATGGCAACGTCACGAACTTCGGTTTCGGCGACGGCCACTCGAAGGCGATGCACCGGGAGTCGACTCTCGATCCCATGTGGATCAGCAATCCTTCGGCGGCACTGGCGCAGAATAAAAGGAACCTGGCTCTAGCCCAGAGGCCATGAACGACACAGTAAAGAAAGTGGCGGTGATCGTGGTGACGATCGCCGCCATCTGCGTCGCTGGGTTCTACGCTTACAAGATGTTCGCGCCCCCGGCTATGGAACAGGGCGTCGTCCATCCTTCCCCGGCAAAGAGCATGGCGCAAATGGAGAAGGAGCGGGAGCAGCGGGAAGACGCGGCTGCCGCCAAGGGAGCGGGCTCCTCTGCTTCCGCCGAGCGTGAAAACGTCGATCTCAGCGGCGGCCCCGGCAGCGCTGCTCAGGGCAAGCGCTAGATTTTCACCAATCTCAGGCCTAGCCCCGACGCAAGGGGCTAGACCCTCCCTAACGGCATGCTCGGCGAGCCGGATGCGTGAGTTGCGCGCCGCCCCCGGATAGGTTGTCTGGACGGGTGAGCATAGCCATCCCTGGTTCCGGAAACCTCTAACTGCCTTCGGCTCCAGGTTTCGGATGAACCTTGAAGCTGTACGTCACGACGGCTTCGTCGTTGAATCCCAAGCAAATACGATAGTCGTCCTCGCCTTGAACGTCGATCCAGACCTGTTCGGCACGGGAGTCGAAAATGTGGGTGTGGTCGCGCCCCTCAAGTTCGAATTCGGTGATGAAGTGGTCGGTCCAACTGGTGGGAAATATCGGAGCGATGTCCGCCGCGAAACAAAGTCGACCATCGAACGCGTCCCTAATGATCGGGTGCCCGGGCTCTAAACGGATCGGGTACTCGGTCGTTCCTGTGCGTATTCGCTTTCCGATCTTAATGGACTGAAAGCCCGCCCACTCAATTCCGCCAGGCGTCCATCCAAGCAGGGAGACATCTTCGAGCCGGAGATGCTCGCCGTCGGCAATTCGTTGGAGAAATGGCGGCGGGCATGCGCCGAGCGCAGCCAATGCTGGGTAGGCCCTCGCAAGAGGCTCGGGGTCGAATCTTAGTAGCAAGCCGCGGTCGCCAACCAGCCGCTCGAAGGCGTGAGGAAGGCCACGGGCTTCGTGGAATCCCTCACCCGTGAGCGCCTCGCGCGCCGAGTGATGACTTGAAAGAACTTCTGCGACCGAAATCAGTGGGCTCCGATTCCAGGGGGCGACGTCGTCTTGCATTCCTGACATGAAGTAAGCGAGGCCGGCATATTCGAACAGGCCCAACACCCGGTCTTTTGCGATACGCTCCGCTTCCTGCAAGATCGCCTCGGACGGCTCAGAGCACTCGAATATCCAGTACGCGGGATGGCGGACGAGCAGGCACCCGTTGTCCCATCTCACAAACGCCTTCTCATTCTTGACCAGGTCGTCGATAAGGCCCGAAGGGTCGCTTGCGGCAGCATATTGCTGCTTCAGGGCGGGCGATCGAAATGAGGTAGCGATGATCGGCACGTGAACCCTGTTGTGCAGGTTCTCAAGTTTCTCGCTGAGGCTGAATTTGCCGTTGAAGTAACCGGGATCGGGAGGGTTCCCGGCACCCTGCGACCGAGGCGACCAGTCCTTCGTATCGATCGGCGTTTCCCACGCTGCCAACTCCTTGGCGAATGGAAATCCTTGCAATTGCCTTGGGGGCCTCGCATACATGAACGGTCGATCCAACGCAGAATCCTGGCTTGCGGGGACGCCCCTCACCGTCACGACGCGGAGGTCACCAGTCGTCCCGTAAGCACTCAGGGCGATCGTCGTACTAGCGATCGCGCGGGAGTTTTCGTCGACATAGATCGTCGGCCACCTCATTCCGAGTGACTCCCGGATCGAAGTAGCCGTACTGGGCAAGGGCTCATCGACAGTGAAAACGAGGGCCTCGGGAAGAGTGAGGTTGAAATACCACGTAGGGCGGTAGCCTGGTCGCAGTGTCCACGCCCTAAGGAATACACCTGCCGTATAATATGCCGGCTCGCCGATCTTCTTAGCCGCCCAGGTCTGGGCCTCCGTCCCCCCTTGTGGAGGAATGCTCAATCTGGGGTCGCCGAAGGGTCGCGTTGTAAGCTTTGCGAGAGCCTCTAGCCTCTCCTTCGCAGGCTTCATTCTCTCTTGGAACTCCGCAACGAGATAACGCTCGAAGTTCCTCCGATACACCGGCGGAAGGCGATAAAGATACTTTGACGGATCGGCAGTTCCCTCGAAATCGTAAAGGCTAGCAAGCTTGTCGAGCAGGGCCCGCGCCATCATGTCCTTCACGAAGACGGTGACCTTCAGGTTCCAAAACTCCCGCGGTAAATCGACCTTGATCCCGGATCGCTCGCCAATCTCATTCAGGACCGCGGGCAAGAGCACGTCCTTCTCGTCAATCGTGATCCGAGTGTCGTAGCCCTGCTGCAGCAAAAGAAATGCGAGAGATCCGACCATCGAAGATAGGACTGCCCGTCGCTACCAAGGGGTTCTTGGGTTTCCTCCGACGCGGAACTCATTCACGCATCCACACGCTATCAGTAGCATAATGCCCTGAGCTTCCTGGCCAGTTGGACGCTTACCTGGCGGCAGCTCAACTGGTGTCGCCGTCACGTCATCCTTCTTTACCAGGTAGGTACCGGTATACAAGAGGGACAAACCTTAATCGTATTGACGCCTAATGATGCGCAACTTGCGTTATTCTAACTTCGTATCCTCTAACTTCAGATCATTGGGGGGGGTACATGGGAGGCACAATGAACACGCGACCTTTAATTCTGCTGTTGACGCTCACTTCGTTACCGATGGCGGCGGCTGCTCACACCTTCTCCGTAATTGACCATTGGACGGAGACCTACAAAACCTATAACCCGACCGCTGACGTCTGGGACGATTATTACGGCCAGTCAACAGACGCGGCAACCGCCTTGAGATCCCGTCTCCAGACAGCTACGTTCGCCGGCGCAATGTACGGCGAGTACGCTTCGCAGAGCGACTCGTTCCAGGCGACTGTGCACAACAAGTGGAAAATCAAATGGACCCCTGCCAATGAGACCGACATTCCTGGTACTGACTCCTACTCCGTTGTACTTCAACGCCGTGACCGCACCTTTGCGGCTGCCTACGTTTCGGCCGACGCAGCGGGCGAAACGGCCAGCGCAAGCGGTCAGGCGGCAACTTGGCAGTCGAGCTCGGCCAAGTACGAAAGCCTTTGGCAAAGCGGTCACGGGCAACAAGGGCCGGTTGGCGATCCTTCGGTTCCGACTGGCTACGACGTGACAAATCTGTCTTGGGTCAATTGCGACAACGTGACCGCCGGTGTTGTTTTTTCCTGGGACTCGACCCTTGGCGCATACGTAGGGGTATGCGAGTACATCGATGCGTCGATTAGCAGTGAAGGCAGCGCCGTAGCTGACTGTACGGGCAATGATTACGCGGGCCAGGCCGAAGGCGACGCCTGGACGGGGACCGACCGGGAGGTCCACGTCACTTCGATCGGAGGACAAACGATCGACTCTTCCTGGTAGCCTCCACCTCCGGTCCCCCTTTTTGGAGGGCCGGTAGGCGGGATCCCTTCCCCCACTCCAACATAGGCTAAACTCTGGGGGAGGGGACGGTCCAGCCAGGAAACGTTTTCTTAATAGCGGTAGCTATCGGCCTTGTAGGGTCCGTCCACAGGCACTCCGATGTAGTCGGCCTGATCCGTCCGAAGCACCGTGAGCGTCGCATCGAGCTTCCCAAGCTGCAGCCGCGCGACCTTTTCGTCCAGCTGCTTCGGCAGTACATAAACACCGGGCGCGTACTCGCCTCGCTTCGTCCACAGCTCGATCTGCGCCATCACCTGGTTCGCGAAGCTCGAAGACATCACATAGGAAGGATGCCCCGTACCGCAGCCTAGATTGACCAAACGGCCCTTCGCCAAAAGGATGATCTTGTTTCCGCTAGGCAAGGTGATGTGATCCACCTGCGGCTTGATCTCTTCCCACGGGTACTTCTCGAGCGACGCGACGTCGATCTCGCTGTCGAAATGACCGATGTTGCAGACGATCGCGTTGTTCTTCATCGCCGTCAGGTGATCGTGGGTGATCACGTTTACGTTGCCCGTGGCTGTCACGAAGATGTCGGCTTTCGCGGCGGCATCATCCATCGTGGTCACTCGATAGCCTTCCATCGTCGCCTGCAGGGCGCAGATCGGATCGATCTCCGTCACCCATACGTTCGCGCTAAGCGCGCGAAGCGCCTGTGCGCATCCCTTGCCGACGTCTCCGTAACCGCAAACGAGCGCGATCTTGCCGGCGATCATGACATCGGTTGCCCGCTTGATCCCATCGACCAGCGACTCGCGGCAGCCGTACAGATTGTCGAACTTCGACTTCGTCACCGAGTCGTTGACGTTGAAAGCCGGAAACGGCAGCCGCCCCTCCTTCTGCATCTGATAGAGGCGGTGAACGCCGGTGGTGGTTTCCTCGCTGACGCCCTCGATTTTCTCCCGCAGCCGGCGGTAAAAACCGGGGTCGACGTTGAGCTTCCTGCGAATCGCCCCGTAGAGTGAACGCTCTTCTTCGTTCTGCGGATTGTCGAGAACGCTCGAATCTTCCTCGGCCCGACAGCCGAGCAGAACCAGCAGAGTCGCATCGCCACCGTCATCGAGAATCATGTTTGGAGTGCCACCATCGGACCATTCGAAGATTCGATGGGTGAAATCCCAGTACTGATCCAGCGATTCGCCCTTCAGGGCGAACACCGGAGTCCCGCCCTCCGCGATCGCGGCCGCCGCGTGATCCTGAGTCGAGAAGATATTGCAAGAAGCCCAGCGCACGTCGGCGCCGAGGGTTTTCAGGGTTTCGATGAGGACGGCCGTCTGGATGGTCATATGAAGCGAGCCGGCGATTCTCGCGCCGTTGAGCGGCTTCTGGGCGGCGTACTCTTCCCGGATGGCCATAAGGCCGGGCATCTCGGTCTCGGCGATTGCGATCTCCCTTCGGCCCCAGGAGGCGAGGCTGAGATCGGCGACTTCGAAGTCGGTCTTGATCGGATTGCTAACGGTGTTCACTGCATTACCTCGTCGGCGGCGAGTCGCTGCAAAAAAAAAGAGCGCTCGCGAGCCGTTACTCACGAGCGCCGTTTCCTTCATCTGTCTCTGAGCCTGGTCCCTCATTGGGATCGCAGCGCTCCTCAGCGACACATTTATTATGTCCCAATCGGGTCATTTCTTAAGCCTGCGGATTAGCCGGCGCATCCCCAGTTCGCCCGGGAAAAGAAGGCCGCTTGAGTGTATGCTTCGCCCAAATGAAAGTCATCGACGAGGTCGATGTCCAGCTGTTGAGGCTTCTCCAGCAGGACGGGAGAATCACCAACGCCGATCTTGCCAAGAGTGTCGGGCTTTCGCCGCCGAGCGTTCTCCAACGAGTCCGCGCCCTCGAACGCGCGGGTTTCATTAAGGGCTACACCGCTATCCTCGACCCCGAGCGCCTCGGCCTTCGAATTACGGCATTCGCCGCAATTAGCCTTTCCCTCCACCAGGATATGCCGATCGAGAGATTCCGCCGCTCTGTCTTGGATATCGAAGAAGTGCAGGAGTGCTACCACGTCTCGGGCGAATACGACTTTCTCCTCAAGATCGTCGTGCGTGACATGCGCGCTTACGAAACCCTCATCCGGGAACGAATCAGCCGCATTCGGGGCATTCGACAGATCAACAGCTCGTTTGTATTCGGCGTGCCGAAGTCAGGCACGGCCATTCCGATCTGAAATCCGTCCAATTCTGTTGAACCATCGAATTTCCTCGCCCCCCAAGCGAACGTAGGATTTCCACTCAAGCTGGACGAGGCCAAAAAGCACCCCAAGTCCCATTAATGGCTATGCACGCCCATCAAAACATCCTCGAGGCCATCGGCAAGACGCCGATGGTTCGGCTAAACCGGTTGCTCTCCGAATACCCGGTCGAGATCTTCGCGAAGTGCGAGTTCCTGAATCCCGGCGGCTCGGTCAAGGACCGCATCGGCGTTCGAATGATCGAGGAGGCTGAAAATGCCGGCAAGATCAAGCCGGGTGACACTCTGATCGAGCCTACGAGCGGCAATACCGGCATCGGCCTCGCCCTCGCTGCCGCCATTAAGGGTTACCGGCTGATCATTACGATGCCGGAGAAGATGAGCGCCGAAAAGCAGCTCGTGCTCGAAGCGCTCGGCGCCGAGATCGTTCGTACGCCGACAGCCGCCGGCCACGACTCCCCCGAATCAAATTTTGGGGTTGCCCGAAGGCTAAACCGCGAGATCCCAAACTCCCATATCCTCGACCAGTTCGCGAATCAGGCGAACCCAGCGGTCCACTACGACGAGACGGCCGAGGAGATTATCGAACAGTGCGAGGGACGAATCGACTACCTTGTCTCCGGCGCGGGAACGGGCGGAGTCATTACCGGCGTCGGCCGCAAGCTGAAAGAGAAAATCCCGGGTGTTCAGATCGTCGGCGTCGACCCCTACGGTTCCGTGATTGGCGGCGGCGAAGCCGGCCAGCCCTACCTGGTCGAAGGCATCGGCTACGACTTCTTCCCGGACGTGCTCGACATGAGCGTCGTCGATCGCTGGATCAAGACGACCGACGCCGACTCGTTCCGCTGGGCCTTGCGGATCATCAAGGAAGAAGGCATGCTCGTCGGTGGCAGCAGCGGGACCGTCATGATCGGGGCCGAAGACATCGCCAAGAAATGCAAAGGCGGCGAGCGAATCGTCGTGATCTTCGCCGATTCCATCCGCAACTACATGAGCAAGTTTCTCGTTCCGGAATGGCGGCGCGAGAGGGGCTTCGATTCGTAAGCCAGCGCAAGTCCCAATGGGCGTAAACCGCATACAATAGAAGATCATGATCACACCCTCGCCATCAACGAAGCTGGAAGAGCTTGTGGCCCTCCTCGACAAGGCGGTCGAGGAGCAGGAAACCAAGGGCTGTTGTTACGCGGTGAAAGCCGCTCTCGAACACATCGTTCACTCTGGCGAGGATTTTATCGATCCTCGCTTTTTGATTCCGGCCAAGGGCTCGTACGCAAGACGGCTGCTTCATTCCGACCCTCAAGGCCGGTACACGGCCTTGGTGATGGTCTGGGACGAGGGGCAAGGGACGGCTCTCCACGATCACGATAACATGTGGTGCGTCGAGTGCGTGTACCGTGGTCGGATAAAAGTCGATTCGTACCGAATGACGGCCGGGGACGATCCAAACGCCGAACGCCAAACGCCGAACGTCCCCTATCAGTTCACTCACGAGACGATGGTCTTCGCCGGTCCCGGCGAAGCCGGCGCGCTGATTCCGCCATTCGATCATCACACCATCTGCAATCCGGACCAAACTCCCGCGGTCACGATCCACATCTACGGCGGCGAGATGACGCACTGCCACGTGTTCCTCCCTGTCGAGGGTGGATACGAGCGGGTACAGAAGACTCTTTGCTACACGGCGGACTAGGTGGCATCACCTACTGGCTGACCCGCTACTTGAAGAAATCGAACGCTTGCAGCCGGTCCCGTACGCTCTTCAGGAACTGGCCCGCGAGTAGCCCGTCGATGATGCGGTGATCGTAGGTCAGGACAAGATGCATCACCGAGCGGATCGCGATCATGTCGTTGACGATCACCGGTTCCTTGTTGATCGCGTAGGTCCCGAGGATGGCGGCCTGAGGAGCGTTGATCATCGGCGTGCCGAACATCGCGCCGTAAGTGCCTGGGTTCGTCAGGGTGAACGTTCCGCCCTGCACGTCGGTAACCGCAAGCTGGTTTCCCCGAGCCTTTCTTGCGATCGCTTCGAGGTCCCTCGCGATCTCGATCAGGTTCTTCTTGGGGCAGTCGCGGATGACCGGCACAATCAAGCCCTCATCGCCCTTTGCTCCGAGAGCGACGCTCACCCCGACATGGACACCGCCGTTCATCACGATGTTGTTGTCCGGCTGGAGGCTTCCGTTTACCAGCGGGAACTCGAGCAACGCTTCCGTGGCTGCTTTGATGAAAAAGGGAGTGTAGGTCAGTTTGACCCCGTACTGCTGCTGGAACGCTTCCTTGTTGTGCTCCCTAAATGCGACCATCGCGGTGACGTCGCACATCGTGACGGTGCTTACCGTCGGCACTTGGGACGAGCGCACCATCGCCTCGGCGATCATTTTCCGCATCCCAACCAACGGGACTAGCTTCTGATCCGGACCCGCCACCGTCGGCGTCGGAGGCGCCTTTGGCTCTATAGCCGGCGCCTTTGGTTGGGGCGTCGTGGCGCGACCACCGGCTAGGTATTTCTCGAGGTCGTTCTTCGTAACTCTCCCGCCCGATCCGGTACCCCCAATCGAGGCCAACACGGCGTCGGATATGTTGTTCTCCTTCGCCATCGAGCGTACGACCGGCGTGAACCACTGCCGTTCGCCGGTCGACCCCTGAGCTTTCACCTGAGGCGGAGCGGGTGACAAGAGCGGAGCTGGCTGAGTTGTGGCCGCTGCTTTGTCAGAGGCGGCCCCATCCGTCGGCCCACCTTCGTCGATGATCCCCATGACGTGGAACACCTCGACCGGTGAACCCTCGGGAATGACGATCTTCGACAAGATGCCGCTGGCGGGAGCCGGCAGTTCCGTGTTGACCTTATCCGTCATGATTTCGACGACCGGCTCGTCTTCCTTCACGAACTCGCCTTCCTTTTTGAGCCAGCGGCTCACGGTTCCCTCGTGTACGGATTCTCCGAGCTCGGGCATCAGAATCTCGACGGACATGGGGCGGAGTTTACCGTCGCTCAACGCAGCTTGGCCTCCGGCACGGGTCCCTTGGGATTCGGCGACACGACCAAGCTACATAATCTGTCCCATGTCCACGGCCGACCAAGTGTCGTTCTTCAAAGACGTCTCGATTATCGTTGCCGGGATCGTGGCCCTCAGCACGTTCATGACCGGCGCAATCGAGTTCCTTCGCCAGGGCCGTCAACATCGCGCCGAAAACCTCATCCAGATGCGAAGGCGATTCCTGGAAACGAAACAGTATCGCGAAATCTTAGACATGCTTCAGTCCGGCGACCCATCGATCGCGACCTCGTCGGTCCAAGAGCGGCGCAACTTCGTCGGATTCCTCGAAGAGATCGCTCTAATGGTCAATTCGAGGCTGATTCGACCTGAGGTCGCCCAATACATGTTCGGCTACTACGTGCTCCTCGTCTCCAGGAGCGAGCCGTTTTGGCAGAGCTTGGAGCGTGGAGACATTTACTGGACTTTGTTCAACCGGTTCGCGGACGAAATGGCTCGGTTGGAGAAATTGCCCGGGAGCCAGAAGGCGTTGCGATACTGAGCCGTGGTCCGACGTTGTTGTCCCCAGTCCCGCGCCAAGCTTGCCCCAATCGAACGGGCGAGGACCTAAAAACCAACCCCCAGAAACCAACTCAGGTATCATCCATCGTTCGGAACAGGTTATGGCGACGTATCGAGGAAGGAAAACTGACATCTGCCGCACCGTCGGCTTCGACATTTGGGGCAAGCCGCGGAGCCAGAAGCGGCGCGAGCGGGCTTACCCGCCAGGACAGCACGGTCCCAATATGAAGGATCGCCGGCAGTCCGAGTACGGAGAGCAGCTCCTTGCCAAGCAGGTGATTCGACGCTACTACAACATGCTCGAGCGCCAGTTCCACAACACATTCGAAAAGGCCCAGCGCATGCCGGGCAACACCAGCCTTAACTTCCTCAGGCTTCTCGATCTTCGTCTCGCCACCGCGGTTTGGCGTCTCGGTTATGCTCGGTCGCCGTTCCAAGGCCGGCAGATGGTCAGCCACGGGCACGTGGTCGTGAATGGCCGGGTAGTCAACATTCCTAGTTTCCTCCTGAAAGTCGGCGACACCGTCGAGGTTCGAGACCGCGAAAGCAGCCGCCGGATCGCGCGGGACAATCACTATGAAGGCGCGGCCGTCCCCGCATACATGGAAGCCGACGTCCAGAACTTCAGAGGCAAGATCATCGCGCTTCCTGAGCGCGAGGATTTTCCGAAGTTCTTCCAGGAAACCCAGGTGGTCGAGTTCTACGCCCGCTAGTGGACTCGCGAGAATCGTCCAAGGGCTAGGAACTTCTTTGCCCAAGTTTCGGTCAGGTAACGAGGTCCCGAAAGAGGACTTCTCAAAACCCTCACATTTGTCCAATTCAGTCTACGGCCCGGGCGCAATTCATGCGTGCCGGGCCCTTTTTTCCGGTTCAGGGCTGCTAGGAGAGCGATGAAAGCGATTCCCATCAGGGCCCTTCCCCGCGTTTTTGTGCCCGGAGCCGATCCGGAAAGCGAGATCGAGCTACCGCGCGAAGAGCTGGACAAACTGCGTAAGGTCCTCCGGCTCAGTCCGGGAGCTCAAATCGCCGTCTTGCCGAATGATGGTTCCGTCATCCGCTGCGAGCTGGAAACCCGAACAGCAAAGCCTCTGGAGGTTTTGCACCCGCATACCGAGCCGGCGATGCGGCTCAGGCTGGCCCAGGCGTTGCCCAAGGGCGACAAGCTCGACGAGATCGTAAGAGCCTGCTCCGAGATCGGGGTGAGCGGTTTCATTCTCTTTCCCTCGGAGCGGACCGTCGTCCAATGGGACGAGAAGAAAATCGCCGCCCGAATGCGGCGCCTCGAAGTCATCGCTCGCGAAGCCTGCGAAGTGAGCTTTAGGACCAAGCTTCCCACCTTCGAGCTCGCCCGAGGGCTGTCGGCGGTTTTGAGCAGCGAACCCCTGGCCGTCGTCCTCTCCGAAATCGAGGGTCTTGGCCGCGGCCTGAAGCCGGGCGCGGATACGATGACAATCGTAGTCGGACCAGAAGGCGGTTGGTCGAACGCGGAGCTAAAGCTGATCGGCGACCGGGGAGTGACCCTCGGTCCGCGGGTGCTGCGCGTCGACCATGCGGCGGCGGCTGCCGCTGCTATCCTGTTGCTCGGCAACGTACCTTAATCGCCCCCAAGTCGCCGAACTACGCGGCAAAGCGGGACCAGTCGCCGAGGTACAGGACCTCTTCCTCCAGTTCGACGCTGAACATGGCGAGGACAACCCGCTTAGCGTGCTCGGCCAGCCGTCGGATCTCGAAGGCAGTCGCGTTGCCGACGTTGAGCATGAAATTCGCATGCTTGACACCCAGCATGGCCCCACCCATGCGGAAACCCTTCAGTCCGGCCGCCTCGATTAGATAGCCGGCCGGGACCACTCCGGCGTCCTTCAAGGCGCCGGGCAGCGTGACCAACGACGCGGCAAGAGTTTTGTCGTTCACGTTTTTGAAGAAGCTTCCAGCGCTTGCGGGAGCTGGCTGCTTCGAGATCCTCTGCCGTTGGTACTCGCGAGCTTCATCGTAGATCTGTTTAGGATCGCCGATTGGAAGCTGCATTCTGAGACGCAAGAGAACGATTGGGGGCGGATTTGGCCGCCTCAGAATCGAGTCGCGATAGCTGAAATCCATGAAGCTGGGTTCGACCCATTTGCGCTCCCCATCTGACACCACTTCGATGCCGATCAGGAATTCGGACACACAACTTCGATAGGCGCCTGCGTTGCTGACCAGGGCGCCACCGACCGTGCCAGGGATGCCTACCGCGAATTCGAGTCCACGCAGGTTCGATTGAGCAGTCTTTAAGAACAGCTCCTGAAATCCGCATCCGGCATCGGCCAGGACCTCGCCCGAACGTGCCACTGCGATCCGCCTCGCGTTGTTCATCACGACCAACCCGGGAACGCCGTCGTCGCTTGGGAGGATGTTGCTCCCCCATCCCAGGACCGCCATTGGCAGGCCCCGCGCTTGGGCGTCGATCGACATCGCCGCCAGGTCGCTGGAGCTCTCCGCTACCGCGAACGTTTCAGCGCAACCACCCGCGCGCAGAGTGGAATATGGCTTGAGTGAAACCAGCTTCTCGAGCGGGAACCCCGCGATCGCCTCAGCCGGCAACGCTTGCTCCGTAGGCCTTCTTGGGAAGGGAAGTACTCGGCTCGATCAGATATGCGGGAACGAGATGCTCGGGTGGCGCCGGTTGCAGTTCCTTCAATAAGGCCGAAAATCGAACCGCATCTGGATAGGTCTGATCAGCTAGACCTGGACCAAAGCCGACAAACGGCTCGTCCGGCAGGCTCTCGCTGCGAACGGCGGACTGGCCGGGCCTTCGGATGAACCATTCTCCGCGCTTGCTCGGCACAACAACGGTCGTTGCCGGATCAACCAGTTGGAACGCATCCGTACCCGCTGCCATGGCCCCGATGGTGTAAGCAAGCGTCTTGGCAAGCGTCACGCCGACTCGCACGCCGGTGAAGCTACCCGGACCTAGATCGGCGGCGAACAAGGTCGCCGCTGAAAGCGACCGCCCTGACTCCTTTAAGGCGAGGGTCAGCAGATCGATGCAAGTTCCACTTGCGGTTTGAGGCGCCTCGCGCCGACCCGCCCAGAGAATGGTGCCATCGGGTTCCAGCAAAGCGACGCTTGCCTGTCGCGAAGACGTGCTGAAACCGACGATCACGGAGTGGTCTCGATGCTCATTCGGTCGAGCAGGGCCTGAATCTGAGCCCGTTCGGCCTTCCACCTCGCAGCCTCGGTGGTGCGGAAGGACGCGATCAGATAATAGTCTCCGCTTTGACACGATCCCTCGCACGAGAAGAGGGCGCCGGAAGCGTTTTTCCCACTCCGCCACACGGCCGCTACAATGGCGCCCGCCTTGTTCCGGGTGGGCAATGATTCGTCACGAGAATCGACTCTCGTGAAGTCGTTCAGCGAGTTCGCGGATGCCTTTTGCAAGGCAATATCGGCCGGGTCCGCCCCAGCCACCGGGTAAGCGGCGAGAGTAACCGGGCCGTTGACGCCCGCCTCCGTCAAGACGTACGAGCCGTCCTTCCTGGGCTCCGCCTTCCAGCCGGCCGGAAGTCGCAACTCGAGCTTGTGACCGCCGAACTCGAAGTTCGCCGCAATTGGCGATTTGACCGGTTTGAAAGCGCCTTGGCCATTGATCTCGTGAGGGATTTGAGGGTGCGCGACCTCATCCTTGGCGAATCCACCTTTAGGCACCTCCTTGCGTTCGATCTTCTTGCTCGGATCCTCGACAGTCGGCATCTCGCCGTCCCAGGTTCGGAGAGACTGAAGAACCTGCCTCCAGGCATAGTCGGCCTTGTCGAATTCGTCGGGCGATGCCGTGATGCGGTACATCATCTTGTTGAAGCCGAGCGTGTAGACGAGGCCAGTTTCGGCCGTCTTCTGACTGCCCTGCTCCGTGTAGCTCACCTTGGTGAGTAGCAGCGGCACGCCCAAGATCTCCTCGTCCCATTGTCGTTCGATGTCCCGCTTGAGTGTATGGTTGATGCCGACTTGAGACAGCTGCCAGATCTGGGGCTCGCCCCGGAAATTGACGGGGATGACTTCGATCACGGCACGATCCGAGGTGTTTTCGATCGGAATCAGGATCCGGCTTTCGCTCTTCTTGTTCGTCGTGACTTCCCAAGTCTTCGGATAGCTGAATTTCAGCCCAAGCAGGAGGTTCGAATAGGCTAGAACATTGGGATCGGGCGCCTGCTGGCCACTTTGTTGGGTCAGCGCTATTAGGAGTGCGAGAAATTTCATGGGTGGTTCCCGAATTATGGACGATCAGGGGCGGGAAGCAGGATCACGAACTTGGCCCCCTTCGACGGTTCTCCGGCCTCGAACACTTCTCCGCCGTGAGCATCGACGATCCCCTTTACGATGGAAAGGCCCAGACCCATTCCTTTGACGCGGCCACTGTGGAAAGGTTGAAAAATAAGCTGTTTGCTTTCCCGGCTGATCCCCGGTCCGCTATCCTCGACCTCGATCTGGACAAACCTCCGCTTGAGCTGGCGGGCCGTACGATCCACAACGGAGGTTGAAATACGCAGCGTACCGTCGTCGATGTAGTTCATGGCATTCTCGATCAACTCTCCGATGGCACGCCTCAGCTTTTTCGCATCGATCTCGATTCCCGGCAGGTCATCCGCGAGGCTTAGCTCGAGGTGGACTTTGGATCGCTTCGGAAATATCTCATCGGCCGTTTCGTGGACGACGGCGTTCACGTCGCCGAACTGAAGATGGAGCTGGGTGGCACTGACGAAGTCCCGGAAGTCCTGGAGGATCTCTTCGACCCGCATCACGTTGGTGGCCAGGCTTTGCTGGAGCTTCCTGAACTCCTCACGGTCGACGTTTTTCTCTTCCAGGAGGTGGCCGAACTCGTTGACGTCGCCCTTTAGGGCGAAGACGCGATTGCCGATCATGTGGCTGCTTTTGGCGCTCAACTCGCCCCAGGCGATCATCCGTTCAGAGCGAATGATCTTGTCCAGGCTGCGCAGGTTTTCGAGACCGACCGCGAACTGTTCGGCCATCGCCTGAAGAACGCGGAGATCGCTTTCCGTAAACCGAAGGTCGAGGTAAGGGTTGTCACTAACCCTTCGCACGACTCTGATGGCGCCGATCGTCTTGGTTCTGAGAAGGATTGGAACGGCCAGAAAGCTCGCGATCTGGTCGTTGGGAAACTCAGTGTGCTTGCCCCGCCATCGAGGGTCGCTCTGCGGGTTGTTGATCATCGCGGGTTCGCCACGGTCACAGACCCAGCCGGTAATTCCTTCGCCTCGCGTATAGCGGATCCGTCCAACCTGTTCTTTGAGCCTGCCGATGGTGCCGCGCAGGACGAAGGTGTCGGACTTGTCGTCGTGGAGGAAGATCGAGCAGGCCTGAAAGCGAAGAACCTCGCTCCCAATCTGGATGACCCGATCGATGAGCGCCTCCTCGGTGAGAGCGGCATCCAGCGCGCTCCCAACCTGGATCAGGGCTTCTTCGTAGGAATTCTGATCCTCCCGGTCGAGAACGACCGCGATGAGATGGGCAAGCGCAGTCGTGGTTTCGACGTCTTCCGGCCGATAGGCCTGGGTTCGATCAGATTCGAGGTTAAGGACCGCGACTACCCGGCCATGCCGGTCACGCACGGGGACCGCGACCTCGCTCAGGGTGGTCGGAAACATCTGGCGATAGTGAGGATCCTTGCGGACGTCGCTGCTTACGAACGGCGTGCCGGTCGCCGCGACGTAGGCGACGATGCCCTGCTTGTCCCCAACGTCGACCCGCATGCGGTCGCCCTTCCCCACCTCGGCGAAGCCTTCGCCCGCCCCCTGGGTGACCTCGAGGACTCCCTGCTCCTCGTTAAGTACGGCCACGAGCGCATGGCGGCTGCTTGTGATCTCTAACCCGGCTTCGACGATCGACTGCAGAGCCTTGCCGAGGTCTTGCTCCATCGCGACCAGGGGCACCAGCTCTACGAGCGACGACGCGGCCATGCATCGGATTATGGCTCCCGGTTCGACTCACCTTCTAGCGCTTCTTCCCTTCCGCCCTTGCGTCGATCTCCTCCATCCTCGTCATGATGATGTCGACGAGAAGAGCCTCGGGAATCGGGTTCGCCGCCGAGAAGTGAATCGAGCCTGGCGTGCCTTCGAAATCGATGAGCCGGTCTTTGAGCTTGTCGATCACTTTGCCGCTGAACGGGTACACGCTCATAAACTTCCGGTTGACCATCGCGCTCAGGACGGCTTTTCCTTTGTAGAGATAGGCCGGCATCGCATAGCTCACGCCTTCCTCGACCGAAGGGACTGTGCGCCAGACGATCGCGCGGATTCGTTCGAGCTCGGCTCGCTCGGGATTGCTAGCGGTTTCAAGGTATTCGTCGACAGCCGACATGGTTTCCTCTCAGTTTGACTCACGGGCGTCCGAGGAACACGTGGTTCAACCACCCAAGGGCGCGGGATTTCCAATCCCTTTCGTAATCTGGGCGGGATATCACGATTCCGACCCAGCCAGAGCGCCTCTCGCCAAGAACGACTAGATCAGTTGCCCCAATTGCACGCGTCGGGTTAGGGGTGTCCTTTTGGATCGACACACATCTGCCAAGATCGCCCGGCTCGGAGTAGGAGACAGTGTCAGTGTCCCAGTCTACATGGACGTTGTCCCTTTGCCAACCCGCCGCTACAAGTTGTGAGTCGGCTTCCCGGATGACGCGCGACGCATCGGCTGCAAACGCGTAAACGTCCTGCGTGCTCGATTCCGACTTGGAACTCGATGGAAAAGGGTTCACGACTCTTTCCGGCGTGCCAATCGGACGATGGCCCTCCAAGAAGCCGAACTCGGGTTGCCTCGCTCGCCACCCAAGCCACGAACCGAACAGAATCGTGACGAGGGTTCCAGTCCAAACCGGCCACATTCGCCCCAATCGCCTCACGTCTTCCATTATCCGTCCCGATTTCCGGATCGTTCTCTCGCCTGCCGCTCACGTCTACTCTCTCACGGATCTGGCCATCGAAACGTATAATGTCGTATGTCCCCCAGCACCCAAGTTTCGGGCAGCCGAGTTCTGGTTTTCGATACGACCCTCAGGGATGGTGAACAAAGCCCGGGCGTGCGTCTGTCGATGTCGGAGAAGCTGGAGATCGGCCACCAGTTGGTCAGCCTGGGAGTGGACATTATCGAAGCCGGATTCCCGATCTCATCGCCTGGTGACTTCGAAGCCGTCAATATGCTGTCGAGAGAGCTTAGAGGCGTTCAGATCTGCGGTCTGACGCGAGCTCGAGCGAAGGATATCGAAGTCGCCGCCGAGTCCCTGAAGCCTGCCGACAATCCACGCATCCACACCGGCCTCGGGGTCAGCGAGAACCACTTGCGCTATAAGCTGAAGATGACTAAAGAGCAGGCCCTCGAAGTCGGGGTCAACGCCGTTAAGACGGCTCGCCAGTTCACCGACAACATCGAATACTTCATGGAAGACTCCGGGCGCGCCGAATCGGATTACGTCTATCAGGTTGTCGAGGCCGTCATCGCTGCGGGCGCGAATACAATCAATGTGCCGGATACGACCGGTTATACATATCCGAACGAATACTATCACCTCATCAAAGGGATTATCGAGAACGT
>CAZNUL010000034.1:11316-40585 GCA_964576205.1 uncultured Fimbriimonadaceae bacterium | reverse complement strand
CGATCGGCGCGGATCTCCTCGATCTTTTGCCCGTACTCTTCTCGCAGGACGATCGCCACAAGCTCCGTCCGATTATGTGGGCCGAGCTTTACTCGGATCCGCCCCCAATAGGTGTTCACGGTCGCCTCGCTGATGCCAAGGCGATTGGCGATGGCCGTATCGGTCAACCCTTCGCCTGCCATCGCGACAAGCTGCCGCTCGCGCGGCGACAGTTCTAACTTTTGGCTGACCTTTCTCATCTTGCGAGATGCCTTGCTCCCACTTGAATGTTGACATGAACCTCAATCCTCCGTGTCATAGAAAAGGAGGACGAGATTCGACTGACAACCGAATGCACGGCAGAATACGACCCAGCGCCGCACTTATGGTCGCCCTAACGAACAGCCTCAGAACCTGGTAGTGCGTCGCAGATGGGCTTTGCCGTTCTCGGGTCCTGAGGCATATCCAAAGCGAGCGTTACGCTCCAACGAGCTGCTTCGACACGACGCTCAGAGCCTTACCGACCTTCTCGACAACTTCGTCGACGATTTCGGGCGTGATGATCAGGGGCGGCGCGAAGCGGAACGTCCGGCTGCGGGTCTCTTTGGTAAGTACGCCGTTTTCGATGAACGCCTTCCCGAGCTTGACCGTGTCGACGCCCTCCTTGACTTCGAGGCCGACTAGCAGTCCCTCGCCCCGCACTTCCTCGACGCAGTCGTAGCCGAGAGCCAGAAAGCCGGCTTTCATGCGTTCTCCCATAAGCCGTGAGTTCTCGACCAGGTTCTTCTGGAGCATTTCTTCGATCGTCGCAATGCCGATGACGGAAGCCAATGGATTGCCGCCGAAGGTGCTGCCGTGGTCTCCCGGATGGAAAACGCCCATCACCTCCTTTGTGCCGACGACCGCCGAGACGGGCATGATGCCGCCACCGAGGGCCTTTCCGACGCACATCAGATCGGGCTTGGACCCTTCGTGCATCCAGGCGAATTTTTGGCCGGTCCTGCAGAAGCCGGTTTGGATTTCATCCCAGATCAGGAGCACGTTCTCCTGAGTACAGAGGTCGCGCATCTGCTTCATGAAGCCTTTCGGCGGGAAGATAATGCCGCCCTCGGCTTGGACCGGCTCCATGAGAACGGCGCAAGTATTGGGCGTGATGGCCGCCTTAACGGCCTCGATATCTCCGAACGGGACGACCTTGAATCCGGGCGTATAAGGGCCGAAGTGGTCTTTGGTGCCGGCTTCCGTGCTGAAGCTGACGATCGTTACCGTGCGTCCGTGGAAGTTCTGGTGAGCGACGATGATCTCCGCCTTCTGGTCCGTCACGCCCTTGACCTCGTATGCCCATTTTCGCGCGAGCTTGATAGCGGTCTCGACGGCCTCGGCTCCCGTATTCATCGGGCAAGCCATATCGGCTTCCGTATACTCGCACAGCTCTTTGAGGAAGAGCGCCATCTCGCTCGTGTAAACGGCGCGACTGGTTAGTGTGAGTACGTCGAGCTGATCCTTCACCGTCTTGACGATGTACTCGCTGAGGTGGCCGTTGGCGACCGCTGAATAGGAACCGATGCAGTCGATGTACTTCTTGCCGCTGCCATCGTAGGCGTAGCAGCCTTGGCCGCGAACGAGGTTCACATGAAGCGGGTGATAATTGTGCGAGCCATACGTCTCGGTCATCTCGATGGCTTGGTCATCGGTGAGTTGGGCGACTTGCTGGTGTACGTTTTTCATTTTCAATAGTTCTCACTTGGGATCGCGGGCTTCCAGCCCGCTCGGGGAGCGACCAGGATGGTCGCGGTCCAGGATCGCTTTCGCCTCTGAAAGCTGAATGTCCATGGCGTTGGGGCCGGGACCGCCATAGCCGTCCCTGCTCGCGATGCTGTTCTTAATCGAGGTCGTTGTGAGGATAGAAGCCGGCAGTCCATCGAGGTCCGCCTCGGTGAGATCGGCCAGGCCGATTCCTCTTTCCTCGCAAGCTCGCACAAGCTTGCCCGTGGCCTCATGGGCGGATCGGAAGGCCATACCTTCCTTGACCAACGCCTCGGCCACTCCGGTCGCCGTCGCGAAACCATCCCCCGCGACGGCGGACATACGCTCCGTGTTGAAGCGCGCCGTCTTAAGCATTCCAGCAGACAATTGCAGGCTGTCAACGCAAAGCTGCACAGAATCGAACAGAGGCGGCTTATCCTCCTGCTGATCGCGGTTGTAACCGAGAGGCAGGCCTTTCATCATGGACATGAATGCGGTCCAGTGGCCGATGACGCGAGCCGAGCGGCCGCGGATCAGCTCTGCCATGTCCGGATTCCGCTTCTGCGGCATGATGCTGCTGCCCGTGGTGTAGGCCTCGTCGAGCTTGACGAGGCCGTACATCGGTGTCGACCAAAGGGCCAGCTCCTGAGAGAGTCTCGAGAGGTGTTGCATCAACATGGCGCAGGCGTGCAGAGCGTCACCGATGAAGTCCCGATCGCTCGTCGCATCGAGGGCGTTGGGTGCCGGACCGTCAAAGTCCAGGGCTGCGGCAGTTTCCTGACGATCGATTGGCAGGGAAGTCCCGGCTAGCGCTGCCGCTCCCAAGGGAGACATGTTTGCGCTCTCGATGACCTGTTGGAAACGAACGACGTCCCGCTGAAGCATCCAGAAGTAAGCCATGAGATGGAATCCCAGAGTGACTGGCTGAGCGGATTGCATGTGGGTAAACCCCGGCATCGGGTCGCCTTTGTGCTTTTCGCCGAGTTTCAGTAACGCGCCCTGTAGGATCGTAATGTGAAACGCGAGGTGATTGCCGAATTGCCTTAACCACAGGCGGCTCACGGTGGCGATTTGATCGTTGCGGCTACGACCGGCATGGAGCCTGTCGGCGACGTCCCCGATCTTCGACTTGAGAATGCTTTCGATAGCCGAGTGGATGTCTTCGTTGTCCGAAGAGAACACCGCTTCTGGGCCGTGTTCTTGAGCATCACTAGCGATCTCGTCGAGGGCAACGATAATCTGCATCGCCTCATGAGCGGAAATGATTTCAGTAATGCCGAGCATCTCCGCATGGGCTTTCGAGGCATTAATCTCCTGTGCCCAGAGGACCGAATCGGACTCGATCGATTGGCCGAAGCTCCACGCCAGTCCGTCCGGCTCCTTGCTAAAGGCGCCGCCCCAGAGTTTCTGTTTCATCGCATCTCCGTGGCACCGCCTTCCAGGCGGTGTGTGGTTCCGGCTTCCAGCCGGGAGAACAGGGGCAGGATGCCCCTGGCACTCATCGCCTGGAAGGCGATGCAACGAATCACTGAACCTTCCCCAATTTCGCGTAAAGCAGGCTGCTCATGCCGTGGGCCCGGACCATGCCGCCCATGTCCTTCTGCTCGAAGGTGCTCGCGTCGTCGAATGAGGCGATAGCCTCGGAGTACAGCGCCCACTCGCTTTCGCGGCCGACGACTGTGATGCCGCCCTTGAAAAGCTTGAGGGTCACCGTTCCTGTCACTCGCTTTTGAATGTTGTTGGAGAAAGCCACCAAGTCCTCGAACAAAGGATCGCCCCAGAGGCCCTGGTAGGTCAGATCAGCCCATTCCTTGTCGGCAAGCTCCTTGAACCGCCGTTCGCGGGGAGCGCAGACCAAAGCTTCCAGTTCCTTGTGAGCTCGAATCAGGAGCGTGGCGCCAGGGCATTCGTAGTTCTCCCGCACCTTCATCCCGATCATCCGGTCTTCCATGATGTCGATCCGGCCAATCCCGTGCTTGCCCGAAAGCTTGTTCGCCTCGAGGATGACGTCGAGAGTCGAAAGGCGTCGGGGCGTTGCGGCATTGGGGCGTTCCGGCCCGGTTGCGATTGATGTGGGGACACCTTTGTCAAAAGCGAGTGCGACGTACTCCGGCTCATTCGGCGCGTCTGCCAGCGACTTCGTCCATTGGAAGATCTCCTCCGGCGGTTCGTAGTTAGGCTCTTCCAGACGACCACCCTCTATCGAGCGGCCCCAGAGGTTTTCGTCGATGCTCCAAATCTTGTGTTTGGACTGGCCGATCGGCGCTCCGACTTTCTCTGCATATTCGATCTCGGCTGTCCGCGTCCAATTCTTCTCGCGGACCGGAGCGTAGACAGGGATTCCGGGAGCGTTCAGGCGCAGGCCGTATTCGATCCGGAACTGGTCGTTACCTTTCCCTGTGCATCCGTGGACGATCGCGTCGAAGGGACCATCTTTCAAGCCGACTTCGGCCGCCTTCTTGGCGATCAAGGGCCGGGCAATCGCGGTGGAAAGGGGATAGCCGAAGTAGTCGGCGTTGAAGGCCATCGCCGTCGTGCAATATTGCGAGGCGAATTCGTCCTTGGCGTCAACCGTCGTGTGTTTTGCGCCCAGGAACGCGGCTCGTTCCTCTGCCTGCTTGATATCTTCGGCGGGTTGCCCGACGTCGATTGTGACGGTCGAGATCTGGTCAAATCCTTCCTCCTTTAACAGGGGGATGCAGACGGTCGTATCGAGGCCGCCGCTATAGATAACAAGTGCTCTTTTCATAGTTCAGGTTCGAATCATTCCGTGGCGGGACGTTCCGGTCCGCGCTCCGACGAAGTCGCAGCAGACCCAATAAATTGGGTCAGGACAAAAGCGCGAATGAGTTCGCGCACTCCAAATCAAAGGGCGTTCTCCAGGAGAAGCTGCATCAACGCCTTCTGCGCGTGCATCCGGTTCTCGGCTTCCTGGAAAACGACCGACTGGGGACCGTCGATGACTTCCGGGGTCACCTCTTCGCCACGGTGAGCGGGAAGGCAGTGCATGAAGATCGCGTTCGTGTCGGAGAGCTTCATGAGATCGGCATTCACCTGATATTTCGCGAAACGCGGCAATCTCTCCGCGGCTTCCTCTTCCTGCCCCATGCTCACCCACGTGTCGGTGACCACCACGTTGGCGTCCTTCACGGCGACCTGGGGCAAGTAAACTTGCTCGACCCCCGGCTCCTTGTAGGCCACCTCATCGGCTTCATAGCCTGGGGGTGTGCAGACAACGACGTCGTGCCCCAGCCTTGCGGCGGCCACGGAAAGGCTGTTGGCGACGTTGTTTCCGTCGCCGACCCACGCTATCTTTAGCTTCTTGTTGCCGAATACCTCTTCGATGGTCTGAAGGTCGGCAAGCGCCTGACATGGGTGTTCGAGATCGGTGAGAGCATTGACAACCGGCACCGACGAATACTTCGCGAGCTCGACGATGACCGAGTGCTCGTTGAGTCGGGCGACGATCATGGATGCCCATCGGGACAGAACCTGGGCGGTGTCGGCAACCGACTCCCGCTTGCCCATGTCGATGTCGGCTTTGGTGAGGTAAACGGAGTGGCCGCCGAGCTCATGCCATCCAGTGTCGAACGACACCCGGGTGCGGAGAGACTGCTTTTCGAAGATCATCGCGAGAAGACGATTCTCTTGGGGCACGATCGCCGTGGGGTTGTGATGCCACTTCGATTTCAGGCTCTTGGCTGTATCAAGTATCTTCCTGATCTGCTTTTTCGTAAGATCGGAAGAGGCGAGGACGTGCTTCGGTTCCGGCTTGATCGCCGGCCCGGCTAAATAGGGCTCGGTATACATTTGAGAGGCGTGCATAGATCCTCCAGTCGTGGTTCTGAACGAAGGGCGCTTCGCTGCGCTCGAATTCGAGAAGCATTCACTGGGGATTTGCGGGATCTTTGGGCTCGTCTTTGACCGGGCGATCGTCCTAGGGCAAATCCCCTAGCCACGACGACGGAGACGGCGGCGCGCAATGGCGGAAGCCGGGACGGCTTCTCGGTTCGAGTATCGCTGAGCGATGGAATCCATTGCAGGCGGCTATTATACCGCAAATACTTTGGGAGTGCGCGAAGCTATTCGCTGTTTGAGCGCCGCGGAGCGGCTCCGCCGCATTCGAAAGCGCCAAGGGCTTGGCGCACTCCCAAAGTTAGTCGGGCATCGCTTCGCCGCGTTCCGATCGCACCCAGCGAGCGGTCTCTTCGATTTTTTGGGCTTCGGCAGCGGTCGCGAATGGTCCGTCCGGGTCGTTGATAATGCGCTCGTAGGCATCCTTGGACTCGTAGCCAACGATCGCTACGGCGCCGCCGTCCTCGGATCGGAAGCCCTCGATCATCTTGATTCCGGGTTGCGAGCGCAACATGTTGCGCATTGTCTTTCCCTTAGCCTCGAATTCCTCTTCTTTGCCTGCAACAGGCTCCCAGCGTGAAACGACGATGTACATAACCGGTCCTCCAAGTGAAATGTAACAGTCACAGTTTGGCAGAGGAATGGGAGAGATGACCAGATGGCCGGATGACCGGATGACCAGATGGCCGGATGACCAGATAGCGGGATGATGGGTAGCTGGGTGACCCGGCGACAGGAAGATCGGGCCGTGACCCTAGCTTCCAATCATCTACTCATCTGGTCATCGGGTCATCCGGTCACTCCGCTTACGACGATAGTCGTTCCGGTACGCGTCGCGCTTCTTCCAGTACCTCTCGAATGTTCCAGCCGTTGGCTTCCAAAAGGTCCCAGGCCTCGTCGTAGGTGACCGGCGCGAGTTCTTTCACGATCCGCGCGCAGCGGTCCTTGAGCTTGGCGTTATTGGCCTTCACGTCGACCATCAAGTTTTCGATAACCTTGCCGCTCAGTACCATCGCGCCGGTGCTGATCCGGTTTAGGGCCATTTTCTGAGCTGTTCCCGCCTTGAGGCGCGTCGAGCCGGTGAGGATTTCGGGACCGGTGTCGAGCAGGATCGAATGGTCGGCGACTTCAAAGAGGGGCACCGCACGATTGTTCGCGATAGCACAGGTCCAGATCCCCTTTTGGCGCGCATGACGCACCCCCCCCACGACGAACGGCGTTGTGCCACTGGCGGCGACCCCAATCACAATGTCTTTGCGGTTAGCCCGAAGCTCGTTCAGGGCTTCGATCGCCCCATGCGGATCGTCCTCGGCATCTTCGACGGCGGCTCCGGCCGCCGAAATCCCTCCCGACACGATTGCGATGAAACAGGATGGATCGAGGCCGAAGGTGGGAGGCATTTCGGCGGCGTCAGCCGTCGCAATTCGTCCGCTGGTGCCCGAACCCAAGTAGATCACGCGGCCCCCGCGTTGGAAGGTTTCGGCTGCCTTTTCGATCGCGACTGCGATCGCCTCTTCTGCCGCGTAGAGGGCTCGAATGACGACACTCTCCTCCTCGTTCATCAGCCTTGCGATTTCGCGGGCAGACATCTTGTCCAACCCATACGAGCGTGGATTCCGTGCTTCAGTTCCCAATCGCCTTCTCCCGTGCCAGCCTCACCGCGCCATACACCGGCGGTGTGCTAATTCGCTCCAACCTAAACTCAATGCCGTCCCGAGCCAGGGTCTCCGCGAATCCATCGACGAAGACCGTCGACGTCTTCCAAAGACCACCCGAAAGACTCACCGCAATAGTCTTTTTCCATGGCATGAAGAGATTCGCGTGCTTGTGTACGACTGAGGAAAGAGCGGCCGCGTTTCGGCGTACGCTGCCTTGAGCATAGGGCTGGCCGTCTTTGGCATCGAGAGCCAAGGGCTTGGCGAGTCTTGCCAAAGTGGCTTGCGGCGAGGGTGACCGATATAGCCGGCTAACGATCGATGGCTCGTCCTCTGCGTCGAAAAGATCCACGATGCATTTCTTGAGAGGGGCGCTCGACCCCAAAGGGTTCGCGAGGTAGGCCAGAAGGGCATCGCGACCGTACTGAAATGCCGAACCCTCATCACCAATCAGGTAGCCGCGGCCACCGCTCTTCACCATCTTCGAGCCATCCCAGGAACAGACGAGAGATCCTGTCCCGGCGATGACGCAAATATCGGTTTCTGGAGCGGAAGCGAAATAAGCGGCAGCGTAGTCCGGCTCCGCCGTGATCTGCGATTTGGGAAAGATTTCGCGGAGCAGTCCGATGGCGCGCCCCCGATCTTCGTCCGTCATCAGTCCGGCGAAGCATCCGCAGATAAAGTCCGGGGCGGGGCAACCGGTCGTGGCGTGTTTTAGGTTCTGCCGGAGCCGGAACATCGCGGTCGAGGCAAGGTTTGCCGATCCGGATTGACCCTGGAAGACGATGTTGCTATCGGAGTCTAGGGCGACCGCTCGCGAGGAAGAGCCGCCGCAGTCCAGGCCTAGGAAAATGGCGCTCAAGACTCGCCTGTTGTACCTTACAGGGATGATAGCTGGTGTTTGACAGATGATGTTTGATCAGACACCGGAGATCAGGAATCATTCCCGTTCGATCTTCGCAGTAAGTGGGATCAAGAGCACTGCCAGGACGGCGACGGCGGCTGCGAACTCGAACGTCGCGGGCGAGCCTCGGGATGTCCAGAGCAGGCCCGCGATCACATTGCCGAGTAGGGTCATGAACCCCGCCCCCATATAGAAGAACCCGAGAGCCGTACCCCGGGCGTCCCTGGGCGCATGATCCGCCACCAGCGCTTTGCTAACGCCATCGGTTAGCCCGTTATAGAGGCCGTACCCTGCCAGCAGAAACCAGATCGCCCCGGGGCCCAGATAGGCGAATCCCAGGTAAACCAATGCATAGAGGGTGAAGCCGACGGCCAGAACCGGCCAGCGTCCGATGCGATCGCTGACGAGCCCGGCGGGATAGGACAGAGCGACGTAAAACACGTTGTAGAGCATGTAGGCAAGTGCGGTCAGGATCAGGGCCGAAACCTCGACGCTGATGTTTCCTAGGAATCCGAAGATCGACGGATTCACCGTCTTGAACTCTTGGTCTGCCTTCAGAAGTAAGAAGGTGTCGCTCGAATTGGCGATGCCAAACACGAGAGTGACGGCGACGGCGCGCCAGTAGCCAAGAGACATTCCGCTTAGCGCAGTCGCGGGCGCCTTTCGCTCCTGGGCCGCAACCGGTTCTCGAGCTTCCTTCAGAAGGAAGGTAAACGCCACGCTGACACCGCCGGGCACGATGGCGATAAGAAACACGGTGCGCAAGTCCATCGGGCTGCGCACGAGCGTCATCAAAAGCACGACCAGGACGAGTCCGCCGAGAAAGGCGCCGGCTGTATCGAGCGTCCGGTGCAGACCGAACGCGCGGCCGTAATCCGACTTGTCGACCGAGTCTGCGAGTAAAGCGTCGCGAGACGTCGTTCTCAGGCCCTTCCCAAACCGGTCGAGACCTCGGCCAAGCAGGACGATCGGCGCCGCGCCAGCGAGTCCGACAATCGGCTTGCCGAGTGCGCTCAGACCGTAGCCGACCTTGATGTAGGGAACCCGCTTGCCCGTCTGATCCGAATGCCATCCGGACCATCCCTTCATGAAGCTGACGATCGCTTCGGCAAAGCCCTCGATACCGCCCAGTGCCCACACCGGCGCGCCAACAACTGCCGTGAGGAATACGGGAATGACCGGGTACACCATTTCCGACGCCACATCGGCGAACATGCTGATCCAGCCGAGGATCCATACTCGCTTAGGTAGTGGCTTCACTTCGAGGATTATGCCGCCTTCATGAGGCAAGGACCCGCTCCTGGAAGGATGGCGCCTAGAGGCGAGACGACTCGAAGAAATCTGAAATGTTCAGCATCCGTCCTTACGAGGCCACCGACTCCGTCGAGGAGATTACGAAGCTTGTGAACCGGGCCTACGCTGAGCTCGCGGCGATGGGCTTTCAATACGTTGGGACCTGGCAAACGCCAGAGATCACTCTCGAGCGGATTGAGGGCGGGATCTGCTTCCTGGCGGTCGACGGCCCGACGATCATCGGCACGATCACCGTGTACGAGCCAAATGCATCCGACCCCTGCCCCGTTTACCGAGACGCGAGCACGTTCTCTTTCGGCCAGTTCGGCGTCGATCCCGATCGACGCGGCGAGGGCGTTGGCAGGCAACTCTATCTAGCCGCCGAAGAGTTTGCACTCATTCGAGGCGCCCGCGTGGTGGCCTGCGACACCGCCGAAGGGGCCATTCATTTGATCGCCCTATATCGCCGCTGGGGCTTTGAGATTGTCGGCAGGCAGGACTGGTCGTCGACAAACTACGTGAGCGTGGTGATGGCGAAGGACGTCACCGGCAAGCAGTAGCCGCATGTATACTTCGCCGAGTGCGGAGCGAGCGGACAATCGTTCTCCTGAAGCAGTTTCTTGGCGATGGAGTGATGGCCGAGCCCCTGATTTCCGCACTCGCGGAGAACTATTCGCATGTCGATGTTCTCGCGTTGCCGCCGGTCCACCAGGTCCTCGGTCACCTCGATGGAAAGGTCTCCTTCGTGCATATGGAGAAAATCCGGACTTTGCGCGAAACGATGGTTCAGGCTCGCAAAGTAAGGCTCAAGGGCTACGACGTGGCCTACCTGGTCAACCGCAGCTTCCGCTCCGCTCTGCTCGCTCGCTTTGCCAAGATCCCGATTCGCGTCGGCCACGGAACCGAAGGTCGATCATTCCTGCTGACCAAGTCCGTGACGTATCGAGATGAGGACTTCGAGGCCTTATCCTATTCGGACCTTGCTCGGGCCATGGAGATCGAGGTCCCGAGGGTCGAGCCGAGCCTCGCCGTGACTGACGCCGAGCGAGAAGAGGGCAGGACGCTCGCCAGAGGAGCGACGGTCGTGATCCAGCCCGGAGCCAGGCACGACTACAAACGCATCCCCACCGAACTCCTCGCTGAGGTTGCCAAAGCACTCGAATCGCGAGGTCGTCGCATCGCCTTCCTGGGTGGCCCCGAAGAAGCCGCGCATGGTGAGGCACTCACCAACCTGATGTCGCAAGCTCCGGTCGACCTCATCGGGAAGACGAGCATCCGTCAAACCCTCTCCGTTTTGGCCAATACGGAGGCCGCGATCGGGAGCGATACCGGCGTCATGCACCTCGCCGCCGGACTAGGCATCCCGACAGTCACCGGCTTCGGCCCGACGCCGGCCATCAAATGGGGCCACCACTACGCTCCTCATCGGGTGCTTCAGGCCCCGAACCGTGACCTCACGCAGCTTGATCCGGCCGTCCTCGTTCAGGCCGCCCTGAAAGCGCTCGGCGACTAAGAAATGGAACGCTTTGCGGAGTGGAACCAAAGCCGTGTTAATCCTTAGATCCGCGCTCACGGCCGCCCTGATTCTGGCAAGCGTTCTCTCATCGGCCACCGAAGCTCTTGTTCTGATCAGTCCGGACGCCGCGGGGCCTAAATCGGACAACTACGGCGAATGGGTGCTCTGGCCGGCAAAGGATAGACCTGGGGGAGAGAACCGAATCCTGAGCCTGCTGACAGGCATCGATTGGGCCGGCAACGGAAGCGAGCTCGTGTTTGGAATGAAGGACGGGCGATACCATTCCGGTTCTCTCGACACGCTAAAGCGTCGCGGATACTTCCTGGCCCGGGAAAGGGTGGTGAGGTCGCCTTCGTCGGCGCTTGGCGACGCGAACGGTTTCGGATCGCCGATCCCCCTGTTTCTCGCTCTCGACGGCAGTTCGCCGGTCGTCACTCCACTCCCTGTCAATCATCCGTGGCCCTCGGGTGTGGTCTATGCGGTCGCCGAAAGCTGGGATAGGGTTGCTTCAATCGCAAGCAAAGCCGGCGGACGGGTCTTGGTGGTGGAGTATCCTCCGCCACCCGGCCAAAAGTGGTCGCGCTTCTGGCTGCGCGGTCCCGGCTGGGGCGCCAGACAACCGGATTGGGCCGCTTGGAAGGCGCCAGGACTGCTTCCGGCCTCACAGTTGGGCAACCTACTGATTCATCCGGAATCGTTCGAGTGGGGCGATAACGACAGCGGCAACTGGGGCGGAGCCGATCGCTGGCTCTCGTTCGTTGGTTATTCGGCTCCTCTTACGCTCGCGATCCTTGGATTTCTCGCCGCGTTCTTCGTGGGATGCACGGTTTATCTCCTCTCCATCGAAGAACACGCCCGAGTTGGAGGCGTGGCCCTCAAATACTTCATGTTGGTACCCGCCGACATTTTGTTTTGCGGGCTGCTGAACCGGTATCTCGGCCCTTCCCTTGCCGGCCTTTGGCTTGCCACCGGGTTCCTTTCGCTAGCTTGCGCGTCTCAGGTCGGTGGGGCAATCTGCGCAAGAGTCTTTCCCGATGCCCACCCGATGTTGGGGATCTCGATCGTCGGCTTTGCCGCAACGGCTTGCTCGGCACCTCTTTGGAGCATGTACTCGAACGTCTTTGGCGTGAATGTTCTGCCGCTTTCGCCGGAAGCCGCGGGCGCCCTGACCGGATACCTCGCGGCGATCTGCGCTTTCGGCCGCGGGAAAGGGCCCGGCCAGTGGCTTGGGCCGATCCTGGCCTTGGCTTGCCTGGTTTGGGGTATCGCGGCGAATCCTTGGTGGGTGGCGGGGCAATGGCCTTTTGTCGTTCTGCCGATCGTCGCGGTCCTGGCAGGCGAGAAACTGTTTCGACTCTGGATGCTTCCGCTGTTCATGCTCCTTCCTCTGGTTGACGGGCGGCTCATTCGATACGGAGTGGTCTGGGCGCCCGGCAATCTCTTTCCAACCTTTTTCCAGAGCCAGTCCCTCAATCTCGCCAGGCATGCCGAATTCTTCGTGTCGCACGGTTTTTTGGGCGCTCTGATTATCGGCGGAGGGATGGCCATCTTCGTGGAGCGATACCTCTTTCACGAGATTCGGCGTACCTTGCTCCGGGATTCGCGGATAAAGTCGTTCTTCTTCGCCTCCTATCTATGTGCCGCGATGGGGATTCTTCAGCCACTCATGTTCTATCCGGCGTTGTTCTGCTTCGTGGGTGGCGCCTTCGTAGTCCTTTCGGACACGGCTCGGGCAGCCTAGCCGTCGACGATTACCGCATCAGTTCCGATTGAGCCACGCTTTCCGCAGCCCTGACGCTTTGTCGCCTGCGTTCGGGTTCAAAGTGACGTTCCCGTTCGCCGGGTCGACGGTCACGCCGATCTTCTCGAGTTGATCGTAGGGAAGCTCTTCCGTCGAATTGACCATGATGCTGTAAAGCTGGCTGAAGTCGCTTCCGCTGACTTCGTTAATCGCCGTCAAGATGCCACCTTCCTCGTAGCCCGGCTGTGGCAAGCGGAAGCGCTTGAACATAAGCCTCATGACGTCGTCCAGAGATTTCTCGCCGTCCGTCGCGTCTCGGATGAGGGCATCGAAGATCCAGCCGACAAGCAATCCCTTGGTGTAATAGCTCAGATCTCCGTATCCGAATCCGCTGTCGTCCCAGGTTAGCCTCGAAGCATCGGCAAGACTGAATTTGAGCCGATTCTGGCTCCGCTGCAAGCCGGCGACCTGACCACCCAATTCGCGCAGGAGCCACCTCTGATCCTGGAGACCGCTGCGATAGGTCGTGATCTTCGCGTAGTAGTCGGTGACGCCTTCGGCGAACCAAAGATTTGCGGTTCGTTGCTCCTTCGTGTAGTCGAACGGGCCGAGGATCTTGGGGCGGATCTGCTTGACGTTCCAGGCATGGAAATACTCGTGGGCGGCAAGATCGTCGATATCGAGCGGGCGTGAGCCTCTTACGGCTTGCACGTTGCATGCGCGGTGCTCGAGTCCGCCGCTGAAATTGCCCACCGCCAGGTGGATGAAGAATGTGTAGCGCTTAAATCCTGCTCCGCCAAAGAGCTTGATCGCGGGCGCCGCCACGGCTTTGAGCCGGGCCGTCTCCTCGTCCAGGTTTGGACGATACTGTTGATCCAGCGACACGTAAACGACTTCGAAAGGGATGCCGCTCAGCTCGAATTTGCGTCTCTCGAACAAACCCATCTGAATGGGATGGTCGATCATCTCGTCGTAACCGTTTGCCTTGTATCCCCCGCCCTCGTCGGGGTCGGCCGGTGTCGAGACGTCCCAACCTTCGGGCAGGCTTACCTTGAGCTTAGTCGGCTCGGTCAGACGCCCGACCACATACATGAATGCGGAAGGGCCATTGACGAACGCGGTCTTCGGCCTGACGTTGGTGCCGAAGAAGCCGAGTCCGGCATCGTCGCCCAAGACCCGATAGCTGGCGGTAATCGGCTTTTGGTCGGGATCGGAGACTTTCCATTCTCTCGAGCCCTCGTCGTGGGAGACGTGAAGATCCGCTCCAGACGGATCGACGGCCTTGAAATCCGAAATCTTGCGCTGGTAGGTCTGCAGGAAATAAAAGCCGGGGCACCAGGCCGGAATTCGGAAATCTTCTTCGAGCTTAGGGTTGTCGACGGTCACCGTTACCCGCACGCTCTTGTTGTCCGGTTCGGGGGCCAGAGTGTAGTGGAGATCGGCAAGGCAAACGCTCGGTAGCAGCCCGAGAGCGAGGAGGGCGCGGCGAAGGGGCATGGTTCTTACTCTAGACGCATGGGGTGAGCCTTTGGGTCGGTCCCAGAAAACTCAGACTGAACGGTTTCACCAAATCTTGTCACTACTGATACGGTGGCGGCACGCCTCGATGCTTCGTGCCTCGAACAAACCGCTACATCTCAACTCAATGGAGGTTGGAGAAGGTGCAAACAAGAGGTAACAAGATTTGGCACGTATGGTGCGCGTCGATCGCGGCCGCGCTCCTGATCGTTGTAGGCGGCTGCAGCAAGGCCGATGATGCGGCGGCGACGCCAGTCGGATTGAACTCCGCGAAGTCGGCAGCGCCCTACGGAGGAGCGGCTGAAGCGCGCAGCGACTTCCCTTCGGCGGTCGGCGGCATGACACAAGCATCACCATTCTCAGGCGCCCCCGCGCCGATGCATGACGCGGTCCGGCTCCAAGGAGCGCCCAGATCGGTGCTGCGTTCGGCGGTTCTCGCCGTCGACGTTGAAAACCTGGACAAGTCGGAAAAGCAGATGAAGCAAGCCATCAAGGACGCGGGAGGCTACGTCGACCACGAGGAAGGCGACAACCTCGCCAGCGAGACACCCGTCTTGCGTCTCACCATCCGAGTTCCAGAAAAGACGTTCGACGATGTCCTCACCGGATTCGAGGCGCTTGGCCACCGAACCCAAAAGTCCATCTCGGCGAGCGATCTCACCGAGCAGATCCTCGACGCCGAGGCTCAGCTTCAGGCTGAGAAGCAGGCGCCGATCGATGGAGCGAGGCTGCCCGAGAGGATCAAACAGCTTGAAGCCGAGCGCGACACTCTCGCAGCGAGGGCTGCGATGTCGACGATCGACCTGACGCTTCAGCAGAAACCGAACGCCGGCCTCGCCACCGCCGCCAGCGCCAGTTGGGGCAGCGATACTTGGAACGCCGCTCTCAGCTCGTCGCTGAACGCCTTCCGAGTCGTCGGCGCGGTAGCCATCTGGCTGCTCGCCTACAGCCCAATCTGGGCGCCGATCTGCATTGGCTCCCTTTGGCTCTACCGGTCACGCCGGAGAGCTCATGTTGCCAGTCGGGCGCAGGTGGCGTAACTTTGATGGGCTGATGGGCTGATGGGCTGATGGGCTGATAACGTGATGAGGTGACGGAGATTGTGACCTCATGACGTGCTGCACTAATCGTTCACATCATCAAGATCTCAGGTCATCAGCCCGTCAGCCCATCAGCCCATCAGCCCATCATCCCATCATCCCATCAGCCCATCAGCCCATCAGCTCATCCGTTCTCCGCGACCCATGGCTGTGCGCGAACTCATAGGTCAGTTCGACCCCAAAGAAGAAGATCTGAGCCGAGTAGTAGAACCACAACAAGATGACGATCAACGAGCCGGCCGATCCATACACCGAGCCGAAACCGCTCATTCCAAAATACAGGCTGATAAGGAACTTGAAAGCAGCAAAGCCAAGAGCAGTGATCCCTGACGGCACCCAAACGTCGGACCACCTCACCATTCCACGAGGCATGCTCCGAAAAACCAAGGCAAAGACCGCGCTTAGGAAGGCAACCGAGACCACGAAGCTCACTTCGTGCCAAATCGGAAAACCTCGCCCGGTAGCATGGCGAACCGCTCTCACTCCTGAATCTAAAGCCACCCAAAGGACGATGACGGTGGCAAACCCGAGCACCATCAAGACCGCGATGAGCTTCGATTCCAAGAACAGCTTGATGACATTGCCGGCTCTGGGGCCCACGTTCCATATCTGCTTGATCGAAAGGTTGAGCTGCTCGAAGAGACCCGAAGCTCCGAGGAGAGCCAGGGCTATCGAAACGATCCCGGTGGCCGCATTCTCGACCGGTCGCTGAGATCGGTCGAGCATCTGGCTAACAAGCTCGGAAGTCGACGCCCCAAGCTGGATTCTCGCTTCACGCAGCACGCTTTCCCGGAGCGGTCCTTGTCCAACGAATTGACTGCCAACCGCGAGGAGGAACAGCAGGAGCGGCGCGAACGCTAGAATCGCGTAGAACGCGGTTGCCGCCGACATCCGCGAGGCTTGGTTT
Source organism: uncultured Fimbriimonadaceae bacterium (assembly GCA_964576205.1). Classification (GTDB taxonomy): domain Bacteria; phylum Armatimonadota; class Fimbriimonadia; order Fimbriimonadales; family Fimbriimonadaceae; genus JAEVZK01. The sequence goes on along the minus strand of CAZNUL010000034.1, from coordinate 24,371 downwards.
TCACTCCACCGGCGCGCTGCCTTGGCGAGGAGTTCACGAAGTTGGCCGGCAGTCATCTTAGTTTGGCGTTCAAAGTTTGTAACCAAGGATCCTGGGAACTACGGCATTGAGGAGAGTCTAAGCTTAGAACCTTAAGTTGACTGACATCTTGCAGTTAGATCAGTGCGGACTCTACTGCCCGCACGGAGATTTCTACATCGACCCTTGGCGGCCGGTCGATCGAGCGATCATTACGCACGCTCATTCAGATCATGCCCGATGGGGCATGAAACGCTACCTGACGAGCAAAGAAGGCGAGCGAGTCCTTCGCCTCAGAGTTGGTCCCGAGATGAAGATCGATACGATCGAGTATGGAGAGGCGATCCACATTGGCGGCGTTCGGGTCAGCCTTCATCCAGCCGGGCATGTTCTGGGCTCTTCCCAGGTCCGGCTCGAGCATCGCGGCCAGGTGGCGGTGGTGACCGGAGACTACAAGACGGAGCCGGACCGGACCTGCACTCCCTTCGAACTCGTGAAGTGCAATCTCTTTGTCACCGAGAGCACGTTTGGCCTGCCGATCTACCGGTGGCAGCCCCAGGGCGAGATCTTTGAGAAGATCCACGGATGGTGGCAAAGCAATCAACAGCAGGGAAAGGCATCCCTGTTGATGGGGTATGCACTGGGCAAGTCGCAGCGCGCTCTGTCTGGTCTTGATCCAAGCGTCGGCCCGATCTTCCTTCACGGCGCGGTTAGGCGGGTGACGGATGCCTATCGCGAGACCGGCATCGATTTCCCTGAGACCCTGCAGGTCTGGGAGGTCGGGCGAGCATTCAATTGGTCCAAGGCGATCATCCTGGCTCCTCCAAGCGCAAACGGAACCCCATGGTTGAGGCGTTTCGGCGACCTGTCGACTGCGTTCATGAGCGGATGGATGGCGATTCGGGGCGCCCGGCGCCGCCTTGCCGTCGATCGCGGATTCGTTCTCAGCGACCATGTCGACTGGCCGGCCCTGCTCGGCGCGATCGAATCGACCGGCGCCGATCGCGTATGGGCGACCCACGGCTACTCGCAGGCCGTCGTCAGATATTTGATCGAGAAGGGATTCGACGCGAAGGTCCTGCCGACGCGCTGGGAGGGCGAACAGGATCAGGGTGGGGAGCAGGAAGCCAAGGAAGACGCGGCGGCTGAGCAAACGACCACTTCGTGAGGTTTTCTTGGGGAGCCCGAGTTCAAATCCCGAAGGCGCCGTGGGCTCGATTAAGCACTGCATGAGAACTCCTCATGCCCTCTATCTCTCTTGGGATCGTCCCCTATACGCCATCCGATCGGCGGCGTCCTACGCATCAACAATTGCGGAACATGTCGCAATCGTCTTCCCAATTCAATTAGGGTTCTATATCCTATCGATGCTTGGAGAGGTAATGATTCGAGTCTGCGAGTCCAGATGTCCGAAGTGTGGCCAGTCCATTCGCGAGGAGCGATCGCATTATCGATGCGAGCGATGCGGCATCGTCGAGGCCTGTTGCGAAGGGCTCGCTGGCGGGGGAGAAGAAACCAAGCCCGTCGAGACCCTGAAATTAGCGACCGAACTGGCGAGACAGTAGCCGCCAACCTAAATCGAGGGCCCGATTACGGTTAACTGCCGACATGGCAGCGACGCTGCGCAAATGGCGTGCGATCTTCAGCGTCTATTTCCAAGATGGCATCGCCTATCGCGCCTCGGGGTTGATCTGGATTCTCACGGATCTGGTGACGGCGGTGACGATGCCGCTAGTTTGGGCGAGCGCTAACTCCGGCGGAGGTACGATTCGCGGCTTTTCCACGAGCAACTTCGTTCTCTACTACCTGTGCCTCCTGCTCCTCGGCTCGTTCGTGACCAGCCATATCATGTGGGACCTCGCGATGGAGATCAAGGAGGGTCAGTTCTCTTCGATGTTGGTCCGGCCGGTCTCTTTCTATCAGTTCACATTTCTGCGCAACTTGAGCTGGCGGATCATCCGCACCTGCCTCTTCTTCCCTTTCTTTATCGCGTTGCTCTGGGTTTATCGGAGTTATCTCGGGGGCGCCCACGTTTCGCTTGGCCCCGAGTTCTGGGTTTCCTTGGTCCTCGGGCATCTTGTGAGCTTCACAACGGTGATGATGATGTCGATGCTGGCCCTGTTCACCCAGGAGGCGATGTCGATCTTCGAGTTGTATTACGTCCCGATGCTCTTCCTGTCGGGGCAACTCTTCCCGATCGCCGTGTTGCCGGCCTGGGCCCAATTCCTTGGAAAGCTCTTTCCTTTCTACTACACGACTGGAGCGCCGACAGAAATCTTGATCGGCCGGATCTCAGGTATGGCCGCGTGGCAGACGGTCGGCGCTCAGGTTGCCTGGGTATTGATTGCCTACGCTCTATCCCGACTGCTCTGGTCGAAAGGGCTCAAACACTACACCGGCGTCGGAATGTAACCAGGTGCAACTTCCCGACCCAAGCCTTAACCGCACCTATGTGGGTTCCCAGTAATGGGTCTTCATGTCGATTTGGTCGTCCACGAACCGAACACCTTCTTTTTCGAGCAGGCGGCGCTGGTCGAATTCGTGAACCGGGCTTACCTTTGCGATTGGGAGTGAGCCTGACTTGGCAACGACTCGCCACCAGGGCACGCCGTCGGGGCACTGAGCCATCCACCTGCCCACGATGAACCCGCTCGCCCGATGCTTTAAAGAAGCGCCGAGCATGCCATAGGTACACACCCGCCCTCGCGGAATCGCCCGGACCAGGTCCCATAGTTCGTCGAGTGGCGTCATCCCCGGAAGAGAGACCTCAGAATGAAAAAGGCGTTCGCCGGCCGTTCCGCGAGGCGACGGGTGAAGTAGGGATACCAAGCGTCGCCAAAGGGGACATAAACGCGGACGTTGTAGCCCTCCTTCCGAAGCCGGTCCTGGAGGTCGCGACGGATTCCATAAAGCATCTGATATTCGAACCCTGATTTGTCGATGCCCTTCTCAGCAATGAAGGCATTGAGCTGGTTGACGATTCTCTCGTCGTGGGTCGCAATGGCCGGATACCTTGCTTCGCACAGCAGACGCTTGGCCTGTCGGACGAAGGCCGCATCGACATCTTTCTTGTCCTGATAGGCAACCGAAGCCGGTTCAAGGTAGGCGCCTTTGACCAGTCTCACTCTTGCCTCCAAATCAACCATCTTTTGGACGTCGTCGTCGGTCCTCAAAAGATAGCTCTGGAGCACGGTGCCGGTGTTGTCAAAGTCCGGCAGGACTCGCTCCATGATCTCAATGGTCTGCGCCGTGTAGGCGCTAGCTTCCATATCAACCCTCACGAAGTTGTGGTATTGGCGAGCGACACCAAGCACGTCACGAAAGTTTCGTTCGGCCAAGTCGACTCCCAGGTCGAGCCCGCACTGGGTGAGTTTGATCGAGATGTTGCAACGCTCCGCTCCCTCCTGGCCGCCAATCCGATCGAGCATCCTGATGTAGGTCGACTTGGCCTCGAGCGCTTCCGACTCAGTGTGAGTGTTCTCTCCCAGGTTATCGAGGGTAACGGTAAATCCCCGTTCGAGCAAAGCTTGAACGGCGTTCATGGCTTGCTCGAGGCTGTCGCCGGCAATAAAGCGCTTTACAAGGGGTCGGAAAAGAAAAGACTTGCGAACGAGCTTTTCGAAAGGCTTCCACGCTGAAGTCTTGAGGATTAGAGTGCGGGACAGCATCGCGCGGCTTTAGTGTACTTGGATGCCGGCCGCGAAGCGATCTAGGATGTCTTCGTATTCCGCGATCGTCGAGCAGCGGGTGAGGCGGTCTCGAATCTGCGAAGCACCGAATTCGCCTTTGATGTAGAGCGGGATCTGGCCGCGCAAATGCCGGCAGGCGCGAAGTTCGGCGTCCCTGTAGACATCGCGGCTCAAAGCTTCTTCGAAGGTAGGGGCATCGGACTCGACCGCCACCATCATGCGAAGGTGCTGGAGAGCGAGCCGTATACGTTCAGAAATCGTCGGGGCTAGGGTGGGCTCTTCGCCACGCAGCGCCGCGGCGATTCTGGCCAGGGCCCATGGGTTCGAGATTGCGACTCGCCCAACCATCACCCCATCGCAACCGGTTTCGCGCAGCATTCGGACGGCGTCGTCAGGCGTTCGGACGTCGCCGTTCCCGATCAACGGCACCGAGACCGAGTTGCGCATCTCTCCGATCAGCTTCCAATCCGCTTCGCCTTCGAATCCCTGGCGCGCGAAGCGGGCATGCAGCGTGATCATCTTCGCGCCAGCATCCTGGAAGCGACGGGCAAGGTCGGGAGCCGCGAAGAGTGAGTAGTCCCACCCGGCGCGGACCTTGACCGTAACCGGTACTTTCACAGCCTTGACAACCGCTGATACGATTTCCTGGGCTAAAACCGGGTCCTTCAAGAGCGCCGCTCCGGAGCCCGTCTTGCAGACTTTTGGCACCCAACAACCCATATTGATGTCGACGAGGTCAGCGCCCATCTCCTCCGCGAGGCGCGCCGTCTCCGCCATAATCGCGGGATCGCCTCCGAAGATCTGTATCCCGAGCGGCCGCTCTTCTGGATTCACCCGCATCTTTCGCAGAGTCTTCACCGCGCCATAGTGGATCGCCATTGCGCTGACGAACTCGGTGAACATCAATCCGGGATTCGCGACCTTCTTAGCAATCAGCCGGAACGGCTGATTCGACACATCCTCCATCGGCGCGAGAAGCAACGGGGTCTCGACCCGAACCGGTCCGACATCAAATCCTGAAAAGCGCATGGCGGGAGAGTTGGGGTTGGCGGAGCGTTTTGGAGTCATGGAGCGCTGGAGTGCCGACGGTCCAACTAGCATCGACGAATGACCAAGGACGCTCCTCGCATTATTGCGGGCTAGACGACGAAGCCTCGTTTCGTCCAACCTTCTGGCATAGATTCTGACTTATATTAAGAGTGTGCGCCTGGGTTGCGCGGGCTTTCAGCCTGTGCTCGGGACTTGGCGCGATTCTTTTGGAGAGAAGATGAGAAGAAGTCTGATCGCCTTGGCGTTGGCAGCGCTTACAGTTTCGCCGGTTTGGGCAATCTACGGGGCGAACACCGGACCCGGATCGTCCGACTCGACCTTCACTTGGGTCGGGCAAGTCAATGGCGCGTCTGGCGTCCTCATCGACCCCCATTGGGTCGTGACGGCCCAACACGTCGGGGGAAGCCAGTTCATTTTGAATGGTACAACCTACACGGCCGATTCAACCTTCGACGCGCCGAATTACGATCTGCACCTCTTGCATTTCACGACGAGCTTTGGCGGCTTCTATCCGATGTTCAGCGGTTCCCCGCTCGGTCAAACGGCGACCCTTGTCGGCTTCGGCGACTCTGGGACACTGCGTTCGGATGGGATGGGCTACAACGACGTTGGAGGTTCGGGTACGCGGCGCACCGCGACGAATGTCATCGGCTCCCAGCAGGTCATCGCCTTCAACACTTGGAATACGCCTTGCGTTCTCGCCGACCTCGACGCACCCGTCGGTAACAATTTCGCACCACCCTACAACCGCGACTGGTTCGGCGATGGCGGCCCTACTTCCAACGAGGGTGGCCTCATGGCGGGGGACTCCGGCGGAGCTTGGATGATTAATCAGGGCGGCGTTTGGAAAGTCGTCGGCATCTCAAACTACATCTTTTACGATAACTCGGTCAGCGGCTCGGACCCGAATCCCAATTTCGCGTTCGGTATCAGCGGCTCTTCGGGTGCGGACTTGACCGATCCGGGCGTGCACCAGTGGATCGTCGGCACGGTGCCGGAGCCTGCCTCCCTTGCGGCGATCGTGCTCGGCCTCGCAGGCATCGCCGCCCGCCGGCGCCGACATCGCGGCTAACAGCCCAGACTGCGCTGAGATCAGCCTCGGCTAGTGGCGGCTCAGCCTGCGGTGAGCCAAGACAAGCCCGTCGAGGGTCAAGGTCTCATCGTAGCTCGATATCGACCGGCACAGGCCCAGAAACACCTTGCCGAGGCCCCCTGTGGAAATAATCGTTGAACCGCCTCCTAGTTCGAGGTCGATTCGATGCGCCAGCGCATCGACCGCGCCAGCGTAGCCTAGCATCACGCCCGATTGGAGGGAGTGAACGGTGTTCTTGCCGACCGCGGTTTCCGGCGCGACCAGGTCAATTTGGGGCAGTTTCGCGGTGTGCTCGACCAGTGCCTGACTGGCAATCGCAACCCCGGGCAGAATCGCACCGCCCACGTACACCTGATCCCGATCGATGCAATCGAACGTGGTGGCGGTCCCGAAATCGACGACGACAATGGGGGGTTTGAATTTTGCTAGGGCGGCGAGCGCGTTTGCGATCCGGTCGGCGCCGACGGCGTGTGGAGGGTCGTAGTCGATCTTCAGTCCGACTGACGCGCCGTTCCGGAGGAAGGTTGGCTTAACCTTCAGCCACCGCGTTGCCAGCAGCTCAAGGTGAGAGTCGACCTGGGGCACGACCGATCCAATGATGACCCCGTCGATACTCTGGGAGATGCACGACAGGTCATGGACGCCGTTCAGCCACACTGCGAGCTGATCTTCGGTTTCGGCCGCGTTCGTGCCCCGACGCCAGAGGGACCTCCAGACGGACCCGTCCCAAAGGCCGTAAACCGTATGCGTGTTGCCAACGTCAATCGCCAAGAGCATGGGTCAAATCCACCCGTCCGTATACCTTTCCGCCGGCTTCACGCTGCAAAACAGCGACGATGTCGGACACAAGGTCATCGCGCAACTCATAGGAATCCGCTTCGATCATGACCCGGATCATCGGCTGGGTTCCGCTGGCGCGAACGTTGATCCGGCCGTGTCCATCTAAAGTCTCAGCCGCGCCTTCGATCGCCTCGTTGACCGCTGGGCTGTGATTCCAGGTGTCGCGATCCGCAACCTCGATGTTCACGAGAATCTGGGGCCAAGGCTCGTATTCGTCGAAGTAGCTCGAAGCCGGTCGGCCCTCGATTCGAAGAACTCGCAAGAGCTCGAGCATCGTGATCAGGCCGTCGCCGGTCGGTCCACGATGCGGAAAGATGATATGCCCGCTCTGCTCGCCGCCAACGAGGGCGCCGGTCTCTGCGATTCGTTGCGAAACGTATTTGTCGCCGACGGGCGTTCTCTCGAGCTTGATGCCGGAACCCGCCAGGTAGTGCTCGAACCCGCCGTTGCTCATCACCGTGCCGACCACAACCGCGGGACTAAGAGAATTTAGCCGTTGCCGATGCAGGGCCCAGATACCGATCGTACGATCTCCGTTGATGAGGCGTCCCTTTTCATCACTGAAGACCGCACGGTCTGCGTCGCCATCGAAGGCAACACCGATCTGGGCGCCGGTTTCCAGGGTGAACTCCTGAACGGTTTCTGGCTTCGTCGCCCCGCCTTCGGCGTTGATGTTGATCCCGTCGGGCTGGTCCCCTATCGACAAGGTCTCGGCGCCAAGGCGCCGCAAGACTTCTGGTCCTAGGCGGTAAGCCGCCCCGTGGGCTGAATCGACGGCAACACGCATGCCGTCGAGTCTCTCCGGAACGACGTTTTCCAGCATCTCGAGATAGGTCTCAAGGGGTTGATCGTCTCTCGATATCGACCCGACGCGGGCCGCGGTTGGCCGGGGGAAGCTCTGCCCGACAAGCGACTCGATCTCAAGCTCGACGCCGTCCGGAAGTTTGTTCCCGTCGTGGCCAACGAACTTGATGCCGTTATCCGGCGCCGGATTATGGCTGGCGGAAATGATGACGCCGAGACCGAATGGACCGGTTCGAGCGACAAACGAAACGGCGGGTGTCGGCGCTACGCCAAGGCTCACTACGCTCACGCCGGCGGAAGCGAGCCCCGAACAAACGGCCGCTTCAAGCATCGGCCCGCTCTGACGCGTGTCCATGCCGATGACCGACCTGGCCTCCAGGCCGGAGGCGACAAGACGGATTCCCGCAGCCTGAGCGACGCCAAAGGCCAGCTCAGGGGTGAGCTTCTCGTTCGCCACGCCGCGGATTCCGTCGGTTCCAAAAAGCTTGCGGCTCATGGCGTCGGCTGGTTTGACATAGGAGCGTTACGAGGCGGCTGGATCAACCGGGGCCGTCACCGACGATGGGCACCACTCTCTTGGCAACCCGAACGCGCGCAGGGCGGAGTACGCGATCACCCATTTTATAGCCGGGCTCGACCTCACCGACGACGGTGTCCTCCTCATGCTCTTCGCTCGGCTCCATCGCGATCGCCTCGTGGATTTCAGGATCGAATTGCTGGCCGACGGAAGGGATGCGAGAGACGTTTTGTCCTTCCAAAACCTGTCTAAACTGGCGGTCGACCGCCTTGAGGCCCTCGACGATCGACTCCGCCTTCGCACCCGTATCGAACGATGCCAAGGCACGCTCGAAGTTATCGATCACCGGGAGCAGGGCTCTCACCATCCGTTCGGTCGCGAATTGCTCAAGAACTCGGCGCTGGTCTTCCTGTCGCTTGCGGAAGTTCTGGAAGTCCGCCATCGTTCGCAACAGCTGATCCTGCAGCATGTTGCGTTCATCGACCGCCTTTTGGACCGCGGACATCATGTCGTTAAGGTCCTTGTCGACGATCTCCTGTCCGTCGCTTCCGGACGGATTCGCGCTAGCGGCTGGGTCGTCAGGTTTGTGGCGTCCCTTCATGAATGGCGCAGTTTACCGTCCGCAAGGAAGCTTGGGACGTGAGAAGTGAGCCTCCCCGACCGTTTCCCGACTGCGTATCTAGGCTTCGGCGGCGGCTTGGGCTAGCGATCTTGCCCGAGTGCCGTACCAGACCCCAAGAATCACGACAGCGAAGCCAATCAGCTGCAGGATCGTCGGGATCGTTCCCCGAATCAACAGACCAAAGATCATCGCCGCCACCGGCACCAAGAACTGGTACAAGGTCGCGGCGGTTCCACCAATATCTTTGACACCCTGATAGAAGCAGAGAAAGGCTACGACGCCGCTCAGCACCGCGATGTGAAACAGCATCGTCCACGAGTAAAGGGTAACGCCAGTCCAGTTCTGGCGGAGACTCGGGACAAGTCCATACGCGAGCATCACGGGGAGGCCGCCCGCCATCGACAGCGTGAAAGCGCGAAGGGGCGAGTGCCGCTCGAGCAGCGGACGCATGAGCGTCACACAATATGCCCAACAGAGCGCTGCGAGAACGACAACCATGTTGTAGAAAGGCTTGTTTTCGTGTCCGGCCGACGGGTTGTAGACGATCAGTACAATGCCGGCAAGGGCGAGAAGAGCGCCACTGAGCGAACCTGCGGAGAACCGCTCCTGGCCCAGCGCTGCAGCCAGCAGAGCCGTAAACACGGGTGATAGCTGGATGAGTATCGAACCTTCGGTTGCGCCCGAACCCCGCATGCCCTCCAAGAAAAACACCATGTAGATGCCCATCGTCGCGAACCCAAAATAGAGCAGTTTGAATGCGTCGGCCTTGGGATAGCGAAGCGACTCCCCCTTCCAAAGGCAAAGCGCGACAAGGCAAGCCCACATCACCAGGAACCGCAACAGCGCGAGCGCCGGTGGATCGAATTGCTTATAGGCTTCCTTGACGGCGACGAAGTTGAGGCCCCAGCACGCCACGGCGATCAGCAAATACCAGTTGGGCCTCATGACGATTTGACTTCAAGATACGCACGAACCCGGCTAGCGTTTGCAGTTGGGACAAATCAGCATCCACGCCCCATAGACCGTTCCACAGCAAGGGCACACGACCCCCGCATCCTCGGCGACATCCGGCAGGTCGTCCGGCGGGGCCGGTCCTCCGGATTCGATTAAGGTCCGCAAGGCTCCAAGGTCATATTTCGACTGGAACCTGATTCGGATCGCAAGGAAGCAAGCGACGACTGCCAGGAGCAGTCCAACACCTTCGATAATCAACCCGTCCGGACCGGCGATCAGGCCAATAATCAGGCTGAGCAGGGAAAACGCTCCAAGCGACTTGACGTAGATGGGCACGGCTTCCCCCTAAAGACGGTTAAATTGCCAGGTTAAGTCCAACCTGTCTCCCCACCGCTGTCGGTTGCATGCGCTAGCTTCCGATAACATTAAGGCGAGGACACGTACGATTGGCACCAAGGCTCAAATCTAATTACGGAAATGCCAGTCGGATAGCGGGTGGCGTATTCGTAGCGTTGTGCATCCTCGCTTTCGTTTTTCATGAGCCGATTGCCGGCGCCGCTCTTCTCGTTGCCGCAGCTGCACTGTTCAAGGCGGGACGAGATGTTCATTCAATAGGCGGCGAGTGGACTCGTCTAGACAACCTTCAGGCAATCATCGCTTCGACACATTCGATCGTCATTACAACGGACCGCCACGGCTTAGTCGAACAATTCAATCCGGCAGCGGAACGCGCTCTCGGCTATAAGGCTGAAGAAATCGTCGGGAAAGTGGCTCTCACAACGCTGCACGCCTCGCATAGCTTGGACTCGGACTCCAGCGACCGAGCCTGGTACGTTCGAAAGGACGGTTCGTCCTTCCCAGCCACCGTTGCCTCGAGCCCAATCCAGACAGCTTCAGGAGATGTAACTGGACAGATCGAAGTTGGAATCGATGCGACCGAGCCTTCCTTGAATGAAGAGGCTGTCCTCGAACGACAGGGACTGATCGAATCGATCGCGCTCACCAGTCCGACGATTTTCTACATTTTCAATCTCGAAGAAAAGAGAATCACCTATACGAACCGCGAAGTCGCTACGATTCTGGATTACACACCCGAACAAATCGCGGACATGGGTTCGGACCCCCTTCCCGCCCTAATCCATCCGGAAGATCTGGACATCCTGTACGACCGCTACGCGAACTGTTTGCAACTCCGCGACGGAGAAGTCCTCGAAGTGGAATTCCGGTGTCTTACGGCGGCGAACGAGCTGCGATGGCTGCAGGCTCGCGATGTCGTCTTCAAGCGGGATGGCGAAGGCAAGCCGACTCAGATTCTGGTAAGCGTGGTCGACGCCACTGAGAGGAAAATCCTCGACGAACAGGTTGAAACCCAGGTTCTTGAAATCCAGGACACTAACCTCGCACTGGAGATCCAAACCACGGCTCTGGAAGAAGCCAACTCCCAGCTGGAGTCCCTCGCATTTACCGATGGGCTGACCGGTATCGCCAACCATCGCTCCTTCCAGGAAGCACTCGCGAGCAGCTACGAGGTCTCGAAAAAGCGGAAGCGACGACTGGCCCTCATGCTGATCGACGTCGACCATTTCAAGCAGTACAACGACACCTACGGGCACCCTTGTGGCGACGTCGTCTTGAGGCGGGTAGCCGGCGTGCTGCGAGATTCCTGTCCCGCGGAGTGCACGCCGGCTAGGTATGGAGGCGAAGAGTTCGCAATCATTTGCCCGGGCTTCTCGCCCACCGAGGCACTGGCTCTTGCGGAGCGGATTCGGGATGCGATCGAGACGACGCCCTGGCCAGAGCGGCCGGTCACCATTAGTGTGGGCTTGGTCTCAATGACGCAGGAAATCAACTCTCCCTCCGAGCTCGTCAGCGCAGCCGACTCGGCACTGTACATCTCGAAGGCCCATGGAAGGAATCGCGTGACCGTCCATGAATCCGATTCCCGACGGCTTGCGAGCTAGCCGCCTCCAGGCTAGCCGTAAATCGCGTAACTGTTCCAGTCGGGCTGGACTTGGAGCCTGAGTAGGACCAGCTGTCCCACGTGGTAGTTATCGTGGCCTACGACGTAGTCGTATGCGTGTTGAAGCGAGGCGTCGTCGTCCCCTTTCAGGCAGGCGTCGACAGCTTTAGCTCGCAGCTCTCGGAAGACGCCAGTCACGTTTGCCGCCGACTTGTCCTCGATCGCGAACGAGCCCCACTCGTATTTCTCACCTTGGCAAGCGGCAGCGAGGGCAGTATAAGCTTCGCAAAAGTGCTCTAGGATCTCGATGGTTGTCATCCCGTTTTGTGAGCACTTCGCGGAGTAGCCGGCTTCCGGCATTCCATCCAGGCAAGCCTCGATCTGCTTGCCGGCCTGGTCCAGTTCATATTTGAGGAGCTCCTTGGCAGTCACGGATCGGATTATGAACGGCGACACCCGATGCATCACAATCTCCCAGTGCTCACCGTTGTTGGGGCAGGGTTCGCTGGGGTAGAGGCAGCCTGGGCTGCGGCGCGGCTTGGCGTACCGGTTCGACTCTTTGAGATGCGCCCGGGAGTTCCTACCCCCGCGCATACCACGGGATACTTTGCCGAGCTCGTGTGTTCGAACTCGTTCAAGTCGAACTCGCCGACATCCCCGGCCGGGCAACTCAAGGCAGAAATGGCCGTCTTGGGCTCGGTTGTCCTGGAGACGGCCGTCGAGCACTCCGTGCCGGGTGGCGAAGCTCTGGCCGTCGATCGAGATGCATTTGGCAAGGCGATCACCGCCAAGATCGAAGCTTGCCCGCTTATCGAAGTTGTGCGAGAAGAACTGGCGCCGGGCGCCAGGTACCTGGAGCCGATCGACAGCCCGGTGATTCTCGCGACCGGCCCGTTAACGTCGCCGGCTCTCGCGGATTGGATTGCCAGGCTCACCGGACGTTCCCATTTGTACTTCTATGACGCGGTGTCCCCGACGGTTGAAGCTTCGTCGCTAGATCGGGAAATTGTCTTCGCCCAGAGCAGGTACGACAAAGGGGAGGGAGGCGACTACCTCAATTGCCCCTTTGATCGAGATTCCTACGAAGCCTTCGTTCACGAGCTTGTTTCTGCCCAGCGAGCCCCGATCCACGCGTTTGAGGCAGGAGGGCGAAGGGATGATGGAGGTGATGGAGGTGACGACGGTGATGGAGGTGAAGGCTTGTTTCTCGAGAAGATCAAGTACTTCTCGGGGTGCATGCCGATCGAAGCGATCGCGGAGAAGGGTGCGAGGTCTCTCGCATTCGGGAACTTCAAGCCGGTGGGCCTGACCGATCCACGCACCGGCCGGAGACCATGGGCAGCCTTGCAGCTGCGGCCAGAGAATCGGGAGAGGAGCCTCTATTCGCTCGTGGCGTGCCAGACGAGGCTCAAGTGGGGCGAACAGAAAAGGGTGTTCCGGATGGTTCCCGGGCTGGAGAATGCGGAGTTCGTTCGATACGGGGTCCACCACCGAAACCAATATCTCGC
>CAZNUL010000034.1:0-11306 GCA_964576205.1 uncultured Fimbriimonadaceae bacterium | reverse complement strand
GTGGAGTTTGTTAGCTGGTGGGTCGCGCACGGAAAACGTTATCTCGAAGCCCACATGGTCTTTACTCCATCCCTGGAGTTTAGAAACCGGCCGGGACTCTTCGCAGCCGGCCAGCTCACGGGCGTAGAGGGCTACATCGAATCGGCGGCGATGGGGATCTACGCGGGGATCGTGGCAGCTCGACGGATTCGGGGCCTTGAGACCCCGATCCCGCCGCGGGCTTGCGCCTATGGATCCCTCGTCGCGCACTTGCAGGATGACACTCCACGTGAGTTCGCCCCGATGAACATCAACTGGGGGTTGTTCCCGGAGCCGGAAGAGGCGACGCGCGACAAGGGCCTTAGGCGAGCGCGGAAGTTGGATGCCGCCCAGGCGGCGTTCAGAGGTTGGGAGCTCGAGATGGCGGAGTGATGGAGTGATGGAGAAATGGAGTGATGGAGAAATGGAGTAGTGGAGTGATGGAGTGATGGAGTGATGGAGAAATGGAGTGATGGGGTGGCGTAGCTTACATAAGGGTCAGGGTCCGGGCTAAGCAACGTTACCGAGGAAATCCGACGAGAGTCGAAGAGCGCTGGCCGGTGAGCTTCGGAAGAGTCGCGGATTTCCAATTCCGAGAACCGGCAAGCGGTCCATACCGCAACGACTAGCCCGAGCACAAGGATGAGAAGCGTTGACGAGCAGCCCGATCGACGCCGACCCATCAGTTGCGCATCGAGCTGATCAACTGCGTCTTTGGCGGTCCGCAAGTCACATCCTGTGACATCCCTAACGATCTTTGTCGCGTTGATCTTGGCACCCCTTTCGAGGGCCCCTCGAATCCGGCCGGATGTGCCGGGTTGGAGGCGATCGATCTCATCGAAGAACGAGGCGACCTGTATGCTGTCGGGTCTGTCGAGCATCCTCGTCATTATTCTCGGCCATCTTCTTCGATCCTGCTGTGGGCTCAGTACTCGTCATCACATCACGGGGCTTATAAAGTGATGACTAGCGCGATGATGAGCAGGGTCCGGAGCCTGCGATCCCCCGACGTGCTTGCCAGCTCGTGGGCTTGGAAGCAGACGACACGCAGGTTCACCTCATCCTCATGAATCCCCCGTGAACTTTCACCAGGGTTTGAGGCGAAGGTCCCTCAGGTTCCCTGAACCTCACTCGATTTTCATTTCGCAGGTTCATGCTGGTTCGCACCGGGAACTAGGGAGCTTGGCCTAGCGGTAGGCAGGACCTAGAGCCTAGACTTAGTGACGACATTTGTCGGAGCCTGAGCTTAGGTTTCCGCGAAAAACGTACGGAATCGATATATGGCCAGCAACTTTCCGTCGAACATGGACTCATCCAAGCTGCCGGTCGGAGTCGAAGCTGGATTCGAGTTTGTGGACCTAACCGTTGTCAAACCCGAGGAATCGGCGATGGCGCTCCTACCCGGCGACTTCGCACTGAAGAACCAGGTCCTTCCGATGCGAACCGAGGGAGAAAACTTGGTCGTGGCGATCGGATCGGTGGCCTCCCTTTCCGCGGTCGACGATCTCAGCATCCTCCTCAACCGTCCCGTGCATCCCGTGCTCGGCGACACCGCCATCATTCGGGATCGGATCGAGGAATATTTCCTGGAGAAGATGCTCTCCGGCATGGCCGGGGAGGAGAGTTCTACGAGCAACATCACCGAAATCGATGAGACCACCGACCTCGCCGACCTTACAAAAATGGCCACCGAGACGGCGGTCGTTCAGATGGTGAATCTCGTCTTTGCCACTGCGGTTCGAGATGGGGCGAGCGACATCCACATCGAGCCCTATGAGCGCGAAGTCAAGGTCCGATACCGAATCGACGGCATGCTGAGCGATATGATGCGGCCCCCGAAGCGCATGCATGCCGCACTTGTTTCACGCATCAAGATTCTCGGCGAGATGAACATCGCCGAGCGCCGACTGCCCCAAGACGGACGCATCAAGATCACGATCGCGGGCCGCCAGATCGACGTCAGAGTCTCCATCCTGCCTACGGTCTTTGGGGAGCGCGCCGTCATGAGGATTCTCGACAAGGGAACGGCGATGCTCGGTCTCGAAGAGCTGGGGATGCAGCCGGACACGCTTGTCAAGTACCGGAAGCTGATATCGATCCCTTACGGGATCATCCTGGCCACCGGGCCGACGGGCTCCGGCAAATCGACTTCGCTCTACGCGTCTCTCCAAGAGATTTGGAAGCCATCTGTGAATATCCTGACCGTCGAAGATCCTGTCGAGTATCAGGTCGCGGGCATCTCTCAGATGCAGGTGCGTGCGAATATTGGCTTAACCTTTGCGAGTGGACTTCGCTCGATCGTCCGCCAGGACCCGGACATCATCATGGTTGGCGAGATCCGGGACTATGAAACGGCGGAGATTGCGATCCACGCGGCTCTAACGGGACATCTTGTCTTTTCAACTCTCCACACCAATGACGCGGCCGGTGCGATAACCCGTCTCCTCGATATGGGAGTCGAACCCTTCCTCGCCGCTTCCTCGATCGTCGGCGTTGTCGCCCAAAGGCTGCTTCGACGCAACTGCACGAACTGCTCGCAGGAGTACAAGCCAAGCTACGAGTCGCTAAGGGCGGTCGGCATCTCCGACGAAGAAGCCGCGAGAACGACATTCATGAAAGGAAAAGGGTGCGACAAGTGCCAGAATACGGGCTTCAAGGGCCGGCAAGGACTCTACGAGCTTCTGCTGGTCGACGAAGACGTGCGCCGCATGACGGTCGATCGAGCCTCGGCGAGCATCATCAAGCAGCACGGCGTGGCGGCGCAGGGGATGCGCACGTTGCTTGGCGAGGGCAAACTCGCGGCGCTGGCCGGCAAAACGACTCCGGAAGAGGTCATGCGGGTCGTGCAGCGGGAGGACTTCTAGGGATGTGGTTTGGCTCGTGGTGTGGAGGTCGTCGCGGCGTTGCGGCGTTGCGGCGTTGCGCTGACCGGGAGCGTGCCGGTCAAACCACAAAGCACGAACCACAATCTACAGGTTGCGAGCTGGGGGTGGCTGCCCAGTGACATATGCTTACGTCGCCCTGGAGCCGTCGGGCAAGAAGAAATCCGGATTCATCGACGCTTCGGATCGTGATTCGGCGATCGCCTTGGTCACTCGTGACGGCAAGTTCGTCGTCGAGATCAAGGAGCAAAAGGCGGGTCAAGCGTCTCAAGGCACGCAGCCTGCCGGGAAGAAACGCGTCACCCGTGGCGACCTTGCGCTTTTCACGCGACGGCTCGCCGATCTTTCCGCGGCAGGGCTACCCCTCGACCGGGTTCTGTCGGTCATCAGCGAACAGTCTGAGAGCGCCACGCTCGCTTCCGTCGCCGATCAGGCCCTAACCGACGTTCGCGGGGGCTTGCCGGTCTCCGACGCACTTGCTAAGCATCCCAAGCTCTTCCCGCCGGTGTTTACGATGACCCTGAAGTCTGGCGAAGCGAGCGGCCAATTTCCGCAAGTGGCAGAGCGGCTCGCCGATTTCCAGGAGGTTGAGGTCACTCGGCGGAGCACCGTTGTCTCAGCCCTGATCTACCCGTGCATCCTTTTGTTCGTCTCGATCGGCGTGATCGTGATGATGATGACGTACGTGGTCCCGAAGCTGTCGGGGATCTTCGAGGATTTGAAGGCCGCCGGGCAACTTCCTGCCAACACGCAGCTTCTCCTCGCCAGCTCCGATTTTCTTACGAAGAACTGGATGGTCATCGCGGGCTCGATTGCTGGCGCCATCATCCTCTTCCGAGCGTGGACGAGGACCTCGCAAGGCGCCTACTCGCGCGACAAGATGCTTCTTAACGCTCCTGTGTTCGGGGCCGTCGTCAAGAAGGCCACGATTTCAAGGTATTCACGCGTTCTCGGGACGCTTGTCTTCGGCGGCGTGCCGATCCTGGAAGCTCTTCACCTGTCGGGCCTTGCGGCAGGCAACCGCGTGTTCTTCCAGAGCAGCATCCAAGTCGAGAACGACGTTCGAGAGGGAAAGCCAATTGCGAGCGCGATGCGCGATGCGGGGGCCTTTCCCCCCGTCTTAACCAACATGGTCGCCGTAGGAGAGGAAACCGGCGACCTCCCGAAGATGCTCGGACGCGTCTCTGACAGCCTCGACTTCGAAGTCGACAACGCCATGCGCCGACTCACGGCAACCGTCGAACCGCTCATCATTCTCGTGATGGGGTCGTTCGTCGGCTTCGTCGTGATATCGGTCTTATTACCTATCGTTCAGGCTAACAGCCTGGTGAAATGAGCCTTTTTAATGCCCTTTTCAGAGCGATAAGCATAACTAGCCACACAGACATCAGGGGAAGAAATTGAGGGAAGAAATGAAAACGAGAAACGTGCTTCGAAAGGGTTTCACCCTTATCGAATTGATGGTCGTGATCCTAATCCTTGGGATCCTCGCCGCGTTGATCATTCCGAAACTATTTGGACAGCAGGACAAGGCCAAGGATGCCAAAGCGCGAGCGGATATCGCCGAGCTGAGTAACGCGTTAGACAGGTTCCGAGCGGATAACGACCGGTATCCGACCGATTCGGAGGGACTTAACGCTTTACTCGTCGCCCCATCGGACACCCCTAACTGGAAAGAGCCTTACATCCTGAAGCTGCCGCAAGATCCTTGGCAGGACGAATACCAATACAAGTTCCTTGGCAATAACCAGATCGAAGTCAGATCCTACGGCCCAGATCGCGCTCCCGACACAGCAGATGACATCACCAATCTTGATACGACGGCGCCGGCTCAATAACCTTGGGTTTACGCTCGTCGAGATGATGATCACGACATTCGTGCTCGCACTGGTTTCGATTGCGGTCGTCCCCTCCATCGTCGGCATGAGGGCCACGAGCGATCGACGCGAGACGATGGCGAATATTCGGAGGCTGGCCGCGACCGCGAGGGAGCGCGCCATTAGCTCGGGTCAAACCACGCAGGTGATTTACGACGATTCGCTTAAGCAGTTCCAGATTCAGGACGTGGCAAGCGACGGCACGGCGACGACCGCAAGCACCATCCAGCTTCTCGCGTCCATCGAACCCACTCGGTTCCAGCTCGCGGACAAGGACTCGAGCTCGAGTGACTTCAAGCTTACGTTTACACCCGATGGCAAGTCGAATGGCGGCGGCGTGGAATTCTCGAACTTCGCCATCACGGTCGGCACGAACGGCCTTTCGAAATTCATCACCGGGACGCTTCCCGATCCCACCGACCAAGTCTGGCAGGCAGGAAACCTTGAACAACGGGCAACCCAATAATAGACGCGGATACTCCTTGATCGAGGCGATCGTTTCGGCGGCGCTCCTGACGGTCGGAATCACCTCGATCCTGGGCGCCTACTCCTCTTTGATCAAGGCACGCACGGTCACGACGGAATCTGAACAGATGCAGCGCCTCGCGATCGACAAGTACGACGAATTGGTAGCCACCGAGGCCCTGCAGACGCAATCCCTCAACGGCGACTTTTCGGATCGAGGCGACGACAAGTACCTCTGGAGCGCATCCGTCACCGCTACCGGGACCGACAACTTGTCGGCCCTGACGGTCACGGTCACGCCTCGGGAACAGAGCACGACTCAGGCTGCCGTTAACGGCGTCGTCTACATCCCCCCGCAGACGTCCAATCCCACAGGAGGCGGATGAGCATGAGTGGCCGCCGGGGCATCACCCTTCTCGAGATCATGATCTCGCTCGTGATTTCGAGCGTGATCGTCGTCGCCATCACGAGCGCCTACGCCGAAGCCATTGCCTACGACAAACAGGGAACGCGACTTCAAGAGGCAACCGAGTCGCGGATCGAATTCGAACAACGCCTCCGAACCCTGTTACGCGGCGCCTATGTAAGCCCGACGACGACCGATTCGATGACCTACTTCCTCGGCGACGAATCCGGGAACAGCATTACCGCAACGGCCGCCGACACTCTCATTTTCACCACACTGTCTGAGGGCGTGAACGGCTCGACTCTGGGAACCCAGGACGACTTCGAAACCCTGAATCAGACCTTCGGCCCCCAAGGCGGCATCGCCGAAGTCGCACTTTCCATGACCGCGGTCGGCGACGCCGGTCAAACCAAGACCGGTCTCTTCCTCCGCGAGCAGCGCCCGGCCGACGGAGATCCCACGCAAGGCGGCACCGAGTCGCTTCTAAGTTCGGACGTCAAATCGATCCAGTTCGAGTTCTACGACGGCGCCAACTGGGATCCGACCTGGAGCACGAGCGGGGTTACCGCGCAGTCGACAACTTCGATGAACATCGATACGAGCGGCACGGCCGGGCGACGAATTCCCGCAGCCGTTCGGGTCACTTATGTTCTCACCTCGGACCTCGAAGGAGCGGCGCCGCACGTCTTCGTGGTACGGCTTCCTCAGAGCGATGTCACGGCGGAGAATCCGGTGGTGACCAATACGGCTACGGGAGGAACGCCATGAGGTCCAAGCAAAGCGGCGGCGTGATGCTCCTGACGATCGGGGTTCTCGCGAGCCTCGTCGCGATCCTGGTGACGGCGGCGGCCACTCAGCACGTCACACTCCAAGGTGTTTCCAATCGAATGCAAGCTCGCCGAGCCCGGCTCATGGCGGAAGCTGGAATCCAAACCGCGCTGGTTACGCTCTCAACGCAGAGCCCGACGACGACCTCGCAGCAAGACGACTGGTACCAGAAGATCGGGCAAACCGGAGCTACCCGCAACGTCGTCGGCGCCGATTCGTTCAGATTCCAAATTGTCGACGCAGGCGGCATGCTCAATCTCAACACAGCAACCGAAGCGCAGCTTCAACGGCTTCCCTTGACCCAGGAGCAGATCGACTCGCTGCTCGACTGGCGGGAGGCCAGCATGACGCCGCGGTCGGACGGTGGAAAGGACGACTACTACAACAACCTGACCGTTCCCTACAACACCAAACTGAAGAGCCTAAACACCCTCGACGAGCTGCTCCTCGTGAAGGGCTTTACGCCGAATACGGTTTTCGAGCCGGTTACCGATATTTCCTCGACCGATCCGCTGCCAAACAAGGCCGATGGAACTCAGTACACGCTCTACGATCTATGCACGGTCGATTCGACCTCGGGTGTGCCGGCCGGTTTGACCAATATCAACACGATCCCGAACGCTCAAGCTCTGACTCGGCAGGGAATTCCGATTCAAACGGCCACCCAGATTTTCCAGCGGCGCGGACAATTCACAACCTATGGAGCTCTCTTGGCCGTACCTGGAGTGACCGTCCAGATTGCCAGGACACTGGTCAACAACTATAGCGTAAGCAACGCGACGACGCAAACGGGCCGAATCGACGTCAACACAGCCTCGGAGGCAGTGTTAGACACCGTCCCTGGTTTGCCTCCAGATGTCGCCACCGCGATCGTCCAGCAGCAAGGTACGGGCGTCACGCGGCTCGGAGATCTGTTCAACGTATCGGGATTTTCCCTTGCGGTAGCCCGGCAGGCTCTAGACTCGGTGTCCGTCAGCTCGCAGGAGTTCATCATCCATTCCATGGGAACGGCGGGCGATACGAAGATCTGTCTTGACGCCCTAGTCTCGGTCTCAGCCGCCGGTGTCAAGCTTCTCAAGGTTAGCCAGACCCCATACGCGGACATGAGCCAGCGTTGGGGCTGGGACCAACAGACCAGTACCGACAACGTCCTCCTGGAGGCAACCCAACAGCAATGAGCAAGAACAACGTTGGGCCAAGGACGGTTATCGAGTGGTCGCCAAACCACGTGTCATGGATCGGAGGCGCACACACCTTGGTTACCGCCCCGAACCTTAACGAGGCCGCCGGGCAGCTTCCCCACCGGGAAGTTACCGTCGCGATTTCCAGGCGAAGCGCCTTCGTTCGAGCTTATCGAGTGCCCAATGCGGGCAAGGCAGAGATTCGCCGGATTATTTCGATGCAGATCGGCCAGATCTTCCCGATTGCCGCTAACGAGCTCGCTTTCGATTTCCACTTGACTCACGACGTAAATGCGGAGGGCCGTCTCGCGGTAGTCGCGGCGATGCGGTCTGCCGACCTGCTCGCGATGCATCAGCAGGCGAAGGCAGCGGGGCTTCGCGTCGCTCAAGTTACGCTGGCGGCGCTGGGGTCTCCACTTGTGGCAAAGTCGGTTGGCCACGAGAGTGCGGCCGTCGTGCACCATTCCGCCGAGGGATTAGCTATCGACTTGGTTGCGGGCGGCGAACTCCGGTACAGCCGGGTTGCCCCGATGCCGTCCACCTCGATCGGGATCGACGCCGAAGTCAGCCGAACCTTCGCGGCCTCCCTGACGAACTGCGTTCCCACGGTAGCAGCCGGCGGTCTTTTGGTCGCCGAGGCCGAGGCCTCGACCAACACCTGGGCCCTCGAAGCCCTGGGGGCCGGGCATCTCGACATCAACATCGAAACTGCCGACCAAGCCGCTGCTCGGGAGAAGCGCAAGCAGGCCGAGCGGCTTCGCCTCTCATTGCTCGCCTTTGGGGCCGGCATGGTTCTCTTCACCTTCCAGATCTTGCGATGGAACGACTCCCAGGCGAAATACGACAGGGCGGCCGGCAAGGCGCCAAAGGAGCTTGCGAGACTGAAAAAGCTTTTGGACGCCGAGATCGCGAAGGGATCCAGCGCCACCAACGCCAAACTTGTGCTGACGCGCGCCTTTCAGCCTGCGCAGACTTTCTCCGACGTCTTTACGCTTGCTTCGAACGACGCGCCAAAAGGCGTCTGGCTGACCGGATTCTCGATTGAGCGGGGTAAACCGCTTACCATCCGCGGGACCGCGATGAGCGGCCAAGCCGTCGTCGACTATGAGACCTCCCTTGTCGCCGAAAAGCGATTCCGGGATGTCAAACCTTTGTTCCAGAACACTACGGACCTGCAGAACACACCGGTGGTCCAGTTTTCGGTTTCTGCTTTTCCTGTCGGCAACTTGCCTCTCATCGAGGCAACGAAGACGAAACTGGGGGGCGGCTAATGATCAGCTTTAAGACGCGAAACGATGCGGTTTCGGGAGCTCTGATGATCATCGGCCTAATCCTGCTCTTCGGGACGGCCGGCTGGATCGCGTTCGTCAAATATCCGAACGAACAGCCGATCCCGCGAGGGCCGGAGTCGAACCTCAAATCGGTCCAGCAGCAAATCGAAGGAACGGACAAGAACAACACCGCCGCGATCGTGGCGACGAATGCGCTCGTCTGGGATGGAACGGCCGAGGAAGTTACGCCTCTGGCGCAGGGCAAAGTCCTTAAGCTGGCGATGGCCAACCATCTCAAGGTGACCGCCTTCCGGCCTCAGAAACCAGTCGACGTCCAGGGCATCACCCAGATTCCATTAAACTTGACGGTCGACGGAACATACCCAGACATGATGAAACTCGTCAAAGATCTTGAGTCCGAAGGCACGAAGCTCGCGATAAGTCTGGTTCAGCTCAATACCGCGGAAACCTCGACCGACCATGTCGCCGGCACGATCGAACTCATGGCCTATCTAAAGGCTACACAACCTGCGGCGGCCGCGCCGAAGGGAGGAACCAATGCTAAAAAATCTTAGCAAACCGATGCAGCTAGCCTTGCTCGCAGTGTTAGGGATCGGAGCGTATCTCGCTCTCGGAACCTTGTCCTCACCCGATACCCCCAGAACCGCGCCGAAGAAAGTGGCGAGTAAGTCGACGACCAAGAAGGGAGCCGACTTGTACACCGACGAGGACGCGAAGGTGACACAAGCGAGCTTCGATCCCGTAAAGGGGACCCCGAAGGATGTGTTCGTTCCGATCATCAAGAAGCCGGTCAACGGTGGCAAAGGCTCACAGGTCAACGTCGTGCCGCCGGAATTCGCCGGCGGTGAGCCGAACTGGGTCTACACCGGGTCGGCGCAGATCGACGGGGTTCTCCAAGCGCTGCTACAGAACAACACGACCGGCGACAACGTGTTCTTAAAGGTCGGCGACACCTGGAAGGGCGTCTCGGTCGAAGAAATTACCGATGACAGCTTGGTTCTGTCCTCACCTGAGTTGGGGATCGACAAGAAGCTCGAACTGCCTCCCGACGTCGTGACCGGTCCGGCTTCCGGCCCTGCCGGCTTTGCTCCCGCATCCGTCGGACCACTTAGAGGAAGCATCGGTCCGATGTCGGTTCAACCCGATCCCAATGCGGTCGCCCAAGACCCGAACGGAGGACTGCCGAATAACGGCATGCTTCCCGGCAACTATGGTAACGGCGGCGGCTTCGGCAATGGCGGAGGAGGGGGCCGGCGTGGAAGGCGCGCCGGTGGTGGCGGTGGCGGCCCGTTCAACGGTGGGGGCGGATAGTGTGAGCGTTGAGCTCTGTGCAGGTTCACACAAATTAAAGGTTTGCGGACTATATGTAGGGTAAGTCTGAGGGATACGAACATGACACTCAAACAAATTAGAGGGCTGCTTATCGGAGCGGTGCTTATTCCGGCAATCGGGATGGCCCAGTTCATCGGCAGCGAGGACGCGGCCCCGTGGACGTCGTTCAAACTGAATCCGAAGACCAGGGTGAACCTGAACTTCAAGAACGCGAGCCTCGACGCTGTCATCGATCTGCTCGAAAAGGCAAGCGGCGTGACGATCATCAAGGATCCCTCTTGGCAAGGCGGTATCACCCTCACGACGCCCAAGCCCGTCAGCCTGAACGATGCGTTTCAGATGCTCTCGACTACGGTCAGCCTAAAGCAATTCACGATGAGCAAGCAGGGCAATATGCTGGTCATCAAGGGTCCGAACCAAGGTGGATTCGGCAGAGGTGGTGGCGGATTTCAAATCGACCCCTCGGCATTCTCAGGCGGACAGGACCAGCGCACGGACCTCCGAGTGTTCTACATCACGTTCGCGAACGCGAGCCAGCTCGCGAAGGTCGTTAACGATGTCTTCGCTCCCAACGGCAACCAGCAGCAGAACAACAACCCGTTCCAGTTTGGCGGCGGAGGAGGAGGCCGCGGCGGACGTGGCAATCCGTTCCAAAGGGGCGGTCAACAAGGAGGATTGGGCGCTCTCCAGCAGCTATTCGGCGGCAACCAGGCGCAACCTATCGTCAGGGCTTCCTCAGACGACTTTAGCAACTCGGTGATCGTGAACGCGCCGTCCACAATGATGGATCAGGTCGCCGATATCATCAAGAAGCTGGACAAGCAGTCGGATGATCCGCAGACCGCGAAGGTCTACCACCTGACCTACGCCACGGCGAGCTTGCTCGCCCCGACGATTCAGAACGTTCTGACGGCGAATGCTCCGAAGGGCCGGGGCGGAATCAGCGGACAAAATGTCGACATCGGCCAGCGATTCCAGCAAGCCCTACGCTTCGGCTCGACTCAGGCCGCTTTCGGAACGGTGGT
>CAZNUL010000033.1:33546-41264 GCA_964576205.1 uncultured Fimbriimonadaceae bacterium | reverse complement strand
CTGACGCTGAGGTGCGAAAGCGTGGGTAGCAAACAGGATTAGATACCCTGGTAGTCCACGCCCTAAACGATGGATACTAGGCGTAAGAGGTATCGACCCCTCTTGTGCCGCAGCTAACGCATTAAGTATCCCGCCTGGGGAGTACGGCCGCAAGGTTGAAACTCAAATGAATTGACGGGGACCCGCACAAGCGGTGGAGCATGTGGATTAATTCGATACTAACCGAAGAACCTTACCCAGACTTGACATCGATCGCAAGCCCTAGAAATAGGGCCCTCTTTCCAAAAGAAAGACGTGAAGACACTTGTTGCATGGCTGTCGTCAGCTCGTGCCGTGAGGTGTACGGTTAAGTCCGCCAACGAGCGCAACCCTCGTCCTGTGTTACCAGCATGAAAGATGGGGACTCACAGGAGACCGCCGGTGTAAATCGGAGGAAGGTGAGGATGACGTCAAGTCAGCATGGCAGTTACGTCTGGGGCTTCACACATGCTACAATGGGCGCAACAAAGGGCAGCAACACCGTGAGGTAGAGCCAATCCCAAAAATACGCCCCCAGTTCAGATTGCAGTCTGCAACTCGACTGCATGAAGGCGGAATCGCTAGTAAACGCAGGTCAGCTATACTGCGTTGAATACGTTCCCGGGTCTTGTACACACCGCCCGTCAAGTCACCTGAATTGTCTTCACCCGAAGTCCGTGGCCTAACCGTAAGGAGGGAGCGGCCGAAGGTGAGGGGGGTAAGGGGGACTAAGTCGTAACAAGGTACCCGTACCGGAAGGTGTGGGTGGATCACCTCCTTAAAGGATCTGTACTCTTCTCCGCATGTCGGAGAAGACATATCCAGGTCGAAACTTTCTCTGAACGCCTCTAACGAGCTTTCACAAGCCCGTCGCTTCTGCGGCGGGCTTTCTTCTTTCGGTCCGCAGGCAAGTCGCGCGGAACAAGGCGCGAGCAGGCTACTTGTAACGGTAGACGATGCGGCCCATGGTGAGGTCGTAGGGCGAGAGCTCCACCCGTACGCGGTCGCCGGGCAGGATGCGGATGTAGTTCATCCGCATCTTCCCGCTTACGTGCGCCAGGATCTCCAGGTCCCCCTCATCAAGCTTCACGCGAAAGCGCGCATTCGGTAAGTTCTCGAGGACCACGCCCTCGACTTCGACGCCTTTTTCTTTATCGCTCTGTTGCTTGTATTGGGGCCTTTTTCTTCCCATAGATCTCCTCGCCGATTGGCTATGCCTATTATGACGGGATCGAAGGCTCTTCAGCTTTCCGGCGGCGTTGGCGCCTTACCGCAACCGGCGTCCCCGCCGGGCCTGCCTCCAAAGCCGGAGCCAATCTACTCCCGAGTGAGGATCTCGGGACCGTCTCTCGTGATCGCAACCGTGTGCTCGAAGTGAGCGGAAAGCTTACGGTCGGCCGTGACGATATTCCACTTGTTCGGATGGGTAACCACGTCGAGCTTGCCTTGGTTCACCATCGGCTCGATGCAGATGGTTGTCCCCTCGCGAAGGAGCTCTCCCTTGCCGGCCTTGCCGAAGTTAGGCACGGACGCCGGCTCCTCGTGTAGTTTTCGGCCGATACCGTGGCCGACCAGTTCGCGAACGACCGAGTAGCCGTTCGACTCCACGTATCTTTGAACCGCGGAGGAGATGTCGCCGATCCGGTTGCCGACCTTAGCCTTATTGATCCCCTGGTATAGCGCCTCTCGAGAGATGTTGAGCAGCCTTTGAGCCTCGGGAGAGATCGTGCCGACCGGGAAGGTCCAGGCGCCGTCCGCGTGCCATCCGTCCTTGATGACTCCGAAATCGAGGCCTACGATGTCCCCCTCCTTGAGGGGCACGTCATCCGGGATGCCATGGACGACGACTTCGTTTACCGAAATGCACGCGGCCGCCGGAAAGTCCCGGTAGCCCAGGAAGCTCGGGATGCCGCCCTCGTCTTCGATCAGCCGTTGAGCGAAGGCGTTGAGTTCGGCAGGCGTTACCCCTGGTCTGATCTTTTCGGAGGCAAGCCGTAGGGTTCGGGCTACGATCCGCCCGGACTCTCGCATCTTCTCTATTTCGGCTCTGGACTTGAGATGGACCATCTGGTACTTGATGCTGGATTCCTGATTCTTGATGCCCGATCCACTAGGCATCAAACATCATTCATCAGGCAGCATCCCCGCTTCCTCCCACGATCTGAGCGAAGACGTCGTCTGGGTCGAGGCTGCCGTCGACTTCCTGAAGCATGTGCTGGTCGATGTAATAGTCGATTACCGGCCGGGTCTGCTCGCGGAACACACGCAATCTCTCTTTGATCGTTTCCGGCTGGTCGTCAGTACGCACGAACAGCGGTCCGTTGCATTTGTCGCACAGGCCTTCCCGTTTTGGCGGTTTGGTGACGGCGTGATACAGCTCTCCGCACTTCGTGCAACCCATTCTCCCGGCGAGCCGGCTAAGCACCAGTTCGTCGGGCGCGTTGATCCACACCACCTTGTCCAGGTGCATCTCCATTTCGCCGAGCATTTCGTCCAAGGCTACGGCCTGTCGAACCGTTCTGGGGAATCCGTCGAGGACGAATCCGCTCCTTCGAATCTCGTCCGAACGGATCCGCTTGGCCATCATCTCGATGGTGACGCCGTTCGGTACGAGTTCGCCGTGCTTGATGTAGCTCTGAGCGAGACGGCCCAGATCGGTCTCGGCCTCGATTTCGGCCCGAAAGATGGTGCCCGATGAGAGCGGCTTTAGGCCGATCCAATTCTCGATGAGCGCAGCCTGAGTGCCCTTCCCGACTCCGGGAGGGCCAATCAAGATGATCCTGCTCCCCTGCCCGAGTGTCGCCTTCGCGCCCTCATCATCTGGATGCACTTCGACGCTTTCCACAGTTAATTCTATGTTGGTTATTTGTTGGTTGTTGTCGGATCGCCCGCCAACGGCTAACGGCTAAGGTTCCTACTGGCCGTACTTCTTCATCAAGAGGTTCGCCTCGATTTGGCGGAGCGTTTCCAAGGCGACGCTAACCACGATCAAGAGCGAGGTGCCGCCAAGGTAGCTGACATACTTCGGATCGATGCCGACGATCGTTGGCGCCAGGTACTGAACCAATGCGACGACGGCGAGGAAGAACGAACCCACGAAGGTGATCCGCGAAATGACGCCGTCGAGAAAGTCTTTTGTCTGCTTCCCTGGTCTGACGCCCGGAATAAACGAGCCACCCCGCTTGAGGTTGTTCGCGATGTCCTCGACGTTGTATTGAATGGCCGTGTAGAAGTACGTGAAGAAGAAGATCATCGAGGCGTAGAACACGATGCCAATTGGGTTGAAGCCCAAGTGAATCGGCCCCCAATTTTGTCCCTTCTGGGGAGTGATCCAGTTCTGAACGTTCTCGAAGAAAGTGGCGAGCTTGGGCGCGGACTGCGCAAAGAAGAGCTGCGCCTGCGACGGAATCCAAAGCAGGGACGAGGCGAAGATGATCGGAATGACGCCGACCATGTTAACGGATAGTGGCAGGTAGCTGGTTTGGCCGCCCTGCATCTTTGTGCCGACCATCCTCCGCATATGCTGGATCGGGATACGGCGTTGGGCGACCGTGAAGTAAATGATCACCCAAGTCGTTGCGATCAATAGCAGCAGCATCAAGAAAGGCTTCCAAATCTCAAGCTGATTCTTGGCGACAGCGTCGTACATCCGCGAAAACTGATAGGGCAGCGAAAGGATGATTCCCGCGAAGATCATCAGCGACACCCCGTTGCCGATTCCTTTCTCACTGATTTGCTCACCGAGCCAAAGCACGAACATCGCGCCGGCTGTCCAAATCACGATGACGGAGAGAGTTACCGGAAGGGTATGAGGGATGCCTGCTCCCGTCTGGTTAGCCAACAGCGCGAATAGTCCCGACCCCTGAAAGACGCAAAGAAACAGGGTCAGAAAGCGCGTGCGCCGATTCTGTTGCCTTCGCGCATATTCGCCACCCTCCTGCATCTCCTTCTTCCAATTGGGCATCGCCTGGGTCAGGATTTGCATGATGATCGAAGCGGTGATATACGGTCCAAGGCTTAGAGCGAAGATCGAGATCCGCCGAAGTGCGCCGCCGCCGAATGTGTTGATCAGATCGAGGCCGGTATTGCTCTTGACCAGATTCTCGATCGCGTCGACCGAGACACCCGGGATCGGGACCGGCACATGGATGCCGAACACGAAGACAGCGAACATTCCGAAGACGAAAATGAGGCGGGCGCGCAGGTCGGAATCGGCCCAGGCGGCCTTAAAGGTCTCCATCAAGCCCATGCTGAGCGACTTGTCGCTCCTGCCAGTCGATCCAAATCCTCCTGCGCCACCAAACATAGCTTTTCCTTAAGCGTTCCTATGGAGTGCGCGACTTCATTCGCGCTTTGCGGGCGATGAATCGCTCTGAGTAAAGCGGAGGCAAATCCGCGCACTCAAAAACTCCCTACAGAGTGACCGCTTCGCCTCCTTTGCTCTTGATCGCCTCGGCCGCGCTCTTACTGAACTTGTGAACGCGAACGGTGAGCTTCTTCGTGAGCTCTCCAAAACCGAGGACCTTGACGTCGTCCTTACTGTCGTGGATGATGCCGGTCTTCACCAAGGCCTCGACCGTTACTTCCTCGCCGTTCTTGAACAGCTTCTCGAGGTCGTCGAGGTTGACGATGCGGTATTCCTTGTGGTTGACGTTCTTGAAGCCCTTCTTGACCGGCAAGCGGCGTTGGATAGGCGACTGGCCGCCCTCGAAGTTCGGGTGGATCTGACGTCGAGCCTTCTGGCCCTTAGTACCCCTCGTCGCCGTCTTGCCCATGCCGCTGCCAATGCCGCGGCCGATGCGTCGCTTCGGGCGCGTACCGCCTTCGCCGGGCTGGAAATTATGTAGACCCATTTACTTTTTCGCCTCCGCCTTTTTCTTGGGGGCTGCCTTTGCCGCCGGCTTCTTGTCGGCAGGTTTTGCCTTGGGCGCAGGCTTCTCAGCCTTCGGCGCCGCCGGCGCGCTTTCCACCGCTTCTGCGGTCTCCACAGCCTTCACGCTCTTCACAGCCTTGCCTTTCGCCTCGCCTTCCACCACTTCGAAGCTCAGGAGATGCTTGACGTGGTGGATCATCCCGCGAATGCTCGGATTGTCCGGCTGCTCCACGACTTGGTGCACCTTGCGCAAGCCGAGGGCGATCACGGTCCGGCGATTTCGCAGGTTGTTGCCGATCGGACTCTTGACGAGCTTAATACGCAGCATCCGCTTCCTCCTTGCGCGCCTTCGCCAGCCACGGGACGAGCTCGTCCACGGAAAGGCCACGGCCGTCGGCCAAGCTCTCCGGGACGGACAGCTCCTTAAAAGCGTTGATCGTCGCGTACGCCATGTTGATAGCGTTTCGCGAGCCAAGGCTTTTGGCGATGACGTCATGCACCCCCGCTGCCTCTAAACAAGCTCTCACGGCGCCACCGGCCTTCTCGCCGGTGCCCTGCGCGGCCGGCTTCAGAATGATCTGTGCCGTGCCCGCTTTGGCCACGATCGCGTGCGGGATCGTGGTGCCGATCATCGGTACCAGGAACATATTCTTTCGCGCCGCTTCTTCAGCCTTGCGGATCGCGTCGGGAATGCCGCGTGCTTTGCCGAGGCCGACTCCGACCTGGCCCTTGTTGTCGCCAACGACGACCAGGATCGACCAGGACGCCGTCTTGCCACCCTTATGCGTCTTGAAGACCTTATTGGTGCGTACGACCCTGACGTCGAGCTGCGGCCCTTCGGCGTCGCGGCTTTGCTGCCGCTTTCCGCTCAATCGGTTCATCATTCTCATGGCTAAAACTCCAACCCGGCTTTACGGGCGCCCTCGGCGAGTGATGCGACTCGGCCGTGGTATCGGAAGCCACCGCGATCGAACACTACCGCGCTGATCCCCTTTTCCTTTGCGCGCTGGGCCAGTTTTTCGCCGACGGTTTTCGCGCCGTCCGCGTTGCCCTTCGAGCCCAGGTCCTTCTCTAGGCTGCTGGCGGCCGCCAAGGTGGTACCTGTCGTGTCGTCGATGATCTGGGCGGAAATATGCTTCAGGCTACGAAACACCGCCAATCGCGGCCGGTTAGGGGTACCCGCCAGCCTCTTGCGCAGCCGCTCGTGCCGCGCCACTCTGAGATCTCCTCGTGATTTAGGCATGGTTCGTTACTCCTTACTTCTTCGCAGCCGCTCGCTTACCGGCTTTAAGCTTGATGACCTCGCCGCGGTAGCGGATGCCCTTGCCCTTGTACGGCTCGGGCTTGCGGACCTTCCTAACGTCCGCCGCCACCTGGCCAACCGACTGCTTGTCGATACC
The DNA here is from genome assembly GCA_964576205.1 of uncultured Fimbriimonadaceae bacterium. Taxonomy (GTDB): domain Bacteria; phylum Armatimonadota; class Fimbriimonadia; order Fimbriimonadales; family Fimbriimonadaceae; genus JAEVZK01. The sequence goes on along the minus strand of CAZNUL010000033.1, from coordinate 34,973 downwards.
GCTGACCGTCACGCTCTGCGCGCGCGATCGTTCGTCGGCCTTGACTTCGAAAGTAATGCCCTGCGGCGCGTCGACCTTCACCGGGTGCGAGTAGCCCATGTTGAGAACCAGGCTGCGTCCCTCGACCTGCACGCGGTAGCCGACGCCAACGATTTCCAGGACCTTGCTGTGGCCCTTCGTCACGCCTTCGACCATGTTGTTGATCAGCGTCCGCGCGAGGCCGTGCTGGCTTCGCGATTCGCGCAGGTTGTTCGGACGCTCTAGGGTGAGCTTGCCGTCATCCTGCTTGACCGTCAAGAGCCGGGAGATCGTTTCGGAAAGCTCGCCCTTCGGTCCCTTTACGGAAACCTGATTGGTGCGCTCGTCGACGGTAATCGTCACCCCCGAAGGCACGGTGATCGCTTGTCTTCCAATTCGCGACATATCAGTACACCTCGCAGATGATCTCGCCGCCAATCTTGCGTCTGCGCGCCTCGCGGTCGGTCATCAGGCCGGTGCTCGTGGACACAATGCGCGTCGCAAGGCCGCTGCGAACCGGGCGCAGATCGTCCGCACCCTTGTAAACCCGCAGACCGGGCTTGCTCACACGAGCGATGTGACTGATCAACGGCTTACGCTTCGCATCGTAGCGAAGGTGGACCTTGATCGTCGGGAACTTCGATTCGGTCGTGATCTCGTGGCCTTTGATGTAGCCCTCGGCCTCGAGGATCTTCACGATTTCGACTTTGATTTTGCTGTGCGGAACATCGACCGTCATCAGATGGGCGCGAGCGCCGTTTCGGATGCGCGTCAGAAGGTCCGCGATGGGATCGCTGTGCATGGTTTAAGAACCTCCTGAGCTCCTACCAGCTCGACTTCTTGACACCCGGCAATTCGCCACGATGTGCCTTTTCGCGGAGACAGATTCGGCAGATACCGAAGAAACGGAAGTATCCGTGTTGGCGGCCGCACAGGGTGCAGCGGTTGTATCTGCGCGAAGAAAACTTGGGCTTCGCCCGCTGTTTATTGACTAATGCTTGTTTTGCCATAGATCTCCCGCCGTTGTCGAACCGGTTCGCGCCGCCTTGGCATTACGCGGAGCGCCTGGCTCGTGGCTAAGTTTTGTGTTCGGACTCAGTCCGAGTGCGTGATGATACCTCACGGCGTGGGCACGGGTGTTCGAACGCCTAGGATCGCAAGTTGGATTCAAGGTCTTTAGACCCTGCCGCGCATTAACGTTTGTGAATGAAGCTCCCGGGCAGCTTATCCGCGATGAGAACTGCAGTACGATGTATCTTGCCTCTGTATGCATCAGCAATATGGAGGCGGGGGGAGATTCAAGATGCCGAATCAATTGTCGCAGATAAATCACATATGCCATATTATGAGTGAAAACCGTTTGTTCGCACAGATTCTGGGATTCCTCGACACCTACCATGAAAACGTTC
>CAZNUL010000033.1:0-33536 GCA_964576205.1 uncultured Fimbriimonadaceae bacterium | reverse complement strand
AACTAACATCATCCATCTCATGGCTGAGAACCGGTCGTTCTGCCACATGCTCCGATTCCTCTACGCCGACCAGGAAAACGTCTCGCCGCTTGGCCACCCCTTCGAGGGATTGACGGGGAACGAATCGAACCCGGACGAAACGGGAGCGGAAGTCAAAGTCTTCAAGATCACCGCGGACATGGATCACGCGTACTTCATGCCCGGCGCCGATCCCGGAGAGGGCTTCCTGAACACCAACCTTCAGTTGTTCTCGTCGCAGAACCCGGACCCGAACGCTCAGCCGACGAACCGGGGGTTCATTGGGGACTTCAAGTCGGCGATCAATTACGATCTGGCGCACGGCTACCAGGACACCCTGCCCGGCACGCTGCCGAACGAGATCATGGGCATGTATACGCCTGAAATGCTTCCAATCATGTCTGGCCTGGCGAAAGGGTTTGCCGTCTGCGACCATTGGTTCGCCTCCGCGCCGACTCAAACGATTCCCAACCGGGCCTTCGCGGGCGCCGGCACGTCGCTCGGCCACCTGGACAACAAGGTCAAAGTCTTCACTTGCCCGAGCATTTTTGGCGCCCTTTCGAACAACAACCTCGACTGGACGATTTACGGTTACAACCGACCTGCTCTTACCCGGCTGGATTTCCCGGACACTAAAGATGCCGATGATTCGCACTTCGGCAACTTTAACGATTTCGTTGCGAGAGCGAGCGCGGGCAGCCTCCCGGCCTATACATTCTTGGAACCAAGCTTTGGGTCTGACGGGAACAGCCAGCATCCCAACGGCGACGTTTCCCTCGGCGAGAAGCTGTTCTACGACGTGTATTACGCACTTCGGAACGGGCCGGCATGGAACGAGACGCTCTTCGTGATCACTTTCGACGAGCATGGTGGCTGTTACGACCATGTGGCCCCGCCTAGCGGCGCAACGCCTCCCGACGACTCGGCAGGCGAATTCGGATTCGACTTCACCCGGTTCGGGGTGCGGATTCCAGCCCTGCTCATCTCGCCCAGGATCGCGGCAGGAACCGTGTTCCGCGCAGCCCAGGGGACGATCGATCACACTTCGTTGCTCAAGACGATCGAAGTGCGCTGGAACCTCCCGCCGCTCACCGAGCGAGACAAAGCCGCTCCCGACTTGGGTGACGTCCTGACCCTCGACCAGCCTCGATCCGACGACCCCCTCGCCGGCGTGCTGGTTCCCAGCTCGGGAATGCTGCACCCGAATTTGTCGAAGCCTTCCAAACTCGACGTTCTGCATGCCGAGCGGGTCTCGGCACTGGCGATCAAGAATGACCAAGGAACGTTCGACCACATCATGCCGGATCTCAAGACGACGGCTCAAGTCAGCGAGTACATCAACTCGCGGACGGCCCTATGGAGCCAGCAGAAACGCAGTCCGCACCACGCTCCCGCTTCCTCCGTCGGCATCCTCAAACACTGATCCCTCTCGGGCCGGTCGCCGACCGGCCCGTCCAGTCCCAGCCGACTAATGGGCATTCCGACGCAGGAAAGAGCTCAAGCGGGAGAAGAACGGTCCGGGATTGTCCATCCACGCGATGTGGCCCGCCCGCTCCACGAAGCACATCTCACCGCGAGGCATCGCCCGCGCTGCTCGTACCGCTGCCCACTCCCCCAGGAAGTCCTGCCGCCCCTGGATCACCAGAGCTGGCCCTTGGTAACGATGTAGCGCCTTTGAAACATCCCAATGTTCGCTGGCGAGGTTCCCGAAGACTATCCCGATCGTGCTCGCCTCGATGCATCCCGGCTTGAAGAGACCTTTGGCTTTGAGGGCCACATCGCGGCGATAAAAGTAGCCTGGAATGTTGGCCAGGAAGCCATCGAGGGCGGCGGCGTTCGGGTTTCCGGCATCCCTCTTGGCGACTTCGGCGGCAACTTTCCGGTCCTCTTCGGTAAGAACGCGATCGATGTTGTCGCTCCCGAAACTCGTCCACTCGAGGTCCGGACCCGGAGTGTCGAGGAGGACAAGGGAAGTGATCCGATCCGGATGATCCACTGCGTACTGTTCGGCTAGCATCGAGCCGAAGGACTGGCCGATGACGTTCCACCTCTTTAAGCCGAGCTGCTTCCGCAAAGCTTCGATGTCGTCGACGTACCGCGACAGCTCGAGAGCCTTGCCGGTGGGTTTCGCCAACCTTGCGCGAGGCGTCCCTCGCTGCTCGAGCAGAATCCAGCGATAACTGTCGACACCGACCTTGTCGATGATCGACTGCAAGTAGTCGGTGGTGAATCCGGGACCTCCCGAGAGCATCAGAACCGGCGCTCCTTTACCTTCGATCTTGTATGGGAGGCTGACGTCAGCCCGGACGACGATGCCGGTCTGCCAAACCGGAGCTAATGCGAGGATTTGGATGAGTCCGATCACGATTGCAATCTTAGGCCATTCTGAGGCAGCTACTGCTTGGTGCGAGAAACGATTTCGTCGAACTGGTCGACCAACCAGGGCTGCTCGGTTAGCTCGACAAGCTCCACTAGAGCTTCGCGAACCCACTGGCGATCAAAATCGGGATAGCTTTCGGCAAGGAGGTAGATGTCACTGACATCGCGGTTTCTTCCGGCGAACGCCTTCATCAGGATAAGGTGATCGGGTTTCGGAAGGCGAATTCTGACTCCAGCCAGTTCGACTACCGTGGCCTCGCGAACCATATCTTCTTCGAACGGAAGCACACCGAGGGAAATGTCGACCGGCACAGAACTCGACTCGTGTCGCAACAGAAGCATCCGGTTGGACCGAGCTTGTAAAAGGGGGTCGGTAGTGCGGTGCATCAAGCCGAACTTGAGAGTCATCCCAATCAGGTCTTCGAAAGAGCGAGACCCTTGAAGGACCATTGCATCGACATCTTCGGTGTATCTGGGTGTGCCGAGCAAGCTCACCGCCACACCCCCGATAAAAATGCCCTGTCCATCCAGTGCATCTATGAGGGCGGTCGTCGCTTGAATCGCCTGCCTAAGCTCTTCTAGTTGATCCCCTGCGATGCCAAGCCCTCCTGGCCTTTTCCCAGCGGTCCCATATGAGGTGTTCGTCCTGGTTGGTTGGCCCAACTTGGAGAACCTTTCCCATCGAGTACAACATGCCTAGCGAGGTCCACTTCTCTTGGATCGTTGCTCGCCGCCTCTCCTCAAGTTGATATTCGTTAACTCGCCGCCAACCTTCCTTCCAAGCCCTAACTGCTTCCCTGACCTTAAGCCGCTCGCGGTCCACGCATGATTCTACGTCAAGAAGATGGCCCTTGGCGGGGCATTCCTGCCCCCGGTCCGACTAGGTCGAATCTAACCCGAAGGGTTGTAGTCGCAGGTTTTTCACCCGCGGGCGCGAAGCGACGAATCCAACCTGATCAGAACCAAAACCACCGCCACCAGGCCCAGTCCGTGATGTCGTCCATGTCGTCCATCGACTCCAGTTTCTTTTGCAGCCGGTACGACTGGACGAAGCACCCGACGGCAAGGATCGCCAGCGTCGTGGAAATCTCGGTGCCTAAGTCGGTGGGGTAGCTCCGATAGTAGCCGTAGCTCGAACGGTAGTAGCTTCGATACTTGAGACCGAACAGTTCGTGCGCCTGGATGCTGAGGGGCAGCCCGTTCGTGTGGCCCGCGGTAAGGATGTAGGCGAGCACGACAACGAGGGACGCTCCAACAAGTATCCACCTCACCACTGCTCTGTGGCGCGTCACTGGCGTCGATCCGGCGGGCTCGTCGTAGGCGGCGCCGCACAGAACGCAGCAGGGCATGCCGGGCATGAAATGGTGATTGCAGACCATTACCGGCTGACGATGCTCAGGCGGCCGGTTGTCCTCGCCGCAGATAGGGCAAAACGCGAGGTCATCCTGAATTTGCCGGTGGCATCCAACACAGTTGGCCATATCAACAGGGTAACGCGAATCGGGATTTTACGGTTGCTGGTCGCCGTGGGACCGTGGCGACAAAGGGCTTGAGATCATAATCCCTGCATGGACGAGGCGAGGATGGTGAGCGACCTGACTCCCATTCTCGGGGCCGATCACATCCTGTCCGGTCCGTCCGCCCAGAGAGCGTACGATTGCGACGCCTATGCGGTCGATCGTTCCAAGCCAACCTGCATCGTGTTGCCGGCGTCGACGGAAGATGTGGCTCAGGTCGTGAAGTGGTGCAACGCAAACCGGATCCCGTTTACCGCTCGTGGCGCCGGGACGGGACTTTCCGGCGGCGCGCTCGCCGCGCTCGGCGGCGTCGTGATCTCGACCAAGCGTATGACTCAGATTCTCGACATCGACGTCGAGAATCGTTGCCTCAAGGCACAAGCGGGGATCGCGAATAAGCGGATTTCCGACGCAGTCGCCGGGCACGGACTTCACTTCGCGCCAGACCCATCATCGCAGACCGTTTCGACCCTCGGAGGAAACATTAGCGAGAACTCAGGCGGTCCGCACACGCTCAAGTACGGCGTGACCGTACAGCACATTCTGGGCGTTACGATGGTCGATCCGTTGGGCGAAATCGTCGAGTTTGGGGGGAGGGTGGCTGGCGGGCCCGGCTACGATTTCCTTGGCCTTATCGTTGGGGGTGAGGGGACCCTTGGAATCGTCACCGAGGCGTGGGTGAAGCTGACGCCATTGCCGGGCGCGGTCGCGACGGCGCTGATCGCATTCCCAACTGTGCGGGATGCGACGGAGGCGGTCGCCACCATCATCGCGGAAGGGATTATTCCAGCCGCCCTCGAAATGATGGATGCGAATATCCTTAAGGCGCTGAAGCTGGCTTTTGGCCTCGAATACCCAGAAGCGACCCAAGCGATGCTTCTGGTGGAATGCGATTCAAGCGGCAACGCCTGCCAAGCCGAGGTCCCAGCGCAGGATGCCGATGCCACCGTCGCCCAAGAAATGGAAACCGTTCGAGCAGTCTGCGCCCGCCATAAAGCTATCGAGGTCCGCGTGGCCAAGAACGAGGAAGAGCGGCAGAAGATGTGGATGGTCCGGAAGAAGGGTATCGGCGCGATGGGGCGGATCGCGCCATCGATCGTCACCCATGATGGAGTCATTCCGAGGTCGAAGCTCCCCGAGATGCTCGACTTCGTCTATGCCGTCGCGTCAAAGTATGGAATCGGAGTCGCCAACATTTTCCACGCAGGAGACGGCAACCTTCACCCGTGCTTTTACTTCGACGATCGCGATCCCCAGCAGATCGAGGCGGTGGTGGAAGCGGGCGAGGAGATTATCACTCGGTGCATCGAGTTAGGCGGCTCAGTCACGGGTGAGCACGGGATCGGCGTCGAGAAGATCGATCTGATGAGCCTGATGTTCTCACCGGCCGATCTCGAACTACAGGCGATGGCCAAGCGCATCTTCAACGATGGCGACCTTTGCAACCCGTGCAAGGTGCTTCCGAACCAGAAGTCGTGCGTAGAGCACAAGTCACGCTGGCGGGGGGTCGCTTGGTAGCAGGCTTCCTGCCGTTCTTTTTGCCATGGACTTGCCCGTCGCGACCGAGGTTGAAACGATCGCCGCTGAATACCTGCGGTCCTCCACCTGCCCGGAGTCTTGGTCTATGGCAATGTTAAGGAGGATTGGGAAGGACTCTGGCCTAACTCCGGGGGACCTGCGATAGTGGGGCGCTTCGACAGCTATCCCAGGACGTCAGAGGATGTTCAGGAGCTTGTCCGGTCCGCGGAGGTCGCCCGAATCGAATGCAGGGGCACGAGCAGTAGATGGCGTGTTTGGTCTCAGATCCCAAAAGTGGAGGAGGCCGCACTAGTCGGGGAGTATGCCAACCTCAGGCTTCTTCGAGGCATTGTCGATTTCTCCGCTGCCGACCAAGTAGTAACCGTCGAAGCGGGAACGCGCGTTTTCGAGCTCCAAAATGCCTTGAAGAAGGAGGGTCAATGTCTACCGTTCGGAGGTTTCGACCGGGGCTCAATCGGTGGCGCGATAGCGATGAATCTCCCGCATGGCCTGGAGGGACGGTTCGGTTCGTGGCGTGATTGGATTCTCGGGCTGAAGGTTGTCCTCGCGGACGGAACCCTGACCAAGTGTGGGAGTCATGCCGTAAAAAATGTCGCCGGGTACGACGTCCAGAAGCTCCTAGTTGGAAGTCGAGGAACACTCGGCATCATCGTCGAAGCAACTCTCCGAACTTTTCCCTTGGTGGCCATTCCGTCTGAGCCCAATGGCACCGGCTCGGCGGGAGGGTTCTTCTCCGTCATTCAGAGGGTGCGCCGCTCCGACTACGCCGAAGCCGTTTCGCGAACAAGGCGCCTGCAGTCCGGCGACCCGGAGACGGGAACCCTCTGGTACACACTCGCCGGGACCGCCAGGGGGCCGACCGAACAGCCGGTACGATACGCGGGAGACTGGATTCTCCAGGCCCACCAAGGCGAAAAGAATCTCCAAATCACCGATCCGACCCAGATCCGGCTCATGAAGCGGACAAAGGAGATCTTCGACCCCACCCACAAGCTCAATCCCGGAGAGATGGGGATCTTTTGACGGCAAGGATTGAGGATTGAGGATTGAGGATCAAGAGCCGTCGTCCCGAGTTTGCAGCATGAGTCTTCGATCCTTAATCCTCAATCCTTAACCCTCAGCCCTCAATCGTCAAACAATCAGATATCATCTGGGAGGCGCGGGCGTAGCTTAATGGTAAAGCTCCAGCCTTCCAAGCTGGCCACGTGAGTTCGATTCTCATCGCCCGCTCCAGTCCCTGAGCCGGTGAGATGGGATGAGTCGGTGATTCGGTGAGTCGGTGAAGGGTGTGATAAGCTAATCACCGGCTCATCCAACTCACCGGATCACCGACTCAAGAAAGCGGGTGTAACTCAGTGGTAGAGTGCGACCTTCCCAAGGTTGAAGTCGCGAGTTCGAATCTCGTCGCCCGCTCCAACGCCGTAAGGCATTGTAAACTTTTCGTATGACGCAGTTAATCTTCGAAGTCCGAGAAGCGCCAGAGGGCGGGTATACGGCAGTGGCGCTTGGCGCAGCAATTTTCACGGAAGCGGACACCCTTGACGAGTTGCGTCTGCAGATTAGAGATGCAGTCCGCTGTCACTTCGATGCCGGCCATGAACCTCAGTCGATCAGGCTCATGATTATTCATGAGGAAGTAATCGCTGCTTGAGGCTGCCAAGAGACGTCTCGGGCCAAGACCTCGCCAAGAGCCTTTCGGTATTCGGCTACGAGACCACGCGGCAAACGCGTAGCCACCTGAGGCTCACAACCCAAGCGCAAGCGAGCATCATGTCACCGTGCCGAATCACTCGCCCTTGCGAATGGGGCACGCTTAGTGGAATCCTCGCGGAAGTTGCATCTCATTTCGGAAAGACAAAGGACGAAGTCGCGACAGAACTTTTCGGCAGACGATCCTAGCCCGCCAATTCAGTTCTAATTGCGTCTACTACGGCGCTCCGATACGCTTGTGGATTGGAGTTTTTTTAACGACGTTGGCCTAACTCCTAGGTCGCTTCGAAACGCGTGGCAAAGTTGTGACTGATCGTAGAAGCCAGCTTGCACAGCCGCCTCTCCCATTGCCGAGCCGGTAAGAAAGAGGCGTATTGCCTCGGAAAGCCGAAGAGTCTTCAGATACTCGGTTATCGAGCAGCCGTATTGAACCCGAAATGCTCGAGACAAATGGGCGGGATGGATGCCCATCTCCTTTGCTATGCCGCTAATTCGTAGCTGCTCCCTAAACTGACCCTCGACGCGTTCGCGTGCCGTTTGGATGCAGGCGCGAGAGGGGCGAGCTTCTCCAAAGGTGGCGACAAGTCCGACCAGGTCCACCGCGAGGTTTTCGGTCTCTGCCACGTTATTGCTCGCGATTCCCGCGATCAGACGAAGGATATGGCGTCTCGTCTCTGGCCGATCCAGATAAAATCCGCGAAAGGCGAGCCGCTCCGACTCGAACCATCCCCGGTCGAAGGAGATGTTAAGTCCCAATGCCCCGGCCGGCCCGATTTGCGACTCGTGTGGATAGATGTCGTCGTGCATCGTCAGAGTGAAAGGTGGCTGTTCCAGCGATCCGACGTCTCGTTCCTCTCGGTATTGACCGCTGACGACCACGAACAAACCTGGATCCTCGTGGACGTGCCTCTTAGATCGGCTAAGGCCAGGGTATCGAGAGACTGTGAAGCAGACTCGGGACGCCGATATTTGCTTGACGTTCTCCCCGAGGTACACGCCTCTTGGAAGCCGCATCACATTTTAATTATGAGTGTCTTTTCCGATATTCTTGGATCGCTTCCAGCGCAGGATCGCGGTTCTGCTTGTACAGTTCCCAGCTTGGCGGCGCGTAAAGGGTCGGAGGAATCCAGATTCGATAATCCATAGCGACGGAATTCTGCCAGTACAGGTCGGAGATGGCGCCGCTCAGCTTGCTAAAAGGCAAGTCGACGGAGGGCGCTTCGCCAACGAAATTCGGTGACGACCCGGTTGGCTCCCCCACAAAGATTGACGGTGTTGCAGATTCGATCTGAGCTGCACAACACATTGCCGCAGAGAATGTGCTCCGGCCTATGACGGTGAAGATTTTCCCCGGCTTGTTGAGCTTCGTGCACCTGATAAGCCCCCCGATCAGCGGTTTGTTGAGGAAGTTGTTGCCGCCGCCGTTCCACCTAAGGTCGATCACCAGGGCTTGGACATCGTTATCGTCGATGAATTTGAACATCCGTCCGCAAAACTGCCCCATCGCTTCTGGCTCCTGATCGGCTACCTCGTTGTATTGGAAGTAGACCAATTTTTGGTCGGACAGGTACTGGAACCAGTAGTTCTTCTCTCGATGCGAGAAGGTGAGGGGCAATGGATTCGCCGACAGGTTGCGAGCATGAACCCAGTCCGATTCGTTCGCCGTGTCCATGCCTGGCACCCTCACCGTCCGTTCAACGCCTCCGGCATCTTGGATGGTTATGCTCATCTCTTTGTCGGTCGACGTCATTCCGATCCCGTTTGTAATGGGCAGGCATCGGAGGAACTTTGGGGCGCGGTCGAGAAGCGTCATGGCGTTATCTCTTGGAATGAGCGGCTCGACTATCTTAAAGGCGGCGTCTGGCGAAAGGTTCTCGAATCGCAGAACCTTTGCTCCTACCAAGTCGGCGTACCCCGGCGCGGCGGAAATGATGTAGGGTCCCTCTCGGAAGAAGTAAAAGTTGATCGGAAGGCACTTCGTGGTGGGGATGCGGAGGTTCGTATGACCATCGCCCATCTTGGCGGCTAGAACGTGCATTCGTGCCGCGACCTGGTTGTCGGTCAGGCGCGGAATCTCTCGATTTAGCGCTGCCACAAAGCCGTCGAATTCCTTCTTCGAGACCTTCCGGTACGGGTCGTAAAGTCTCCGCATTAGCTCGCTGGCGTAAAGGTGCAGATCGTACCGCCACCCCGCGTTGCGGTCTAGCTGCGAGAGGTCCTCGGTGGCGGTTAAACGTTGGAACCTGGGCTCGCTACGCAAATCCTTAAAGTCGTCGTTTCCGGCAATGAAGCTAAGGTACCGGTAGCCGAGGTCGATCGCCCTTTTGATCCACTTAAGGGCGTCTTCTTTATCGCCAGCTCGCGCGTAGCACCGCGCAATCCGATATGGCATCGCCCACCGGTAGGCAACACCAAGGTCATCTGCTTTCTGGAAATCTGGAATCGCCTCTAGATACTTCGTTTGTTCGAACTTGCACACGCCGAGCTGAAACCAGTAGTCGGCAACGGTCGGATTGGAATTAACAACCTGGGTCCAGAGCGCCTCCGCTTCGTGCCATTGCTTCGCATTTTCCTTTGCCGTCGCCTGTTCCGGGAGATCGTACTGGGCAAACGCCAAAGAAGGGAGCAAGAGGATCGGAAGAAACAGGCGAAGGCTCTGCATTGGGCTAGAATGGCCGGCCACCCAGATCGAAAGATTGTATCGTTTTAACCCATTGGGCTATCCGCCCGCTCCGAGTCGCAAAAAGCCCGGATCGCTTTGGCAAAACCAAAGGCACGCCAAGTAGGAATCTCGAGATTCCAGGCGCGTGTCCTGCGAGATCGCGAAACGGCTTGCGCCGAACACCCAACACCCAATACCCGGCACCCAACACCCCCCAATCTCAGAACCCGCCCTGAGACTGGCCGTTCACAAGACCCATCACGTAGTCTTTGAGCTGGCCGATGAAGATGATCTCAATGATCGTGGTCACGATCCAGATGATCGTCATGATGATCGCGAAGACTCTCGCTCCGCGACCGCGCTCATTTCCCTTTGAGATCGCCCGGCTCGCATAAACAAAGCCGCCGATTACGAAAAGGCCGCAGCAAATGATGCTCAAAGCCGAGCAGATGTATGACCAGATCACGTCTTGACTTCCGTCGTCGAACCCCTTCGTGTATTCGGTCTTCGGGCTTCTTAGGGCCTTGACCGGGGCGAGGCCGGCCGGAATCTCTCCAAAGCTGAGTCCTGCGACGAGCCGCGCGGCGACGCGCTGGCGGCTGGCTTGTTCTTCCAAGATCGTGTCCGGCGTGATCCGGCCTTGCGCGACCCAACTCTGCAAGGTCGGGATGTCGGCAGGACCGTATTTGGAGCCGTCGGGCCCAATGACGAAGTAGAGCAACGTGAAGATTGTATCGGACTCGACATAATGGGTGCGGATGTCGGCACTTAGAGATTTCCGGGGCTGGTCCACGAGGCAAGGGGCTCCCGCCTCGGTCGCGATCATCGCCTTGATGATCGTGACGTCGATCTACTGGTGGTACTCCCACATGCAGGGTGTTCAGACCTTCATGTTGACGAACCACTGGTCGTCGAATCCGTGGCAGTTGATCACGTATCCCTTCGCCTACACGCCGCTCGCCGACGCGCTGGCATTCATGTTTTTTGTCTGCCTGATCGCGTGGATGGTCTTCGCGGGCATGACCGTGGAGAGGGAGATCGGGAGCCTGCGATTCGCGATCCTCTGGCTCTTGATGAGCTTGATTCCGGCTCTTCTCGTCGGCATCTATGCAAGTGTAGGAGGTTCGGCCCTTGGGTTTGGTGGTCCGTTCCTACCGGCCGCGGGACTGACGGTTGCTTGGTGTACGCGGTACGCGAAGGACACGATCCTGCTCTACGGCTTCATCCCCATGTCGGGCAAGTGGGTCGCTTGGATCACAGCCGCCATGGTCTTCTTCCTCTATGGCGCGATGCGCCCCGAGTACGGGATATTGGCCGCCGGTCCCTTGGTCCTGGCCTGGCTCTATGCCGCCAACCGGCTTCCCATTCCGTATGGTCGCGTCGGAGGGTTCGGAGACGGTCTCGGCCGATCCGGGCGTACACATAAGGAAAACCTGAAGCGAACCGAGCGGATGGATCGAGCGTACTACGACGACGTCAAGCGGCGCGAGCAAGAGCGGGCCGAGCGCGAGAAGCTGCGCAAGCTCTTCGAAAGCAGCATGGACGACGATAAAGACAAGTAGGGCCGACGGCACAGGTTCGACGAAGCGAGCTCGATCCGATTTCGTCGATCACACGATGGACTTCCCATCCCAAGTAACGTATTCCCGTTTGCCGTCTACCGCCAACCCTTACAATGGTTCCGTGACCCGAGTCGAATTCCTCGCTGCGCTCAGGCAGCAGCCGCTGATCGTTTCCGTGCAAACCAACGAAGGGTCGGCGGTCGATGATGCCGAGACCTTACTGAAGCTTGCCAAGGCCAGCGTGGCAGAAGGCGTCGCCGTTCTCAGGCTCGAGGGCGCGGGGCGCGTGCGCAAGATCAGGAGCGAGACGGGCGCGATCGCGATCGGGCTCATCAAGCGGAATTACCCAGGTTCTTCGGTCTACGTGACTCCAACATCCGCGGAAGTCGACGCGCTGCTAGAGACGGAATGCGAGGTCATCGCCCTCGATGCGACGGACCGCGTGCGTCCACGTCTCGAGAACTTCAGAACGCTGGTGGCGCAAATCCTGCGAGGCGGCGCCCTCGCCATGGCCGACTGCGACACCGTCGAAGCGGCGGTCGAAGCCGAACAGGCGGGCGCGAGCATCATCGGGACGACCCTTGCCGGATACACGGAACGAAGACCGGCGACCACGGGACCAGACCTCGAGCTTCTGCGAGATATCATCAGGCAGACCAGGCTGCCCGTTCTTGCGGAGGGTCGATTTAGCCAGAAATGGCAAGTTGAAGCCGCGCTGAGGATGGGGGCGGCGGGAGTTGTCGTTGGGGGAGCGGTCAACGATCCCGTCAAGAACACTCGTGCGCTTCTTCACCGCCGGCCTCCGGAGGGAGATATCGGCGCCGTCGATATCGGAGGAACCTGGATACGATTCGCCGTCTTTTCGCAGGATTGGGATCTTCTCGAGGTGATCCGGGAGGCGTTGCCAAGGACGAAGGCCGGCCGAGAGATCTGGATCAAAGAGCAGCTCGTCAAGAACAAAGTTGCGACGCTGGGAGTTTCCACGGGCGGAGTCGTCGATCCGAAAACCGGCGAAGTTTGGGCGGCGAAAGAGTATCTGATGCCCGACCACATCGGCAGCATCTTCGACGAGGAGACCTTCGGCCTTCCCACCCGCGCTCTCGATGACGGCCTTGCTACCGCTTGGGGCCACGCTTGCCTGCCGGAGTTCGCGGGCAAGAGGGTTGCGACGCTCGCAGTGGGTACCGGAGTGGGATGCGGCTTCGTGGAGACAGGCCGGATCTGGATGGGCCCTCGGGGCGAGTATTCCCACGTTAACGATCTCCCTCTCGTGAACGGGCAAACCTGCGAGAGCGTTCTAGGTGGCCGCTCGCTCGGCCCGGATGCCTCCGAAGAGGATAAGGCGCTCGCCGAACAGGCGCTTCGAATGGCCGTTCGGGCGATCCGCACGATGTGGTTCCCCGAGGAGATCGTGATCGGAGGTTCCGTCGGCCTATCCAGCTGGATCCAGCCGACAGTCGTCGAACTCGGCCTACGCCCAAGTCCGTTCGGAGGCGACGCCGGCCTCTTCGGTGCAGCCGCTTTGATCCTGTTTCCGCCGTACTAGCCGCAGGCGCCACACCGCGACCTCGCTTTCCGTCGCCATGCCAACGTCCGGTTTCCAAGCTCAGATTGGCGGCTGGCCGGTATCCTGAGTGCCATGCCGGAGCTGCTGCTGGAGGTTGGATGCGAGGAGCTGCCCGCCTCGTTCGTCGAGAAGGCGTACACCGACTTGCGAGTCTCTTTGACCCAAGAGTTGCTCAAAGCGGGCATCCTCAACGGCGAGGGAATCAGCCTCGGTACCCCGCGGCGGTTGATTGTCAGCTTTCCGAACCTCGATCACCGGCAGGAGGATTCGACCAAGGAACAACGCGGCCCGGCCCTCAAAGCGGCATACGACGTCGACGGCGTCCCAACTCCCGCTCTCCTCGGCTTTTGCCGGTCCCAGGGAATCAGCCCGGATGCGCTGAGAAAGGACGATCAATACGTCTGGTTCACGAAGGCGATGGTGGGGCGAGCCACCGGCGAGCTGTTGGCCGAGATCCTGCCCCAAGCGATCCGGAGCCTCAACTTCGACAAGTCGATGCGCTGGGGGTCTTCAAGGCTGCGCTTTGCGCGGCCGATCCGCTGGATCCTGGCCGCCTTTGATGGCGATGTCGTGGACTTCGAGATCGAAGGCGTTCGGTCGGGCCTGGCCAGTTACGGCCACCGGTTCTACGCACCCGAAGAGTTCACCGCGCGCACCCTCGCCGAGCTCCGGACCGAACTCCGAGAGCGGAGCGTCGAGCCGGAGCCGGAGACCCGTAAGCAACTAATCCTCGAAGCAGCGGCAAAAGCGGCCGACGGCCAACCGGTTTTATCCGAATCACTGGTGGACGAAAACGTCTTCCTTACCGAGTGGCCGACCGCGCTTCAGGGCCAATTCAGGCCAGAGTTTCAATCGTTGCCGGAACCCGTTCTCGTGACCGCGATGGCGAAGCACGAAAAGATGTTTCCGGTCCGGGATGACACCGGAAAGCTAACGAACAACTTCGTCTTCATCCGCAACTCCGGAAAGGACGACACGGTCCGTCGGGGTACCGAATGGGTCCTCAACGCTCGCTTCAACGATGCGAAATTCTTCTTCGACGAAGACGCGAAGCTCTCGCTCGTCGACTTCCTCGAGAAGACGAGTGGAATCGTGTTTCAGGAAAAGCTCGGCACGGTTCGCCAGCGAGCCGATCGTCTCGCCGCCTTGGCCGAGGAAATCGCCAAGTCCACAGGCGCGGACTCGGCTGAAATCGACTTCGCCCGCCAAGCCGGACTCTATTGCAAGGCCGACCTCGCGACTGGCCTTGTTAGCGAGCTTGCATCGCTGCAAGGCGTGGTCGGCGGAGAGTACGCGAAGCGCGAGGGCTTCCCCGACCCGGTTTGCTGGGCGATCGCTTCCCATTACGATCCGAGCCGAAACGCGTATCCGGATTGCCCGGGCGCTCGAACAGCGGTCCGAACCACGATGGCGGATGCGCTCGACAAGCTCGCGGGCTACCTTGGACTGGGTCTCGCCCCAAGCGGATCAAGCGATCCATTCGGCCTGCGCAGAGCCGCGACAATCCTGATTGAGGCCGCATGGAACTGGCCGGGCGACCTGCCTTCGTTTCACGATCTGTTCTCGGTAGCGCTTGCCGGATACGACAAGCAGGGCATCGCGTTTGATGCGACGAGGGCATTCCCGTCGTTGGCCGAATTGTTCGGCTCCCGCTATTCGGCTCTGTTTCCCGATTTACGGCACGACATCCTCGACGCGGCTCTTCTGGAAGAGATCCCCGTGCAGATCACGTCACCAAAGGGCGTCCTTTTCCGGGCTCAGTGTCTTGAGAAGCTGGCGGACGACATCGGGTTCATTCAAACTGCGACGCGGCCGATGAACATTGTCACAGCGGCTCGAAGGAAAGCGGTGGAATTCGGCGAGGATCAGCCGTTGAACCGTCTCGAGCATTCCGCTTTGGAGTCTGCCGAGGGCGTCGATCTGTTCGAGCTTCTGGGTGAGGTCGCGGAGCCTTTGGTTTCGGCGAGGGCGGCAGGGGACGCCGAGGAAGTCGTTCGGCTATTGAAGAGTCTCGAAACCCCGATCAACCGATTCTTCGATACTACGATGGTGATGGACGATCAGCCGGAAGTGCGCTACTCGCGACTGACGCTCATGCATGCCTGTTCGATCGCGCTGTTGACGGCCGGCGATTTCACGAAGCTGGTGGTCGAGGGGACTTAGTCGCTGGCCACGCCTTCAGCCGGCCTTACTTCAAAGCTCGCTGGAATGAGACGAGCGTGAAGCTGGTCAGGACTGCGAAGATTACGACGGCTACGAGGAAGCCCTGCCAGATGGCAGGATCGCCCCAGGTGCTCAGCACAAGCGCGCGTGTACCCTCGATGATATAGGTGACCGGATTGTAGGTCGCGATCAAAGCGAACGTCGGCGGCAGAAGCTTCTTAGGCGCCTGAGACGTGGTCAGATACAGGAACGGGAAGACGACTACGAAAAGTGACTGGACGAGCCGCGCGTTCTGAGTCCGTAGGGCGGCGATCATGCTGATGCAGCTCCAACCCATCGCGAACAGAATCAGCATTGCGAAGATCGCGAGAACGCCGAAGACACCCGTGTTGAACCGAACGCCGACGGCGAGCAGCAGCACAATGACGATGAGCCCCTGCATTACAGCTTGGACGGCGACCTCGGTGAACTTGCCGAACAGGATCGCGAGCCGGTTGATGGGCATAATCATCAGCTTGCGCAGATAGCCGTTCGAGATGTCCTGGACCAATTCGATTCCGGCGTTGCCCGCGGAAAAGAAGATCGCGGTGAAGATCGCGACCGGGGCGATGAACTGCTTGTAGGAAACGTTCGGGAATCCAGGCACGCTCGCGAACGCCTTCAACGAGGCCGAATTCACCACGAAGAAGAAGATCGGAATGAACAGCGACGGCAGCAGGGCAAGCCACGGCCGCCAGATCTGCTTCGTGCAGCGGATAGATAGGTAATACCAGTCGGAAACGAAGGTGGACATCTGGAATTTGGAATTTGGAATTTGGAGTTTGGAGTTTGGATTTTGGAGTTAGATCCTCCCTTACCCCCTGTTCCTCGCATACGGGTCGGGGGCGTTGAGATTGACTTCCTCATCGGCAAGGTGGCTGCCGGTTGTCTTAAGGAAAACCTCCTCCAGGTTCTTTGCTTCGTGCCTGCCGAGAAGCTCGTTCACGGTTCCACACGTGACGATCTGTCCCTTGTCCATAATCGCGATGCGTTCGCATAGCTCCTCGGCCTCATCCATGAAGTGGGTTGTCAGGAAGACCGTCATCCCTTGCTTGTTGAGATCGCGCAAGTGGTTCCAGATCAGTTGACGAGCGTGCGGGTCGAGCCCCTGGGTCGGCTCATCGAGGAAGAGGATACGGGGCTCATGAATCAGGGAGAGAGCCAGATCGAGTCGGCGGCGCATGCCTCCCGAGTAGGTGCCAGCATAGCGGTCGGCGACCTTCTCCAGTTCGACCAGCTTGAGAAGCTTTGCGGTCTGCGCCTCGATCTGCTTCGGCGGCAAGTGGTAGAGGCGGCCGTGGAGTTGGAACATCTCACGCGCGGTCGCGGTCTCATCGAGCCCGATGTCCTGCATGGCGAAACCGATCCGAGCGTAAATTTCGCGCGGATTCTTCTCCAGCGTGTACCCGTCGATCTTGATCGAGCCGCTCGTCTTCTTGACGAGGTTGACGAGCATGTTCATGGTCGTCGTCTTTCCGGCGCCATTCGGGCCGAGGAACCCGAAGAACTCGCCTTCATAGACGTCGAACGAGACTCCCTGGACGGCCCTCGTCCCGCCCGGATAGACCTTGACGAGGTCCCTGACCTCGATGATGGCTCTGCGATCTTCTCCCAACTACTCTCCTTGCGTGCTTCTACGAGAGGGGAGACCAGGCAGCGTCAATTCCTAACTCGAAACGATTGCCGGACTGTTTTGCAGATCGAGCGGACGTTAGCCAACTGGCGCAAATCAAAAACCATTATCATGGATAGGATGCATTGCTACATCGATGCCGTCGTTTCGAGGGTTGAATTGAAAAAGGCGACGTTCGAGGTTTGGCGCGGGTCCAAAGAAGCCGGCGCCTTTCAGAACTACACTGCCGACATCAGCGAGGGCATGGTCGTTCTCGACGCGATCCATCAAATTCAGGCGACTCAGGCGCCCGATCTCGCATGCCGCTGGAACTGTAAGGCCGGCAAATGCGGCTCCTGCTCGGCGGAAGTGAACGGAAAGCCAAGGCTGATGTGCATGACTCGCTGCGGCGATCTGAACTTGGACGAGCCGGTACGGGTTGAGCCGATGAAGGCGTTTCCACTCGTGAAGGACCTTGTCACGGATGTCTCGTGGAACTACCGGGCGAAGCTTACGATCAAGCCCTTTAAGCCCAGGAAGCCCGACGCACCGGATGGAACGTGGCGCATCGACCCGCTCGACGTTGACCGCGTCCAGGAGTTTCGGAAGTGTATCGAATGCTTCCTATGCCAAAACGTGTGCCACGTCCTGCGCGAACACGACAAGCACGACGAATTCGTCGGTCCGCGCCTACTCGTCTATGCGGCGGCGCTCGATATGCATCCACTAGACGTGGAAGACCGGCGGCGCGACCTCAAGGACAAACACAACATCGGCTATTGCAATATCACCAAGTGCTGTACGGTCGTCTGTCCGGAGAGTATCAAGATTACGGACAACGCAATCATTCCCCTTAAGGAGCGCGTCGTCGATCTCTATTACGACCCGGTGCTCGGGGTTTTCCGCAAGCTCGGGATTCTGAAAAAGAATGCTCCGGCGGCGAAGGACGATGGCGAATGACCCGCGAGGAAGATCGACTTCTTTGCAGCGTCGCGGAGAAGACTGAGGTTACAGTAGTGAACGGAGAAGTTCTGTAGGTTGAAAACGGCGATCGAACTTAAGGAAATCCATCACGACGCAGTGCCGAAGGCACTCGAGTTGGGCGAGCGATATCGGCTGCTCGGCGAACCGGAGCAGGCGGAGAGCATCGCACGCGACGTTGTCGCCATCGAGCCAGATAATCAGAAGGCGATCCTGATGCTAGTCTTGGCTCTAACCGATCAGTTTGCGACGCATCATACGAATTCACTCCATGAGGCCGACCGCTTACTGAGCAAGGTGACCGATCCCTACCAACGTGCGTACTACCGGGGCGTGACGCTCGAGCGATGGGCTAGGGCTAAGCGACGAGACGGGCTCCCGCTTCATGCGGTGGACGATTGGATCGAGCGTGCCATGGCCTCGTTCGAAGAAGCGGAGAGAATCCGGCCGGCCGGGAACGACGACGCAATCCTGCGATGGAACACCTGCGCACGGATGCTGCACCGGACTGGCGCGCAACGCGAGGACGAACCTCTTTTCGGCGATTGATCACGGTCCCAAACTGCGTCCTACTATCCGCCGGCTGTCCCGATCAAAGGTTAGCGACTCTCGGCCGGCGAGGAATCAACGATGAAGGAACCGGCCGGCATCAAAAGGGGCTTCGGAGCGTCGAGGTTGAGCCCTCGGACCACGATTGCTTTCTCAGTGTCGAAGGGCCGCAGCACGACTGAAGTCTTCCCGTTGTTCAGGTAGAAGGTCAGCTTTTTCTTGCCGCTGGACTGGCTGAAAATGAGAAGGCCGGGTTTGTCATCGGCACGGACGACCGTCGGGGTCCCTGTGACCAAGAAAGGGTTGTCGTGCCGGAGCGACAGCATCGGCCCCAAATAGTCGTTCATAGCCAGAAGCCAACTCTCTTCCGCTCCAGGGCCGGGAAGATAGCGCGTCTTTCCCAAGTCATCGGCGGTGAAGCATGGAGTGCCCGGCCAGAATACGACGCACATCTCTCCAAAGACCGCGCGAGCGCTCAACGTGCTTGTGTCGGTGATCGCGATCGACCGCAGCTTTGGTGTTTTCGGCGAGGACAGGAAGTGCACCGTCTCATGGAGCGGCCCGATCGTGGCAAGCCAAGTCCTCGGTGATATCTGGCCGTTCATGAATCGGACGGTCGCGTTTCGCCAGGCAAGATTCGGCTTCGTATCGATCTTCGAAGCCTCAACGAACTTGACTTTGCCGGCTGCGGCCGCGCGAGCGGACCGGCCCGGCTTAGGTTCGACGCAAAAGGTGTCGAACCCATCCTCGTTCACGAACGGTTTGAAGAACTTCGATTCGGCCTCGGATGCCGGGCACCGATAAATCGCGGGAGACCGCTCCGGATCCTCATGAATCATCGCGGCTACCGCGATAAAGGCGAGCATGGCTGATCGTACCCACCAGAGCTTAAACCGGTTCGGCCAAATCCCCGCGTAGTCGCACGTCTGGCGAGCGCACCATACTGAGTGCTATGAATCCGAGGCTTCTATTGGAGCTACAGGCATCCCAAGCCTTCGATGACCTACTTAAGGCGATCGAAGGTGTGGACGAGCCACTGTCCTGGGCGGTCGTACC
Organism: uncultured Fimbriimonadaceae bacterium; assembly: GCA_964576205.1. Lineage (GTDB taxonomy): Bacteria > Armatimonadota > Fimbriimonadia > Fimbriimonadales > Fimbriimonadaceae > JAEVZK01. Next base: position 14,182 of record CAZNUL010000033.1, on the reverse strand, counting down.
GATGAAGGAGGGCGAGTATCTGAACACTTACGGCTCGATCCTTACGATGGTCCAGCACGTCGCCGGGTGCAAGGTGATGTATGCCAGCATCGCCTTCCGTCGTGCCGAGATTCAATGGCGGGAGCTTGCCGAAAGATACGATGGGATCGGTTCGAGCTGGGACACGTCGGTCGCTGAGTTGCGTGAAGCCCACAAATACCTGACCGATTCCTGGTCGGACCTTTCGGCGGATGACTTAGAAAAACCGGTGAGACATTTTCGGGGCGTCGACTGGCCGGTTTGGAAGATCCTTTCGACGCTCTCCCATCACGACGAATATCATGCGGGCCAGATCGAGGTGCTGAAGGTTTCGCTTCAACCTTCGTCGGTTGAGCCGCCGTCGACCGCCGAAGACATCCGGCAATGCTGCAAGGACCTGCCGAATTGGTGAGACCCTGATTGGTCGCCGGGGCTGAACGGCCCCTCGCATTTATTTCAGGAAATATCGGGCGTTCGAGACCATCACGTTTTGCCGTTGGGCAAGAGCGGTTCGCAGTTGTTGGGCAACGTTCTCCTGCAGCAGCCGGTGGATGAAACTTCGGGAAACCGCCTCGGGAACGATCACGGTGATGATCTGCCGCGGATCCTCGTCGAGCATATCGTCGACATAGTCGAGGATCGGTTGCACGAGGGAGCGATGAGGAGTGCTGAGAATGGTTAGCGGCACTCCTTCGCCGTACCTTTCCCAGGCTCGGCGAACTTCGGGCAGGGCTTTGTCGTTGATGGCGACATGGACGGCCCGGCAGTGAGGGTCGAGGAGCAGCGCATATTCAAGCGCCGAAACGATGCCCCGGTGAACGCGTGGGACCAATAGAAGGGAGGTGTGACGGCTCGCCCTCGGCGCCTCCTCGTCAGAGATCTCCAGTTGTCGGGTGATCGAATCGTAGCGGTGTTTGATCGCTCGGAATAGGAAGAAAAGGATCGTCATCAGGATCGCCACGATCCAAGCGCCCTCGACAAACTTCGTTCCAAGAATTACGATCATCACGATCCCGGCGAGTACAGCGCCGACGGCGTTGACCGCCGCGCGGACTTCCCAACCCCGTCCCTTGAGGTTGAACCAATGCTTGACCATGCCCCATTCGGACAAGGTGATAGCCGTGAAAACGCCGATCGCGTAGAGGGGCAGCAGCTGATCGAGCTCGCCGCGGAACACGACGATAAGGGCCCCGGCTGCGACTGCCAGCAAAATAATCCCGTTATGGAAAACGAGGCGGTCTCCGAGGCGGGCGAGCGGCCTGGGAACGTAACCGTCTCGAGCCATCAGGCTCGAAAGCCGCGGGAAATCGGCGAAGGCGGTGTTCGCCGCCAAGATCAAGATCGCGGCTGTGAAGTACTGAATGATATAGAACGGGATGCTGCCGTTCCCAAAGGTGTGCGCGCCGATCTGGGCCACGACGCTCATGTAGTTCTTGTCGCTCGAGCTGTAGAGCTTGAGGCTCGGAACGTGGAGGGAGAGGTAGCCCGTTCCGAGGAACATGAACGTGAGGATCGCGGCCATCCATCGAAGGGTGACGCTCGCGTTCTTTGATTCTGGTGGGCGAAATGCCTGCACCCCGTTGCTGACCGCCTCAATGCCGGTGATCGCCGTGCAGCCGGCGGCGAACGCGCGAAGAACGACGAACCATATCAACCGGTTGTGTTCGCTGCCGATGGTGCCGGGATCGCTTTCCACCTGCTGAGGGACGGCGGCTCCCCCCGCAAGGTGAATGATCCCAAACACGATCAGAGCGATCATGCAGAGGATAAATCCGTAGGTTGGGATCGCAAAAACCGTTCCCGATTCTTTGACTCCTCTTAGGTTCGCCCAGGCGATAACCGCGATGCACAGGATGCTCAGCGGGACCAGGTAGGGATGAAGGCTTGGATAGGCGGACACGATGGCGGCGACGCCCGCCGCGATCGAGACCGAGACCGTCAGAACGTAGTCGATCAGAAGGGCTGCGCCTGCAATGAGGCCGGGTGTTTCGCCAAGATTGTCTTTCGCGACGATATAGGACCCACCACCGGTCGGATAGGCATGGATCGTTTGGTTGTAGGAGGTTGCGATGATGACGATGAGGATGCAGATCCCAAGGGTGATCCAGATTTGGTCCTTCAGCGCGGTAGCGCTATAGAGGACCAGCACGTAGAGGATCGCCTCAGTGGCATAAGCCACCGACGACAGCATATCGCTGGAAAAAACGGGAAGGCCGAGAAACGGGCTTAGGCGCTCATGGTGCGCTTGTGCGGTCGGAATCGGCTTTCCGAAGAGCGCGCGTCGAACGCGTGAAACCACCCCAACTTGCTTCTGGGCCATACGGCGTGCTTGATGGTCGGGGTTGCGACACTGGAACCCACGAACAAGACGGAATACTACCTCGCGGGTGAGCGGTCGGGAGGGCTGAGCGGCCGTTTAGCCTGGACCCGAGCGAGAGCCTAATTTGACTGAGTTGGGGCTTCCCATTTCGCTTGGACTTGGCGCAATGCGGGTCGATGGAAGCAGGCTTGGCCTTGTCGCATCATCCGCGCGCCATCAGGTCACTCGCCGGTAGCGGTTCGCTCCTTTCGCCGCGCCTGAAACCTCCTTGCCTTCTCCAAGTTGCCGCAGTCGGACATCGAGCACCACCGCCGGCTGCGGTTTTTGCTATGGTCGATTAACACCCATCCACAGGTATCGCCAGCACAGATCCTAATCCGAGCGGAATCGTCCGAGGTAATCAATCCCGCTCCCGACAGAGCGATCAGCATGAACGCACGCTCGGCCGCGTCTCTCTCCGCGAGCGACCACTCCAGGCTATCCGTCAACTCGATTTTCGCCAGAGCCTCGACGAGTTCGCCGTTCAGCGTGTCGACATCTTCCGCCTGCGGCGGTTTCTCGGCAGCCATGGCGGAGAAGATGCCGAACAGCGCCTCCCGCAGTGCGAGTGCCCGGTCCAAATGGGCGGCGTCTAAGCCAACACTGGCATCGAGAAGGCCGTGCTTACTCATCCACTGCTCGAGGACTTCTGGGCTATTGAGGCGGTTGACGGGTTTGGGGCCGAGGCGTGCGCCAACCGTGTTTGTGAAGCGGACGCATATCGGATCGTCGTTCCCTCGATCGAATCCGATAGCGTTAAGCAAAGCTAAAACCATCAATATACTATACGGCGGCAATGCCGGTTATCGACCAAAATGCGTCCATTCGACGGGAAGCCGCAATAAGCCAATAAGCTCTCGTGGGCTACGGGCAGCGGCATCTTTCATAGCTGACATTACGGGTTACGCGAAGAAAGTATCGCAAAAAGTTGTCGCTCGCCCCAACCACCGAACCGCCGAATGCTACTCACATTATTGCCCGAGCAGCATTTTGTACTTCGTCGTCCGGATTCGGCCAGCTTGACTGGCGCAGCGGCGAGGGATTATTGGTTGAGTTTTTTGTTTACGAGGTCGCACTATCAAAAATCAGAACAATGGTGTATCATGTGGTGTGATTCGTGCAAAAGACGTTTAAGAGGTTATAATGGCTGACATGACACTTTCGGATGCTGTGAAGGATGCGTTTCGAGTCGCCCATACCGAAAAGGGCTGGATCGAACCATTGTTGAATTCAATCTCAGCCGCGGATTTCGCGACGGCGATTTGGAAAGCCGGGGTCGACGTCCCTTCGATCTGGGAGCTTCTGGCGCACGCCGTTCCTTACATCGAAGTCCTCGCCGCGGACTTAACGGGACCGTTGGCCCAGCTGGGCCCGGATTGGCCGGCGATTATCGAGCCGACTCCCGAGGGCTGGACAGCGATGCAGGAGCGAACGCGGGCGGCGATCAACCGGGCGCAGACTGCCATCGACTCTCTCGATGAAGCCGCGCTCCTGTCGACGGTTCCGGGCCGAAACGTGCCCACGGCGCGAAGGGTTATCGACCTAGCGGTCCACGGCGCCTACCACGCCGGCCAGGTCGTCAAGCTCGAGCAGACGTACAGAGCTGCCGGGAAGGGGATGGCCCACGCAATCGCGTAGGCACATCCCAATCGAAAGCAATCGGCCGTCAGGATTATTCAAGCGAAGCACCTTCTGGCGGCCACTTTTTGCCCTCCCTTTCATCGTAGTTCTTTCTATTGTTTTTGTGTTGTGCTTCGGAGGGAAATTACTTTTGCGAAGCGCATGCAAATCCGTGTTCGGTTTCGGATCGGTTCTAGCTGTTACCTTTCTCCTCCAGCCGTACAGGCCCGTGATCGTCTCCGGGCGGTCGATGGAGCCGACGTTTGCCAGCGGGCAGCTGGTTTTTGCGCGACCGATGAATCGGCGTCCCGTGGCGGGCGACGTCGTCCTCATTGAAAAGGACGGCGAGATTCTGATGAAGAGGGTCAAGTTAGCGGCGGGAGACTGTTATCGCGAGATCTACCTGCATCCCATTCGAAAGTGGATCCCGATGCCTTGGGAAAGGCTGGGAAAGCTTGCCGACGAAGGCAAGGTTGTCTGGAGAATGGTGGCCGTTCCCGAGGGGCAGGTATTTGTCGTCGGCGACAATGTGGACGAATCCTGCGACTCGCGCGACTTCGGCTTTCTCCCAACGAGCTCGATTCGCGGGCTGATCCGGGGTGCCGATCCCCATCGGTTGGCGACACGGCCCGACGGTAAAAGCGGGGCTCGGCTGGCCATTAGTCGAACCTAGGCGCAGCCAAATTAGGACAGCCTCCCAGGCTTGCCCGAGGAGGCTGTCCGGAACTACTGGCGACCGCCACGCAGTTGAAGGCAGGTCTGGATTTCCTGGAGCGCTTGATTAAGCGCATTGGCTGCCTGAGTTCGGTATCCGCCGTAGTCGCCGGCCGCCTGGCCGAGGGCCTTGATGGCTGATTGAATCGCAGGTACCGCGTTTTGCATCTGAGCGTTGCTTGCCTGGATCTGGCCCGGCGAGTACTTGGACAGCTTCTTTTCGCGCGACTTATCCAGCACCGGCGGTTTGCGCATGGAGAAGTTGACCTGGTTGGCGGCCGGAACGCCCTTGAGGCCCTCCTTGATGTCCCGGTCGGCTTGGCCGCAAAGTTCCATGGCGAGTGCGCGGTGGCCATCGTAAATCGGCAGAGCCGCCTTCATGATCAGGTGAGCCTGATGCGCATCTCTTGCCGCTGCCTGCATCGCGGGGTCTTTGGCCGCCCTGCGAACAATGTTGTGTGGGTGTCTCTGAACCCGGACATTGTTCACCTGCCCAAAAGACACCACGTGGGTAACGAAGAAGATCGCGACCGCAAAGGCCGCGTAGGTCAACGATTTCATAGGTTAACTCCGGTTTGTTTCAGGTAGCCGATGCAAGGGACGTTCTCTTTGGGCAAAGGTTCAGTAGCTCCATGCTGATTTCGGCCAGGGCTGGATAGGTGCGCAGATATCCGCGCCATCGAGCTTAAGAGAAACGGGCAAGAGAGGCTGAGATTCCTCGCAAGCTCGGAATGACAAAAGAATCTATCGGAGGATTAACCGCTCACGGTCTTACGCCCTGAGGCGCTGGACTGTGCCAAGCTCCCTCTCGTGAATGGGAATCCTGGTGGGAACGTCGCCGAATTTGAGGCATTGTTCGGGCCCTTGAAGGACGCGGTTATCGGCTACCGGTCGGGGCTCGACGAAGGACCGGTGTTGCCGGAAGCATCAACGCAGGAATTACAAAGGCGGATCCAGGACGAGTTCGCATTTGATGCCAGAACAGGGACCGAAGGGGTGGTCGAGAAGGTCGCGACTCTGCTGAAGACCGGCGCCGTTCATACGACGCACCCGTGCTATTTCGGACTCTTCAATCCCGATGTTCATCCCATATGCGTCGCGGCGGATGCTTTGTCGGCTGCCTTCAACCCGCAAATGGCGGCATTCTCCCACAATCCGGCCGCTAACTTGATGGAGCAGCATGCTCTGTCGGTCTTTCGTCGGGCCATCGGCTGGCCCGATTGTCACGCGACATTCACGGCGGGCGGTTCGGAAGCGAACCACTCCGCGATCATCGTAGCCCTGACCGATCGATTATCCGGATATCGCGACAGCGGCGTCTCATCCCGCTCCAGGCTGTACGTGAGCGCCGAAGCCCACCACTCCTTCGTAAAGATTGCCCACGCCTGCGGGATCGGGCGGTCCGGCGTGCGCGAAATCGGGGTATCGCGCGATCTGAGGATGGATGTCTACGCTCTTCGCGAAGCGATTCGAGAGGATATCAGAGAAGGCTACAAGCCGTTCGCAGCGGTTGCCACTGCCGGCACGACGGCTGCCGGCGCGATCGATCCGATCGGGGAGATGGCCGAGGTCTGCCGCAAATTTGGCCTGTGGCTGCATGTCGATGCCGCCTGGGGTGGTGCGGCCCTCCTGTCCCGCAACCTCAAGCCCCTGTTCGCAGGAATCGAACTCGCCGATTCGGTCATCATCGACGCTCACAAATGGCTGAGCGTTCCGATGGGCGCCGGGATGTTCTTCTGCCGGAATCCGGAAGCGAACCAGGCGGCGTTTGGTATCCAGACCTCGTACATGCCGCCGGCTACGGATCTGCCCGACCCCTATCATTCGACTCTTCAGTGGTCCCGCCGCTTTACCGGGCTCAAGGTTTTCATGGCGTTTGCCGCTCTGGGACTGGAAGGATTCGAGCAGGTGATCGACCACCAATCCGCCATGGGCGAGTACTTGCGCGACAGGGCCAGAGACGCAGGTTATCAAATCGTCAACGACACAAAACTTCCCCTGGTTTGCTTTCGGGTTCCCGGGCGCAGCGCGACCGAAGTCGTTGAGTCGGCATACGCGACCCGCCAGGCTTGGGTATCGAAAACCACGCTCAGCCACCATGGCGACGCTGTAAGGGCTTGCATCACAAACTTCCGAACCCAGCCTAAAGACGTCGACCGGCTTATGGCCGCGATCGAATCAGCCTGATAAATCACGACGGCCCGCCCCATGAGGCGGGCCGTCGCTTCCCCTTTGGCGCGCGTTCCTCTATTTGCCGTTGCTGTTGTCGTCCTTCCTGCGCACGCCCTTCAGAGCTTCCATGATGGACTTAGCGGTCGCGTCGCCATCGACTTTTCGGCCCGGACCGCCGAAGCTCTCCTCGATCTTCTTGCCGAGCTCGTCGCCGTTCATACCCTTGGCCATTCCGCTAAGGCCCTCTTGCATCATCTTGCCAAAGTCGAGATCGACATGCTTGGCGTTTGCGGGAATGTGAAAGTTCGTAAGGCTGGGGTCCAGCGCGCCACCGAACTGAAGATCGATGACGGCGTCCTCGTTATCGCCTTCTCCCCTCGCCTTTGAAATCTCGATGTGCTGAGGAAGGTCGGTATCGGCGTTCACAATCATGTGAATCTGTTCTGGTTCGTCCGGCTTTTTCATATCCACCGTGTAGGTGCTCTTGCCGAACCGGTGAATGATCGGGCCCACATGGATGTTGTCCTTGCCGTACTTGCCTTCGAACTCCGACATCATCTTCTTGATGTCCATCTCCTTCATGCCCTCTTTCAGCCCTTGATTGATCTTGTCGGCGATCATATTCGGGTCGATCATGTTTCCGAAGGACATCTCGACAACGCTGTTATCCTTGGGATCGTAGATCTCGAACTTGCTGCCGTCGATCTGCATCAGCGCGTCACCGGCATGGAGGATGAACTTGCCGTTGTCGACCCCGATCAAGACCTTTTGATCTTCGCCCTGATTGGGTGTCACGACCGAAAACTGGAAGGAATTCGCGTGATCGACGGCGTCGACGATCTTCTGGAACGACCAGGCTCGCGAGGGCGCCATCGAGAGGGAAAAGACAACGATGGCGACGACGCCGACACCGGCGACAGCGAGTCGGGCCGGCCACTTGGAAGGACTTCGCGTTCCGGCATTCGCGGCCATTAGCCGCAACTTGGCGCGCAATTCGATGGGGGCATCTTGGCTTGCCGGCGCCTGTCCCATTAGCTTCTGTACCTCTTGATCTTCCTCGTGAAACGTGCTCATAACACACTCCCTGCGTATTCCGCCCCGACCGGCCCGATGGCCTCTCGGAATGCGGCGCGCGCCCGCTGTAGCAAACTGTTCGTCGCCGGTAGCGACTTTCTGATGACCTTTGAAACTTCGATCGTGTTGAGGCCATTGACGTACTTCAGCACGAGGGCCTCGGCTTGGAGGCGTGGAATGGATTGGATCCCGATGCGTACCGCCTCTTGAACCTCGCTCGTTTCCATCGCCGAAGCGACGATATGCGAATCGGTCAATGGCTGCTCGGCTCTGCGGTACTTCTTCCGCAAGTGCCCGGCGACCTTTTTTCTTGCGACGGCCAGTAGCCAAAGCCGCTGATCGTCCACATAGGACATCTTCGCGAAGTTGGCGAAAGCCGCCGCGAAGACCTCCATCGCGATGTCTTCGGCATCCTCACGGCGAGGCAGTTGGGAACTGGCGAAGCGCCAAACTTCGTCGGAGAAGAACTCCACCAACTCTTCCGGGCTGCTTGCGCGCGTTCCTGCTGCCACTCGTCTCTCGTGTTGCGCCGTTGACTCGGCCTGGGCCGGCCAAGCGGCTTGCAATGGTTGCTGCATCGACTTTATCCGCCTATTCCACGTGTTTAGTTGCGCGGGTGGGCAGAAATCTATCGCGGACCTATGAAAATGGAATTCTCAGGTGGAAAGCAGCCTAGGCTCGGCTCTGTTTCATCAAATCCAGCAGGTCCCGGTCTACGAGATAGCCGTCCAATTCTTCGATGCGGGCGCCGGCCCGTCCGTGGTCGATGATCCCGAACGAGCCGGCGAAGTTCCAGAGGCAATAGCCCCACCGGTACAGCTTAAGGAGCGCGAACAGGTCTCCGAGCCATCGGAGCGCGACGTCGTTCGGCGTCCGGTTGTAGCAGCCGAACTCGCCGATATACACGTGGTTGCCCTTTGCCTCGACTTCTCGCCAAGGCCGGTAGAACTCGTCGATCGTTTCGCGATCCCAGGATTTGTCAAACCAGACCGTGCCCGGATACTGAGGCTCCGGAAAGGTCATTCCGGGTGGCCACCAGCTCGCTTGATAATGACTGATCGTCATCGGTTGGTATCCGCGGGTGCTATGTACGACGCCGAGGTCGGCGAGTTCGGGCATCGCCGTGTGCCCCTCTTCGAGTCCGTCGATCACGATGGCCCGGCCGGGATCGATCGCCCGGATCGCGGCCGTTGTTTGTCGGACCACTCTCTCGTTGGCATCTCGCGAGAAGCCATGGGCGCCAAACTTGGGTGGTTCGTTGACGAGATCGAAGCTCAAGTGCTCGCTCGAGATTCCTTTGTATCTTCGGGCGAGGACGGACCACTGGTGAACGAAACCCTCCAGAGCGACTTCGTCGGTCCAAAGGTTGTCTCGCTCGAGGTCATTCCGGTTGATGCAATAGCCGGGAGCTCGGTGGAAGTTGAGGGACAAGTGCAGCCCGTGGCATCGTGCGGTTTCGAGGTATCGGTCGACGTGCTCGAAAACGCCTTCGTCTGGATGGAGGTAGTCGAAGTCTTTGGTCCAGAAGCGGTAGTCGGTCGGGATGCGGATCAGGTTGAAGCCGTGCTTCTGCAGGAAGTCGAGCGCCCTCTCGTCGGCGGGTTTCGGTGGGCTCCCTGGCTCCCATCCGCCGACCCATTGGAAGTTGAATCCGTAGCGGCGTGTGCCGAAGGCGAGATCAGCGGCGGTGGTCATTGCCCATGATACAGCCCCAGGTCATGACTCCTTCAAGCCGCTCGATGCGAGGCTGTTGACGATCTGTCTCTGGAAGAACGCAAAGATGATCAGCACCGGCGCGATGGAGATCAATGCGCCCGCCATCTGGACGTTGTCCGCCCCCGGATAACGGCCCTGCAGCATCGAAATGACGAGAGGAAGTGTGTACTTTTCCTTGTCGATAAGCACAATGAGCGGCGAGATGAAGTTGTTCCAGGAGCCTAGGAACGTCATGATCCCGAGCGTCGCGAGGAGCGGTTTCGTCAGAGGCAGCACGAGTGATACGAAGATTCGCGGCTCGGTCGCGCCGTCGAGCTTGGCTGATTCGAGCAGACTGTCCGGAATCTTCGAGATGAATTGACGGGCGAGAAAGACACCGAACGCCCCCGCGATACCGGGAACAATGAGTGGCAAGAACGTATTCAGCCAGCCAAAATCGCGAAGAAGCAGGAAACCGGGGACAAGCAGCACCGAGCCCGGAATCATCATCGTGGCAAGCAGGGTAAGGAAAAGCCAATCCTTGCCCGGAAACCGGTGCTTGGCGAAGGCGTAGCCGGCGAGCGTGCACAGCAGCATGCTCCCGATCGTCGTCGTCGCCGCGATGATGAAGCTGTTTTTTGTAGCCTGCAGAACGAGGTCATCCGCGGTCAAGTCTCGATACGGCTTGATGGTCGGCTGCTGAATGGTGAAGCTGAAATCCGGACGAGCGATCTCGGTCGACGGTTTGAACGACGTCACGAGCATGTAGTAGAAGGGCAGCGCCATGATCAGTGCCGACAGGCTCAGAGTCGCATAAACCATGGCGATTTCCAGACGCGACCGCCTCACTCCCGGGCCTCCCTGCGCCGATAAAGCGCCACCTGGGCCGCGGTGATCAGAAGCACGATGACGAACAGAATGTAGGCGTAGGCGGCAGCCTTACCCATCTCGTAGGTTTCAAAACCGTTGTGGTAGATCAGAGGCACCATCGTGAGGGCCGAATCGTTCGGTCCAAAGCGCGCGCCCGCGTTTCCACTTTTGTTTGCCAGAACGAAGATGATCTCAAAGACCTGCAGCGAGCCGATGATCCCGAGCACGGTGACGAAGAAGACCTGTGGCCGCAGCCCCGGCAGGGCCACATTGAAGAATCGCCGGGTTGGGCTTGCGCCATCGATTGCCGCTGCCTCGAAGAGGGCCTCCGGGATCTGCTGAAGACCGGCGACAAACACGAGGATCGTGAACGCCAGCCCGTTCCAGATCGCGAGCGCGATGACGCAGTTCAGGAAGCTCGTATCGGATTGCAGGAACGGGAGAGGATCCTTGATCGCGTGAGTCGCGAGAAGAAGTGCGTTAATCCAGCCCTGCTTTCCGCTGAGAAAGAGTTGGTTGAAGATGAGAGCCACCGAGACTATGCTGGTTACCAGAGGCGAGAAATGCATGAAGCGCCAGAAGCTTTGGCCACGCAGTTTCGTGTTCAGCAAATAGGCGAGGACTAGCGATATGAGGACCCCGATCGGGAGGGTCCCGATCGTGTACTTGAGAGTTCGCCCGAGGCTTGCCGTCAGGTCTCCAGAAGTGAAGGCGGACTTATAGTTGTCGCCCCCGACCCATGCCGCCGTCGAGAGTGGTTGGGCCGGATGATAGTCCGCGAAGGACAACAGCAGGGCCGTCACCGCGGGAACGAACACGAAGACGACCGCCAAGACCATCGGAGCGGCGATGAACAAGTACGACATCCGATGTTTTCGCAGGTTCGGCGACAACAACACCGCCGCGACCGCTCCGAAGAGAACGATGAGCGCCCCGAGCTTGACGTAGTCGAGCAAGCTGATCCTCTTCTCGTAATCGGCGAGGTGGTCGGAGATCTCTCCATAGCGCTGATCGTAGTGGGCGCTCTCCACTTGCAGCTTTTCTTGGGCCTGGGGTTGGATCTTCGCGTACTCTGATTTCAGCCTAGCGGCGACCTCCGCCAAAAAAGCGGTCCGCGTCGACTCCATCGTTTTTGCTCCGAAACGCCGGATTAGTTCAGTTTTCGTGATTCCGGACTTCTGCGCCAGATCGCCGAGACGCTCCTGGATGTACGCGTTCATCTGGTCGAAGAGGTTCGCCTCGAGTCGCCCGGCCTCCGATGAGCCGGGAATCGCGGTCACGTTGCGGAAGGTAGCGAAGATCGATTCGACGACTTCTTTGCACCGTTTTTCGCTTCGCAGGGCCGGCTGGTCCCAAAATGCGGGATCGGGCCTGGTCCAGACCTCCCGGATCGGGGAGATGAACAGGGACGACTCCTCTTGCCGGTCACCCCGGTCCCGAACCATCTCCTTTTGAACCTCGGGCGTGTTCAGATACATCAGCCACTGCATCGCCTCCCTTTTGTGTTTGGACTGGCGGAAGATCACGTAGGCGCAGCCGCCGTTGATGTTGTTCGGCTTGCCGTCGTCGGCGCGCGGCCAGGGCGCCATGTCCCACTTGCCTTCCAGTTCGGGCGCATTCACATGGATCTGCCCGGCGACGTTGTGCTGCTCGATGAACATCGGGAGAGCATCGTCAGGCTTGTCGGAGCGAAACATCCCGACCTCGCGATTGCCGAGATCCTGGCCCGGCGAGTTGTGCATGAACCACAGGTTCAATGCCTCGAGGATTGCCTCCTGGTATTTGGGATCGTTCCAGAGAACCTCGGGCCGGCCATCGGCTCCCATGCGAAAGCCAGGCTTGTCGTAGGCCAGCGTGTACAGCCCGATCGCCCACTGCGAGTTGTAGGTAAACCCGTAGTAGTATCGATAGCCCTTCGCCTCGAGCTTCGCGATCACCTCGTTCAGTTCGTTCCAGGTCTTTGGCGGCTCGAGTCCGAGCTTGTTGAATGTGTCGGTCCGGTAGTAGATCACCGGTGTACTCAGGTCGGCTGGGACGCCGAAGAGCTTGCCTTTGAACGTGCAGATCGGGAGGATCGAGGGGTTGAACCGGCTTTCGAGCTCCTTGCACTCCTTGGGAAACTCCGTTCGGAGGTCGACCAGTCCTCCGACGTTCCCGTAGTCGAACGGTCCACCAAGGTTAGTGAGACCGATATCGGGAGGAAGCCCGGCTGCCATCGCCAGGAAGTATTTGGTGCTGAAAACTCCCCAGGGCAGGTCCGTCACCTTCACCGAGATGCGGGTTTTTCGCGTGAACCCCGACGCGATCCGCCGGAACATCTCGATGTCCTTCAGGCTCCCGGTAACCGCCCAAAACTGAAGCTGGGCACAGGCAAGGGTGCAGAGCATCGGCAGCGTCGCCAGCAGAGTAAATCGATATATCATGCGACGCTGCACGCATCTATCCTACATGGTCTGAAAAATGATTATGCGCTTGATCAAATCCGTCGTATGATGTTGGTCTCAGGCGAAACATGGGTGTGACGATGAGTGAGATTGCCGCAAGAGCGGGCACGACGGCAGGCGTCGTGTCGGTGACTCTTAACGGCGCCAAAAGCAAGACCGTCCGGGTGGGTCCAGAGACGCGGGAACGGATATTGAAGGTCGCGGAAGAGCTTGGGTATCGCTGCAACCCATTTGCCAGCGCCCTCGCCAGCGGCCGGTCCCGAATCCTCGGAATGATGCTTCCCTTCGCGGCGTCGTACACCGAACACGACGCGTTCTTCTCACTCCTGACTACTGGAGTAACGGCCCGGGCGTCCGAAGAAGGCTACAACGTCATGCTCTACTCGGCCGCCGCCGAGGCCGAGGGCCAACGGGCCGCCCAGATGGTGGATCGGCTCGTCGCGGGAATCGTGCTTGTGAGCCCGCCCGCCGATTCGCCGATTCCGGCCGAATGCCTACGCCAGCAGATCCCTTTCGTCACCGTGCTGGATCATAGCGCGGGCTCCAAGCTGACCGTCGATTCCGACGACTACGCCGGTGGCAGCCTGGCGATGAAGCACTTGCTCGGCCTCGGCCATAGGCGGATCGGACACATCTCCGGCCGTCCGGACGTGCCGACCTCGGCCCCACGGATGAGAGCCTATTCGGATTCGCTTGAGCAAGCTGGCATCGAAGTGGACCCAGCTTGGCTCCGAGCCGGCGAGTTCAATCGAGCCGGAGGTCATGCGGCGATGACCAGCATGCTTCGCCTGCCCAAAGAACGGCGTCCCACTGCGGTTTTCGCGGCAAACGATCTGTCCGCGCACGGGTCGATCGACGCCGTTTACGATGCTGGGTTAACGGTGCCCACCGATGTCGCGGTCGTCGGCTATGACGACACCTGGTACGCGACGGTTACCCGTCCGCCGCTCACAAGCGTTCGCGTCGACGTTCCCGGCATCGGGTACCAAGCTGCGTCCATGCTGCTCGACGGACTTGAGAACGGCCTCGCCGAGCGCCACCTCGTTCTCCCGGTTTCTTTGTCCATTCGCGAGTCGTGCGGCGCTCCGGCGCCTCCGGCCGCATCTCGTCATCATCTGAATCTTCCTGACTCTGGAGTCACCCATGCAACGTAGCAAAGCATTCACCTTAATTGAACTCTTGGTTGTCATCGCGATCATCGCCATCCTGGCGGCGA
>CAZNUL010000032.1:0-42262 GCA_964576205.1 uncultured Fimbriimonadaceae bacterium | reverse complement strand
AACGAAGAAAACCGAATATTTCGGCGGGCCGGGCGGCGTTATGGTGTCGGGACGGATCGATCCATCGCGTCGATAGCCGGTCGCGGGAAATGGCGCGCACCCCTGCTCGTCATCATCACCTATAGGAGCCGGGAAATGATGACGAGCAGGGAGCGTGTAAAAATCGCTAAGAACTGTCATGGAACGAAACGCGCGCCTCTTGATTGAGAACTGGACGGTCGATTACGGTGCCGGCCACGTCGAGCGGATCTGCGTCCCTCACGCCTGGAAACAGGACGTTCCCGTCTCGTACGAGGGCCCGGTCGTCTACCGAACGGAAATCGAAGTGCCCAAGAAGCCTTCCCTCCTTCGTTTCCACGGCGTTAGCTACAGTGCCGAGATCTCGGTGGACGGCGATCCGGTCGCAAGCCACCGGGGAATTTGGGATGCGTTCGACGTTCCTCTCACCACCCATCGCGGAAAGCGCGTCCAACTGGAAGTCAAGGTGCTCAAGAATGGCGGCCAGACGTTCCCAGTCAAGGACGTCGCGAGCGGTTTCCTTCCCTATGTTTTTCACACGTTCGGCGGAATCTACCGCGAAGTTGAGCTTCTCGATGCTCACAGCGCTGGCCCACGGCCTCGTTTGGAGGGGCCCGGCCGGTACGAGGCTCACGGCCACAAGATCTTCGTCGACGGCGACCCCCTGTATCTTCGTGGGCTTCTTCACTGGGGCTGGTATCCCGAACTAGGCCACCCCAACCCAACGGACGAAACGATTCGATCGGAAGTTCAAGCCGTCAAGCGCCTCGGTTTTAATCTGATCAAGTTCTGCCTCTGGCTGCCACCCCACCGCTATCTAGAGATTCTGAGGGAAGAGGGCATGCACGCGTGGATCGAGCTCCCGCTTTGGGATCCGTCCAGCGATCCCAACAAGCTTAGCGAAATCGCCGGCGAAATCGAACGTATCATCCGCCAGTATCGACATCACGACAACGTTCCTTGCTGGACGATCGGCTGCGAGCTGGGCAAGGCAACTCCTCCCGAATATCGGCGCCGCCTCGTGCAGCTGGTTAGGAATTTGACCGGGTCGCCGTTGGTCAAGGACAACTCGGGGGGAGCCGAAATGTACGGCGGAGACCTACGGGAATATGGCGACTTCGAAGACTTCCATCCGTATTGCGACCTTCCGTTTTATGCGCCTGTCTTGGACTCACTGCTGCCCGGCCCTCGCGATGCCAGGCCTCTCCTCCTAGGTGAGTTCAACGACGTCGACGTGCATCGCGACCTTGCCAAACTCGCGGACGACTTGCCGTTCTGGGCAAGCCGCATGCCGGAGCTGAACGACAAAGGGGTCCGCTGGCAGCTGGATCTACCGGGAATCCTCACCGACAACCGATTCTCGCAAGAGCCCGGGAAGAACCAGCACCAGAAGCTCATGGAATCGTCCCGCACGAAGGCACTGTTCACCCGCAAGCTCGTGCATGAGACTCTGCGTGCGAGAGAACAGATCTCCGGGTACGTCGTCACCGGTATCCGCGATACCCCCATTTCGTCCTCGGGATTCTTCGACGACTGGCAGCACTCGCGATTCTCCGCCGAGGAATGCCTCGCGTGGAACGGAAGTGACACTCTTTTCCAAATCCCTTCTCGACGACCTCCGTGGATCAACGGAGGGAATCGGCCCGGATGGATCGACCCTTTCAACCATTTCACGGGCCAGCTGTTTTTCCGCATTGGGCTTCACTCCGAGCAAGGCCGGGCGGGCGGATTGATCTGGTCGATTCTCGACGAGGCGGGCATGACCCTCGCGCAAGGCGCGCTCGACCGGTTCAGGCTTGCCAGCCTCGAATCGCGAGAGGTCGGCCAAATCTCCTGGCATTGCGAATCTCCCGGCAGTTACCGATTGAAGGTCGAATTCGGCGACGCGACGAATGAGTGGCCGTTCCATGTGTTCGAGGCGCCGACGGAAGCCGAACAGGAAGGTTGGCGGTCGCTGGAGACGCACTCAGAGGTGGGGCCGGTCCGTATCCTGACCCGTAACGAAACCCTGCCCATGCCGTTTTGGCGTGAAGCCGCATACGAGTTCAAGAATCAAGCCTGGGGTCTCGCCGAGCGGTGGGAGCGCCTGCTCCCGGTTTCTCCCGATTGCGCGCTCGATCCGGCCGCCTTGCCCGATCACGAGGTGATCATTAACCGTATCGATTCTCGCACCTACCAGGAGCACCCTATCGCCGTACGCACCAAGGATCGAATCCTCACAACTCTTCGCCCGTTCGGCGGGCTCGGCGTTCAGCCGATCGGGGTTTCCAGGAATCCCAGCGGCGTCGCCCTGCTTAGGCGAATGCTAGCCGAGTGAAAGCACGTCTCAGAACATCCGAACCGCCGAAGTGCCCGCTCGATGTCTCGTCGCGCCTTCAACCTGCGAGATGCAGTCCCATAGATCGGCGAGGGGGATATGCAAAAAGCCGGCAGGAATGATCACGGGGGCGCTGAAAACCGCTTTGTTGAACTTCATGAGAGCCCCTCGAAGGTCGTCCTGACGCTCCATGAAAGCCCAAACATCTTCGGGGAGCAGGCACAGGACGGGAAACCAGTTCGGGCCTGCAACCCAGACTCGCTCCAGATCGCTCCATTTGATCCGGCCGGCCTTGGTGAACGATATGTTGTCGAACAGCCCAGATTCGTCGATAATCAGCGCGGGCTCCTCGTTGTTCCGACGCCTAACCGACCAAGCACACACGGCGCCCGACCCAACCGCTCCAATGATTGCTATCGGCAGGATGGTCCAGTCGCATATTCCGCCGACTCCGACCGCGGCCCATGCTAGCCCAAGCCACACAAGTACTCCGCACCCGCTCAGAATGGTCAGGAGGATCATGCCGGCCTCGCGGATTGGAACTACCGCACGGGTTAAAGCCTGGGCTTCGGATTCCGAATTCATGCCCCGTTAGATTTGGTCTGCGCTCGTCTTGTTCGCTAACGCGAGCAGCTTGCGGGCATTTTCTTTGTCTCCAGGTTGCAATTCGCCCTCCAGCACCTTTTCCGTCAGGAAGCTTTTCCAACGGCCTACCTCGACTCCCGGGTCGATTCCGAGCGCCGCCATGATCTCGGCGCCGGTCAGCGGGCTAATCAGTACCTCTCGGGGAGTTGCCTTCTGAACATCCGAGATGCGTTGTCGAATTGGAGCTAGGTCGAGAGCCTTGACACCCTTCTTGAGGCCGGCGGCATCGGCTTCGACAAGCGCCAGGAGGCGGTCCACCTGATCGTCGAGGTCGCGCAACAGCCTCCGCGCGGCGGCTTGCGTGAACTCGGGCGCGCTGCTGAGCCGCATATGGTTCTTGACGAGCGCGGAAACCGCGTCCACGTCGCGCTGCGGAAACTTCAGCCGGCGCAGGACCTCGGTGGTCATCCGCGCACCAACCGACTCGTGGCTGAAGAACCGCGTGTGGCCATCCTTGTCGATTGATCGCGTACGCGGCTTGCCGATATCGTGGAACAGGGCGCCAAGCGAAAGGAGAAGATCGTCGTGCCCTGCGTTTTGCAGGACCAGCAAAGTGTGGTTCCAAACGTCGAGATGGTGAAAGTGGCCCTGTTCAACGCCCCGCATCTCTTCGAACTCGGGGGCGAACTGATGAAGCAAGCCGAGGTCCATGAGGTCACGTAGAGCCATGCCAGCGTCCGGCAAAGCGAGCATCTTGACGAATTCGTCTCTGATCCGCTCTTCCGAAATAATCTTCAGACGGGCGGCCTCGGCACTGATCGATTCATAGAGTCCGGCGAAGGGCTCGAAATGCAGTTGCCATCGAAATCGGACCGCCCGGAGCATCCTGAGCGGGTCGTCATGAAACGTAGCCTCCGGATCCAATGGTGTACGCAGCAGTTTGGCCGCGAGATCGGATAGGCCGGTTCCGAGCGGATCGTAAAGCTCACCGGAGTGAAGGTTCTTCAGCAGGGCGTTGACCGTAAAGTCTCGACGGCGGGCGTCTTCTTCGAGGGTCGCAGGCTCCACGTTTGGCTTGCGCGATTCGGGATCGTAGCTCTCGCGACGAGCCGTGACGATCTCGATCTTCACGTCCCCGACTTCCACCATTGCCGTACCAAAGCGCTCGTAGGTCACGGGCGCAAATGTGGCGACTCCTCCTGCAAAGAGGAGGTCCGCTAGTTCGGCCGAAGATCCTTTCGTGACAAGGTCGAAGTCGTTTGAGTGGGGCCCGCCGAGCAGCTCATCGCGGACGGCGCCGCCGACCAGCCAAAGATCCCGCTCGAATGCGGTCCCTCTGGTAGCCCTCTCGATAGCTTCGAGCGCGGGGTGCACTTGATGAGATTAGACCGGATGAGCAATCGGCCGCAGCTCAGCACGCGGAAAGTATTGCTGATCGAATCTCAGAAGGAAGGCGGCGAAACCGGGGGCGGCGAGGAAGATGACAGCGCAAATCGTCCCGACAAGCGGGACGGCCACCCGACACGCCTGACCCCAAACGGTCTACTTCAAGTTCTTTGCTTTGGTTCCTCCGATCCGCCTTGCGTTCTAGCGATTCTGATCCAAGGAAATGCTTATTGGGTTTGAGCTACAGGAATAGTCCGCCGTCAATGGTCAGCGTTTGTCCCGTGATATAGCCGGCCTCCTCGCTGGCTAGGAACAGGATAGCTGGAGCGATATCTGACGGTGTGCCGAGCCGCCCGGCCGGTGCGCGTTTGATCGCGTCTTCCTTGAATTCGGCAGGGAGGTTTTCAGTCATCTCGGTCGCAATGAAGCCGGGAGCTACGGCGTTGCAGGTGATTCCGCGGGAGCCGAATTCCTTTGCGACCGTCATCGTGAGGCCGATAAGGCCAGCCTTGGACGCTGAATAGTTGGCCTGACCGGCTGCTCCGTGGATGCCGACCACGCTGCTAACGCTGACGATGCGGCCGTAGCGAGCCTTCATCATCATCCGGCTGACCGTCTTGATGCAGAGAAACGCGCCTTTGAGATTCACCGCAAGGACCTTGTCCCAGTCGTCCTCGCTCATGCGGAGCATCAGGGTGTCACGCGTGATGCCCGCGTTGTTGATGAGGACGGCGGGAGTACCCATTTCCGCTTGGACTCTCTCGAAAGCCTGTTCCACGCTGTCCGGCTTGCTTACGTCGCAGCCGTAGCCCTCCGCGCCGCCGCCCAGCTCTTTTGCAACCGCCTGAGCCCCTTCCTCGAAGATGTCGAGGCATGCTACCTTCGCCCCTTCCTTGGAAAACGCCTCGGCGATCGTGCGGCCGATCCCGCGGCTCGCTCCGGTTACGACGACGACCCGATCCTGAAATCTCATGGCGGTTCAGTTTGGCATGGGCTACTTTCGGATGGCGGCCACCGTCGTCTCCAGCGAGTCCAAATCGTTTACCCTCAAGGTGGTTGCCTCCCTATCGATCCTGCGGATTAGGCCGCTTAGAACGTCGCCTACTCCGCATTCGATGAAGGTGTCGATCCCTTCGTTCAGCATGTTTTGGATCGTCTCGGTCCACCGCACCGGACTCTTCAACTGTCTTTCCAGCAAGTCCGGCCAGCGGCCGTCCTGGACAACCGGCTGCGCGGTGACGTTCGAAAAGGCGCGTCCAATTTGGAATTTGGAATTTGGAATTTGGAATGAAACGGCGTCAAGCGTCGTCCGCATTTCCGTTGCCGATTCGTCCATGAGAGGCGAGTGGAAGGCGCCGCTGACATTGAGCGGTAGTACACGCTTGGCTCCGGCCGCTGCCGCCGCGTCGCTCGCTCCTTTGACGGCCGCGACCTCGCCGCTGATCACAAGCTGGCCCGGGCAATTGTCGTTCGCGATCACGACGATGCCGGCGATCGATTCGCAGACGGCTTGTAGCTGGTCCCGTTCCAGTCCGAGAACCGCGGCCATCGTTCCTGGCCGGGTTTTTCCGGCCTTCGCCATGATCTCGCCGCGACGTTGGACGAGCTTCGCACCTTCTTCGACTGAGACCGTTCCGCTTGCAGCCAGAGCCGCATATTCGCCGACGCTGTGCCCGGCGAATCCGTCGATCGTCACAATGCCGTGGATATGGGCGTCGAGACAGGCCCAGGCTGCGACACCGCATGTGTAGAGGGCAAGCTGAGCGTTCTGGGTTTCCCTTAGAGTGTCCTCGTCGGTCTCGAAGCAGAGCTTGGCTGTGTCGACTCCGGTCGCGTTCGACACGACGGCAAAGGCATCTCGGGCCTCTGAACGGGCATCGAACAAGGCCTTGCCCATCCCTGGCTTCTGAGAACCCTGTCCCGGGAATACGACGGCGATCATAGGCCCGCTCGCGGCGTGAAGTCGGTGTCCGGCTTGACCCGCCGGCAATAGGCTGCCATCAGTTTCGCGCAGTTGTCGACGTCGTCGAGGGCAAGGAGCTCGCAGGGTGTATGCATATACCGCAGGGCGACCCCGAGGATGCCAACCGCCATGCCTCCACGGCTGAGCTGCATCGCGTTGCCGTCGGTCCCCGTACCACCGGGAGTGACGTCGATCTGGTACGGAATCTTGTCTTCTTCCGCCGCCTGGCGGATCATCTTCACGACAACCGGATTGGCATTTGCCCCTCGCATAACCGAGGGCCCCTTGCCGACATCGAGTTGACCATAGCGCGTCTTCGAAACCGTCGGATAGTCGATCGCATGGTTTACATCGACGGCCAGGCCGCTTTGGGCGTCGACCCAATACGCCGACGTTCTAGCGCCGCGAAGACCGATCTCCTCTTGCACGGTTGCAACCGCGTAGACGCCGACGCCTTTATCGAGCCCGCCTTTCTTCGCAAGTAGCCGCAACGCCTCGGCGACGATGAACGAGCCCATCTTGTTGTCGAAGCCACGGGCCGTGGCACGGCCGTTCAGGAGCGTCTCGAACTCGACTTGATAGGTCGCCACGTCGCCGATCTCGATTCCCGCCTCGTTCACGTCCTTTTTCGAGGTCGCTCCGATGTCGATCCAGAGGTCCTTCAGCTCGGGCTTCTTTTTGCGCTCGTCCTCCTCGAGGAGGTGAACGGCCTTGCGCCCGATGATCCCAGGCACCTTGCTCTTGCCGTGGATCCAGACTCTTTGGCCAACAGGGATGACGCTGTCGTGGCCGCCGATCCCGCTGAAGTAGAGGAGGCCGTCGTCGCTAATGTAATGGACGATGAAGCCAATCTCATCCATGTGTCCGGCGAGCATCACCTTCATCTCGGCTTTGGGATTCAGGATCGCGGCGACGTTGCCGTGAACGTCGGTTTTGACCTCGTCCGCAAACGATTGGGTGTACTGCCGGTAGATTTCGGCGGCTTGCTCCTCGTAGCCGGATGGCGAGGGAACATTGACGATTGCCTTGAAGAATTCAAGCGACTCTGCACGCATTGCGAATCAGTTTGGCCGATTGCCGTTCGGGAGGATCGGAGTATTGGAGTCGAGGAGCGATGGAGTGATGGAACGGAGGTCTTAGCCTAGTTCTCGAGTACTACAACAACACGATCGTGGCGACCATGACGACGGCTCCGATTCAAGATGGGATGGTCCACATCGCGGTCGAGCCGTCCAAGTTGAACGGATTGTCGAAGCCGGGAATCGTGAAGTGCGACCAGATCTTGACCATTGCGAGAAGCCGCCTGATCCATTACATCGGTCAGATTGAAAATCGATACATTGAGCGGGTCGATCTGACGCTCAAAGATGTGCTTGGTCTAGCCTGACGTTCCCGGGCCTAGCGGTTCAACCCAAATCAGCATCCTTGCAGCCAAATGGCGGCACTTGTCAAAGGCATCCCGGCCTCGGGATGAGCGGCAGGATGCCGCTGACACTCACCGCCTAGAAGGCGATGCCACGTTCAGGCCCGTCATACTACTGCCTGGAAGCTCCGATGCCCCGAACGGTCGAAAACCTTGAAGGCCCGGTTGAGAAGGCCGTGCTCGTCCTCGTGAACGAGGACGAGTCGGAGGACCTTGCCGTCGAGGAGGAACTCGAGGGGCTTTGCGAAGCCGCCCACGTCGAGCCGCTCGCATCCATCCGGCAGCGAGTCGATAAGCCTTTCAAGGCCGCCTACGTCGGCTCCGGCAAGGTGGAAGAGGTCGCTCTTCTCGTCGCCGACACAAAGGCGAACGTGGTGATCGTCGACGCCGAACTCACCGGCATCCAAAGCCGCAACCTGACCGATGCCTGCAAGGTGAAGGTCATCGACCGCACCCAGCTCATCCTCGACATCTTCGCGCGCCGCGCTCGAACCCGGGAGGGCATGCTCCAGGTCGAGCTCGCCCAGCTCACGTACATGCTTCCGAAGCTGATGAGCGTCTACACCCAGTTCGAGCGACAGCGTGGCGGTATTGGTATGCGCGGACCCGGCGAGACGAAGCTCGAGTCCGACCGCCGCATGGTGCGCGATCGGATCTCGAAGCTGAAAGACGAGATCGAGGACGTCAAGCGTATCCGAGATCAGCAGCGGGCCGGCCGGCGCAAACATCCCTTCCCGTTCGCCTCGATCGTCGGCTACACGAGCGCAGGGAAGTCGACTCTTATGAACCGGCTCGCGGGAACAGAGCTTCTTGCCGACGCGATGCCGTTCGCGACCCTTGATCCGACGACGCGCAAGATCGACCTTCCCGACGGATACTCGGTCTTCCTAACCGACACCGTGGGCTTTATCCGCAACCTGCCCACGCAACTCGTCGCCGCCTTTCATTCCACGCTCGAGGAGGTGACCTTTTCGGACCTCTTGATTCATCTCGTCGACGTCTCCAACCCGGCTTGGGAGATCCAGCGCGACTCGGTCATCGAGACGTTGGAGCAGCTTGGCGCCGGAGGCAAGCCGGTGCTCACCGTGTTTAACAAGATCGATGCGATCGAAGATCATGAGGCGACGAAGCACCTCGTCGCCGAGTGGCCGAACTCGGCGGCGATCTCTGCCAAGAGTGGCGCCGGCATCGACGACTTGTTAGAATCGATGCGCAAGATGGTTCAGAGCCTCCTCGGGTTTGTGAGGGCCATACTGCCTTATTCTGAGTCCGCGTTGGTTCAAGACTGCTACGACTATGGCCGGGTCTTGAAACTCGAGTATCTCGACGATGGCATTCACCTCGAAGCCGAACTCGTGGCCGAAATGCGGGCGAAGCTCACGCGGTTCGCTACGCCCTAGCAGCACCGCCCAGTTCGACTAGACACTCAGCAGCATCGCAGCCGTCCGCCGGCTCGACGAGACTCCGCCCGGGCGACTCGCCTGGGCGAGAACAATCGATCCGTGGATCAGAGCTTGGATCGACGCGACTACTGAATCCTCATCCAACAGCCGTAGAGGGGCCACGAGGCTCCGCACGAGAGCGTCGAACTCGACGAAGTACTCAGCAACCTGTGCCTTCACTTCCGGCTCGTCCCGGTCGGGCATAAAGTCCGAGAGCCCTCGAATGAAAGGGCACCCTCGAAAACCAGCGTTCGAGGTCGCCGCTTCAACCACATCGAACAGAGAGAGAACACGGTCGACTGGGGACAGGCTCTCAGCAGCACTTGCTTCCCTAAAATGCTGCAGAGTCGCTTGGGCGGTGACGTGAAGATAGTCCGCCACCAGCTTTGCTTTGGAAGGGAAGTACTTATAGAACGTCATTTTTGCAACGCCGCTCTCCGCGATGATGCGATCGATCCCAACGGTGTGAATGCCATGAAGGTAGAAGAGGGACGAAGCCGTTCTAAGGATACGCTCTCGAGCGCCAGGCGGAATCACACCGTCGTCTTCGGGAGGCTTCCGCGTTTTCGTTATTTCCATAGGCCAATCCCTTGATGCTCGGGATGAAAAGTTGAACGAATCCGAGTCAAAGATCGTCGAGACAGACCTACCTGTCTGGATAAAAGGATACCTCGATACAAGCGATTGGCTTGACAGTGGGCAGACAGGTCTGTCTATGATTCTGTATCGGAGCATTTTATTGCGCGATAAGGAGACATCAGATGAGTCATCTCACGATTCACACCAAGGAAACAGCCCCTCAGGATTCGCTTCCAACGATCGAGGCCATCGAGCAGGCTTGGGGCTTTTTCCCAAATCTTATGGCGGTCTTTGCCGAGTCACCCGCCGTGCTGGAACATGCATTCGAGGCCTTCGGTACCCTCGCGACCAAGGGAACCCTGACCCCGGTTGAGCAGCAGTTGGTCGGTATCGCGGCGAGCCGCGAGAGTGATTGCCGGTATTGCGTGACAGCACACTCAGCACTTGCTGTCCAGGCGGGTATCGGCGAGGCCATCCTACAGGAGGTGCGAGCCGGTAAACCCATTCAGGACCGCAAGCTCGAAATCCTTCGGCAGACTACGGTCGCGCTTGTTGCCAAACATGGCTGGCTCTCGAAGGACGATCTGGCGAGGTTTTATGAAGTCGGCTATACCAAAGCGCAGCTTCTCGAGGTCATCGCCTGGGTTGCCAACAAGACCCTCACGAACTTTACCAACCACATCGCCGAGACCCCGATCGACGAAGCTTTTGCACCGCTGGCGTGGGAGCCGGCCACGGTTGTTTAAGCTACCGAGTTCGAGTCCATCCGTAGGGCCCTAGCTCGAACGTTACGTCACCCTCCAGGTCCGTCCGCGCGATCCTTATGCCGAGTCGTTGGACTCGATCAAGGACAACCTTGTGAGGGTGACCATATGGATTGCCGCGGCCGCAACTGATGATCGCCCAGTGAGGATGCACGGACTCCAAGAAAGCCTCGCTCGAGGCGGTGTGGGAGCCATGGTGTCCCAACTTTAGGATCTGGGCCGACCAATCGTGCCCGGGCTGCATCCGCGCCTCGGCGAGCGAGCTTGCATCCCCTGTGAATACCGCCGATGCGCCCTCTCCGGCGATCTTGACGAATTCGGATCCGTCATTATCGGGCTCTGGTTCATGCCATGGCGGACAGCCGACCTCCACCGTGAAGTCCCCAACCCGAACCCTTTGGTCGGCGCCCAACCAGATCGTTTGCGAAATTGGGCATCCAGCTTCTCGCAGGCGGTCGATCATGGGGCTAAAGTGTTCGAACTGCGAAGACACCGCCACCCGGCCGACGGGCATTCCGTGAATCAGTGCCCCTAGACCACCGATGTGGTCGACGTCGGGATGGCTTAGCAAGATGAGGTCGATCGAATCGATGCCCATGTTCCGGAGATCGGGCAGCACGATCTTCTTGCCGGCGTCGCTCGTTGGCGTCTTCGGGCCGACGTCGATAAGCAAGGTGTGACCGCTTGTTTGAAAGACTGCGCAGTCCCCTTGGCCCACGGAAAGAAAGGTCAGCCTCGTCGGCTCGTTCCAGTCTGGCCAAGCCCCGACAGTGCCGACAATGGCGGAAACCGCCAGCAAGGCGGTGATCCCCAGCCGGCCGTTCATCGCCGGATTCTATCTCAGCGCACGCCGGTGGTGGAGGGTGGAGTGATGGAGTGATGGAGTGTTGGAGAAGTGGGGTGGGGTGGGGAGGGGTGGAGTGAAGGGGTAAGGGAGCGGCTACCGAGCCGTCTAAGGCTGCCTGACTCGCGGGCGCCACAGCATTACGAGAACGAGATAGAAAGGGACAAGCCAGTATGGGCTGAAAGGAGGGACGTTGGCGACGACCTCTGACCCACCAAAGGCCGTAAGCACCGAATATACGAAACCCGTGAGCGGAAGCGCAGCCTTGACGAGGACGCCTCCGGCCCAGGGGGCGAATAGGCTCAAGGGAAATGCAACCATCGATATCATGAGGACGGGCACTCCGGCGACGATCGCCAGCAGGCCGGCAGGAACCATCGCAAGGGACACCGTTCCAAAGAAGCAAGCGAGGAGCGGGGTGAGCACTACAAATGCGACGATGGCTCCGCGGATCGATCTGAGGGCCGCTCGATAAATCCCAGCTTCCAGCCCGGGCTTCCACTTGACGGGGACGGCAAACATCGGGATGAACAGAACCGCGATCGATGAAAGCTGGAAGCCCGGATCGTATACCTTGTTCGCGTCGGCCAGCAGGTACAGGATCGAACTGGCAGACAGCGCAGACAGCCAGTCCGGCTCGCGCCGCACCAGGTACGCCGAGTTCGCGATGAGGAACATTACGACCATCCTGAAGATTGCCGGAGACCCCCCGTTTGCGATCGCATAGAGGGCAAGTAGGCATCCAACCACGAGAAGCTGAGCTGATCGGGGCATGGGCAGCGAACTGAGAATCCAAAGCAGGCCTTGGGCCAACAAGAGCGCCTGCAAGCCCGAGGATACGAGCACATGCCTCGATCCGCTCTGGAGCATCTCGTCCCGGGATTGGGTGTCGAGTAACCCGCTCGTGTGGAACCACATGGAGTCGATTACTTCGGCATCTTTAGCCGGGAGGTTGGCGGCCGTAAACTTTAGGAACTGGCTCCTCCATGAGCAAGCGATTCGCTGGGGCCAGGTTCCCGGCTCGATAACGTCGAGCCCATGGCCAGCAGCAACTTGCACTCGCCCCAGCAGTCCCTGGAGGCGAAAAAACCGCTCCGATCCCTCCTTAGGAGGTTTGGCCACTGCCGAAAACCGAACGACCGATCCCGGACAGAGAGTGATGGGTCCGGGATAGATGAGCTCTAGGGTTACATCGCCCTGCTTCACGCCACACACCTGCGCGTCGGGCCAGATGGCCGGCATGCTCGAAACAACCCAGTTGCCGCTAACGAACGTCTCGTCGATGAAGGGCTGGTCCTGGCCTGGACCGAGAATCGAGCCAAACGCGAGGCTGACAACGAAGACGACCCTCGAAGACAGGGCTCTCAGGATCCAAGGCGCCAGTAGCAGGAAAAGAAGGTGAATTGGATGGAGCGCGAGCGTCAGACCGAGGATCAGGCCAAGAACCGCGATGACAAGGGGCCTTCGTTCCAGTTCGGTTCGCATGAGACGTCCGCCTGCGGCTTTAGGTCAGCTTTGGTACCTCGTTCAAGGAGCTAGCCTAGCTGTCGCGACCTTCCCAATTCCTAAGCCGCCGAGCCGCAATCTCGGCAATCGACATCCCGCCGCGATCGTCGGCAACGACCGCGCGCGCCGCCGGCTTGTCCGCTTCTTCTGGACTCGGCAAAGGACGAACACCAAAGCGGACATCCAGAAATAGCCCCGACTCGCCGGCCTTCTGCTCCAGCCGGCTCAAGATGACGTCCTTGATCATCCGAAGCTCCTGAGCCCAAGCAGAACCTTCTACGGCCACCCAGACCGTGCCTCGATCCCAGCGCTCAGGGTGAGACCTTGCGGCCATGGCCGCCCCCACGATGGACGGCCAATCCCGCAGCACTCGCTGAGCGCGGGCCATCCGGAGGACTTCTTCCCTCCCGATCGCCTGGCTCAACATGCTGTCTAGGCGCTTCACGAGACCATTGTAAGCGATTTGC
This sequence comes from uncultured Fimbriimonadaceae bacterium, assembly GCA_964576205.1. Lineage (GTDB taxonomy): Bacteria > Armatimonadota > Fimbriimonadia > Fimbriimonadales > Fimbriimonadaceae > JAEVZK01. The sequence continues at coordinate 28,968 of CAZNUL010000032.1, read as the reverse complement.
CTGCCCAACCCAGAGCAGCTGGATTATGCGGGCGACATTGTTCCGTTCCGGACCTCGTAAACCCGGGCGCGGTCCAGAATGGCGGACCCAGCGGATGCAGCTTCGGTACAAGTCAGAACGGTTTGGCCCGCCTGGGCTAACACCAAGTCGACAAGAAGCGCCCGCCGGCGCTCGTCGAGATCGCTCAAAATGTCGTCGAGAAGCAGCAGCGGCGCGCACCCGAAGCGGCTCTTCCCAAACTCCAGCGTGGCCAGCTTCAGGGCGATCACGGCCGTCCGCTGCTGTCCTTGAGAACCGAACAGCCGCGCTTCTCTACCGCCTATTCGAATCTCTAGGTCGTCGCGGTGGGGCCCGACGCTCGTGCCACCACGGGCTACATCATGATTTCTACCGGCTTCGAGGCCCGCACGCAGCTCCTCTGGGGATGCGGCCTGGTCCTTGGCCTCGTAACGGATGTCGAGGGTTTCTCCCGCACCCATCAGGCCGTGGTGTTTCGCGGCGATGGGAGCAAGTTCCCGGATGTATTCGCTGCGGGACTGCCTGATCGCCGAGCCAGAAACCGCGATCTGGTCCTCCCACGATTCGAACAAGACGGCTGGATGCATGAATTCTCGAGACTCGCGCAGGAGGACGTTGCGCTGCTCGATGGCCCGCTTGAATACGGCCAAGTGTCGCAAGTACGCGGGCTGAACCGCCGAGAGTTCGAGGTCGAGAAAAAGGCGACGATCGGCGGGCTCCTCGCGGACGATCGACAGATCGAGCGAGCTGATGCAAACGCATGGCAACCGGCCGATCAGGTCCGACGCTCTCGGAAGCTTGATGCCGTTCAGGATCGCTCGCTTTCGCAATCCTGACTCGAGAACGATACCAAGCTGAGTGCGGCCGCCGATTAGCTCTACGGTTGCCTGAGCTTGGGAAAAGCCGTCCATGATCGCCTCGGCATCGCGTTGACCTCGTAGCAACCGAGTGGTGGAGAGGAGGTACAGGGACTCGAGGAAATTGGTCTTTCCTTGCGCGTTCGGGCCAGCAACGACGTTGAATCCGGAATCCAGGGAGATGCTCAGGGAGGCGTAATTGCGGAACGCGGTGAGAGCAACCTCGCCAACCCCGACAGTTCGGTTTCCCACGCCTCCTTCTTCTTGATCAGTGGTGATCATTGAGATCTGTTGTTACTCTTAACAGAAACTGTTTTGGGGAAAACCGCGACTGGGTGTAAGTTCAAAGCCACCTATTCAGGTGATCTAGAAGCTGAGTTGCGGCCAGAAGCGCAATTGTCGCTCGTGGAAAACCATGTGGGAAACCACCGTTCTGTATAGGTCTCAGGCACTCGTTTTGCACACCTTTCTTAATGATCACCACTTTCCACCAGCCGTCCACCTCGAATACACAACGCGATCACCATCGTCACAGGAGCCCGTGCTCCCGGCCATATTTCATGACGACGGCCTCGGCCAGGTAAATGGGGTGGATGTTCGGCGCCATTTCTACGCCTCTCTTCGCGGCGATCGGAAGCCACACGTCATCCGTCAGCTTCTTCTGGGCCGTGGCGGCAAGTTCCGGGAACCGGTCGCAATATCGTCGCAGGGCATTGTACTCATCCAGGGTCATGCCACGAAGCTCACCAACTTGAGCCTCCAACGGGTGTATTCCGGCGGTGTGGGGAGCCGGCGTGAATTGTGAGCTCGCCCGCTTCTCGTAGACGACCACGGTATTTGAAACCAAATCTCCCAGGCGTTGAGATTTCGGAGTCGTAAACATCGCCAGCAGCCCGACGAAATAGGTTCCTGGGAGCATGTCTGCCGGCCTCAGAAGGTTGCGACCGATCGCGGCCAGGGGGGTTACGGTAGTGCCATCGGCCATCCGCACGCGAAGCGTGAAGATTTTCTTTCCCAAGGTTTGGCCGTTCCACAGCGATTCGAAGGCGATGAAATAGAGAAACGGGAACACCGAGATGAAAACGATGTAGGCCGTTAACGAAAGGACAGAAACACCCTCGCCGAGCAATCCGCTGAGCGCTGCGACAAACCCGACTATGATCATGACGCCGAGGATAATGACGACATCGATGAAATGCGCGAAGATGCGTCCGCCGATGCTGGCGAGCCGGTAAGTTAGAATGGTCTTCTCAGGGCTCAGAAGCGCAAGCTCGTGCTCCACGTAAGGATTATCCCGCGAAATGGTACCGACGAAGCGCTTTTGGCTGTTTGTGGGGCTCGGTGTCCCGGTTGCAGCATTCGCCGGCATTGTCGGGATGCCCTCCATCGCGTTCACCTACAACATCGCATTGATCGCGATCGCTTGGGTAACCGGCCGTTTGGGACCTTCCCCATCAAGCTTAAGAGTCCGTCGCGAGTTTGATCCCGTTCTCTCCGTGCGGACTCCGAATAAGATCGTCCTGAACCTGACCAACGATTCGCTGGATACCGTGAAGGGCGTGATCCGCGATGAGCCTCCCCCTCAATTCACGGCGTCTCAACGGGAGTTTCCGGTCGATCTGGGCCCCGAGCGCGAAACGGAGATTGTGTACACGCTGACGCCCGAGGATCGCGGCAGCGAGAGTTTTAAGGGTACCTACGTGCGGCTTGTTTGTCCCCTCGGCTTGGTGGTCAAGCAGGCAAAGCTCGAAACGGAAGAACCGATTCGTGTATATCCTAACGTTCTCGCCTTGCGCGAATTCGATCTCCTTAAGCAAAAGGGAAGGCTTCGCGAGATCGGGATCAGGCGGTCGCGGATGCGAGGCTTAGGCACCGAATTCGAGTCCTTGCGCGAATACGCGGAAGGCGACGACTATCGAAAGATCGACTGGAAAGCATCCGCGCGGCACGACAAACTGGTTGTCCGCCAATTCGAGCAGGAGCGAAATCAGGCGGTTGTGATCGTGATCGATATCGGCAGGCACATGCTTGCCGAGGTGAACGGAGTCCGCAAACTTGATCACGCCCTCGACGCATGCTTGATGTTGACTAACGCGGCCTCCCACGCGGGCGATTTCGTCGGCCTTTTGGTTTTCTCGGATGTCGTTCGGAGGTACATCCCGCCGAAGAAGGGCCGCAACCAGATCGGAATGATCATCGAAGCCCTCCACGATCTGGTCGCGGAGCCGATAGAAAGCGATCCCGCCGCTGCTTTCGCGTTCCTCGCCTCGCGTTGGAAGCGGCGTTCGCTGGTCGTTGCGTTCACCGACCTCGAGGATCCTGACCGGGCTCGAACTCTGGCGACCGCGCTGGGGCCGCAGGCCCGACGGCACCTCTTGCTGATCGCCCGCGTTTCCGACCCGAGGCTCAAGGAGGCGGTCGATCCACCGATGACGCAAGTCGACGACATGTACTTATCCGCGGCCGCGGGATTGCTGATATCGGATCGCCGGGCCGCGACATCGGTACTTGGCGCATCGAACATCCACAATCTGGAGTCCGAACCTCAGGACCTGGCCGCCTCCCTGGTCAGTTATTATTTCGACGTCAAAGAGCGTGCGCTTCTTTAAGTCAAACTGTGACCGGCTCGACGACGACCACCCGTTCGGCGCCGGACAAATCTTTCCGCACTTCATCTAGGTGCCAGCCGCTAGACTCGAAGATGAGCGTCACCTGATGGGCCTGGCGATACCCGACCTCCATCATCAGCCGCCCGCCCTCGGTTAGGTGCTCCGCAGCGTTGCGCGCCAAGACCTCGTAGAACTCGAGTCCGGTATGGCCGGCATAGAGAGCTATCGGCGGCTCATATTCTCGAACTTCGGGAGGAAGGGCCTCATGAATTCCGACGTAGGGTGGGTTCGAAACGATGAGATCGAATCGCCGGCCATCCAGACCGTCGAAGGCGTCACTGACAACGAACTGCAAATCCGCGCCTAAACCTTCCGCGTTTTGACTAGCGATCTCGAGCGCCTCGGTCGAGATGTCGGATGCGGTGATGAACGCGTCTTCCTGTTCCAGTTTGAGCGTTATGCCGATGCATCCCGAGCCCGTTCCGAGATCGAGCACCGTAGTCTCCGGTGAGGAACGAATGAAGGCAAGGGCCACTTCAACGAGGGTCTCCGTTTCCTGCCTGGGGATCAGCACGCCTGGTCCAACGCGAAAGGAACGCCCGTAAAACTCTCGCCTTCCGACGATGTACGCGAGGGGCTCATGGTTCTCCCGGCGCTGCAGCAAGGGTTCGATGGCGGGGTCGTCGATAGCTGCTTCTGGATGGGACAGAACAAATGTGCGGTCGACACCCAACGCATGTGCCGCCAGAACTTGCGCCTCCAGAGAAGCGCCTTCGATGCAGGCGGAATCGAGTCTCCGACGAGCAGATTTTAGCCATTCCGCAAGAGTCATCGGCCTTGAGGCAAGTATGCCGCACTAGGACCATTTGGGCCATTTGTGGCGAGTTGTCGTCAAATAGCCAGCACCACCTCCCGATGGCAAGAGCGCGTAGAGGGGGAGGCAAGGAGGGAAATCATGAATCAAGTCCTAACGAAGGTAGCCGTGTTCGCCGCCTTGGCGGGAATGACCGCCATGCCGCTCACCGCCGGCGCCCAGTCCCATCGAAAGAAGACACAGAGCGACTGGCAAAAGGCATCCTACGGCTCGGCTGCGGTCGGCGCCCTTGGATTCCTTACGAAGAACAATACGCTTGGCTGGCTCGGCCTGGCCGGCGCCGGATATTCGGCCTGGCGCTCTGAGGAAGACCGAAAATCGCGGCATTCGACGGTCTATCACCTGCGTCGGCGTCACCACCGACGTATCCACTAGCGCTTGCCGCGACGGATCTTGAAGCAGGCTCGACAACGGGCCTCATAGCTTTCGGTCGCCCCGATTAGGACGATCGGATCGTCCCAATGCGCCGGCTTCCCGTCGATCACTCGGTAGGTGTGGGAAGCAGGCGCTCCGCAGTTCATGCAGATCGCCCGGAGCTTGACCACATTGTCGGCCACCGCCAAGAGCTGGGGCATCGGCCCAAATGGCTCGCGTCGAAAGTCTTGGTCGAGCCCCGCGCAGATCACCTCTCGGCCCTTGTCCGCAAGGTCGACCACTAATGGAACGAGCGATGCATCGAAGAACTGCGCCTCCTCAATCAAAACCACTTCGGTATCTTTGTCGATCTTCGACTTTAGGTCGGCCACATTTCGCACGGGGACGGCTTCGAGCTTTACGCCCATGTGGGTGACCACCATCGCCTGATCGTAGCGAGTGTCGATCGCCGGCTTGAAGACTTGTACTTTCTTCTTGGCGTACAGGGCTCTGCGGGCAAGCCGGATCAGCTCCTCGCTCTTTCCAGCGAACATGGAGCCGGTGACTATGGTGACTGAGCCTAAAGCTTTCATTCGAAGGTCGTCGATGTTTGATGGCGGATGGCCGAACGCTTGCCGCACCCCTGCACCGAATGGACGATCATCGCCTGTAGCCTGATGGTCGAAACGGGCCGGCGCCCTTCACTCATCGTTCCCCTCACTTTCCCACATCTCCTCCATCTCGTCCGAGGTGTCTTCGTCCATCGCCTTGCCCATTTCCCGAACCATCTCGCGCATTTTTGCCGGGGAATCGGGTTCGCCCATGGTCTCAAGCCGATCCGCGATTTCGTCGATCCGGTCATCCTCGTTGCGGTAACGGGCGAAGCGGCTGACCAGCCTACTTGCCTGGCGGCTCCCACAGTGAGGGCACCTCTCGTCATCGGCTCCCGCAACGACTCCGATCAGGGCCTGAAACCTCTTGCCGCAATCGGCGCACCGGTACTCATAAACGGGCATTGCTAGAAAGAACCCTCCAAAGGGCTGGCGGTCGATCAGGAGTGCTCCTCGGATCATCCGGCTGGCGAAGGACGATAAAGGCAAATCAAGGCGCTTGAACCCTAGTCCGGCCGAGGCCTAGTCGCTCGAGGCATTCATCGCGATCAGACTCATTCTACGACCAGCGACGTCGAACCTTGCTTGGCCACTGGGGTCGAGGCAGCCTCGGCCGTCATCCGCCTCGCATCTCAGGCCATCGGTCCTGGCGAAGCCTCCGCGCTTCGAATTTCGGCGATGCGTTGATTGATGACGTCCTTTTTCAAACCAAACGCACCCGACTTGATACCAAACTTCTTGATTTGTGATGCTGCGATCGTTTGCATGACGATTAGGCCAAGAAGGCCATAGCAGAAGCAGGCGAAAAGAGCCGTCCCAACCGACGCAAGGATGGCGCTGGAGGGAGCCCAGCTGGCTCCGTAGGCGATCTTCTTATTGAACGGGTAGCTCGAGAGAGCGACGATCACCATGACGATCGGATATCCGATGCCGAACATGAGAAGTCTAGTCTCAGCGGCAGACGAAATGACGGCGACGTTCAATCCGACCACCAATGCGAAAGTGATGAGACCGGCCCGGTTCAAGCCGTAATAGCCGTCGCGCAGGGCTTCAAGCTGTTCGGCGGTGCCTGCGTCAGAGCCACGCCCGCGAGGGTATGCCGCATACGGGGGAGGGCTGCCCGGATCTGAAGGAGGGACTTGCACGGCGATTATTCTAGTTACTGCTCGAGCACCTGTCAACTATTGTTAAGAGTCGCGGGTATGCGACAGGATCGGCACGGCGTTTCGACTCGCTCCGGGCGGTACACTCAAGCAACCGGTCCCGGTGAAAGCCGGGGCGCAACGATTTTTATGGCCAGAACACAAACCCCTCGTCGGGTACGTGGGCGAACGAAGACAGTCCGAACGAAAGAAAGCCAGAACGGCTCGCCCAGGCAGGCCCCGACAACCGAAATCATCGTCAACGTCTCCAACCGGGAGACTCGAATTGCCTTGCTCGAGAACGGGCAGCTGATGGAGTACCGCGTCGAGCGCGAAGAGCGCGTCGTCGGATCCATCTTCAAGGGCATCGTTCAAAACGTGCTGCCCGGTATGGATGCCGCCTTCGTCGACATCGGCCTGGAGCGAAACGCCTTCCTCCACGTCGGCGACCTGCTGCCGGACGAACCGACGGACAATTCGCCCGCGAGCATGAAGCGCAGCGAGCTCCGTCGCCGCAAGATCAAGGACCTCCTGAAACCGGGCCAGCAGCTCATGGTCCAGGTGACCAAGGGCTCGCGTGGCACCAAGGGCGCCCGTGTCACGACTCGAATCGCCCTTCCCGGCCGCTACGTCGTCCTCATGCCTGAAGCGAACAACGTTGGGGTCAGCCGCAAGATCGAGGATCGCGTTGAGAGGGAAAGATTGCGGAGAGTCGGCGACAAGATCGCGCCCGACACGTTCGGCCTCATCCTCCGAACCGAATGCGAGGGCCGCACAGAAGCCGAGCTGAAAGCCGATGTCCAGTTCCTGCAGCAGCTTTGGCGGGACGTGCTCGGCAACGCGAAGAAGATGCGCGCGCCGGCTTGCGTTCACCGCGACCAGACCCTCCTTTTCCGCACCGTCCGCGACCTCTTCGGCGAGGACATCGACAAGATGGTGATCGACGACCCTGACGAATACGAGAAGGTTCATCTGATCGCCAACATGGTCGCCCCGTCTCTTCGGGAGAAGATCATTCTCTACGACCGGGACACCCCGATTTTCGACAATTACGGCATCGAGCGAGAGCTCGAGCGGCTCCTCCAGCACAAGGTTCCGATGCGGTCGGGCGGCTCGCTTGTCGTCGACGAGATGGAAGCCCTGACGGCGATCGACGTCAATACCGGCAAGCAGGTCGGGACCACTCAGCTTAGCGACACCATTTTCAAGGCAAACATGGAGGCCGCGGAAGAGGTGCTGCGTCAGCTCCGGCTCCGGGATATGGGTGGCATCATCGTGGTCGACTTTATCGACATGGAGTCCGCCGACGACCGAAAGAAGCTCCTCGATGTCTTCACGAAGGGCCTCGCTCGCGACCGCGCCCGAACCCGGGTGGGAAAGATCTCGTCCCTCGGCTTGGTCGAGTTGACGCGCAAGCGGACCGGCGAATCGGTGACGGAGGCGATCAGCGAGATCTGCCCGATGTGCGCCGGCCAGGGCCGCATCTCCTCCAAGGAGACCGTCTCCCTCTGGATCGAGCGCGACATGTGGCGCAAGATCAACGATAGCGGCAACGCGTTCCTGGTCGAGTGCCATCCCGCGGCCGTCGAGGCCCTCATCGGGCTTGACGGTGAGAATGTCGAGGAACTCGAGCATCAGATGCGGCGCGGCATCTACATTCGCGCCAACTTCGACATGGAGTACGAGGAGTACGAGATCACGTCCGGGAACGTCGAGGACTTCGACCGGGACTTCATGGGCTACCGCCGGGCCCAGGTTCTGGAATGCAATGTGAGGCGATCGGCCTTCGACAATGTTTCCCGAATCGTGGGATGGACCGACAACGGGTACTTCGTGGAGCTGATCGATGGCGGCGACTACGTCGGCCATCGGGTGAAGGTGGTTCTTCAGGACATCCGCCGCTCGTATGCGGTCGGCGACGTTATTCTGCCCGGCGCAGCCGGCCGTGGTTAAGCGGATCCGTGCGCTTGGGATGGTTCCGCCCCCAAGTGCCTGCTCAAAGAACGTCCTACCAGTCTAGGAGATACAATTTCTGTAGAATAAGCATGACGGATGTCCATCAAAGAAGAGATCGAAAAGGTACGGTCTTATGGCGAGCCCGCGAATGAGGCTGAAACCTGCCACTGGGTGATTGTCCCGTTGCTTGAGGCATCGGGGTACGCAAGAAACGAAATTCGAACTCAAAACGCCGATGGGGCTGGAAGATACCCAGATTATACGATCCTCCCTAACGCTCCCGAAAAGTGGTTCCTTGAGGCAAAAGCCTGGCGCGAAACCCTCCGCGACGAGCATGTTCACCAAGCCGTTTACTCGGCATACTCAACCGGCCAGCGATGGGTCGTCTTATCGAACGGGCGGGAGTGGCGACTTTATGACGCAACGACCCGTGGTAGCAAGCCCGGGGATCGTCTTGTTTCGGTGGCATTCCTTACAGACACCGTGGGCCTTGAGGAGCTTCTGGTTGCGATTGGCCGCGAAAGCATGATTTCGAAGTCAATCGAAGGATTTGCGGCCGAAGCGAAGCTTAGAATGGTCCTGGACGACCAGTTCTCGAACCCTGCAAGCCCGTTGCTAAAACGGATTGCCGAGATACTCCGCCGGGATTTCCAGGTTCCGTCAGCAACTCCGGGGGCAGTCCAAGCCTTCCTCAGGGGTTCTCGGACCTCGGGATTGCCTGGCGAACGCGTGACAACCATCGCGCCCGCCCCACCCGGCCAGCGTGTGCCCCAACTTAAATCACACCCCGTCAAGGTCCAAGAAGGCCGGGCCGACTATGCAAATGACCGCCTCCACATCCTCACACCCGTACGAGATGAAATCGACTGGAAGGTAACGCAACAGCTGCCAAGGCTGCTGCAAAGCGGATGGTACGTTTTCGGCGCAACGACCCCCTACCGAGCAAAGCTAAAAGCCGGTGATAAAATCCTCTTTTTCCACACGGGCGTCGGCGTGGTTGCGGAAGCCGAGATCGACTCCTCGGCCGAACTCGGAGAAGTCCCGGGGGTGAGCGCCCACAAGAAGTTCGGTTACCGCTTTCGCGTGAAGAGCCCGCGGATCTTCACTGATCGGCCAGTTCGTATAAACGATCCGGCGCTTCGCGCAAAGCTAGAGGCTTTCCGTGGCCGCGAGGACATGGGCAACTGGTCCTGGTTCGTCCAGGGAACCGGGCGGGTCAGTGCTCACGACTATGAAATCCTAGCAGGACGAAGTTGATGTGACACTAACAAAGCAGTATCGCCATCACCCGGTTGGCTTCGCCGAACTCAAGGATTTGGCCGTGCTCGCCGAAGTGGAAGAACGTCGTTTCTTTGGGACGAACCCGCATACTATCCAGGCATACCGGGATCGCCTTCTCGCTGTCGCGCTCTGCCAAGGTGCAGCGCTACAGTTTATAGGTCGAGGCTACGGAGTAGCGGACTTCGATATCCATTACTTCTACAACCGCAACCCGCAAAAACCCAGGTTGAGCCGATCCGTTCGGTCAGTCATCGCTGACGTCGGGGTCTTCAAGTGCAGCAAAGTCGACTTCATTCGCACCGTCGTGCCGTTTGCTGGCCCAATTGATGACCCCGTTTCCACAATTGCGCGGTTCCTGAACGAGGCCCCAACGAGCAACGCCCTGCACCTCAGTAGGAAGGCCGTTGTAGGATTGTGGCCAGGCCATCTGCTCGGGGCAGTTATCTGGCCATTGGCCAAGTGATTAGCACCTTCGCGGAGTGCAGTTGGGTCCTAATTAAGCTCGTCGACTAGCGTGCGAATCCGGCCAAGGACGAGGTTCAGCCGCGCCCCGTCGCCAGAGTCCATCAAGTGTGCCGACACGGCGTCGACAAATCCGGGCTCTTCAAGCCAGGTGCGAAAAGTGCCGGTGACGAATGCCCTCACTTGAGGGTCCGCCAGCGTGGATTCCGCCAACAGAAACGAGCACCCATCAAGGATGCGAACGATATCTTCGAAGTCCGAACTCGCGATCATGTCCTCGCCGCCCCGTCCATGAAACGCTTCGATCTTGGTTCCCAAGAAAGTGCAAACGTCCGGAATCCTTAGGTTCAGGCTCGGCAAAGCGATAGAGACTGAGCTTGCCAACGCCGCCTTGTACCAACGATTTGTGAATCCCAGGATCGCCGAATCGGCCGGCATAATGTCGATCTTAAGCTCGCCATGCTTCCAGCGGCAGATCGGCCCATCGATGTCCGGCTCCAGGCCGGCGGCTCGAAGCTTCTCGTCGAGCTTGATTCGTTCCATCTCGGTTCGAATTTCCACAACGGCATCCACATCGTCGGTGGGGCGAACTTCGGCAGCGCCGAGGTCATCGACGTAGAATCCCACGCAAGCCCCGCCAACGAGGACGTGGCTGTCGAGCGCGCCCTGCAGCACCTGCTCAGCTGCGACGATCGACGCGAGCGATGGAAATGTATACCTATCGGGCCGGTAGTCGCTTGGTGAGCTCATCGATCGCGATCTTACTTTCCCTCGCCCGGCCGTCCCGAATCGCGTCGATCAAAGCGAGAACCTCGCCAAATCGTGGATCGGCGAGCGCCACACCGGGAATCTGAGGGTAGAGAGGTTCGAACGATATGCCACGGGCCTGGCCCTGCTCGAAGGGCCAAACTGGAGGCGGCTCGCCGTTCGGCGGAAACATCGACACCAGCGGCGATGCCGCGTACGAGGTGGGAACGCCGCGCACAATCGATCCCTTCTGAGGCGGGAAGCTGTACTTGACCCCGTGAATGAGGAATTCGAGGAGGTTTTGCCGAATCGGAGCCTTCCTCGTTGGATCGTACAACTTGGCGGCGGCAGCGGTCTGGAGCCCATCGTGGATCGTGGATGGACTGAGCCGAACCAATGGCACGAGGCTCACGAACGTCCAACTTTGACCGCCAAGCAACTCGAGCTTGACCAAGACCGCAATGTCTTGCGGTTTGAGTATCATGTGCTCTATTATGGCCTATTCGCTATTCGCGAATAGCGAACACCATCAGATTAGATGTGTCTGAGGTAGAATGTCCGCTTGTCTCAACATGTATTCGCTATTCGCGAATTACGAATGACGAGCAACTTGGGCCACGCCCATCGAATCGTCATTTCCCCGAACCCTGGAATAGATTCCACTGTTTTACGCTTGGGAGGAAGACGAAATGGAGGACGGACGAGGGTCGATGGGAGCGGGTGAGGTCGCGGCAAAAGCCGGGGTTAGCAAAGACACGCTCCGCCACTACGAGCGGATCGGCGTGCTGCCGGAGCCGCCGCGGTCGGAGAGCGGCTATCGCCGCTACTCGGCCGAACATGTGGATCGGGTGCTCCTCATCCGCAAGGCGCTGGCGGTGGGCTTCTCGCTTCCGGAGCTGAGCGAGTTCCTTGGGCTGCGGGACGTGGGCCAGGCGCCTTGCCGCAAGGTCATGAGGACGCTCCAGCGTAAGCGCGACGACCTCGAGCGGCGCCTCTCCGAGATGCGAATCCTGAAGGAGGATCTCGATGCGATCCTCGTCGAATGGGAGGCTAGGCTTGGATCGAGCGGAACGATGCCGGCCCGGCTCCTGGAAACCCTGCCAGTCCCCAACTCTTCGAGGAGAAAACCATGAGAACCATAGCCCTTATCGCCGCCTCGGCGGCCCTCGCCCTCGCCTTCCCTCAGCACTCCCATCACGACGCCGTCAACTCGCGCGGCGATAAAGTGATGGGCTTCAGCCACGACAAAACGACCCATCATTTCACGCTTGCCAAGGATGGAGGAGCGATCGAGGTGACGGTCCGGGATAACGCGGACGCGACCCAGCTCGCCGGTATCCGGGAGCATCTGAAGAAAGTGGCCAGATCCTTCGCGGCAGGCGATCTCACGATGCCGATGCTGATTCACAATACTGACATTCCCGGACTCGCGGCGATGAAACGCCTCCACTCGAACATCCAATACGCCTACGCCGAGATCCCGGCGGGGGGAAGCGTGACGATCCGCTCGCGCGATCGGCAGGCGGTCGAGGCCATCCACTCGTTCCTTAAGTTCCAGATCACCGATCACCAAACCGGCGACCCGCTCGGAACGGGTATGACGACCTGCGCGGTGATGGGCGGAAAGGTCGACATCGCGAAGGCGACGAAGGACGGCCTCTATGCGGACTACAACGGCAGCCGTTACTACTTCTGCTGCGGCGGCTGCCCGGACACGTTCAAAGCAGACCCGAAGAAGTTCGCCTCGGCGCCCCACTTTCCGATCCCGAAGTAGGGGTAACGCGATGGGTGCCGAGGGTCTGTCATCCCGAGGAACGAGGGATCCGCATGAGTCTCGCTCCCATCGCAGGGCAAGCCCCGTGGCGCCTAAGTCCCCGGACGTCGGGTTGGACGTCTGAATCCGGGGTTCTTCGCTACGCTCAGGATGACGAAACGCTACCCGGCGGCGCGTTGGGCGCCGGGGAGCGTGATCTCCTCGGAATAGCGTGGTTTGATGCCGCGCCTCTCCAGCTCCTTCATGTAGACCTTTCCAGGCATCGCGGTCTCGTATCGCAGCACGCCGTGAGGCATGGCGTCGCGGGCCAGCTGGTCGGCGATGATCGCGGTCGAGAAGCCAGTCATGCGCTCCATCGCGGTGAAGCCGGTCTTGTCGCAGAACTTCTCGAGCATATCGATCTGCAATCGCACGGGCTTGCCGCCGCGAGTTCCGATTCCGACTCCGCGAACGACGATCAGGTCCTTGTCACCTGGGTCGCGAAGGGCTTCCCCCATCAGGGAGTGGAAGACGTGAAGGGGCACGGCATCGCCGGAGCGGGTCATGACGGGAGATCCATCCCAGAACCCGAAGTCCTTGAACATCCGCATCAGGGCGCAATGGCCCGGATAGCGGATGGTCTTGTACTCGTAGGCGCCGACTGTGCCCTCGAACGTGAAGGGAGCGGTGGACGCTCCTCCCGAGGTCGTGAAGGCCTCCATTTCGCCGAGGCCGTCGATGTGGATAGTCTCGAGCTCGTCAAGGGTGTCGACCTGGGTCGTGCGGCCCTGCCGGATAACGTCGGCGCGATGCGAGTACTCCGTCACGAGGCCCTCGATGTTGAAAACAAGCTTATAGTTGAACGGCGGCTTCGGGTTCTGGGGAAGGCCACCGCAGTACAGCTTGATCGTTTCAACTTCCTCCAACTCCTCCATGAAGTAGTTGGCGAGGTTGTTAACCATTCCGGGGGCGAGGCCGGTATCGGGGACGATGGTGACAGAGGCAGCCTTGGCATCCTTGTCGTGCTTGAGGGTTTCCCAAGTCACGGCGGTGTCCCCGCCCATGTCGCACATGTGGGTTGCGGCCTTGACGGCGACGGCGGCGACGCGCGGGTGCATCCAGTAGGGGACGCAGCTTACGAGGACATCGACCGGTTCCAGGAATCGATGCAGTGATTCCGGGTCTAAAGCGTCCGCCGTGTGAGCTCGGCATACGTTCTGTTCTACCAAAGAGTTGACTCGAGACGCGTTGCGCTCGGCTTGCTCCAGGTCCATGTCACCCATCAGGATCAGCTCCGGATCGGCGTATTTGGCGAGATCGTATGCAACCGCGGTGCCCTGCATTCCGGCACCGAGAATGGCGAACGTTTTCTTCATGGTTTTATCCTCGGACTTCTTTGTCGCGAAGCAGCGGCTCTCCCGACTTATAAGAGAAAGACGGCCCTTTGGTGGCCGGACGCACACGATTGCGCGTCTGGATTGGGAGTGCAGCTACAGGTTACCAGTCGCACTTACACCCTGTGTTTTCGGGATTCGGGCAGGTGATCTTCAGCCGGCAAACTGAGTGGAGGGATCCCTTCAACCGCGCGATCGCGGCTCAAAGTCTCGTTGAGGGGCCGCGTCTAGTGACAGCGGGTCGCATCATGAGGATGTACTCGGTCGACATCTACGTCATGTTCTTGGGGTAGCCCCGTAAGGCTTACCAGCGCAGGTCCTTTCTTAGCCGTTCTGCGAGTCTATCTCCCATCTTTTGATGGGTCTTCACGCTCGGGTGCCAGTCCGAGCCGATGCCGTCGACGTCCATCTTCTGTTGATCGAATTCTATGAGGCCAAGGCGCTTATCGTTTATCCGAGCCACCATGCGCTGGAGGTAGCCGCGCAGGGTCGTTAGGGCCAAGTTCTTTGGAGGCCAGTTGTCGGTCATCATGCTGCCGATCGCCGCGTAGACCCGGGCCTTCGGATAGTGGCTCCAGATGCGCCTGATGAACTCCTCGTATGCGCCCGTCCAATGCGTCTCGTCCGGGTTCTGGACGCCGAAATCGTTTGTCGCCAAGTTAATGACGACGGCGTCGGGGGCAGGCCCAGTGAACTCGTAAACCGGCTGTTTTACGGTGGGGAGAATCGAGTCGTAAATCTCAGGCATGGTGTTATCCGGCCACATTTTTCGTCCCGACCAGGCGATGATGTCGACATCGGCGTCCAGCTCCCGAGCCGCGATGCTGGCGTAGCTCATGTAGGCGTTCTCGGTCTCGGGCTTGAAGCGCTCGTTCTGGTTGGCGCCCTCGTTGCCGTAGCCGCATGAGATCGAGTCGCCGACTACCTCGAGATGCCTTCCCTTCCCGCGACAGCTCTCGAGCTTCCCGCCGGGCGTTTCGAAGGATGTGAATCCGGTCGTGCCGACGAAGGCTTCGGTGCGCTTGACGAGGGAAATCGTGTGGATGCCGGCTGAGCCGGCATCGATGGAATACTCGGCGGTTCCCTGGGTAGGAGCCAGGACTTCCCTAGGCGCCCGATCCACGACGATTTGCCAAAGGTCCTTTCCAAGTTCGGCGATGGACACCTTAAGCGTTCGTCCATTGAGCCGCAACCTGACCTCACTGGCTGGCCACTGGCAAGAGGTCCCCTCGACGCCTTGGGAGAACCGGCCGACGTAAAGGATGCGCGGGTCGGCGGGTCCGATCTGGCTGGACGTACCGGTTGCGATAGCGACGAGGGCGGCGATGGTCATGGCTTGATTCTGACCGGTCGGGCTGTTTGCGGTTCAGCCGGTAAACTCCCGTCTCCCATGCCGAGGAAGACGACGATCGTGACTGCCATCCCGTATGTCAACAGCACGCCTCACATCGGCACGCTGCTGACCGACCTCTCGGGCGACATTACCGCCCGATACTTTCGGATGCGTGGGGACGACGTTTTCTTTGTCGCGGGCACCGACGAAAACGGATTGAAGATTAAGGAGGCGGCTGAAAAGGCCGGCGAGGATCCATACAAGTTCACGGATCGCATAGCCGGCCGCTTCATCGAGATCTTCAGGACATTCGAGATCGACTACGACGAGTTCGTGCGGACGACGGAAGCCCGACACAAACGCGCTTCTCAGGAGCTGTTCAGCAGGCTGAAGGCGAATGGCTACGTCTACGAGGACACATACGAGGGTTGGTACGACGTCACGACGGAGACCTACTTCAAAGAGGCCGAGCTCGTCGACGGAAAGTCACCCGACGGGAACGAAGTTCGCTGGATGAGCGAGAAGAACTACTTCTTCAAGCTCAGCGCTTTCCAGGACCGGTTGCTCGATGCCTACCGGAGCGGCAAGATCAAGATCACGCCCGAGACGCGGCTCAACGAGGTCGTGTCGTTCATCCAACAGGGTCTGCGCGACACGTGCATCTCGCGGTCAAACCCGGGCTGGGGGATCCCGGTACCGGGCGACGAGTCGCAGGTCATCTACGTCTGGTTCGACGCTCTGATCAATTACATCACGGCGACCGGATGGCCCGATCCGGGTTATGAAGGACGGTGGCCGGCGCGCGTGCAATGGCTTGGCAAGGACATCCTGACCCGCTTTCATGCGACCCTCTGGCCGGCGATGCTGATGGGGATTGACTTGGATGTGCCGGAGGCACTCGCCGCGCATGGCTGGATCCTTTCCGGCGGTGGCGCGAAGCTGTCGAAATCGAGCGGGATGTTGGTCGAGCCAGTGCCTTTGGCTCAGGATATCGCAGACCGGGCCGGATGTTCGGTGGAGCTGGGAGTCGACGTCGTCCGCTATTACCTGGCCGCGATCGAACCGTTTGAAAACGACTATGTTTTCACGTACGAGGATTTCGATAAGCGATATAACTCCGACCTTGCCAACGACATCGGCAATGCGTTGAACCGGTCTCTTGCCATGGCCCACCGGTTTGTCGGCGGCGTGGTCCCAGATGCGCCGATCGAGGAGTCGGCCTTGGCTTCCGTGCGTGGGGCGCGCGACTTGTACGATGCGGCGATGAGCATCTATCGAATCGACGAGGCTTCGCGAGCCGCGGTCGACCTGGTTCGGGGGTTGAACAAATACATCGACACGAGGGCGCCGTGGGCTCTGGCGAAGGCCAACGATCCGGCTTTGGCCGGGGTTCTGCGCTCGATGCTGTTTTGGCTGCGGGCGGCCGAGGCTTTACTCCGGCCGATCGCTCCGGCTTTGGCGGGTTCGATCGCCCACCAGCTTGGGTTGGAACCCCAGACGAGTTGGTCCGCAATCACGGAGGAGGGCTCAATGCCTCCGGGTACGAAGCTCGAACAGCCGGTTCCGATCTATCCGAGGTTGGACTTGTCTGGGAAACAAGACTCGAAGAAGGAGGCAACAATGGATATTGGTAAACAGGCGACCCGCCCCGAGCCTCGAGGGGAGGGAGCACCTAGTGCTGAAATCTCGATCGAAGATTTCATGAAGGTCCAGCTTCGTTTGGGCCGGGTCCTCGAGGCGGAGCCGCTCGAGGGGAGCGACAAGCTCCTCAGGCTGCAGGTCGTCATCGGGCAAGAGAAGCGCCAGATCGTGGCGGGGATCAAGAAGAACTACGCGCCGCAGGACATCGTCGGGATGCAGGTCGTTGTGGTCGCGAACTTGAAGCCAGCCAAGCTCCGCGGAGCCGAGAGTCAGGGCATGTTGCTCGCGGCAGTAGACGCCGAAGGCGGGGCGATCTTATTGACACCGGAGAAGGAAGCGCCGGAAGGCGCCGTCGTTCGGTGAGCTTTGTCATCCCGAGGAACGAGGGATCCCATCTATCAAGATTCCTCGCAAGCTCTGAATGACAAAATGGAAATACGATGCTTCTCTCCACCATCGTCGTTATCCTCTCAGCGCAATCCGCCGACATCCCACTCGTAGCGGGTGTCGGGATCAGTGGCGTTACCCAAGGTGGGCGGGCGCCGGCACCAATCGACTCAGTTCAAGCACTGATGGTCGAGGGGAAATGGAAGGAGCCACATGCGGGCGACAAGATCGCCGGGCCAGGCGGAGCCGAGCGAACCTGGGCGGCGATCAAGGCGAACAAGGACGGGGTGTTCGAGGGAGGTCCGACGCGAGGCGGCTACATCAACCTCGGCTACGACACGAACGCTGAGAAGCCGATGCTGCTTGTCGCCCAAGGCGACACGATGGTCTACGTCAACGGCGTACCGCGGGCCGGCGATCCCTACGGATACGGCTACCTGAAGCTGCCGTTCTTGATGAAGAAAGGGCACAACGAGTTCCTGTTCTCGTGCAGTCGGGGGTCACTGAAAGCTAGGCTGGTTTCGCCGGACCTGCTCGTCGAGAGCGTTCAGCTCGATGGCGGCGACGTTACTGTCCCGGATATCGTAGTTGGCGAAGATCGAGATCTGTGGGGCAGTGTGCCCTTCGTTAATTGTTCGAGCCATCGGGCCACAGGTGCACGGATTAAGGTCCGGACAGAACACGGCGATGAGATCGGAAAGTTGGACCTTCCGGAGGTTGCTCCATGGACTTCCCGCAAGGTTCCGTTTCGTTTTCGACCTCCAAGGCAAATGACCGCAGGTGAGTACAAGGTCTCTCTCGACATCGGCCCCGATGCGGCAGGGGGGTTTGGCTTCCCCCGACCCCTTCCACTGACCCTCCGCGTGCGAAAGCCGACCGAGCACTACAAGCGCACGTTCATCAGCAAGATCGACGGATCGGTCCAATACTACGCGGTCTGCCCGGCGCTCAAGCCGAGCAAGGACAATGCTCTGATCATGACCGTTCACGGCGCGTCGGTCGAAGGCATCGGGCAAGCCGCCGCATACGCCCCCAAAGACTGGTGCACGATCGTCGCCCCGACAAACCGACGCCCCTACGGCTTCGACTGGGAGGACTGGGGCCGAATGGACGCGATGGAAGTCTGGGACATCGCCAAGAAGGAGTTTCCCCACGACCCCAAGCGCGTCATCCTGACCGGCCACTCGATGGGCGGGCACGGGACGTGGACCCTCGGCCTCACCTATCCGAACGAGTTCGCGGCGATCGGGCCAAGTGCGGGCTGGATCTCGTTCTGGTCCTACGCGGGCGGCTGGACTCCTCGCGACCCGAACGCGGTCGAGGAGCTGCTGCGCCGCTCAATGAATTCGAGCGACACCCTCCTCATGCTCAATAACGCGAAGATGGAAGACGTCTTCATCCTGCATGGCGACAAGGATGACAACGTGCCGGTCGAGCAGGCACGCACGATGAAACAGAAGCTAACCGACATCGGGGCGAAGTTCGAGTACCACGAGGAACCAGGGGCTGGGCACTGGTGGGGAAACCAATGCGTGGACTGGCCGCCAATGTTTGAGATGTTTGGCAAGGCGAGGCTCGGCATTCCGAAGATGGACCGTGTCGGTCAATCCACAACAGGTCCGGCCGACTTCCCGACCTTCCAATTTACGACGGTCAACCCTGCCGTATCGTCGACCTGTCCGGGCGGAGTCGTCGAACAGCAGATCGTACCGTTGGCGCCCAGCTGGATCACTTGCGGCCTTTCGCCGGCCGAGCACCCGGGGTGGTTCGTGACGACGGGGAACATCCAAAGGCTGACGATCCCTGGCGGCAGGATCTCGGGCTACCCAATCCAACGGGTATGCAAACTTGACGAATCCAGCCGGGAAGCAAAGCCGATCGATCTAATTCGCAGAGGCGATACGTGGTCCGTTTCTTCCGGTCCGAAGCAGAGACTGGAGAAAACGCCTGCCCTTTCCGGCCCATTCAAGCTCGCTTTCCAGAAGCGAATGATCTTCGTCGTCGGCACCCACGGAACGAAGGAAGAGAACGAGTGGGCGGCGAACAAGGCCAGGTTCGACGCCGAGCAATGGTACTACCGCGGCAACGGCGCGGTCGACATCGTCACCGACAACGATGCCGGCCGATACCGCGACCGCAACCTGATCCTGTATGGTAATGCCGACACGAACAGCGCCTTCCGTTTGATCGGCGACTGCCCCTTGAAGCTCAGGCGCGGCGGCATCGAGATCGGCGGGCACAAGGTCGCGGGTAACGACAAAGCCGCCGTCTTCCTCTATCCGGCGGGTTCGCGTCTCATCGCCGTCGTCGGCGGGACGGGTATGGAAGGCATGCGTTACGCGGATCGGATGCCGTATTTCACTTCGGGCGTCGCCTACCCAGACTGGACGATCCTCTCGCCCGAGGTCCTGACCAAGGGCAGCAAGGCCGTCGACGCGTGCGGATTCTTTGGCAACGATTGGAAGTTCGATCCAAAGAACAGCGCTTTCCTAAAGGAGTGAGGAATAGGGTAACGGAGGCAAGGCGTAAATTCTGCGACCTCTTCGAGGTCGGGCCTGAAATGGCGCTTTCCAGGGGTCTTCGACCCCTGGCTAAGCTCTGCCACCGCTTCGCGGTGAGTGCGTTCGCTGACACGGTGGAGGACCACAGCGTGTGAGAGGCGATCCAGCGGTAAGCCTGGCCGCTACCTGCCTATGACGACAAGTCGTATAATCGGCTTCCATGAGATTGGTTGCTTTCGCCCTCGCCCTCATCGCCTTAGCCCTGCCGCAACTATCTGGAAGCGATCAGCCGGCTACAAGCCAGGCCGGATGGTGCTTCGTCGTGGCTGGGGACGGGCGTACGAACGATAAGACGCCCGACTTCACCGGAGTCAATACGGATCAAATGAAGAAGATGGTGGCGGCGATGCAAGCCGAGCACCCGCGATTCCTGCTATTCACGGGAGACCTGATCCACGGCGTCTACAACAAGATCACGGCTCCGGTCGATCAACAGCTGACGACATGGAAGCAGATCATCGGCGATTTACGCGGCGTTACGATCTATCCCGTTCGTGGGAACCACGAAACCTATGGCGATCCCGACTCGAAGATATGGCTGCGCCTCATGAAGCCAATGATCGACGCGGGGCAGGTCGACTACTTCAAAGGCGAGGAGGGGTTTAGTTACAGCTTCTCGCCGAAGGGCGACGCCAAGATGACGATCATCGCGGTCGATCAATTCGTTCACGAGCATCGCGTAAACCTGGGTGAGTTGGAAAAGGCTCTCAAGCGGGCGCACGACGGGGGCGCGAAGAACGTCTTCGTTTTCGCGCACGAGATGGCCTTCACATGCGACTCTCATGGCGACAACGAGAATATGGGCAAGTTCAAGGCGGACCGGGATGCGTTCGTCGAGCTGCTGGAAATGTACGGCGTGACCTACTTCTTCGCCGGTCACGATCATGCCTACGACTGGATGGAGATCCGAAATAAGAAGTGGTCTCCCTCGTACGTTTTGAACCAGATTGTTGCGGGAACGGCGGGAGCCCCGTTCTACACGGACCAGGGCTACTTCGGCGACCACGACGGCTACGACCTCGCCCGAAAAGAGCATCGCGACAACACTTTCGGGTACATGCTCGTGCAGGTCGACGCGAACGAAAAGGTGACGGTCAGCTTTCGGGAAGTGAAGCCTTGATGACTTGATGACCGGATGACCGGACCAGTGGATTGGATCATTCTTAATCACCTCAGTCACCTCCTTTTCAAATAAGAAAGCCGCTCTGCGACATCCATGTCACGAGAGCGGCCGATGTTACGAGCCGAGGTCTGGAGGGGCCCCGGGGAGTGAAGATGTTTAGGATTGCAAAAGGCTTGTATGCGAACCCCGTCGTTCGTTCTCCAGAAATAGGTCGTGTGGATTTGGGCTGAGGATTCCGGTTAGGCGGTGGTGTGTCCGGATTCCTCAGCCGTCAATCGTGTGAGTCGTCTTAGCCGATTGCCTTGAGCAGCGAGAGCACTGCCTGGGGCTGGCTGTTGGCCTGCGAAAGAACTGCCATACCCGACTGCTGCAGGATCTGGAGTTTGGTGAACTGAGTCATCTCGGCAGCCACGTCGGTGTCCCGGATCGAGGATTCGGTGGCGCTGAGGTTCTCCTGAGCCGCGCCGAGAGATCGAATGTTCGATTCCAACACGTTCGTCTGGAAGCTACCGATATCGCCTCGCGACTGGCTCACCTGGTTGATTGCGGCGTCGATGACCTTGATCGCATTGGTAGCGCCAGAGGCGGTCGTCACGTCGAGGTTGCTGAGGTTCAGGCCAGTAACGACGCCACCACCAAGTTGGTTCGCAGCATAGTTTGACAGGCTTAGCGTGGTCGTCTGACCGGCATTCCCGCCGATCTGGAACTGAGCAGCTCCTACCGTAACTTGGCCGACCGTTTGGTCGACGACGCCGGCGTTGTTGGCGGCCTGCGTCAGGTTGATGCTGTTGCCGTCCTGGTCGGTGAACGTGAGACCATCGGTACCGTTTCGGCTCGCCGTAAAGAGCGATGAAACACCGTTGATGGTTAGGGTCGCGTTGCCGTCCGTACCGGTCGCGGTCTGATATCCCGCGCCGCCGGCGAGGACCGCGCCGGTCGAATCGGAAATGTTGATCGTAGCGTGCGAACCATATCCGGACGTAGTGAAGTCGATGACGCCGGTGTTGTTCGTTGTGGCGACGACTCCGGTTGCGGATGAGACCGCGTTGATCTTGTCGCGAAGCTGAGCGACGGTGTCGGTCGCTGCGGCTGTGATGGTCGTTCCGTTAATCGTGAAAGAACCGGCGTTGGCGGTGCCGACCGTCGCGGCGTCGTTCGCGCCAAAGACGCGGCTGTTAAAGGTGGCCTGAGTCGAGGCGGCATTGACCGTCATCACGACGCCACCGTTTGAGCTCAGTGATTGGCCGCCGAACGTTCCGGCGATGGACATCGAATTCAAGAGGTTCGCGTTGGTAACGGCGGCATTGATGCCAGAGCTTCCGTCGAGGAGCTTCTTCGTGCCGAACTGGGTCTGCTGCGAGATCCTCGTAATCGACGACATGATGCTCTGAATCTGGGTCTGATCCGCCTGGATCTGGGTCGCCGTATCGGCGCCGGTGTTACCGGCAGCGACCGCCAAGCTCCGGGCAGTGGTGAGGAGGTTGTTGACTTCGGCGAGTGCGCCTTCCGCGGTTTTCGCGTAGTTGACGGCGTCTTGACTGTTGTTGATCGCGGCGCCGATGCCGGAAAGCTGGGCGCGGAAATTCTCCGAGATGATGAGGCCGGCCGGATCGTCGGCAGCAGAGTTGATTCGTAGGCCCGTAGAGAGCCGGGTGATGGAGCCGGCCAGCGAATCGCCGGTCATTGAAACATTGCGCAATGCGTTCATCGCGCTCACGTTGGTGTTAATTCGAAAAGCCATTTTGGTGATCTCCGTATCTCGCTCGTGGAGCGTGCGCTCAATCCGTTGAGCGGCGCTCAGGTAAACATCACCAAGTGCTTTCCACGTAAGATTGCCGGTATAGCCTAGTAAAATTACCAGGTTTCCCCATAGTTTTACGGGGTTTGCCTCGATGCCGGTAAATGTGCGTGGGGAATCGGATGGCTGCAGGTGGACGGGGGGAAGCTTCGGCTTTCAAGGACAGTAGCAACGCGCCAACGTCTTTTGGCAGCCGGACAAGTCCGGCAGTTGAAAGCCGGATGAATCCGCGTATTCCATAGGTCCACGAGGCGGCGAGCCATGGCTAGTTCAGCCGCTGGACTGTGAAATCCGCCAATCCGTGAAGCAGTGATTCGGAAGGGACGCCCGCGAGGCCTGCTTTAGCTCGGGCGACGGTCGACTCGGCGAGGCGTCTCGCTTCGAGCAGCCCGAATCGCTTCGTATAGGTTGCCTTAGACCGCTCTCGGTCGCTCCCCACCGATTTACCCAGCTTGATCGAGTCGGACGTCTCGTTAAGGATGTCGTCGACGATCTGAAAGGCGAGCCCAATCGTACGGCCAAACTCAGCGAGGGCGGCGACCTGCCGCTCAGTTCCTCCGCCCATGATCGCTCCAATCTCACATGAGGCTCCTATGAGGGCTCCGGTCTTTCGTGAGTGGATGTATTCGAGCTGGTTCGCATCGATGGGAACGCCTTCCGACAGTACGTCGACTACTTCGCCGCCGACGAGACCGTCGGATCCGGTCGCGCGCGTGAGAACCTGGACAGCCCGAAGCACTGGGTTTTGGATTTTGGAATTTGGAATTTGGAATTTGGAGTTCGCGAGAACCTCGAAGGCCAGAGAGAAGAGAGCATCTCCAGCGAGGATCGCGATCGCCTCGCCAAAGCGCTTATGGCAGGTGGGTTGACCACGGCGCAGATCGTCGTCGTCGATCGCGGGCAGATCGTCGTGGATTAGGGAGAAGCAGTGGACCATTTCGACGGCGCAGGCGGCGTCCAGCACGGCCAGGGCGGGGGCCCCAACGGCCTCGGCACTTGCCAAGCACAGCGCGGGCCGGAGCCTCTTTCCATTCGCTAGACAGGAGTACCGCATGGCCTCATGGAGCTCGATCGGTACGGACGTGGGAGGCGGGAGAAGCAGGTCCAGCCGGGCGTTAACGGCGTTGGCGTATGCCTGGAGCTGGTTTGCGAGGGGCACGGAACCAGTCTACAGGGTCAAAGCACGTTCGCCTGCGATGAACATGGCGATCCGCGTTCTGCGGTTAGAGTCACACGACCTAGTAACGCTTGTCGCACTTTGGTAGACTCGCCCGTGCTATGGCGACGATCCGTCCGTTCAGAGGTCTGCGCTACACGATCAAGGCGGGACGGCTCCATAGGCTGACGGCACCCCCCTACGATGTCCTCAGTCCCGCGCAGCGTGACTCTTACGCGGCCCGAAGTCCGTTCAACATCGTCCATTTAACGGTTCCGGAATCCAGGGTGGACGACCGAAGCAAATTCGTGAAGTACGCGAGAAGTGCCGCGGCGCTGGCCGAATGGCGCAGAGAGGAGGTGCTGGCCCCCGAAGACGAGCCTGCCTTTTATCGCTATACCCAGCAGTTCCGGATCCCGAATACGCCGGATTCGCTCCAGCGGACCTCCCTGATCGCACTGATCAAAATCGAACCCTACGAAAACGGAATCGTCCTCCCGCACGAGCAGACGTTTCCGAAGCACAAGGAGGACCGGTTAAAGATCCTCGAAGCGACGCGGTCGCACCTCGAGTGCATTTTCGGCTTGTTTGAGGACCCGGACCAATCGATCCATTCGGCGCTATCCTCGGCGCCAGGGGACACGCGGGTCGAAACGGAGTCGGATGACGGGGTACGACAGATCCTCGACCCGATAACGGACCCGTTCGAGACCGAGCGATTGACCCTGATGCTGGAGGACAAGAAGGTGTGGATCGCGGACGGGCATCATCGTTACGAGACCGCGCTGACCTTTCGAGAGAGCATGGGTCAGCGCGACCAAGTCGTCCCCGAAGATTTCATGATGATGGCGCTCAGCAGCATGTCTGATCCGGGGCTCGTGCTGTTGCCAACGCATCGAGTCGTCTCGAAGCTGCCGATTAGCCGTGAAGTGCTGCTGAAGAAGCTGGGTGAGCAGTTCGAACTTCATGAAACGCATTCCACGCGGCTGATGCCGTCGATCGAGAAGGCGCGGCACGAAGGCGGACTGGCGTTCGGATTAGCCACGGAAGGAGGCAGAGGCGTTGTGCTTACGGCGAAGAACCCCGATAGTCTGGTTGCCCTGGTTCCCGGCGAACACAGCCTCGCTCTCAAGAAGCTCGACGTCTCCATCCTGCACAGCGTCATTCTCGACCAACTGATCGGATTGCCGCAGTCAGATCTGATTTCTTACACGCGCGACTCTCACGAAGCCACCAAGTTGGTGGACGAGGGTGCGACGGCGGCTTTTCTTATGAATCCGCCGACCGTCGACGACATGAGGACCATTGCCCTAGGCGGCGAGAAGATGCCTCAGAAGAGCACGTACTACTACCCTAAGATATTAAGTGGACTCGTCTTATGGTCTCTTAGTGACTTCTAATCAATGAAGATTCGACTCCTCGGAACCGGTGGCGCCGATGGGATTCCCGCTTTTTGCGCGAACAACCCAGTTTCCGAGTATGCGAGGGAACACGGGGGCAAGGACGTTCGAACCCGCGCCGCGGCCCTAATCGATCGGCAGCTCAAGATCGACTTCGGACCGGACACTCTGGCGCAGGTTCAAAGAGATCAGATCGACCCCTCGGAGTGGACGGCGGTGCTCTTTACGCACAGCGACGATGATCACCTTACGGCCAGCGAGTTTCAGTACTTCCTATATCCGTTCAACGATAACGACCATCTGCCGTTCTCGATCTACGGCAACGCGGCGGTCTGTCAGATCATTCGGGATCGATATCCCGGCTGGCCGATGGAGATCACGGAGACGCATGCCTTCCAAGGGTTCGAGCATGGCGGATACGACATTACGCCGATCGAGGCGAATCACAAGGCGGACGAGGAGGCCCTCAACCTCATCGTCGAGCGCGAAGGTCGAAAGCTGATCTATGCCACGGACACGGGAATCTGGTGCGAAAAAACATTCGACTTTTTGAGAGGGGCACAGGCAAACGCACTCGTGATCGAGTGCACCGATGGATTCAAGAAAAGCACCTATAACGGCCATCTCGACATCGGCGAATGCGTCGCCATGGTTCACCGGCTGGGTGAGCTTGGCGGGTTGGCACCGGATGCCCGAATCGTGACGACCCATCACAGCCACCAGGGCGGCGCCAGGCACTGCGACTTACAGCGAACGCTCGGGAAGTTCGGGATCGAGCCGGGCTACGACGGCATGGAATTCGAGGTCTAGCAGGTACTGAGATGCTAGGGGTGAAAGAACCGCTCGGCGTTCGTAGTCGTCAGAGCCGCGCATTCTTCTGCCGTCATCCCTAGCGTGGCCGCCAGCGCCGCGTTGACGACCGCGACGTTTGCCGGCTTGTTCGGCTTGCCGCGAAACGGCTCGGGCGAGAGGTATGGGCTGTCGGTTTCGAGGACGATCCGGTCTCGCGGCAAGGATCGTACGATTTCCCTGAGCTGAGTCGACTTCTTGTAGGTGATTGGGCCATCGATCCCGAAATAGCAATCTAGCGCGACCGCCCTTCGGGCGTCGTCGGGATCTCCTGCGAAGCAGTGAAAGAGGTAAGGCGATGCCGGTCGCTGTTCCAAGATCCTGAGAAGGGCGGGATATGCCTCCCGACAGTGAAAGACGACTGGCTTGCCCATTTGCCTTGCTAGCTCCAGCTGGTCAAAAAGAGCTCGTTCCTGCTGTTCGAGAGTCGCGTATTGCCAATGGAAGTCGAGCCCGATCTCACCGAGAGCGACGACCTTGGGGTGCTGCAACATCTCCTCGATTTCTTTGAGGCCGGCGGCAGAGTAGCTCGCCGTGTAATTCGGGTGCCACCCCACGATGGCGTAGACCTGCTCAAATCGATCCGCAAGATCGATGGCTCGGCCCGAGTCCTCGGCGTCGACACCCACGACGAAAACCCGCTCGACACCCGCCTGCTCGGCCTCGGCCAAGGTCGCCGACGGGTCGGCAAACGCTTTCTGGTCGTTCAGGTGGCAGTGAGTGTCGATCAGCATCGGGGCCAGCGGTAAACGGTAAGCGGTGAGCAGTAAACGGTGAACGGTGAACGGTGAGCGGGGAACGGTAGCCGCGGTTAAGCGCTCGGCACGGCGCCCTCAGGCATCAGAATAGGCGTATAGCGATGAGTATGAGAGCGTCGGCACTGGTCGCGGCTACGGCCGCCTTGATTTCATGTTGCTCAGCCCAACAGGTCAAGTACGAGAAGTATGCGCTGTCGAATGGAATGACGGTCATTCTGCACGAAGACCACTCCTTGCCGGTTTCGACGGTCAACATTTGGTATCACGTCGGCTCCAAGGATGAGCCTGCCAAGCGCAGCGGCTTCGCGCACCTTTTCGAGCATTTGATGTTCATGGGAACGAAGCGGGCGCCGAAAGGCGACTTCGACAACCTCATGGAGGCAGGAGGAGGAAACAACAATGCCTCGACCACTCAGGACCGCACCAACTACTACGATTACGGCCCTTCCTCGCTGCTGCCGACGCTTCTTTGGCTCGAGGCCGATCGCCTAGAGGATCTCGGCCGGATGATGGATCAAAAGAAGCTGGACCTCCAGCGCGAGGTGGTCAAGAACGAGCGGCGGGAGAATTTCGAGAACGCGCCGTACGGCTTCGCCCCGTTAAAGATCGACGAGGCGATGTATCCCGAGTCCCATCCCTATCACATCGACACGATCGGCCTGCCGGAGGACATAGACGCCGCCACCGTAAGGGACGTCCAAAGTTTCTTCGCGACATTTTACGTGCCGAACAACGCGACGATGGTGATTGCCGGCGATTTCGACTCTAAGGCCATCAAGCCGCTCGTCGAGAAACTTTTCGGCACGCTGCCGCGGAGCAACGATCCAATCCACAGAGCCGCCCCTGAGCTCGCCCTTCACGAAGCGAAGCGGCTGACCATGGTTGACAAGGTACCGCTCGGCAGGCTCTACATGGTTTGGCACAGTCCTCCAATCTACAAGCCTGGCGACGGCGAGATGGACCTAACCGCCGCGATCCTCTCGGATGGGTTCGCGAGCCGGCTCAATCAAAGGTTAGTCGTTAAAGACAAACTCGCGAGCGACGTTTCGGCCGACCAGGATTCCCAACTCCTGGGATCCCTGTTTTCGGTTACGGCCACGGCCAATGCCGGGGTCTCCCTAGACAAGCTCGAAGCAGCGATGAACGAAGAGATCGCCAGGTTTCGAGAAGAGGGTCCGACTGTCGACGAACTCGGAAGAGTTAAGGCGAAGTACGAATTCGGAGCCCTCAACGGTCTCCAGAGCCTCTCCGACGTTGCCGACCGGCTGAACCAATACGACTTTTATCGCGGAGAGCCGGACTCTTTCAGGTGGGACCTAGAGAGACACACACACGCCACCGCTTCCGAGATTCGGGACTGGGCTCGCCGGACGCTCGACCCCAACGCAAGGCTAATCCTCCGCATCGTTCCCGAGTCCGAAAGCGTGAAGCAGAATCCGCGAGACGAGGCGCCGGGGGCCACGCGCGGGACCGATTTCAAGTTTCCCTCGCCCACAGTTTTCACGCTCAGCAATGGCCTGAAGGTTTCCTTTTTCAGCCGCGGAGCGCTGCCACTCATGTCGGCGACGATGATGTTCCGGCGAGGAGCCACGTCCGACCCGCCCTCCAAGAGCGGCCTCGCAGGCCTTACGACGGCAATGCTGGACCAAGGGGCGGGGGCTTTGGATGCGGAAGGGTTCAGCAGGGCGCTCGAGCACCTCGGCGCCTACTTCAATGCGAGCGCGGGGGCAGCGGCGTCGAGCGCCAGCATCTCGTCGACGGCCGCAAATTTTGAGGGTGCCCTGGGCCTGTTTGCAGACGCGATCATTCGACCGCACCTTGAGGCGGGCGATGTTGAACGTCGCAAGGCCTTGCTGCTCGACTCTCTTTCCCAGGAGGCCGACGATCCGGAAAACGTCGCGCGG
>CAZNUL010000031.1:0-42381 GCA_964576205.1 uncultured Fimbriimonadaceae bacterium | reverse complement strand
ATCACCCCCGCATTCCCTTTGCGCTCCAGGAGGAACCGGACGTCTGCACTGTGGTTCGACCAGGGTATCGAGGAATCGAGAATCGAATAGATGCCCTTCGTCGAATAGGTTGGCGGCGAGGCGTTAGCATACACGGTCCATTCCTCGAGCGACTCGTCGCGTTCCCCAAAGCGTGATCGCCGGCCCGACTTATCACTAAGGACGATCCGCTCATCCCACGAGAGCGATCCGGGCGGAACGACCCGAGGAGGGCTGTATGGCGCACCCTTGCCCGCGCGCTTAGCGATTTCTTGCAGCATCGCAAGGTCTCGGCGCGCCTGTTCTACGTCGGTACCGATCATGGACTTTGTTTTGGAAGACAGTCCCTTCTTCTTCAGCTCTGCCTGTCCGTAGTCGATCGTCCCCTGCGAGTCCTGAATTGCGTGACTCAGCTCGTCCTCAAAACCCGCCCTGGAGTCATGCATGAACCGCTTGCGAAGCACCACGTGGCTCTTCGGCTTCCAGTCTGCGGCATACCAGTCTTCGTGATGAAAGAACGATAGCATCGCAGTCTGGATGACATCTCGGTCGTCGTTAGCCGCCTTGACAGCGTGACCCGCCCCGACCGTTAGGCATGCCAGCCAAACTGTCGCAGCCAACGGTACTTTGTGACGAAGACTCATGCTGCTACCGACCGCCAACCAAACCTGGATGAGCGCCGAAGAACCAAGCGGCCCCCGGCGCCATGTCCGAAAGCTTCCCGTTCGAGTCCACACCGTTCGAAGTCCAGGGCATGACGCCCTGCCAGCCCTTCTCGAAAGCCAACCGGTAGTTCTCGGCGATCGACATGCCGGCGCTGCCCTTCGAAGGCATTTCGCCAACGATGCACGGCCTGCCGGTCAGGCCCATCTCGGCAGGCGTACTCTCGAAGGGACTCGAAAAGTAGGGCCGGACCCAATCGTAATAGTGGATGTTGTAGAAGTCGACGTAGGCGCCGGGCTGGGCCGCGCCGAGGGAGGCATCCGATAGGCAGTTGCCTCGATACTTCACGCTCAGGTACTTCGGCGCCGTCCCCATGCCCTGGCAGACCAGCGCCTTGCTGTTCTTATGGACCGCATTCGCGACTCTCGCGATCAGGTCGACCGAGTCCTCCTGCCGCATACCCTGGTTGTCCCATTCCCAGTCCAGCTCGTTCCCGACGTCGATGGCGAAGAAGTAGGGATTGGAGGCGTAGCGCTTGACGAACGGCGTCACGTACTCGCTAACGAAGGAGGCGCGGCCCTCGGAGCTCTTCTGCATGCTGCGCCACGCCTGGAAGTTATGATTGCCCTCCTTCGTGTGGTCGAACGAGATGAGCGCGATCATCAGATACACACGCTCCTCCCTGGCCATCTCGAACAGCTGATCTGCGTCTCTCCAAAAGGCGGCCGTAGGCGCGGTGACCGTTCCATCCGGTCTGATCCCAGGCGAGGGGTTGTCTCCGTTGCAGGAGATCCAAACCCGGGTCGCGTTGACGTGGTTCTCACGAAGTGCGTGTAGCTGGCCGCGCCACCAGGCGGGATCGAACTTGCCGCCGAAGTCGTTCCAGTTCTCCCACGGCGTATTCGTTCCGCTGATCCAGATGCGCTTGCCGTTCACCTGGAACTCCGTTCCGTGCACCTGGATGCGCTGGGCGGATGCGAGGGAGGCGAGAAGCGCGAGAATGAGGGCTTGAACCGGTTTCATTGCTTGCCGGAGTATGGCTTAGTCAGGGATAGGGCTCAGGGAGCAGGTGGGCAGGGGGCAGAGGTTCAGATGTACTGATATCATCAATGGGAATGTCACCGATCCGCTCGTTCATGGACCTAATTGTCTGGCAGAAGGCTATGACTCTGGTGGTCTCGATTTACAAGCTCACCGAGTCGCTTCCAACCGACGAGCGATTTGGGCTGATCAGCCAGATGCGAAGAGCTGCAGTGTCTATACCGTCCAATATCGCCGAGGGCTATGGACGGCGGTCAAAGGGCGAGTATGGGCATTTCGTGGGAATTGCACTCGGAAGCCTACGCGAACTGCAAACCCAATTGTTGCTATGTCAGATGCTGGATTTGCTAACGGATGTTGAAAGCGCCGTGGCTGTGTGTGACGAAATAGGCGCAATGCTGTACGTCCTCGAGCGCAAACTGTCCGCCTGATATCCCTGCTCCCTGCTCCCTGCTCCCTGCTCCCTGCTCCCTGAGTCCTGAGCCCTGAGCCCTGAGCCCTGGCTACTGGCTCACCCGCGGATGGGCGAGTAGGTGGCTGTCACCTTCATATCCATCCCCATTGACATCGGCTTTGCGCTCGACTTGTCTTGGCCGCTCATCGTCATGGTCATCGTCCCGTGCGTCTTCATTATCAGATCCATGCTGGAGAACCAGCCTCGGTCGACGTCGAAGGCCTCGATGGCTGACATGGCCAGACGATCCATCTTCATCCCCATCTGTCCCGAGCCTGCCTTAACGTCCGACATAGCCATCGATCCGGTACCCGTGACGCCGATGATTGCGATCTTGTGGCCCTGCCGGGTTTCGAACCGCAAGAGCTTCGAAATCAGGTGATAGCGAATGTTCATCGACGCCTGGCTGAGACTCAAGTCGCGCGCCCACTGATCGCCAACTCGTACGGGATGATCCGGGAGGACGCCTCCATAGGTCAGGTTCATCATGTCGGTCATGGACTTGTCGTCAGTCATTCCGCCCGGCATACCGGCCGGCCCATCCTGGCTGGACTTCTTGATCAGATCGGCCAGGCCGGTCATCTTGGTGATCTTGCCGTTCGGAAGATAAGTCATGGTGATGCTGGCGCCTTTTGATCCCTTTCCGGCGTCGGCGCCCGGAATGTTGAAGGGCTTCCCGTTCATCGTGGCCGAGTGGGTCGAGTCGCCCATGGTCATACGGACCACGCCGCCTCCGTCGGGCGAAACGGCCACGACCTTCATCGTGGCCTCCTGACTTTGGGACATCTTCATGGAAACGGCCTGACCCGCTGCCATATCCATCGACATGCGCATTGCGCTCGACACCCGCTGGGTGGCGTCCTTCGCGAATTTGAGCTGCAACCGAACGGTCTGAGATAGCGTGAGGCAAGGGACGGCCAGAAAACCGAGTGCAACGAATCTGCGCATAATTCCATCATAGCTCCCTGCTCCAGCCTCCGAGCCCTGAGCCCTGAGCTCTGAGCCCTGCCGCTACACCTTCTTGAACTTCCAGCCGCCCTGCTTGAAAGCCAAGATGCTCAGGACGCCCTGGACCGCCTGGGTGAAGGACATCGCGAACCAGGCGCCGGCGGCGCCGAGGCCGGCCCCAAAGGGGAGCATCAGCCAACTCGTGATGTGGACTCCCTTCGGGAGGGCCAGGAAAATCGCGAGCGGGACGCGCAGGCCCCAGAGGGCGATCACTGCGATCCAGAGGGGCCGAACCGTATCGCCGGCGCCCTGCATGGCGCCGATCAAGGCCATCGCATAGGCAAACATAATCTCGGTCGAGCACAGATACCGAAGCAGCAGCGTCGCTTGCGCGACGATCTGCGGCTTGTCGCCGACCAGGATCACCGCGATGCCGTGAGCTCCCAGAAAGATCGGCAAGGCAAGGCATAGGGTGACCAGGGCCGCGTGATGGGCCGCGATCCATCCCAGCCGCTCGGCTCGATCCGGGCGTTTCATTCCCAGGCTTTGGCCCACGAGCGCGCTCGCCGCAAGCGACAAGCCGAAAGACGGCATGAACATGATCGACTCGACCGCAAAGCCGATGCTCATGCCGGCGATCGCGGCCGATGCGTCGGGAACGTTCGCGAGCACGACGGTGAAGACGGTCAGCGAAAGCACCCGCAGGATGGCCATCATTGCGGCTGGAACCGCGATCCGCAGGATGCGCCAGAACCATTCCGGCGTCGGCCAGGTGAATCGCCACAAACTGCCGAGAGGTGTCCGGCCCGTGAATCCGAGATAGACGATCGCAGAAATCCAGGCGCTGATCGAGAGAGCGGTCGACGCTCCCACGAGCCCCATGTTCGCTCCGGGGATCGTTACCCCGCCGATATGCCGCTCGGGAAAAATCAGCATGAAGTTCAGCGTAATGTGGAGCAGGATCTGCAGTCCCGAGATCACCATCGGACTCCGCGTATCGCCGATCCCGCGCAAGGATCCGGCGAGGGTTTGGATGACGTAGATCGCCGGAAGGCCAGCCGCGTAGGCGAGGAGAAAGCGCGTCATGAGTTCGACCGAGCGATGGTCGTTCGCGGGCAGCAGGAAGACCGCGGCGGCCGGCGCCAGGAGCGCGCAGACGACCGCCATCAGGATCCCGAGAAGACCGGTCACGCTGGTCGCCTCCTTGGCTCCGATCCGGTAGCCGTCCACATCCTCCGCGCCGAACGACCGGCTTACGATCGCCGTCGCGGCCGTTCCCATCGCCATCGCGATCGAGAACATGAGGAAGAGCACGTTCTGAGCGGCTCCTTGGGCGGTTAGGGCCGAGGACTCCAAGTGGCCGATGAAGAATCGGTCGAGAAGGTTGTTGATTACCTGGAGGCTATTGAGGGCGACAGCCGGCCAAGCGAGGGCCCAGACAACGCGAACGGGATTCTCGCTAACCGTCGACTCGATATCGAGTACCGCCGCGTTAGCCACTCTGTAGGGTACCCGCCCGTTGGGGATGAGGCGGTGATGGAGGTGTGAGGGGGCGGTGAATTGAACCGATCGAGCGCTTTGAGCGACTAGGAAGGACAAACGTTCTTGGAGTCAGCCACGATGGAGCGATCCGTTTACAAACTGGAATCAAGCCATGCCTATTTCGCTATTGCTTCCGCCGTTACTCTTCTCCGTTTGGGCCCAAGCGCAGCCGACTCCTCGATCTGCCACGGCAATCCAGCTGATCGATCAAGCGTTCGACGCGATGGGCGGCAAGGATCTCGTGCGCCGGGTCAAGGTCGTCCAGGCGAAGCAATTCGGCCATTCGTTCGCCCTCGAGGAATCGGAGCGGCCGGAGGGCCCCTGGATCTCAACCTACATCGAAGGCGACACCATCGCCGACTTCGATCAGATGTCGGTGAGCTTCAAGGGGCGCCTGAGCGGACTCATTTACTCCGGCAGCTCCGCTGTGTCGACGCAATCGACCCGAGAGAAGCCGAGCGGAGCCTCCAGCTTTCTCGGCATGACGCGCAAGAACCGGTTGGCGCTGGGTCCGGAAAGGGTGCTCTTCGCGGCGCTCGCCTCCTCCGACCTCTCGGTCGACGCCCCCAATCGGTTTCACGACGTGCCCCACGACGTGCTCAAGTTCAAGTGGGGGGCGGCACCCGTCAGAGTGTTCCTCAATCGCTACACGCATCTTCCGGCGGCGGTCGAGTCGATCCAGGTTTCCGATGGCTTTTGGTCGATCTGGGGTGACGTCAAGGAGCGGGTGATCTGGGGGAACTGGGACATCGCCAAGGGAGGCCTTCGGTTTCCAACCCTATGGTCGCTGGACCGCAATGGGCTGAGGCAAGAAGACGACAGCCTCCTCGGTCTGCAGATCTCGTATGGCGGGCCCGATCCCGCGATTGAATCAAAGTTGGCCGACTTGGCCGCGCCATCACGCCCGAGGCCTTTGCCTCAGTTTAAGGCATCCGAGATCGCTCCCGGGATCGTTCAGTACGAGGGCCAGTTCAACTGCACGGCCGTCGACCAGGGCGACGGCATCGTCTGCTTTGAGGGCGTTTTGTCGGCAGAGTACATGGGCGAGGTGATGCGGGACGTGGCGAAGCGCTTTCCCGGCAAGCCGGTCAAAGCCGTGGTCAGTTCGGACGATGCCTGGCCTCACATCGGCGGCCTTAGGTGGTTCGTCGCGCGTAAGATCCCGATCTATGCTTTGCGTGCGACGCAACCGCTGCTTAGGCGAGTCTTCGGCGCCCCACATACTATCCGTCCGGACGACCTTACAAGGATGCGGAATGCGCCGATCCTTCGCCTCATCGACTCCAAGGTTGAGATCGGAGAGGGTTCGAACCGGGTCGTCGTCTATCCTGTGCACGGATCGGGGCTGGAGCGCGCACTGTACGGATACTTCCCGGAGCGCAGGCTGCTCTACGCTCCCGATGTGATTCAGCGGTCTGGCGATCATTGGTTTGGCCTGAACTTCCTGTCGGAGCTACTCGATGCCCTTTCTCGAGACGGAGTTCGTCCCGAGACCGCATTCTCGATCCACTCCGGTCCCGTTGGCGTGTCCTTGCTGCGGCAAGCGGTCGCAGACGCCCGCGGGTGAGGGGATGATGACCTGATGGGCTGATGGGTTGATGGGCATGATCATGAGCGGTCATCCATACTTCCTCAATGCGAATCGTGGCGATCGGAGGCGGGGACATGGGTGGGGGCGAAACCATCGAGCTCGACCGGCATATCGTCTCTATGACCGGCAAGGCCAACCCGAGGGCTCTGTTTCTGCCGACCGCCAGCTTTGACTCCCGCGATTATTGGGAGCAGTTCCAGTTCATCTACGCGGGCTCGCTCGGCTGCTCGGTCGACGTCCTGTTCCTCTGGGACGGATATGAGCCGGAAGAGATCGAGGCGACGATCCAGCGAACCAAGTGGAACGACTATCCGCATGACTGGGATTTTCGAGGCAACCTCGACGTGGTCGCGGATTCGATCTCGAAGGCCGACCTCGTTTACGTCGGAGGAGGAAACACGAAGCGCATGCTCGAACTGTGGCGATCGATCGGCGTCGACGGGATGCTGAAAGCCGCCGCCGGCCGGGGAGTCGTTTTATCCGGTCTCAGCGCCGGATGCATCTGCTGGGGTCGCTACGGCAACAGCGACTTCGCTCTCACCGAAGATCTCGGCAAGCCGACGGGCCGGATCGACGGCCTCGACTTCCTGCCGGTCGCCCTCTGCCCTCACATGAGCAGGGAAGGCTTCCGACTCGAGGAATTCAAGGCGATGATGCGAGAAACACCGGGCGTGGGGATCGGACTTGATGACGGATGCGCGCTCGAATACACGGACGGCCGCTACCGCATCTTGTCGTGTCTCGAAGGAGCACTCGCTCACCGGGTGACTTCGGGGACGCATCGGGTGCTCGAGCCCTTCGATGAACCGCGGGCGTTCGACGAGCTATTGGGCTAGGTCGTAGTCAGGCCGACACCAACGACTCACAATTAGAAGAGGATCGGTCTCTCCAGGGATCTGACCTTGAGGAGCAATCCCATGCATGCCATGCAGAGCCAAAGGGCCGTTCCACCTGCGCTCATAAACGGCAGCCACAATCCGACGACCGGCAGAATCTGAAGCACCATTCCCAGATTCAAAATCGTGTGGAAACCGAGCATGCCGAGGATTCCGGCAGCGAGCATCCGCAGGTAGGGGTCGGTAGCTTCTAGCATGACCAACCAGGCCCGATAAAAGAAGAACCCGAAGGCGGACAAAGTCAGGAGGCCGCCGGCCAAGCCGAGTTCCTCACCGATCACAGTAAAGACGAAATCGTTCTGCTGTTCGGGAAGAGAAAGCCTGCCCCTAAAAAGACCGTCACCCCGAAGTCCCCCTGCGCCAAGAGTGATTTGGGCTCGGTCCTGTTGGAACCCGCTGCCTTGCTTATCAGTCAGTTCCAGACCCTGCAGCCGCTTCAGATGATAACCGTGGAGAGCCCCGGGTATCTCGATGAGAGCGACGCAGCCAAGGCCGATGAGAATGAGGCTTGCGGCAAGATATCTGAGGGGGACGTTGCCGGCCACACACAGGCTGATCCAGATGACGATCAGCACCATGGCGCCGCCGTAGTGAGGTTGCCTGGCGATCAGGAAAGCAGGGATCGCCACGTGCAGAAATGAAAGGACAAGAGTCGACAGATGCGCGATCGACTGCTGTCGCGCCGCGAGAAAGCTGGCCAACGTGATCACGACGAGAATCTTCGCGAGTTCACTTGGTTGGAACTGGACGAACTTAAAGTCGATCCAGCGCTGGGCGCCATTTTGGGACGTTCCGACGAATAAAACGGCCGCCAGGATCACAACGTTGACCGCGTAGAGCAACCACGCGATCTTGCGCCACCACCGCGGATTTACGAAATAGAAGATCGCAAACGGGACAAGACCGATAACCGCCATGGTCGCTTGCTTCCGGAAGTAATTGGCGCCGTCACGCAAACCGACGCTGTACAAAGAGACGAACCCCAAGGCCAGCAGGATGAGAGCGGACAACAGGAGCAGCCAATCGAATCTTTTCATGCGACTGCGCTGATCCACCCCCACTAGGGGCCGATCGAGTCGTCGCAAGCCCTTTACCGGCACTTCCGTATCAATCCTGATCCTCCAGCGGCTCTCGCGTCGAATAGTCGCCAAACTTTCGCTTAACGACCCCCAGTCCCGGAGCAATCCAGAACGAAAGCCGCGAAGTCGTCGGCGATTGGTCGCCGCCGCCTTCCATCGAAACCGTTACATCGATACGGACCACATTTGGTACTGTGCGGCCGTTGATAGTCAGACCCTCGATCGATGACGCGATCTCCGCTTTGGCATGGCGCGAGTCAGGATCGGTCATGCCAGACCAAGTCCACTTGTCCCCGACGTGCATTGGATACTTGATCAAGGGAACGGGCGGATCATATTGCTGGGCGCTCGCCGAACTAAGGAAGAATCCCTCTTCGGTCGATTCGTACCGCTCGCTCTCGATGACGCTGTTTTCGTGAACGAGATCAATTTCGATCGTGGAGCCCCTCCGCTCGACCTTCACGTCGGCTCGATAGTCGGTGCCCGCCAACTCGAGATGAGACGATTTTAATGTGAGCTGATCAGGCTTGAGAGCCGCATAGTCATTGATGGGAGGGCCAGTCCCGGCACTACCGGAGCCGCCTCTGCAGGAGCAAAGGCCGAGGGCGACGGCTATAAGACCAAATGTGGGAACCGCGGCGGCTAGCCACGAGCTTCTTCGGATCACGGGTTCAGCCTTGCGGTGGCTCGAATTTTACGAGCTTCAGCACTTTCTTTACGGTCTGGCCAAGCGCCTTTGTTGCCTCTGTCGTCTCGATCATGCCGATGCCCTTCGCGTAGACCATGGCCTGGTGGACTTCCACGCCGTTCGCAGCTTCGTTTCCGTACCGGATGAAAGCATGGACTGTAATCGACTCGGCTTCCCGACCGAGCACGGCCCGTCTTGGTCCCTTGTTCGAATCGGCCCGAACCTGGACCAAGACCGGCCCTTGTTCGGTTGGGAGCTCGCCCAGATACTGCCACTCCATCTTCGTCGATCCCACCCTCAGGATCGGCTCCGGGAGCTTGAACATGTTCGCCTGAGCCTTCGCCTCGCCGTTGATGACCCCGAAGAGCTTCATCGTGTCGCCATCGAGGCCGTAAAGGTTCGATCCGAAAGTTCTCCCACCGGAACTCATGACAATAGGAGTTACGGATTGACCCTTTCCAATTTCGATTGGCTGGCCGACTTCCTGAACCATTTGCAGGCCGTTCGCATCCTCGTACGTCCACTTCGTCCCCGGAATCAACGGGAAGTAGTCTTCGACGGGCGACGCTGCCAACGTGAAGGCGATGATGGCGCATGTGATCATGGCTTTGTTTCTTGGATCGTGATGCTCACGGGCTTTGCTTTTGGATCGCTGGCGTTAGTCATGGTGGCCACGCTTTTCACGACACCCTTATCTTGGACGTACCAGTAGTCGGAGACAATTCGATACTTAGCCCCGTTAACGGTCATCGTTCCGCTTTGGTGGACGACGAGAGCCGTTTCGGAGCCTCTCACGGTCGCCACTTTTCGCTCTTCGACCGCCTTAATCGTCAGGTCCTGGACGACTTCACCCTGAGTCATCGAGACCTTGCCGGTGTTCTGCCAGGTTGCTCCCGGCTTAACATCGGCGGGCATTTCCAGGTTCCGCGTGACGCCATTGATCATTGTGGAACCGACCGTGTAGATGCCACCCTTCTCCAGGGAAATCGTGTCGGTGCCGAGTTTGTCGGCGATATCGCCGGTTCGTTCGATTTCAAAGGTTGCCACGCCGCCCTTGACCGATTTGAGGTGCACGGTTTGTTTCCCCGTGAACGATTGGCCGCCATTGGTGAGCTTGATTGAAACGGTCTGATCGTTCGACAGGCCGTACCAATGATAAGCGGAGGTTTTCAGGTCCTCGGGAAGTGGCGGAGTTGGCGTTTGGGCGGCCGTTGGCGAACCTGACTGGGCTGGATCGCTTGGCTTACCAGCGGTCGTACCTGATGCTTGAGCGGCCGAAGTTACGGACTGGCCGCTGCCAGTCGAAGAAACCGGGCTTTGACAGCCCAAGCCCAGCAGGGCCAAGGTGAAGACGACTGGACCGTAAGGCGATTTCATTTCGTTAGTGAGTACTCCCTTAGCTTCAACACCGTCAACGAATGGAACGGAATAGGCGACTTGACCTTTGGGTTCTTGATGGTGCCCGCGACCTCCAATCGGAATCGGCCGATGCCTACCCCTGGAATGAGCCAAATCCGCGCCTCGTTTTGCGAAGTAACCGCCGACGACGACACTTTGCCGGTGCTCACTACTGCCAACGCATTGTAATCGCCCTTGCTCGTGTCGATGGTCTGTTCGCCCGCAACCGTTCCATTGATCGACGTTGCCGTTGAACCGCCCTGTGCGGTCGCCGTACCCGTCCACTTGTAGGTTCGGTCCTTCGTCGCCGGAAAAGGAACGACAAGCTGGGGTGGCGTGATGGGAAGTGGTTTGTCCGTGCCCATAGCCACCTGGTATAGCCCGCTGGATTCCATCCGCCAGATTTCGTGGCTTGTCATCTTGTCGTCGGTAAGCACGTCGAACGAGGCATCCTGACCGCCTCCGGGAGACGGTTTCAGACCCACCAGCTTGTAGACGACCACGTGATTTGCCTGCTTTTGCTGGTTTCCCACGCTCTCGACGGATTCCTTGTCGTATGACCACTGGTTCCCGACCGCGAACGGGAAGTAGGTCGCCTCCTGTCCGGGCGCAACCGACGCACTCTTAAGGACCTCAGCCTTCTTTGGAACGTATCCCGAAGAAGCGCCGCCGCTTGAACCGCAGCCCAACAACACGAACCCTGCCGCTCCAACTGCTAGCGGCCACATCGTACAGATCTTCATTTAGTCGTCCTAGATCCCTTTAAGTTTATTGTAGCGACTGCGTCTTCCACTAACGACTGATCCTCGAGGCGGTCTACTTGAACCTCGCCACTTGAAAGCGCGTAATCGACGAAAGGCGCGGCAATCGCGACGCCGTTGACGGTGACGAGCAACTGGTCGCCAATTCGATCCCGGCTGAATTGGTAGAGCCGCTTTGCTCCTTCATTGGTGAGCCCGATCACCAAGGTGTAGGAGGTGCCTTTGTTCGTCTTCTGGGTTGTGTAATGCGCGGTCGTAAGCTGATCCTCGTTGATTACGGTGGTGATGCTATCCAGGATCTTCTGAGGGACCGCGGCTAGAGCCTCGAGGCCCTTTCCATAGCCCCGGAGGCGACTCGCCACGGCCTCTTTTGGAGCCGTCCCCGACATGATCGCCTTCGCTGCGATCGTGTAATGGCTCGTGATGTCGTTCTTCGAGACGTCAACCTTTCCGCCGAGACTCTGCTCCACGGTGGTCATCAGTTTCGACTTGAACGATCGCTTGATCCGGGCGACAACCTTTACGCGCCGGTCGCCATCAGTAACTTCGAGCGGCACCGGCGAATCGATAAGAATCGCGCCGTAGACGGCGCCCTTGGTGACATAGTCGACGGGGCTTCCGTCCAGATTGACGTTGATGTCGTGGACCAGCTTGTCCTGCAGGGCCTTGTCGCCACTGAGGGCCCTCTCGATGTCCTCGATCTTCCACACCGGAGCGTCCGGATAGCCCTCCTCATCCTTGATGTCGTTCAGCCTCTCGACGAAGTAGCTGAGCCCGGCCACGTCCCCGCGCAGGCCCTTCAACATGTCTTTGATCGGCACGAACTTTCGGTCGCCGCCCGAATTCTGGAGACTGCTCTCGTCCATCTTGCCGGGGCCAAATGCATCCTGGCCGGCAAAGACGAGCTTGGCGACCCGGTTTTCGACGATCACTCCGTAGCCGGCCCTCGTATCCAGCCCGATGATATCGACCGTGCCCGGGCTTAACGGCGGAAAGCGGTCCCGTCCAAGCCGGAAATCATCGACGTACTTGTGGCCATAAATCGCGAGCACGGCCAGCACGCCGAACCCCAGGGCGATCTTGTAGGAAGCGCGGAACCTTCTTTTCAACCTTTCACCTTAAAGAGCAAACACCGCGGACCGCACTTGAGTTCTCGCCTCGTTGGACGGACAAAGGAGTGTACCGTCACCTGGTCTTATTCGCTTGGATTAAAGCTTGCGTAGAGGCTGCCGGCGAGAGCGGTGAGCCCGAACCCAACGACGCAGTTGACGATGGCAGCGGGGAGGGCGCCAATGATGGCCGTCTTCGTGAACGCGCCGATAGCGATGAACGTTAGGACGCCGGGAGTGCCGACCAGCACCATTCCGAACAGCATCATCAGGCCGCGGAATCCGCGTTGCGACACATCATCGATCTCCGGAAACAGGAGCACGATGACGCAAACCAGCGAGCAAATCACCCAGGCGAATGACGGGAAAAACAAGGCTCCGGCGATCACATCAAGCCAGGTGCCGGGAAGCAGCGCAAGCGACACGAGACCGCAGATCAATGGGATGACAACCGCCGGAAGTGCTTTGGCAAGCACCTCGGACATCACAATGACTTGCGGGCCAAATGGCAAGGGCTTCTGCAAGTCGACACGGCGCAGTAGTTCGGTAAAGCCGGTCTGAGAAGTCATCGTGGCCACCATGAAGGCGACGAAAGCCTCCGCGACAATCACCATGATCCCCATGATCGCAACGCTGCGATCTCCGTGACCCGCCAAAGACGGCAGCACGACGAAAGTCATTCCGGCGGCCACGAAGATTAGAATGATCCCTCTGATCGACCGCCACTGAATGAGGACATCCTTCCAGATGAGACCCAACAAGCCCCTCGGACGTAAACTCTGGAACCAGCCTGGCTTCCGAACTTTGATCTTGCCTAGTCGGGCCGCTTCCGCCATGAGGCCCATCATGTCGCCCTTCCTCTGGAGCTGGCGCATGCTCTCGGCCCCAAAACCCCTCACCGCCGCCTGGTCATACATCCACTCGGCTTGTCCGATCGCCAGGTAAAGACTCGCCGCCGATATCAAGATCAGGGTGCCGGCTCCGACGATCATTTCGGCGGCGTTTCCTTCTAGCGGACCCATGACGATCCGGGAGGCGGGAGTTGCGGTAAAGAAGAAGATCCGCAGCCAGTCTTGCTGCGCGAAGTGGACGAAGTCGCTCCAGGCACGGAATCCGGCAGCCGCCCGGACGGCGTATCCGAGGACGATAAGGGGTGGAAGGGCTACGAACCATCCGATGATCTTCTTTCGAGCCTCACTCCTTCGATCGTTTCGATTAACGTAAAGACTCAGCGCATAGCCCATCCCAACCCAAGCGGTCGTCACCAGCGTGAACCCGAGAAAAAGCGCCCTGAACACGTAGCCGGAACTGTGCGGATGAGGGACGTTCGAGAAAATCGCCTGGAGGTCGAATGGCCGCCACGTCAAGATGATCAAGAACAGCGGAATAAGCAATGTCCCCAGATAGTCGCGAACGATCCGGAAGGTTAGGACCGTTCGAGGGCTGATCGGGGTCGGAAACAGGACATCGACATCGGCCGGCTTGAAACTCGAGCGATAGCCGAACAGGCCCAACGAAAGGATCAGACTCAGCCCCGCGAACGCGGCGAAGACGCAGGCGTCGATGCTCGCAAGCGGCGGCAGATTGACTTCGACCGGAAGCGTCCACCCCGATTGGTGAAAGGCGGTCGACGACATCATCAACGGCCGCACGAACCAATAGAAGTAATAGAGCAGGATAACCGCCGTCGTAACCAGGCGCTTGGGCGAAGTCAGGCCCCGGCGCAGGCCGTTCACGAAGCACCGAAACGTCAAGAACAGGAGTGGCCGCATCCGTTATCGTTCAATACTTCCCGAGCCGAATCTCGTACGACGGTTTTCAACCCCCTGCTACACCTCGGTCAGCTTCAGGAAGATCTCTTCGAGCGTACCGACCTCCATACTGCTGGATTGCCTCAACTGTTCGAGTGAGCCTTCCGTAAGCTTCTTGCCTCGTGAGAGGATAATGACCCGGTCGCACAGCCGTTCCGCCGTATCAAGCAAATGGGTTGAGATCAGTATCGCGGCCCCATTCAGTTTCGCTCGCACCAGCTCCAGCTTCAGTTCGTGGGCGCCCGCGGGGTCGACGCCGATCATCGGTTCGTCGAAGAGCATCACATTGGCATCGTGCACGAGCGCGCAGGCCACCGACAGCTTTTGCTTCATTCCCTTGCTCAGCGTCGCCACAAGATCGTTTCGCTTCTCGGCGAGATCGTAGCGGTCGAGCAATTCGTCTTTCAGTTCGTCGTAGCGATCGAGTCGATTGAAGCACATCGCGACAAACTTGAGGTGCTCGTCGACGGTGAGCAGTTCGTAAAGACTGGGGACCTCAGGCACGAAGGCTAGCCGGGCTTTGGCCTTAGCCTGGTCGTCGACAATGTCGTGTCCGTTGATCACGATCCGGCCGGCGGTCGGTCGCAGGATTCCGGCGATGCAGCGAAGCGCGGTAGTCTTCCCTGCCCCATTTGGCCCGAGCAGGCCGACGATTTCGCCGGGATTGATCTGCAGGTCCAAGTCGTCGACCGCCCTCGTATTCTTGTATTCTTTGACGAGGCCAGCGGTTTGAAGCATTGCTTGATCGCTCGGACGGAGCCCGACGGTCCGAACCGATAGTTTAGCCGGTGGCCGGTCTGATTGCTTCGGAACAACCTGGCGGGAGAGCTACCTCGTTTTCGACGGCCCTCCAATTGCCATCGATGAGGGATTGCTCGCAGCTGCGATCCCTTTCACGTTGTACTTCGCGAGAATAGCGTTGAAAGCCGGCAGGTCTTTTTCGTTGAGTGCCTTCCATGCCGCCTCCGCCTTTGGCAGGTCCGCACAAGCCGCCAGACATGCCTTGCTTAGCGGCTCGCTTGGCGCCATATCGCCGGAATCGATGGTATTGAGCTGACCACCCAGGGCGCCGACGACTCGTGCGAAGGTGGGAGCCGGAGCCGCTCCGCCGCCTCCGCCTCCTCCGCCGAAGCGGCGGCCGAATCCGGCGGTGCCGCCGATTGCGGTGAGTTTGGCGTCAAAGTCCTTGGCCGCATCGGCAACTTCCTGAGCTGCGTTCCCCTTCGTCGCATCGGCCACCGAAGCCCGCATCATCGCAACCTGCCGATACCCGTCCCAAGCTTGCCGCGCGCATTCGTAGAGCTTCATCTGCAGCTCGTGCTGTGCACGCAGATCGGCCGCCGATGCCGGAGAGCGCGGGTCGTTCCTAACCGTGATCGCCTGCTTGTAGGTTTGACCGTTCACCGTCATGGTTACGGTGTAACTACCCGGCATGACCAACGGGCCCTCGGGAGAGGCGGGCGTCAGTCCAGGGTTGGCGTTGATCTCGTAGCTATGATTGAATGCCGGCGGATTATCGTAGCGCAGGTTCCAGCTCACGCGGTGCATGCCGGCTGTAGAGTCCAACGGCTGCTGCTTCTCGACCCAAAAGTCCGGCACAGGTGGCGGCGGATCGTTCGATGGCGGGATCGGCGCGCTCGACATGTGTCGCACGAGTTTCCCGGAGGCATCGGTGATGTCGATCGTTACTCCTTGCGAGTCCATGGGTAGGTAGAAGTAGATCGCCGAAGCGGGCGGATTGAGGGCATGTGGTATTTCGGGCGGGAACGGAGTATCGCCATTAACGTTGCGGCGAACGCGGATCGCGTCGCCGGGCTGGAACAAATAGG
Organism: uncultured Fimbriimonadaceae bacterium; assembly: GCA_964576205.1. Classification (GTDB taxonomy): domain Bacteria; phylum Armatimonadota; class Fimbriimonadia; order Fimbriimonadales; family Fimbriimonadaceae; genus JAEVZK01. Next base: position 26,553 of record CAZNUL010000031.1, on the reverse strand, counting down.
CCGCGCCAAGCGAAGCTGAGATCTGACGCAGCGGCGAAATGTCGTCCAAGACCCAGAAACCACGGCCGTACGTGCCGACGACGAGGTCGTTGTCCTTAACTACCATGTCCCGATAGGAGGTATTTGGCAGATTCAACGCGAGCGACTGCCAATGGCCGCCATCGTCGAACGAAACATAGACGAAACTCTCGGTGCCGGCGAAGAGCAATCCTGCCTTCCTGGTATCGGCGCGAATGACACGGGTGAAGCTGCCACTCGGCAGGTCTGTCGGCAGACCTTCCACGATCTTCGTCCATGTCTTGCCGAAGTCGCGGGTTCGATACAGGTAGGGCTTGAAGTCGCCGGCGTTGTGATAGTCGATGGCTAGATAGGCGGTTCCGATATCCTGATGCGACGCGTCGATCGCGGAGATATCCGCGCGAGTGGGGTTTGGTAAATCCGGGATTGTGACATCCTGCCAGGTATTGCCGTGATCCTTAGTCACCTTGACGAGGCCGTTATTCGTTCCCGCCCAAATCACGTTGCCATTGATCGACGACACTGAGAACGACTCAATCGCTCCGCCTCCTCCGCCACGCTGCTCGTCCGCGTTGTCGGGATCATCGTCGTCGGCCTCGTCCGGGTCGCTGTTTTGAGTGCCTGAGCCGCCCGTGCCGGTTGGCCGGGCCGGCGCAGCAGCCGGTTTCGCCGGCGTCGCCCCTTTTTGCTGCGTAAGGTCGACGCCGAGCTTCTTCCAATGCATTCCGCCGTCGGTTGACGCCATCAGAAATTGGAATGCCGCTAGCAATTCGTGTGGGTTGGTAGCCGAAAAGGCAAGCTGCTGGTTGCCGACTCTTCGCAGACCCAGGCTTCCGTCCATGTTCGGGCTCACATTGATCCATTGCCCGCTCGGATAGGTGGTCTTGACGATTCCACCCCCGGGGCCACCTGCGTAACTAACCTTTGAATTCAGCGGGTCGGCCACAATCGCACCGAATTCGTAGCCGGGATGGGGCAGCCAGTCGAGTGGTGTCACCGCCCCGAGGTTGCCTCGGCTACTCGTTGCGATGCAGCCGCTGTCCTGCTGGGTTGCATACACCCAATAGGGAAACTGGTTGTCGACCGAGATGTGATAGACCTGAGCGGTCGGCTGGTTGTACCAGCTGCTCCAGCTTTGCCCCCCGTCCAATGAGACGGTCGATCCTTGATCCGTTCCTAAGAAAAGCCGGTTGCCATCGGTCGGATCGATCCACATTTGCTGGGGATCGTCCCCGCCTGGCGCTCCCTTGAAGCCTGTGAACGTGTTCCCGCCATCGGTGCTGATGTAGCTCGACGTGTTGATGACGTACACAACGTCCGGATTCTTCGAATTGACGTAGACGCCGCAGTTGTAGCCACCCTGACCGTTCATGATGCGACGATCCGTGGCGTCCATGTGCTTCCAAGTTTCGCCAGCGTTGTCAGAGCGATAGAGGCCGAAGTTGCCGACGATAAACATTCTTTGAGCGTTCGTGTTCATCGCGACCGCCACGCAGGTTCGGCCACCAAGCGCGGGGAGGCTGTCGCTCTTAATCTCCTTCCAGGTCAGCCCCTCGTCAGTGGATTTCCAGAGCGTCGTACCCGTCGGGCCCTGCTGGCCAGGGGCCCGCCCCCGCCAAAGTCGCCGGCTCGTACGCCGCCCCGGTTGTAGTGCCGATCGGTCTTAGCAAGCATTACGTTCCTGTGATCATAGGCCCAAGCGATCTTTTGGACTCCGGTTTGGTTGTCGATGTAAAGCGTTTTTGTCCAGGTCTTGCCGCCGTCGGTACTGCGGTACAGACCGCGGTTCTCAGACTGTGCGCGAACGTTCCCCTGAGTTGCGACAAGAACTAGGTTGGGATCGTGGGGGTCGACGAGGATCGACGGGATCTGATGACTATCATCGAGACCGAGATGCCGCCAAGTCTTCCCCGCGTCCGTCGACTTATACAGGCCGGTGCCCTCATTGATCGCTCCCCCCGTCGCCATATCTCCCATGCCGACGTAGATCACGTTAGGATCGGAAGGGGCAACTTCGACTCCGCCGACCGAGGACGACTCCTTGATCGAATCGAAAATCGGGACCCACGTCGTCCCGGCGTTTGTGGTCTTCCAAACGCCACCTGCGGGCATCCCCATGTAGAAGACTCCCGGCTGGCCAACGGCCCCTGAGACGGCAGCCACGCGACCCCCGCGGAACGGGCCAATGTTCCGCCAGACGAGGCCGGAATACAAATGGGGATCGACGGTTTGAGCCGAACAGATAGAACCGAAAAGGGCCACGCCAAGGGTCAGAGAATGCGCTTTCATGAATTCGTCACCGAGTCAGGTGGAATGAAACTCATTCTACAGGCGCAGATGAATACGCCATGAAGGGCCAAGCTCGTGCCTATGGAAGCGGCGATCTCAACATCAGCCTCAATCGGAACTACAATGAATGGAGTTCCGATGATGCGACTTCCGAGCCTGCGACTCTTTCTATTCTGCTTGTCCCTTGCTGTGTTCGTCGCCGGCATCGCCTCCTCATCTCTGACCGAGCGGAAGCCAAAACGGCCAACCGTGGATTTCAATCGCGATGTGCGGCCCCTTCTCGCGCAGCATTGCTGGCCATGCCACGGCCAGGACAACGATGCCCTGAAGAGGACCGGGGGCGTCAGCCTAGATTCATTCAAGGGCGCGACGGCAGCGTATGGGAGGGTGCATCCGATCCTGCCCGGCGATCCCGGAAAGTCCGCCGTTATCGCACGAATCACGTCTTCCGATGAGGATGCGCGAATGCCCCCGAAGGATTCGGGGATCAAGCCCTTGACTCCTGCTGAGGTTGAAATCATCCGCACCTGGATTCGGGAAGGCGCCGAGTTCAGAGATCATTGGGCCTTCATCGCGCCCAAAATGCCCACCCTTCCAAAGGTTGACCATCAAACATGGGTGCGGAACGACATCGACCACTTCGTTCTCTCGCGGCTCGAGGAAAACGGTCTAAAGCCGGAGCCGGAAGCCGACAAGCGAACTCTGATCCGGCGGATTTCCCTCGCCCTCACGGGCTTGCCGCCGACCCCACAGGAAGTGACCGATTTTGTCGCCGACATCCGGTCAGATGCCTACGAGCGACTTGTCGACCGGTTCATGGCCAGCCCGAGGTTCGGCGAGAACCAGGCTCGCTTCTGGCTGGACGCCGTCCGGTATGCCGACACACACGGCCTCCACATCGACAACGAGCGCTCGATCTACCCCTATCGGGACTGGGTGGTGCGAGCTTATAACCAGGATCTGCCCTACGACAAGTTCGCCCTGTGGCAACTCGCCGGCGATCTCCTGCCGAGTCCAACTCTCGATCAAAAGATCGCCACCGGATACGTTCGTCTCAATCCAACCACCAACGAAGGCGGCGCGATCGAGGCCGAGTTCTTGGCCAAGAACACTTTTGATCGCGTCGACACTACGGCAACGGTTTTTCTGGGAGTCACGCTTCAGTGCGCGAAGTGCCACGACCACAAGTACGACCCGTTCACGCAGCGAGATTACTACGGCTTGTATGCTTTCTTCGATAGTACTGCCGACACTCCGCTCGATGGCAACCTAAGGCTGCACGAGCCGGTCATGAAGGCTCCATCGCCGGAGCAGGCCAAGGCGATGGCCGTTCTCGATCAGAGAATGAGGGCGGTCGAGGCACGGACGAATCCCGAAGAGGCCAGGAAGTGGGCCGTCAATGCGGTTGCCACGGTTCCGGCGACTTCGGGTTGGGAGATCAGTGGACCCTATCCGGCGAAGGACTTCGATTCGGCCTTCGACACCAACTTCGGACCCGAGCCGGCCGAACCTAAGAAGGGCCTTTCAAAGCCGGAACTATTTGGGATTTTGAACCGGCAGGAAACGACTCCACGCGGCTTCGATCCTTACGATCCTCGCCTCCTCTGCTCCACCGCGCTAAGCCAAGAACCCGCAGGTCCGACCTGGAAGCCATTCAAGTTCGAACTCGACAAACCCACGTTCAAGGTCGTCGGCAAGAACAACGCGGCATCCTATATCCGGGGAACCATCCAAGTTGAAAAAGCGGCCAAGATCGACCTGCGGCTCGGCAGCGACGACGGGATCAAGGTGTGGCTTAACGGCAAGCTGGTCCACCAAAACAAGGTTCAGCGGGCGCTGACCGCTAACGCGGACAAGGCAACAGTCGATCTGAAAGCCGGCGACAACCTGATTCTCATCAAGATCGCAAACGCCGCCGGCGACGACGGCGCCTTCCTCGGGCTTGGCGGCGACGAGGTGGTCCGGCTCAATCGGGCCCGCGACCTCTGCAAGTTGACCAGCCTAAGCACCGAGCAAACCCACGCATTGGTGGACACATTCCTTGATCTCGGGCCGGCCTCAGTGAATGCCAAGACCTTTCGACAGCTCGAATCCGACGTTAGGGCACTCGACAAGCAGATCCCGATGACCTACATCGCCAAAGAGCTGCCGATGCCGCGCAAGACCTTCGTCCTCAAGCGTGGGCAATACGACCAGCCCGGCGATCCAGTCACCCGGACGATCCCGAAAGTCTTCGGGACGATCCGCGGCCAGAGCCGTCTCGATCTCGCCAACTGGATCATCGACCCGAAGAACCCCCTGACCGCCCGTGTCATGGTCAACAAGATCTGGCAGCAGCACTTCGGGACCGGCCTCGTCAAGTCGAGCGAGGATTTCGGCAGTCGCGGCGATTGGCCGTCCAATCCCGAGCTCCTCGACTACCTTGCATGCCGCTTCGTCAAGGATGGCTGGAGCGTCAAAAAGCTCACAAAGCTGATCCTTACGAGTGCGACGTATCGCCAGTCGGCCGCCGCTTCGAGCACAAAACGGCAGAAAGATCCCGACAACGTTCTCCTCTCTAGGGGCCCGAGATTCCGGCTAGACGCCGAAGTGATCCGCGATACCGCCCTCTACGTCTCTGGACTCCTCGACGAGAAAGGCGGGGGTCATTCAGATAAGCCGTACCAGCCACCGGGACTTTGGGAGATCATCGCCTATCCGATCAGCGATACCGCCAAGTACATGCAGGATCACGGCGATGCGCTCTATCGCCGCTCGCTCTACATGTTCTGGAAGCGCACGAGCCCTCCGCCTACGATGATGCTGTTCGACGCGCCGATGCGAGAGTCGTGCGTCGTTCGCCGATCGCGCACCGACACTCCGACCCAGGCGCTGGCAACCTTAAACGAGACCGGCTTCTTCGAGGACGCGCGGGCGATGGCCCAGCGCATCATTAAAGCTAAGGCCGACGACCACTCTCGGCTCGACTACGCGTTTCGACTCGCGGCCAGCCGATCGCCGACGACTCAGGAGTCGATCGTACTCACCGACTTCTTAAAGGAAGCGCGAAAGCGCTACCGCAGCGATCCCGCCGACGCGGCGAAGACCCTCTCAATCGGCGAATCGCCACGGGACAAAACGATTCCGGCATCCGAACATGCCGCGTGGACGCTCGTCTGCAACCTGATCCTCAACCTCGACGAGACGCTCACCTTACACTAACATAAGCGGAGAAATCATCAACCGGACATGGACCCAAGACGCGAACACGAACTCCTTCTGACCCGGCGACAATTGTTCGGGCGCACCGCCTTGGGTGTCGGGACCGCCGCCTTGGCATCGCTAGTCGGCGCTGACCAGGCGAAGGCCGCCAAAGGCGGACTGCCGGGCCTCCCCAATTTCGCGCCGAAGGCCAAGCGCGTCATCTATCTCACGATGAACGGTGGCCCGAGCCAGCTCGATCTGTGGGACTACAAGCCGAAACTAATCGACCACTTCGATCAGGAGCTTCCGCAGGACATCCGCCGGGGACAACGCATCACGACCATGACGAGCGGCCAGGCCCGATTTCCGGTTGCTCCTACGAAGTACAAGTTCGAGAAGCACGACAACAACGACGACGGAGTCTGGGTCAGCGAGCTTCTTCCGCATACATCCAAGATCGTCAAGGACCTATGCGTGATTCGGTCGATGTATACCGAGGCGATCAATCACGACCCGGCAACTACCTTTATTCAGACCGGAAGCCAGCTCCCAGGCAGGCCGAGCATCGGCTCCTGGGTTAGTTATGGGCTTGGCACGATGAACGAGGATCTGCCGACTTACATCGTCCTTCATAGCACCTGGAGCGCGAAGGCCGACGCCCAGGCCGTCTTCACTCGACTTTGGGGTTCCGGATTCCTGCCAAGCGAATACCAGGGAGTTGCCCTCCGCAGCTCGGGCGACCCCGTACTCTTTCTCCAGAACCCGGACGGGGTCGATGGGATTACGCGCCGCAAGATGCTGGACGGTATCGCCAAACTCAACGCGATGCAGCTCGCCCACTTTGGGGATCCGGAGATCGCCGCCAGGATTGCCCAATACGAAATGGCCTACCGCCTCCAGACCAGTGTTCCCGATCTGATGGATTTGTCCAAGGAGCCGGCCGAGACATTCGAACTGTACGGACAGGACGCGCACAAGGCAGGAACGTTCGCGGCGAACTGCCTGCTGGCCCGACGCATGGCGGAGCGCGGCGTCCGTTTCATCCAGATCTTCCACCGGGGTTGGGACCAGCACGGCAACCTCGGCGGCGATTTGCCCAGGCAGTGCCAAGACGTCGACCAAGCTTGCGCGGCTCTCGTGAGCGACCTGAAGCGCCGCGGCATGCTCGATGACACCCTCATCATTTGGGGTGGAGAATTCGGGCGCACCGTCTATTGCCAGGGACCTCTAACCAAGGACAACTACGGCCGCGACCACCATCCGCGCTGCTTCACGATGTGGATGGCGGGTGGCGGCGTGAAGCCGGGCATCGTCTACGGCCAAACCGACGATTACAGCTACAACATCGTCGACAAGGACGGCAAGATCTTGAATCCGACGCCGGACACCTTCACGCCGGGCGCCGTACATATCCACGACCTGAACGCGACGATCCTTCACTTACTGGGGATTGATCACACGAGGCTCACCTATCGCTTCTCGGGTCGCGACTTCCGGCTTACCGACGTTCACGGATTTGTCGTCGACGCCCTGCTGGCGTAGGGGCAGCCTTCGGAGCCCATTGCGCCCGTTTCGTGTGTCACGATATCGGGTGAAATGCCTGTCCCGGATTCCGCGCTGACCTATTTCGCACCGATGGGGGTTTACGAAACCCTCTTCAAGTTCCTCGACGCGACCGGCAAGTATATGGGGACCGAAGGCACCCATCCTTGGGCGCAGGGATTCCCGCTTACGAGCCCCCTTCCCGGCGGGCCGGATATCCCGACCCGGATCGACTTCACCTACCAGGATCTGAAGTATCCCCAGGCCACGGGAGGGCACGAGCTGCTCACTGCCCTGCGCGACTATTACAACCGGTTCTATAGCGCCAATCTCTCGACCGATAACATCGCGGTGTTCGCCGGTGGAAGGCCCGGTATCTACACCACCCTCGCCTTTCTTAAGCCAGAGTTCCGAGTCATCGTCGAAGAGACCGAATACACGCCCTACTGGGATGCGCTCAGGCTGCTCAACAAATGTCATGACCTCGTTCCAAGCAATCCCGAGAACCGGTTCCGGCCCGGTCTCGAAGACTACGAGAAAGTAGGACCTGGGTTCATTCTTAAGAGCAATCCTTGCAATCCGACGGGAGTGACCTGGACCGGAGACCAGCTTCGAGCACTCGTCGAACTGAGCACGCGTCCCGGACGCGGGATGCTGATCGACGAAGCCTACGAGTTCTTCCACGAGCCAGAGCCGGAGAGCGCGATCCGGTACATCGAAGACATCGACCAGACCAACATCTTCGTGGTGAGCGCGGCGACTAAGGGCCTACAGGCGCCCGGATTGAGGGTTGGCTGGATCGTGGCATCGAAACAGAACATCGAGCTCTTCCGCAACTTCTCAAGTATCGCGATGGGCGGAGTTGCCCGGCCGTCCCAGATCTGCGCAGCCGGACTGCTCGAGTTGGAGCGTGCCGCCCTCGCCCGGACCGCGGTCGGGCGTTTCTTCGGCGAACAGCGGAGGCGGTACGGCGAAGCTCTCGCCGACCTCGGATTCGAGCTTTTCACTGGGGACGGTGGCTTCTACCATTGGGGCCGGCTTCCCAAGAGCCTGACCGCCCATGAGTTCAATCAGCGTCTGTTCCAGCACCAAGCCGCGATCCTTCCGGGAACGCTGTGCGACATGCTCCGCCGCGGCCAGGCGTCACCCCTTTCCACGTACATGCGGTTTTCGTTCGGCCCGTTGAAAGCGGACTCCTTCGCGGAAGATGTCGCGATCCTCCGTGCTTGCATCGGATAACAGCGGCTCGATCCTTCAAAGCTCGACCTCCAAGCCGGTGCCTTTCGCCCGCGCCGCGGTAAGGACAAGGGCGGCCGCAGCGGCATCCTGGACCGCAACTCCAATCGATTTGTAAAGGGTGATCTGGTCGGCAGAAGTCCGGCCAGGCCGTTTGCCGGAGACAACTTCGCCAATTTCGGCCACCTCGTCAGGCGCGAGAGCGCCCTGCTCGAAGGCGTGGAACAGCTCGTCCGATCCGGCCGGCATCGGCCGGCTCACGACCGACCGCTGTTCGACGAATACTGACGCGGACCGAATCGCCTCCAAGTCGACCTCCTGGCCGCCATTGGAGACACCGACGGAGTTGACGTGCATTCCCGGCTGTAGGTGCTCGCGGCGGACGACCGGCTCGTGAGGGTGAGTCGTGGCGCAGACCACGTCCGCACCCGTCATAGCCTCGGCCAGGCCGTCAAAGCCGAGGGCTGGGATGCTGGCAGCCTCCTGGATCTCATTAGCCAGCCATACCGCTTTCTCACGGCTTCGGCCGTAAACGCGGATTTCGCGTATCGTGCGAACGCGAGGAATCATTTGGGCGTGGGCTCTTGCTTGGACGCCCGTACCCAAGATCGTGAGAACCCGGGAATCTTCGCGCGACATGAGGCGGGTCGCGAGGGCGGAGCCGGCAGCGGTGCGGATAGCCGTGATGTAGGTGCCATCCATGACAGCGAGGGGCCGGCCATCAACATGGTCGAAGACCATGATGGCCGCTTGATGCGTCGGGATGACGTCTGGATCGTTCTTCGGATAAAGGCTGACGAGCTTTGCCGCGAGAACTTCGAGGGAGGGGCAGTAAGCGGGCATCGCCCCGAGGAGCCCCTCACACTCGGGAACTCGGGCAGCGATACGTGGAGGAAGCGAAGCTCGCCCCTCGCTCACGTCGACCATCGCCACGGACACCGCCTCAAGGAGCTTGTCGAGATCGAGGAGCGCTTCGACTTCACCTCGATTGAGAATGAGCATGAACGATTATGAGCATCGTCGACGCGGGTGTAGACCACCGGAGAGCGAAGCTAGCTCATCACGTCGGCCTGCATCGAGGCCTGGGCCTGCGTCTTCGCTGCGAGTTCTTGGAGCCGCTTCTTCTCGCGAGCGTCCTGCCATTTGGTCAGGAGATAGCGTCGAATCAGAGACAGATTCTGGAGAACCCGCGCGCCGAACACAAAGGCAACCGCCAGGAACAGGTCCAGGCCGATCCGGTCGCCCAGCCATGCCAAGAAGAACGCGATAACGATATTCGAGATAAAGCCGGTAACGAAGACCTCGTTCGTGAACTTGCCCTCCAGGCCACTCCGGATGCCTCCGCAAATCGTATCAAGCCCGGCGATGCACGAGACGGCGATGTACTGGCCCGTCAAACCGCCCTGAGGCCCGACTTTCAGCGCGTAGGCTAAAAGGGCTCCGATCGCGAGGGCGATAAAAGGAAGAAGAAAGATCATTTGCTTTCAACTGGCCGTGCAAAGTGAAAGGCCGTCGAGCCGCCGTAGGCTGCAATTCGCATTTCTTTGACCTGCTCAACTTGAACCATGTCTTTATCGGTAATCCGGATCAGGGCAAGCACTCCGAGCGGCAGGTTGAGTCCTCCATCCAGCGCGGCCGGATCGCCAATCGCCCGGATGACAACCGGAGATGCCACCGGCACGCCGTCCACATGGATGACGGGCCCGACGCATCGAAAGGAGCTCGAGGTCACGACCCGATGGCCGTTAACATCGATGGCCTCGGCGCCGGCGGCGAAGAGCTCGTTCGTCACCTTGAGAACGTCGGTGTCATGGATGATCGCGTCTTCGCCGGTGGCTCGACGCCGGCTGTCGGACAGGGTTACCTTGACTCCCGGACCCTGGAGGTCGGTCAGGCCCGCGAAGGCCTTGGCCTCGTCGAGGCCCTCATTCAGCAGCTTAGCCGACGAATTTCGATCGCCGAGAGCCTTCTGCAGCTTGTCGTTTTCTGAGCGGAGAGTTTTGACCTCGGCCGACATCTTGACGTACTGATCTTGGAAATCGAGCGTGCCAGTTGCAACCCGTCCATATTGGGAGGCGCCGAGAAAGCCGAGTCGAGTCGTCCTGGTCTTGTCGGTGATCGAAGCCGTCATGACCATAAAACCCAACACTAGTGAGAGGACGCTTACCGGTAATACCCAGGCGTTCCCGCCCATTGTCGAACGAAACGGATTCATTGCCTTGCCTTTTTGTACGTCTTTGCAGGATGAGATGGCTCAGTCAAGTTAAGACTCTCAAGCTTCGCGAGTAAACCGGGTTGGCCGTCGAGTATCTCCTTGAGCGATTGGAGCTTTGCGTCCAGGTCGTCGCAGCCGCCGAGAATCACGAGGCCGGTGCCAATATTTAAGCATAGGCGTCCGTCGCTATCGAACCAAACGATGAGCTTCTCTTTGGGTTCCATTTGGCGCGCCTTCATGGCGAGTTGGGCGACGTATCCCGATGGGAAGCCCGCGCCAAGAGTGAGTGGAAGGTCCCTAGCGCCTTGCGGACGTAAGACGATGGGAAGATCTGCCGGGAGACTGCCCGAGGCGAACAAGACGCCGGCCGCGTCGAGCCCGATCGGGCGGTTGCTACGAACTCTCGCGACCGCTTGGCGATAGGTGATCTCGAGGTGGCCGCGGCCGAAGATGTTCTGCGAGTAGCTCGCGTGGTCGACGGCCTCAATTCTCTGCACGCGGGTTTCGACCCACTTTGGATTCACCATGATCCAAGGAATCCCGTTGAGCGTTGCGAGGATATCCCGAATGTTTTCTTGGTCTTCCGGAGCGGCGCCCACGACGGTTGTCTTGGAAAGGCTGGTAAGGGGCGAGTAGAGGATCCCGGTCACAAAGACGACGATGACCGCCAGAACCAGCACCGGTCCCGGATTCAGCCTCGTTCGCCTCCTCTTACGTGTGGGCATGCCGCTTCAAGGCGTCCTCCACGAGCCATTGGACAAGGTCGTCGAACTCGATTCCCACCGCCTTCGCGCTGTTGGGAAGCAAGCTGGTCGCGGTCATTCCCGGAAGGGTGTTGACTTCCAAGACCAGAATCTCAGGGTTGAGGATTGAGGATTGGGGATTGGGAGTCACATTGCGGACGATCATGTCCGTCCGGGTTGCGCCTTGGCAGCCGAGGGCTCGATGAGCCTTCAGCGCGATGGCTTGGGCTTCCTCGAGCACCTCCTTCGGAAGCCGAGCCGGGACGATTTCTTCGGTCGCCCCGGGGGTGTACTTGCTCGCGAAGTCATACTTGCCGGTCGCTGGCGCGATTTCGACCGGTGGAAGGGCTTTGTCGCCGAGGACGGGAACCGAGATTTCCATGCCGACGATCCACTCCTCGACGAGCGCGGCATCGTCGTATTGGAGCGCCTTTTCGATGGCCGCCTTCAAGTCTTCCTGACGCTCGACGAAGCTGAGGCCGACCGTTGAGCCTTGGGCGTTGGGTTTAACGATCCACATCGTTTTGTCGTCCCGAGCCTGCGAGGGGTCTCCGTTTCCGTCTCCTGCTTTGGAAGGGAGATCCCTCGTTCCTCGGGATGACAAACCTACCGCCGTGACCATGTAGCCCTGCGGGACCTTGATCCCTTGCTCCCTCAAAATCGACTTCGTGAGGTGCTTGTCCATCGCGATCGCGCTGGCCTGGATTCCGGAACCCGTGTAGGGAACGTGGAGCAGCTCGAAGAGACCCTGGATCGCGCCGTCTTCGGCATTGGTTCCGTGGACGGCGAGGAAGGCAAGGTCCGGACGATCAGCGCCGGTGAGCCGGCCGAGGTCGCCGTTCTTGATCAGGGTCTCGCTGACGTCGACCATTTGGGCCTGGTAACCCCTTCGCTTAAGTGCGTCGAAAACGCACCGGCCGGAGAGGATGGAGACCTCGCGCTCGGCGGAGTCACCGCCATAGATTACGGCGATCCTGGTGGCATCGCCTTCTAGGCGATGTATGCCGGAACCATCCTGGTTCCGGTCCGGAATCTCCGGCTGGAAGCCGGAGGCACTCACCGCCTGGAAGGCGGTGCCACTGGCAAGCTCTCTTATCAGGGCCGGGGCGAATTCGGCGATATTGCCCGCGCCCATCCCGACAATCACATCGCCCGGCTTTGCGATTTTCGCGACCTTGCGTGGGAGTAGATGGCGATTCGGAATGTAGTGAACCGGCTTCGAGATAAGCTCGGCGATCCTCGCTGAACTGACGCCCGGGATTGGATCTTCGCGGGCCGGGTAGATGTCGGTGAGCACGACGACATCGGCGAGGCCCAGCGCGTCGGCGAACTCCTGGATCAGCGGCTCGGTTCGGGAGTATAGGTGGGGCTGGTAGACGACGACGAGACGCTTCTTCGGGTGCCGCGTATCCTCTGCGCTCGCCGGTGCAACGATGAACCGCTCCCGCAAAGCCTGAATCGACGCTTCGATTGCTGTTGGATGGTGGGCGTAGTCGTCAACGACCGCAATCTGGCCGTTCTGAAGGAGTTGGAGACGCCTCTCGGCCCCACCGAATTTCGCGATCCCGAGAGCGGCGGATCCGTCGCTCACACCGGCCAGTTCTGCCGCGACCGCCGCACCCGAAGCGTTAAGTAGATTGTGCTTGCCTCGAGCCTGTAGCGACCAAAGCAGCAGACCCTTTTGACGGTTCAGGTAACTAGCCAGATGATCGGCTCGATAAGGTTGGGACGGCACTCCGGCCATCGCAGCGATTTCTCTTGCTCCATCATCCTCGTCGCAGTAAACGAGGGAGCCGGTGGGTCCGATCTTGCGGACAAAACGTAGAACGCTCTCGCGAAGATTCTCCCAATTGCCGTGAAAGTCGACATGGTCGAGCTCCAGGTTAGTGAGCACGACGATATGCGGATCGATGTCGTGGAAGCTGTCGTAGGCCTCACAAGCCTCGATAACGGCCCACTCTCCCTTCCCTTCCACAACCGGGCCACCGAACTCCGGGACGTTTGCGCCAACCACAATGAGAGGATCCATACCGGCCGCTTTAAGGCCGGCGCCGATCATGCCGGTGGTGGTGGTCTTGCCGTGGGTTCCCGTTACGGCGATGACCTTTCGATCTTTAAGGAGCCAGCCCAGAACTTGGGAGCGGCGGAAGATCGGAGCGCCGATCTCCCTTGCCCTGGCTACCTCGGGGCTGCTGGCCAGGTCGATTGCGTCGGTCAGGACGACCGCTTGATCGCCGGCGATTCCGTCGCCGGAGTGGCCGATCCTGACATCGATGCCCTCTGCCTGCAATCGGTCCGTTTCGGGAGACTGAGTAGAGTCCGTTCCCTGGACGCCGTAGCCTCTGTGCTTCAGCATGCGGGCTAGCGCGCTCATCCCGGCGCCGCCGATTCCGACCAGGAAAAACGATTTGTAGCCGTCCAGCCTGGCTCGATCGGCGAAGGCGCATCGAATCTCGGCGGCTTTCCTCATAGTCTTCGGGAGGATTGAAGTGTTGGAGGATCGAAGGGCTCTGATTGCCTTGCACCCCCTCCCGACCCTTCGCAAGCGAAGGGCCGCCCTCCCCCGCTCCGCAGGGGAGGGAGCATGATTCTCCTAATGTTCACTCCATCACTCCATCACTCCAAGTCCTCAGCGCGACGCACTGAGGATATGCGCCCAAATCCTCTCGGTTGCGTCCGGCACATCCCATTCCTTCAACGCACGAGCGGCTTCCTCACGCCGGCTCGAGTCGGACAGCCAACCACGAATCGCCTGCACCATGCCCGAATATGGCGCCGGCTCTTGCTCGGCGATCGTCGCCGCATTCATGTCCTCGAACTCCCTGGCGTTGTGAAACTGATGGTTGTCCGCCGCGCTTGGCAGCGGGACGAGAACCGCAGGTACCCCGAACATGGCAAGCTCAGCCAGCGTGCCGCCGCTTCTACATACGACGAGATCGGCCCGGCAATAGGCGTCGGCGATCGCGTCGGAATCGAGGTAAGGCTCGACGCAGTAGTTCTTCAGTCCTAATTGTCCGACACCCGCCCTCGTAGGCTCGAAGTGGTTTGGTCCTGAGGCATGAATCACTGAAATTTCATCGCCAAGCGTCGAGATCGCGTGAGGCACGCTTTCATTGAGATAGGAGGAGCCCTGGGAGCCTCCGAGCACGAGAATCGTGGCACCCTCTGTCATCCCGGGATTGCGGGGGATCTCAGCTCCTCCAACCGAACTCCCGGGCGAGATCCCTCGTTCCTCGCGATGACAAAGGCCGGCCGTATCACGCAGTTCCTTTCGGATCGGCTGGCCGGTCCGGGTGACTGGCCGCTCTGTGTAAAAGCGCTCCGTTGCAAAGAAAACGGTCAGAAACGCCTTCGCCTGCCTCCCAAACATCCGGTTAGCCCTGCCGGGAACGGAATTGCCGTCGTGGATGACATAGGGAATGCCCAAAGATCGCGCGGCCGATAGTACCGGTCCCGCAGAATAGCCTCCGGTCGAGAAGACGGCATCGGGCTTGGCCGCCGCCAGGTGGCTCTTCGCCATGCTTCTCGCCTTCAGCAGCATGGCCGCGGATCGCCAGCCGCGCGGCGTCTTCAGAGAATAAAGCGGCTCCGCCGGGAACCCCTGAAACATGATCCCGCGCGCCTCGCAAAGCTTCCCTTCCTGACCACGCAGCGAGCCAAGGTAAAGCAATTCGGCGCCTTTTTCTCCGGCCAACCGGGCGACCTCAAGCGCCGGATAGACGTGCCCGCCGGTGCCCCCACCGGTGACGACTAGGCGCAATATCTCCCTCCTCGACCGTTTGCGGCGCGATCACCGACTGACACAATCCCATGGCCACCCATAGGGCGACCAGGCTCGACCCACCGGAACTGATGAACGGCAATGGGATGCCGATGGCCGGCAACGTGCCATTTGCCATCATCACGTTTACGGCGGCTTGGATACCGATCCAGCCGGCGGTCCCGCTCAATATCAAAGATCCGAACTTCGTCGGCGCCTTGGCGGCCAAGGCGAGAAGCCGGATGACGATCCCGCACATCACTACCAACACAGCGAGAACACCGAAGAATCCAAACTCTTCGCCGACCGTTGCAAGGATGAAGTCGGTCGTCGCCGCGGGCTCGACATGTTTGGCGCGGCCGGTACCGACCCCCGTTCCGCCGACGCCGCCGCTTGCCATCGCCAGCTCGGACTGCACAGTTTGGTAGGCCGTATCGTCCATGATCCCGGTTTCCCAGCGATGGGGATGGTTGACGATCCGCTCCATTCGATACGGCTCCTGCTTGACCATCACGAAGATCCCGACGGCAGCGAGTGCAACCGCAACAGCCAATGACTTGCGAGAGACGCCGCCAAGGAACAGCATGCAGAACGCGACAAACGCCACAACCGCGCCGGTCCCCATGTCCGGCTCCTTCTCGATGAGCAGCACGCCAACGAAGACCGCGACGGCGGGCATGGCGCGCGCCAGCTTTGGCATCATTACTCGGTCCGCCCATTCGACGCGATTCTTGAATTTGATCTTGGCCGGCCAGGCCTTACGATCGGCAAAAATGCTCGCCAAGTAGAGGATCGACGCGAGTTTGACGAACTCGGCCGGCTGTATGTCGACCGGTCCGAGCTTGATCCAGCGGTGCGCGCCGTTCATGGCATGCCCGATCAGCGGAAACCAAACCAGGAGGAGCGAGCCGAAGCTGATCCACCAGACAGCCTTCGCGATCCTCTTCCACTTGTCTGGCCGCGTATTCGCGCAAAAGTAGCTGGCGACAAGGGCAACGATCAGGCAGGCGACCTGCATCATGAACTCGCGGGGGATCGCGCCGTGGTTCGCCGCAATCGAACGCGCATAGCCGGCGTCGAAGACGAACAAGAAGCCTAAGACGGTCGCGGTCAGCGCCAACCAGAATAAGGTCGGGTCGTAAACGCGCAGCAAACGATTCATGATTCGAGCCACTCCTTGGCGATCTTTTTGAAGACGTTTCCGCGGTCTCGAAAGTCGTTGAATTGATCGGTACTCGCGCACCCCGGCGCAAGCATGATCACTTCCCCTGGCCTTGCCTTTTCCGTGGCGGCCCGGAACGCGTCTTGGAGACTATTGTACGTCGAAAATCCGCCTCCGAGCTGATTGTTTAGAGAGTCCTTCGCCTCGCCATAAAGATAGGCTTTGTGGAGGCTTTGGCTGAGCAGATCTTTGACCGGTTTGAACGGCAGATCCTTATCCTTTCCTCCAATCAAGAGGTGTTGGGTCGCATCGATGGCTTTAGCGCTCGCGACGACCGCCTCAGGGTTCGTGCACATCGAGTTGTTGATGATCTTGACGCCGTTTTTTTCGCCAACGAACTCCATCCGGTGCTCGATTCCCTTGAAGGCTTTGAGGGCGGTGACGATGCAGTCTGGGACTGTGGCTTGTGGACTGCGGTCTGTGGTTTGGTGGCGTCGGCCAAGAGGGCCATCAGCCTTCGCGTCGACGATCCTTGCCATGGCCATCAAACGCGATGACGAGAAAGCTGGGAGGCGATCCTCCTTTGCCAGCCAGGCCAAGGTAGCGAAAGCCATCAGCCCGGCCATCGCTGCATTCGAGTAGTTGTGAGCGCCGACGACCTGCATTTCGTGCGTTTCGATCACCTTGTCGAAGATCTCGATTTCGGTTCCGCGAACCTGCGCATGCTCGCCATCGGGCCCGAATGTGAGCAGTCTCGGCAGAGCCGAAAGTCGTGGATGTCTCCCGACCACCGTGGCATCGCCTTCCAGGCGATGTGTGCCAGGACCATCCTGGTCCTGAATCTCCGGCTGGAAGCCGGAGTCACTCACCGCCTGGAAGGCGGTGCCACCTTCGATCACCGCATAGTCACCGTCGTCTTGCCCGGCGAAGATGCGGAACTTCGTGGCCGAGTATTGCCCGAACGAGTCGTAACGGTCGAGATGATCGGGGGCGATGTTGGTGATGCCGGCAACCGCGGGGCTGAAGTGCGACACCCACTCAAGCTGAAACGAGCTGATTTCGGCTACCAAGACCTGGTTCGGCTTTGCATTCAAGGCCGCTTCGGTTAGCGGAATCTCGGGAAACCCGGTCCCGAAGATGTTGCCGCACAGAACTGCGTCGATTCCGCACTCCTGGAGAGCCAGGTACGTCATCACCGTCGTCGTGCTCTTGCCGTTCGTACCCGTAATCGCGACGATCGGGATGCGGGCGTTAGGGCGTTGGGGCATTGCGGCGTTCGGGTCCTGACGAGCCTCTAGAACGCGATACGCGAATTCGACTTCGCTAACCACTTCGATTCCGTCCGTGACCGCCTGCTGCAAAACCGTGGAGCGCATGTCGACGCCCGGGTTCGTAACGAGCATGTCCACCGAGGCCGGATCGAATCGGCCCTCCCAGCCGAGATGCATCTCAATGCCCAGCGATCGGACATCTGTCAGCACGTCCTGCTTGATCATCTGATCGGGCCGCGCCTTGTCATAAACAGTGGGAACTGCGCCGAGCGAGAGCGCCGCTCGGGCTATGGCGAGTCCGGATCGGCCGAGGCCGTAGATTGCGATGCGCTGACCTTTCACGGCTGAGAACCGTCGCCAGTGTATACATAGTGATAGCTAGCCGCCGCGCGTTCGGAGCCACTAGCCATGCCGGTCGCCAAGGAATAGCCGATTGCGACGAGGACCAGTTGAGTTAGCAAGAAGTGCCAAACCACTCGGGTTTCACTGACTCCAGCTTTCTCGAAGGCGTGGTGGATAGGCGTGTATGGAAACAACCTCTTCTTGAAGACTTTGACCCAGAAGATTTGCACGGGCACTGGTACGAGTTCGGCGACGAGGACGAACCCCACGACTAACAAGGGAAACCATAGCCTGAACTGCGGGGACGCTGCTCCGTCGCCGTATAGCGTCGAATAGGGTGTGAAGAAGGTCCAGGCGCCGAGCTTCGGCCAGGCAAACATTGCGAAGACGAGGCCAAGCAACGCTCCGATTGGCAACGAACCCGCATCGCCCATGAAGATCTTGGCGGGAGGCGCGTTAAGGAACAAGAACGGGATCGTCGCACCGATTATCGAGAAAAGGAGTTCGTCCGCTGCCCCCCCCACGACTGAAAACCTTCCGATTGCCATGAGTCCTCCGCACAATGCAAGGAGTACCGATCCCGCGAGCGCGTCAAGCCCATCGAGAAAGTTGAAGGCGTTTGAGCAGAAAAGGATGAGGAAGACGTAGAACGCCCATTGTCCGGGTGCCCGCCATCCGAGGACGAACCCGGCTGCGACCGTTGCAAGCACAACTTGCATAAGTATCTTTTGCTTCCAGCCCAAGCCACGTGTGCCGGGCATGAGTCTCGGAACGAGGAAGTCATCAACAAATCCGATTCCCGCAAAACCGAGCAGAAGGATCAGAAGCGGGACAAACCAACCGGCGGCATCCAAGGGTGGGCCCGGAGCCACCGCCCCCGACGACCCTCCAATCAGATGAGCCACCGCCAGAGAAATTGCCACGCCCGACACGATGATCAGACCGCCCATGGTAGGCGTACCCTGCTTCTTCTGGTGGCCCTCCGGCGCGTATTGGCTGACCGTTTGCCGGGACTTCATTGCAAGCAGTATTCGGAAAATGGGGAATGCGAGAATTCCAGCCCCAAGTAAGGCCACCCAAAAGGTCATCATCGGCCCAGCGACAGTAACATTCCAACCTGGCACTTGACCGTTCAATGGAGGCTAACCTCTCGTCCCGGCACCGATGTCTCGAGTTCCAACGAGCGACTGCCCTTAACCAAGACCGCATCCCCGGCCTTTGCCGATCGAATAAACGCGGCGACGTCGTCCAGGCTGTCCGCCCAGTGAACGATCAGGCCGTGCATCCGGGCCTCCTCCATGGCAAGAGCAGCTGGCCCCGAATAGAAGATCGCTTCGTCGATGCCGGATTTGGCGAGAAGCACGCCGAGATCGCGGTGAGCCTGTTCCGAATAAGGTCCAAGCTCTCGCATTTCCCCGATGACGGCGAGCCTCCGGCACTGGCAGGGCAGTTCGGCGAAGGTCTCGATCGCGCCCCGCATGCTCGGAGGCGCGGCATTGTAGGTATCGAGGAGGATCGTTGCGCCGTTGAGGTCGACGACCTCCATGCGAAGAGGCGGCAGTTTGGTGTCTCTTACCGCATCGGCGGCGCTTGCAGGCGAGGCGCCCACGACACTGGCCACCGCTATAGCGGCAGCAGCACCAAGCGCGACGTGGCGGCCCACGGTCGGGAGAACGGCGCGTACTTCTTGTGCCGAGGATTTCCTATCCTCGGACCTCGCGGATTGGAAATCCGCGACACGCACCACGATCTCGCTGCTTGTCCAACTCGTGGCCCGGTAGTGAACGATCTGGCAGTCGGCCTCATCCGAATATCCGAATGTGACGACCTTTCCGGGAGCCCTGGCCTTCAGAAAGGAAAGATACTCGTCCTCCTGCCAAAGCACCGCGACACCATCCTCGGGCAACGACTCCAGCAGCTCCGCTTTCGCCTGCGCGATGCCTTCCCTAGACCCGACCTCGCTCATGTGGGAATAACCGACATTCGTGATCACGCCGATCGTCGGCCGGGCAATCTTAGCGAGGTGGCGGATTTGGCCGAATCCGCGCATCGCCATCTCGACGATTACAGCCCTGGAGTGCGGCGCGCAAGCGCCGCCCTGGAATTGGTGACGCGAGTCACCCACCGAGCCCAAAGGCGGCGCTTGCGCGCCGCACTCCAAGGCAGCCCAAATGAGGGGCGCCGTGTACTCGGTGTTCCGGTTTCCCTCGGTCTTCAAAACCGGTCCCAACGGTGAAAGAGCGGCCGCAATGAACTCCTTCGTGGTCGTCTTGCCCGCACTCCCTGTGACACCAACGACAGGGCCCCGGAACTGATCTCGGAAGTAGCAGCCAAACTTCGCCAAAGCCTCAACCAGATTCGTGACAAGGACATGAGGCGAGGCAACCGGCCGCTCGACGATCGCCCCAATCGCTCCCCGTGTTACGGCGTCCTCGGCGAAGTCATGACCGTCGACTCGCTCACCCCTGATTGCCAGGAACAAGTCCCCAGGCCCGACCTCGCGGTTATCGGTAGCGAAGCCATCGATAGTTGCGCCGAGGGCGAAGCCATGAGCCTCACCCCCAACGATCCGGGCAAACTCGTCGACTCTAATAGCCATCTTTACGGACGTAATTGGGGTTACGGTTCGGGAACACTCCTCGAACCATGGATAGGACGTAACCCGAAGGGTTGTAGTCGCCGGTTTTACACCGGTGCGCCTGGCAAGCCCTGCCACTACGAGCGCTTCGCGCCTAACGCTTCTCGAGCCAGCTCGCGATCGTCCATCGGGTGGTACTTCGTCTTCCCAATGATCTGGTAGTTCTCATGTCCCTTGCCGGCGATCACGACGACGTCGCCGGGCCGGGCGATCTTGATCGCATGGGCGATCGCCTCCCGGCGGTCGATGATGGCAATCGATTCGCGGCCCGGCACGATCCCGGTCAGGACCTCGTCGAGGATCAACTGGGGGTCTTCGGTTCGTGGATTATCGCTCGTCACGACGGTAACGTCGCTGCGCTCGCTTGCCGCCTTGGCCATCTTCGGCCGCTTCGTTCGGTCCCGATCTCCGCCGCAGCCGAAGACGGTGATGATCCGACCCTTCGTGAGGGGACGGACGGCGTCCAGCAGCTTCTCAAGGGCATCTGGAGTATGGGCGTAATCGACGAGGATTCCGATGCTCGCGTCGTTTCGAACGGGCTCGAACCGACCGGGAACGGGCCGGACCCCCTGAACGGCATAGTAAACGCCATCTAGAGTGAACCCGAGCGCCAGAAGTCCGGCTGCGGCACTAAGCGCGTTTTCCACGTTGTAGGCTCCCCCTAGAGGGATAGACACGGCGGGGGTGTAGGACGCCGCCATATCGGGTGCGAAGAACTGCAACTCGAGGTGGTCGACAGCGATTTCGCACGGATTTGCGAGAAGCTCCTGTCTTTCCACGATGTCTGTGCGCCTTGGACGAGAGTAGGGCACGCCGTCTTCATCTCTCGGCTCTTGCCAAAACCCTTGGTGGAATGCAACATGGGGGCCCCTAAAGGCAGTGGACCACAACGATCCGGTCCGGTCGTCGATATTGAATGCCCCTACAAAATGCTTTGTCGACTGCTCCGGCAACTCGGTAAACAACCGCAGCTTCGCGGCCGCATATTCCTCCATCGACCCGTGGAAGTCGAGGTGATCCTGGGTCAGGTTCGTGAACACCGCTGCGTCGAATTCGATCCCGTCGACGCGCTTCTCGGCGAGGGCGTGGGACGAGACCTCCATCGCGATCGCCTCGACGCCCTTGTCCCGAGCTTCGGCAAGCAACTCGTTCAACTCAATCGCGAAGGGGGTCGTATTCTGAAGCTCCCGATCCTCATCCGGCAGTTGGAATCCCAGCGTGCCCAGATAGGCGGCTTTCACCCCAAGGGCCTTCAACATATCGCGAATCAGCCAAGCCGTGGTCGTCTTGCCATTCGTGCCGGTGACCCCGATGACCTTCATCGAGGCGCTTGGGTTACCGAATGCGACTTTCGCGAGCTTCCAGAGCGAGTCCTGATACCTGTCGGGCGCGAGGAGCGCCGCCCCCAACCCGAGATGGCGAGCCGACTCGAAGCCGGCCGTCGAGAAGGTAATGACGGAGGTCGCGCCCTTGGCCATGGCCGCGGTGACGAACTCGTTGCTATCGCGACTGTTCGAATTGGCGGGAGGCACGCAGACAAACATCGCGCCAGGCTTGACCCGTGGCGAGTCCATCGTCATCGTCGCAACCTCGGCATCGCCCTCGATCCTTTCGGGGGTCACGCCGGCTTGAATGAAGAGGTCCTCGATGGTCAACGTCGTTTCGGATTTTGACGCATCGGGACCTAGCTCGAAGGGCCCCTAGGGTTTCGCCATTTCGATCGCCAGGACCCCCGCCGGTAAACTCGGCTCCGATAGGAGAGAAATGAGCCTGAATAAGCAAACCGTCGAAGATATCGATGTCAACGGCAAGCGCGTGCTTGTCCGATGCGACTTTAACGTCCCTCTTGACGGCGCCCGCATCACCGACGATCGGCGCATCACGGAAGCCCTGCCGACAATCAAATACCTGCTAGACGACCATGCAGCGGTCATTCTCTGCAGCCATTTGGGCCGGCCTAAAGGAGGGCCCGCCCCTGAGTTCAGCCTTAGCCCGGTAGCGGCCCGACTAACCGAGCTTCTCGGTCAGGAGGTCAGCCTTCTCCCCGATTGCGTAGGGCCCGAAGTCGAGGCAGCCTGTCATCACCTGAACTCGGGCCAGGTCGTGCTCCTCGAAAATGTTCGATTCCACAAGGAAGAGGAGGCCAACGATCCGGAGTTCGCTCGCCAACTCGCGAGTCTCGCCCAAATCTATGTAAACGACGCCTTCGGAACCGCGCACCGGGCCCACGCTTCGACCGAGGGGGTCGCGCATATTCTGCCAGGAGTCGCCGGGTTCCTCATCCAAAAAGAGCTGAGATACCTGGGCCAAGCGCTCGACGAGCCGGCTCGGCCGTTCGTCGCCATCATGGGCGGCGCGAAGGTCAAAGACAAGATCGAGGTCATCGAAAACCTTCTGCCTAAGGTCGACAAACTTCTCATCGGCGGAGGAATGATTTTCACTTTCTTCAAGGCGAAAGGCTTCGAAATCGGCAAGTCGCTCCTGGACGAGAGCAATATCGACTATGCGGCCAAGCTGCTGAGAGAGAACGCCGAGAAGATCGTTCTTCCCAGCGATGTGGTCGTGGCGGGTGAACTGAGCCCCGACGCCGGCGCGTCGGTGATCGGAGTCGATGCGGTTCCGGTTGACAAGATCGGGGCGGATATCGGTCCGGCGAGTCAGCAAGCCTTCGGGTCGATCATCAAGAGTGCCGGGCTTGTGGTTTGGAACGGTCCGATGGGCGTGTTCGAGATGAAACCATTCGAGTCCGGTACGAGGGCCGTTGCCGATGCGATGGCTGAGAGCGGCGCCACGACGATTGTGGGGGGTGGCGACTCCGCGGCGGCCGTCGAAAAGTTTGGGGTTGCGGCAAGGATGTCCCACGTCAGCACGGGGGGCGGCGCGAGCCTGGAGTTCCTCGAAGGTAAGGCGCTACCCGGCATCGTCGCCCTGCAAGATCGAATAGCGGCGACGGCCGGGCGATAGTGGGCGTTGGGACAGGGAAGGTGTTGGGGGAGGGCGTTACGGCGTTACGGCGTTACGGCGTTGGGGCGTTAGGGCTTGAGGCACCTGAATATCGTGGCGAAACCGCTCTTGAGAGTAGTCCAATACCGTACTACATGAACACGCCTAATGCCGTAACGCCCCAAGGCCTCAACGCCCCAGTATCTGGGGTGCCGGTCGCATAGCCACTTCGTTGACGATCTTCCATTCAGCCTCTGTCACCGGCATGACGCTGAGACGCTGACCCTTGCGGGTCACCCACATGCTCTCGAGGCCGGGGATGGTTCGAAGCTCGGCGAGTGACACGATGCGGGGAAACTTGGAGACGAACAGCATGTCCCTGAGCAGCCATCGCGGCTTGTCGCGGGGACTCTTCGCATCGTAGTAGTGGCTCTTCGGATCGAACTGCGTCGGGTCTGGATAGGCATCGCCGACGACGCGCATCGTTCCTATGATTCCGCTCGGATTGGAGTTCGAGTGATAGAAGAAGGCCATGTCGCCATCGCTCATGTCGTCGCGGAAAAAGTTTCGCACGACATAGTTCCGGCAACCCTCCCACATCGACGGCTTGCCAGCCTTCTCAAGATCGTCGATCCCGTAGGTTTCCGGTTCGGACTTCATGAGCCAGTAGCGCATGAGGGAGATTCTACTTTGGTCGGGAGGTTAGGTACCAGGGCGTTGTGGCATCGAGGTGTTGAGGCGTTAGGGCATTGGAGTGTTGGAGTGTTGGAGTGCAGGGGCATCGAGGCGTTGGGGCGTTGAGGCATTGCGGCGTTGAGCTGCCCACTACATCCCTACCTGAATACCCAAATACCCTAACGCCCAACGCCCTGTCTCCTTAGAAGCTCACGTGCATCTCGACGGTGACGTTGCCGGTCACCGCGCTTACGTCGAGCGTGCCCTTCCCGTCACCGACCTTTCCGGTGATCTGCCCCTCCGCTCGGGCCTCATCGGTCAAAGGGATTGCGCACGCGACGCTACCGCGCAGCGTCTTAAGGGCGACCCGGCAGTCGGAGCCGTCGGGGATCGCTAAGAGGGTGTTCCCGCTGACCGTGCGGATGCTGACCGCGCCGGTGATCGGCGAACGCAAATCGGCATCCACGTCGCCCGATACTCCTTCGACCGCCAGGGTTTTGAGCTCGCAATCGCGAATGGCGATATCGCCACTCGTCGTGCGAACATTGGCCGATCCGGAAACTCGCCGGAGCACGATGTTGCCCGATTTGTTGTCCAGTTGGACGCCACTCGTCGAAGAGTCTTCAACCGTCAGATTCCCGCTTTGCGCCGAGATCTCGACTTGGCCGCTCAAGCCCTTCAGGCGAACATCACCGGACTTCGTGGAGATCCGGCAAGCCGCCTTGGTATCGGAAACCACGACGTCGCCCGATTCGCTGCGAATTTCGACCGGAGCCGAGCCAGCCAGTTGGATGTGCAGATCGACGCTCAGCCCGGTTACGTCAGGCTGCTTGATCAGCACCGCCGAGTCGTTCTCCTCGATCACGAGTGTGTAGGCCTCCGCCTTTTCGTGGGCCGACTCCCCGGTCCCGCGGAATTTGGCCTGAGCAGTAACGGTTCCCGTGTCGAAGCCACCCGTAATATGAATGTCACCGCAGGGGTTCTCGATCTTGAGAACCTTGCCGTCCGGCACCGTGAGAGGCAGCGAGACTTCCTTCGTCTCGTAGACACCGAAAAACGAGAAGCCTCCGCCCTTGCGAACGTGCTCGAACCCTGACTTAATCGTGTCGCGGGCGACGCTTGCGGATTCGCGCGCCTGCTTGGCCACTTCCTTCCAATCAACCGCCGTCGCGGCGCTCTTCGTAAGGTTCTCGATCGCTTCGACGAGGCTCTTGAGAGGATCTTTGTGGCTCGCGCTCGCCGATCCTCCGGCCCCCTCGCCGGGAGGAGGAGGAGGAGGCGCACCCTTCTCCGAGGCTGAAGCCTCCGCTTTCGACGGCTCCTCTTCGGGAGAGCTATCGAATGCTTCGATAAGGTCATACGCGTCGTCGGCGCTGAGTTTGCCCTCCTGCACCAGGTTCAAAATCCTTTTTACTTCGTCCCTCACTTGTCCACCGCCTTCAACTTGGCCTTGGCTTCTTCGGCCGTAATCTCGCCCTTCTCGAGCTGTTCCAGGATCTGCTTCTTCTTGTCGGTCGCTTTGTCCCGCTTGGCATCTTCCTTGATCGGGGAAAGGTCGAGCGCGGACAGCAGCGAATCCAGCCTAGACCTCACCGTCGGATAGCTGATGCCCATCTCACGCTCGACGCTGTTAAGCATGCCTCGGCAGCGAAGAAACGTCTCCAAGAAGCGGCCCTGCTCCTCGTCAAGCCTCGCATACCTAGGAATCTCGAAACGGCCGCGGATCGTGACCCCGCTATCATCCGATGCCAGCTCGCTGACATGCAGCTCGCCTCCGCCGACCGGATCCGTCGTGAGCAGCTTCTTTAGTTTTTCTTTGCTCATGTCCCGAATCATACATGAATTCTAAACTGATTCCGACATTGGCTTTAGAAAACTACACAAATAGGTCCTTTGGCCGCTCGTGTACATCGTGGTGAAATCGGGACCTGTCCAGCGAATCGGCTGGAGCCGCTGACACCCCTAAAACAAAGAGACCGGCACGAAGACCGGTCCCTCGATCCCGTTGAGCGTGAGCCTAAGACAGTGGGGTCTTGGATCCTCCAGCAAGGCCAAACAGGAACAACAGCGCGCAAACGATGAGAAAGACCCAAAACAGAATCATCGCCATGCTCGTAGCCGCGCCGGCGATGCCGCCAAAGCCGAGGACGGCAGCGACGATCGCCACGATCAGAAAAATCATCGCCCATCTCAACATCTTTGCTCTCCTTCGAGCGCGCCAAAGCACGCAGGTCTTGCTCCTATGACTGCAGGAACGCAAGCCGTGTTCTAAGCGCCTATGGTCGCTGAGGGGTCGATACTTAGTGATCGTTCTGCCACTTGACGTGGCCATCGGTATAGATCACCGCCCGTCCGCCGGCGCCGACGACATAACCCAGAACCGTGTTCGCCGGGTCTTTGATGTCCTGCATCAGTCCGCCCCCGTACGAATACACGAAGCCGGCCATGAGGTCGGGGTTCTTCAGGTACGGATCGATCAGGTTGGCAATGTCCGCCTGACCGTAGAGGACGTCGCGCAATGGTTGTCGCGTAATGA
>CAZNUL010000030.1:1044-42522 GCA_964576205.1 uncultured Fimbriimonadaceae bacterium | reverse complement strand
GGACCGGGTATGCTAACGCCGTACCGCCAACTCATCCGACGAACGGCCTCTATCCGAGTCTCGATCTCTCGATACCCTGGTCGATCCACAGTGCAGACGTCCGGTTCCTCCTGGAGCGCAAAGGGAATGCGGGGGTGATCGATGTCGCCCAGTCACGATTCTACGTGTAAATAGCCCTCAGCCATCGTGACCGCCAGCCGTAGGCCGTCCTGTAAGGAACCCCGGATCAAGCCACGGCATCCGAGGTTCTTTCGCTGCAAACCTCGCACGGGTCGGCTTTCGCATCAGAATGACGGGGAGGCGCCACCGCCGGGGATGTCGATCGGCGTATCATGGAATATCATGTCTAGAAATATCATGAGGAGCATCGCATGATCAACCTCGGCAATATCCATTCGGTGACCGATTTCCAAAGGAATCCCAAGGGCTTACTGGCAAAGCTAAAGGGGAGTCACAGCCCGGCGATTCTGACGGTACACGGCAAGGCGGAATTTGTCGTTCAAGACGCGGAGTCCTACCAAGCGCTCCTTGACAAGGTCCAGGCTGCGGAAGACTTGGAGGCTATTCGGGAGGGTCTCTCTCAATCTCTCTCCGGCGGCGGTCGCGTGGCCACTGACTTCTTCGCGGAGTTCGAGAAGTCTCGTGGCCTATAAGGTCGTTATCCAGCCTCAAGCCGAAGACGATATCGCCTCCGGATACAGTTTCATAGTCGATCGCGGAGCTCCAGAGGCAGCTGTCCGTTGGTACCGGAACATCAAAGCTCAGATCGAATCTCTCGCCGGGATGCCGGAACGCGGCGCGATAGCCCCAGAATCTGAGAAGGTCGGTTTCCAGGTTCGTCAGATCCACTACGGCAAGCGAACCGGCATCTATCGCATTTTGTTTAGAATTCTCGAAGACGCAGGGGAAGTGCACGTTCTCGCTGTTCGGCACGGAGCCAGGCGAGAATTCAGCGTCGAAGACATTGAGTAGGACGGCAGGGGCTCGGCCTGTGATCCCCGTCCGCCGTTCCCTGCCCCAGAGCCCTGAGCAAACCTTCAGTCCCCAAAATAGCTTGCCCGCCGCTCGGCCATCTCCTCGGCGACAAGGGTGTGTTCGCCGCCCTTGCGTCGAAGCTCCTCGATCGTCCGCTCAAAATCGGCTCGGCTTCGGTTCTGGCTCAACTTGAAAACCGCTTCCACCGATGTCACCTCGATCTCGAAGCCCTCGATCCCACGAATCAATAAAGGGACGTAATCCGGCGGAAGGAGATCGAACTTTGCCGCCGGGTCGACCTCGTACAGATCCTTCAGACCCCTCAAGATGCCAACCAGCTCTTCCTCGGGCAGGAACTTGAGCTTGCCGCGCGCATGGACCGCCATGTAGTTCCAAGTTCCCCCCAATGCAAGGTCGGCATTCCAGCTCGCGAGAATCGGCGCGTCCGGACCGGTGAACGCAACCAACACGTCGGACGAATTCTTGAAGCCTTCCCAGTGTTCAGTCTTCCGCATGACATGTCCTCGAAAGCGCATCGGGTCGCGCTCGCTGGCAATCAGGAGCGGGACATGTGTTGCGACGACGCCCGATTCGCTAGCCACCGCGACCAACCCGAGGGGGTATTCGCGGATGAAGCTTAGGATCGCCTCCGGATCTCGCTCCTGGAACTCAGGCATCGGATACATAGGGCGGGAGTTTATCAGGGTGTTGAGGCTCGGCGATCGTATCATTAGGTTATGGCGAAGCCAGCGACCGCGATCAGATTCCGGGCAAAGCTAAGTCGGCCCGCGGAAGTCGGCTCGTGGCTGTTCCTTCGCCTGCCCCAAGACGCCAGCGAGATGCTGCCCACGAGAAGCATGGTGAGCGTCGAGGGGAGCCTGAACGGCTACCCGTTCCGGGCCACACTTCAGCCGGACGGAGCAGGTGGGCATTGGCTCAAGCTCGACAAGAATCTGAGTGGTGGTGCGGGTGTAAAGGCGGGCGAAGTGGTCGAGTTGGAGATGGAGCCGGTGGCCGTCGAACCTGAGCCCGACTTGCCCGACGATCTGCGCTCCGCCCTCGACGCCTCCCCGAAGGCGCTAGCCGTGTGGCTAAACACGACTCCAGTAGCGCGCCGGGACTGGATCCAATGGATGACCACTGGCAAGCGCGCGGAAACTCGGGCAATCCGGCTCGGGAAAATGATCGACATGCTCAGCAAGGGTAAACGCCGGATCTGCTGCTTCGACCGGTCGGGGAGGTACAGCAAAAGCCTGTCCTGCCCGATCGCGGCGCCTGAGTAAGTTGTGCGACCAGGTTGGGACGACCCTCCCCGGTCGCTTAGACGACCGACCCTCCCGAAGTGGGAGGGTGAATTCGCCCGCGGTACCCGGCGCCGAGACCGGGCTCCCTGCTCCCTGAATCAGCCATAATCAAGTCTCAGAACAACTCAATCCCTTGGTATGGGAGGGCGAACCTTATGGTTAAAGAATCTTACGAACAATCTTATCTCTACCGCCTCAGACACTCGGCCGCGCATTTGATGGCCCAGGCGGTTACCGAACTCTTCCCCGGCGCGAAGCTCAGCATCGGACCCCCGATCGAGAACGGGTTCTACTACGACATCGACTTCCCGCAGCCACTTAAAGAAGAGGACCTCGAGAAGATCGAGAAGCGGATGAAGGAGCTTTCCCAGCTCGATCAGCGGATCAGCCGCATCGAGGTGTCGAGAGACGATGCCAAGTGTCTGATCCTCGACCAGGCCATCCCAGGCATGGGAGCGGACGTCGCCGAGTACAAGCTGCAGCTTCTCGATGCGATCCCTGCGGGCGAGACGATCTCCTTTTACGACCAGCAGAGGACGGACCGCGAGGGCAAGTTCCACCGCTTCCTCGATCTCTGCCGGGGGCCCCACGTGGATTCGACGAAGGAGATCAAGAACTTTAAGCTGATGAACCTCGCCGGAGCCTATTGGCGCGGCGACGTCAAGAACAAGCAGCTCACGAGGATCTACGGAACTGCCTTCGAAACCAAAGAAGAGCTGGAGAACTATCTCCATGTCCTCGAAGAGGCGAAGAAGCGGGACCACCGCATCCTCGGCCGCGAGCTGCACCTATACATGTTCTCGCCGCGGGTCGGCACGGGCCTACCGTTGTGGCTGCCTAAGGGCGCGATCCTGCGCGAGGTGCTCACCGACGTGATGAAGACGGAGCAGCTCAAGCGCGGCTACGATCCCGTCGTCACGCCGCACATCGGCAACATCAAGCTCTACGAGAAGTCGGGGCACATCCTGACGTTCCGCGAAAAGATGTTCCCGTTCATGGAGGATGAGGAGAAGGAGACCCACATCCTCAAGCCGATGAACTGCCCGTTCCACATCGAGATCTATCAGTCTCAGATGCGGAGCTACCGCGATCTGCCGATCCGTTACGCCGAGTTCGGGACGGTCTATCGGTACGAGCAGAGCGGCGAGGTCGCGGGCATTCTGCGCGCGCGAGGCTTCACGCAGGACGACGCGCACCTGTTCGTGCGGCCGGATCAGCTGTTGGACGAGTTCATCGGCGTCGTCGATCTGACGAAGACCATCCTCGTCAAGTTGGGTCTTCACGAATATCG
Organism: uncultured Fimbriimonadaceae bacterium; assembly: GCA_964576205.1. Taxonomy (GTDB): domain Bacteria; phylum Armatimonadota; class Fimbriimonadia; order Fimbriimonadales; family Fimbriimonadaceae; genus JAEVZK01. The sequence goes on along the minus strand of CAZNUL010000030.1, from coordinate 38,952 downwards.
GGCGAGGCTGGGCACGAAGGATCCGGCGAGCGACAAGTACGTTGGCCACGACGACAACTGGACAGCGTCGACGGAAGCGATCGAGAAGGCTTGCCAGAAGATCGGCATGGATTACGAGATCTCGCCGGGCGACGCAGCGTTCTACGGCCCCAAGCTGGACCTCATGATCAAGGATGCGCTGGGCCGGGAGTGGCAGATGGGAACCGTGCAGGTCGACTACAACTTGCCCGAGCGGTTCGACCTTGAGTACATCGGCGAGGACAGCAAGCCTCATCGGCCGATCATGATCCACCGAGCGCCCTTCGGGTCACTGGAGCGGATGATCGGGTTATTGACCGAGCAGTACGCCGGCGCCTTTCCGTTCTGGCTCTCGCCGGTACAGTTCTCAATCCTGCCGATCGCGGATCGCCACAACGAAAGAGCTCTCGAACTGGCAGCCGACCTGCGGGAACGACTGTTTGACACACGGCCGCTGCGTGTCACCGTCGATGATCGCCGAGAAACGCTCGGCAAAAAGATCCGGGAGGCTCAGCTGCAGAAAGTTCCCTACATGCTGATCCTCGGCGACCGGGATATCGAGAACGGCACCGTCGGTGTTCGGTCGAGAGAGGACGGCGACCTCGGCGCCATGACGATCGACGATCTGCTTGGCCGGCTGTAAGAGGCGGGAAAAAGGTCCGCTTCGTCTTTCGACGAAGCGGACCTTGGTTGCGACTGCCCAGACCTACTTCCCGGTCGTTGGACCAGGAGTCGGCGTCGGGGCCGGAGCGGCAGTTGCGCCGCCCGTTCCTCCGCCAGGTTTGGCAGAGCCCGCATTTGAAGTGGGCGTTGCATTACCGGCCGGTGTCGTCGACGATGCCGGCGCGCTCTCGCCACTTCCGCATCCGCAGATGACGATTCCCGCCGCGATCAGAGCTAACAGTCCGATCTTCATTGTCGACCGTAGTAGTGCTCGATTGTCATATCGGTCATGACGATCGCGCCGGAATTCTGCAGCGGAATACCATTCGCTCCCTTGGCGCCGTTATAGTTGGTGCCTTGCGCGAGGTAACCCGGCGCCTTCAGGCCCGCGTGTCCATCGGCAAATCCGATGAGCATGAGCTGTCGGCCGCGCTGGGAACCGCCGCCGGTCCAAGCACCTGCAGCTTCGACGTTGTTCAGAAGCTTCAGTCCGCCCGTTCCGCCGTAGTACGTGTTATCGTTCCAGCCTGCGGCGCAGTAGAGCGCGTTCGTGCTGCAGTCGACAGGGTCAACACTAAGCGTGATGAAGTAGGTATTCGGACCAAACCACCAGCTGCCAAAGAACGTGTTGTATGGCGAGATCTGCTCGGTGTTCGAATACTTCTGCTCGAAGAGGACGATATCCGCGGGGCGGCTGATCGCCGTCGCGCTGACGGGGTGGTGCAGCGTTCCAGACTGATCCTGAATGAGATACGGATTGTATCCATACATCGGCCCGAATAATCGGTTCACCTGGGCATTGAAACCTGCAGGCGATGGGGGAGGAGCCGGGGCCTGCGGATCGACGAACAGATCCACGTTCTTCATGTACGGCTGAAGCAGCTGCGGCCAAGGAATGCATCCCTGTCCACCAAAGTACACGTAAGCTCCGTTGTTCGTTCCGGGCGAACCCCAGTTGGTGATGATCGGAAGAACATCGTCCGAGTCGGACTCATAAATGAAAGAAGACGTAATCGTCTGCTTTGCGTTTGAGAGCGAAGCCGTCTTCTTTGCCGCAGCCTTTGCCTGGGCAAAAACCGGGAAGAGGATAGCGGCCAAGATGGCGATGATTGCAATAACGACAAGTAACTCAATTAGCGTGAAGCCACGTTTCATCGAAACCTCCTTTTGAAGCACCGGTGCGATATCAGCTCAATCGAAGCACTTGTGCGATGCAAATAAAAAAGAAAAGAAAGCATTCCATCATACGCCACTAGCGGACCTGATTGCACCAATTCGCGGCCAAGATGGCAATTCTTGGCAGAACGACGCATTTATTATCTTTAGAAAGTTGGGATTAGAGGCGATTCTTCAAATGGTGCCACTCTGGAGCGGCGAGGTAGGCGAGCGGGCTTGTCCTCCCCGGTCGCTTAGACGACCGAACCTCCCGAGGTGGGGGGTGCTTAGGGGAGGGAGTTCCCGCTACCGTCCTGCTTGCACAAAAAGAAGAAGCGAGCGCGTTACCGCGCTCGCCTCTCCTCAGGCTTTCAGCCGGAGCCTACTTACCGTCCTCTTTGAGACCCGGAACCGGGATTCCGCCACTCTTCTGTGGTGCGCCCGCCGGCTTCTGCACATTGGCAGGACCGGTTGGAGGCGCCGCGGAGGTATCGGGTCCCGACGATCCACAACCCCAGCTGAGCAGGGATGCCAGCGAGACGAAGATGACCGCTAGGACAGAAAGTCTCATCACTACTGCTGCGTCCCCGAGATGTACCGAGGATCCCACAGATACTTGGAGTAGTCCGTGACGAGCAGAGCCTCGCAGCTTTGGTTCGGATTGTAGTTCGTTCCAATGGCCGCGTTGCCGATGCGCATGTTCTTAGCATGTCCGTCGGTGAAGTTCAGGTTGCCGCCCGTCGCATAGCTGTTGCGGAAGCCGTCGGCGTTGGCATATTTGTTGGTGCCAAAGCCGGCCGTGGAGAAGTAGTCCTGGCAATATGTGCCAGCGCCGCCGTTGCCGGAGCCCCAGCCAACTTCCACGGGGCCATAGAAGTACTTGCTCGAAGGCCAAGCGTCAGGCGGGTTCACCATGCTGCCGAGGATCTGAGCAGAGCTCAGGTCCTTGCCACCGTTGTCGCTAAAGGCGACGATGTTGGCAGGAAGACCGACGCTCGACGAGTTCACGCCGATGAACCACTGGCTGTAGCCGGCGCCTTCGGGCGACGCGGCCGAGCAGCCATAGGCTTCGGAAAGCGGAGCGCCTGCAACGCAGAGGCTGGACAGGTAGCCGTAGTTGTAGCCATAGCTCAGCAAGAACGCGGCCTTAACCGGGTCGGTAAATGCTGAATCGTCCGGAGCCGTCAGCATCTGCCAGTTCTTCAGGTACGGATACATCGCGAACTGCCACATCGCTCGATAGCCGCATGTGGAAGGCGAGTTCGGGAGGCAGACGCCACCGGCGATTCGAGTAAAGAACACCGGGAAGTAGTCGTCGGCATCGCCCATATAGATGAGATTGGCCGTTTCGAGCTGTTTGACGTTCGAAAGGTCCGAAGCCTTCTTTGCCGCCTGCTTCGCTTGAGCGAAGACCGGGAAAAGAATCGCGGCCAGAATCGCGATAATCGCGATAACAACGAGAAGTTCAATCAAAGTGAAAGCGCGTTTCATTAAGTTAAAGCACCTCAATGCGTCATGAATTCAACACAAACGTGTTTTAGACAAAGATAGTGTAGATCAAGTGCGAGCAAACAGAGTAAAGAACTCGGCATGCAAGCAAATCTTTGACAACAAATGCGCACTGAAAGTTCGACACAAGTCAAAAAGCTCACCTGAACGGGCGATGCCACAACGTGGTGACGCACCAAAACCAGGCCATCTGGAAAGGGCCAGATAACCTGGTTTGCATCCTCGACTGAGCGTTACCTCGTCGTCTTGTTTACGGCCGGACCACCTCCGCCCTTCGCCTTCTCAAGCAAGGCCTTTGCCTCCGGAGGCAGAGGCTCAGCCGGCAGCTGGGCGTTCTTCTGGAGCTGATTAATCACCTGATCCGAGTTTGGGCCCGGATCCTCGTGACCACAGCCCGCAAGCATCAGGCCGAGTCCTAACGCCAATAGAGCAGGGGTAGCCCTCATGGTTAGAGGGGATCCCACATGTATTTCGTCTGGTCGGTTACTAAGCCACCCCAACCGTCGCGTACATTGCATCCCTGGCTGAATTGGCCAAGGGCAACCGATTTGGCGTGCCCATCCATGAAACTGGTCACGACCTGTCGATGATCCGTGTGCCACGGCCAGAGGCCGCCGAACACGTTCCATGCAAGCGGCTGAGAGGGATTCCAACCACCATACCAATAGTAAAGATACGTGGGCGTGAACGGGAGCATCCAGCGACCGCTTTGATCGAACACGCATGGAGGATCGACTCCTTCGTTTCCACCGCCGTACGCTTGGCCCGAGGAGTTCCGATTCCAAACCGCGTCGACGGCCAAGATCATTCCGCCGGGGTTCTGGGGCCAACTGCCGGTAATCGACTGTGGCTGGTAAGCGCCGGTGGCATCTTGAAAGAGCTGATCGATGAACTGCCAATTCAATCCAAAGTCGGCTTTGTAAGCAAGATTCAGATTGATCTGAGCCTGCTTGTAGGCCGGACGGCTGCTCGGATTGATGACCTCGACCGTCTCCCGCTCCATGTCCGTAGCCACGTCCAGAGGATCCTCCATGATCGAGTAGTTCTTCATGTACGGCTGAACCATCAGCAGAACGACGCTGTCCGGATTGGCCGGGTTGGCATCGACCGTGTTGTTGTACGTGAAGATCGGGTACCGGTCGTCGTTGTCCGTCTGGTACTGGATGATCCCGAGGGTGTTTTGTTTGAAGTTTGAGAGTGCGGCCGTCTTCTTAGCCGAGGCCTTCGCCTGAGCGAAAACGGGAAAGAGAATGGCGGCGAGAATCGCGATAATCGCGATGACTACAAGGAGTTCGATAAGGGTAAAAGCCCTGCGAAGCATGTGTTTTCCACCTCTAGCGCCCTGGGCCCACGAGGATGGAATCCTTGCGCTCGACATTCAGGCACTATGTTACGAAGCACCTAGAGTCGAAGGGAAAGCAAACAATCTCGGATCCGAGATGATAAGAGCAAGTTAAGGATACAACGGAAATCGACGAAGGTAAGGTCGCCGCCCGAGCGATCCAGAAAAATGCTCTAATTCTTCTACTGATTGATTCGCGAGCGACGTTCCCTAGTCTTTCCTGAGTGCGGCAACAGGGTCCCTTCTCGCCGCATTCATGGCTGGAATCAGCCCAAAGAGGCCGCCGATCGCCAGGCAAACCGCAAAGGCGAGGGCAACCGTGGGAAACGTGATGAGAGGCTTCACGGGAGTCCAGCGATTCAGGGCGGCGCACGCGAGATAGCTGATCCCCAATCCCAGAGCCCCGCCAATCAAGGCGACACACACGGCTTCGCCCAGGAATTGAACGAAAATGTCGCTCGCCCTGGCTCCGACCGCCTTCCGAATCCCGATCTCCTTCGATCGCTCGTTGACCGACATCAGCATCACCGTCATGATGCCGACGCCGCCGACGAACAAGGCGATTGAGGTGAGGCCGGTCAGCAGCCAAGTAAGAATGCTCATCAGCTTGAAAACGAGACCGAGTAGGTCTTCTTGCGTGATCACCTGGAATTGCTGCCGGTCGAGCCGCTCGCCAAGGATTGCCTCCAACCTCTTGATGAGGGCACGAGGTTCTACGTCCGGCCTAATCTGGAGCAGGATTCGCTGGGTCTGCGTGGTCGGCTCCGCTTTGGTAAGCGCATGGTAAGGGATGTAGACCATGTTCTGCAGGCTTGCGAGGGAAAAGAGACTCTGCTCCGACTTCTCATCACCCGTCACTCCGACCACGCCATAAGGGCGGGCGTTGATCAGCACGGTTTTTCCGAGCGGGTCCGCGTCTCCGAAGAGCTGCTTCTTGGCTACAGAACCGAGAACGCACACGTCGGCTGAGTCGTCGCGCTCGTCGAATATTCGGCCCGCATCGAGCCTGGTCGCGTGCATGGAGAACCAAGACGGCGTCGTCGCCACCATGACGGCGGCGGCCGTCTTCGATCCTGTCCGAATCCCTCCGCCAACAAACGCCCAGGTTGCCGTCCGAATCACGCCGGGCTCCCTGGCCAATCGTTTGGCGTCGTCCTCCTGAAGAAAGCTCTGACCAATCAGGCTCGGGCTGAAGCCGCTCGGGTCGATTCGGCCCGGAATCACGATCAAGATGTTGACTCCGATATCTTCGACCTGGCCCCGAATGTCGGCTTGGACTCCCTTCGCGATACTGATAAGGACAACGATCGCGATCGAGCCAACCATGATCCCAATCGCGCTGAGGAGTGAGCGCTGCCATTGTTCGCGAAGGCTCGCGAGGGAGGCCGAGAGGTTCAGGAGGGTTCGCCTCACTCCTGGATGATGACCGAATCGGGAACACGATGCTAAGTCCAATGGAGGCCGGCAACCGATCGGATCGCCTGACAGGTAGTCTCTGCGCGCCCCGATGTCTCGAACTATGACCGAGCAGGCATCCAAGTCTGTGCGCGATGCCGTATCGGTACGTGCTCTCGGACTCATCTTTCTGGTCTCCCTCGCACTCGTCGCCCCGTTCGTCGCCAACGGGTTCGTGTCGGATGACTGGGACCTGATTCAAGACGTAGCGACGGGAGGACCGTTTGCCATTTGGACGGTTCGGCCGAGCATCTTCTTCCGTCCGCTCGTCTCAGCTTCGCTTTGGCTGAACCACCTGGTTGGCGGTTGGCACTCTTGGGCTTACTTCGGGCCGAACTTCATTCTTCATGCGGCATGCTCCTGCCTTGTCTTTACGATTTGCGGCTCGTTGATCGGCCGATTGAACGCAGGACCTCCGTTGCGAGCGTCCGTCTCAGCGCTTGCGGCCCTGGTATTCATGTCGACGCCCAGCCATGCGGAAGCACTGTTCTTCATGTCGTGTCGAACGGATTTGCAGGCGGCCTTCTTCGGCCTACTCGCCATCCATCTCCTCTTGGCGGCCTTAGACAAAGGCAGGTACTGGCTTGCGAGTGGCGCGGTCGTTTCGTTGGCTCTCGGGTGCCTTTCCAAGGAATCCGTCTATTTGCTCTTTGGCTTCTTCATAGCCGCCGCGCTCCTCGAGCCAAAAGCGACCGGCAGAGCGCGCATCGGGTGGCTTGCATCGTCGCTCAGCGTTGTCGCGACCTCGATCGTGGTTATCCTACGCCTGCGAGTTGTAGCCGGAGGGCTCCCATATGGAGCCGACGTGGAGACCTCGAACGGGATGTTGAAGGGCTTTCTCCGGGTCGTCGAACTTTTAGTCAGGCCCAACGTGCCCATCGATCCCGGCGTCGTTCTGACCCGTTCGCTCCCGCATTTGTCGGCGTGCAATGTGGCGGCGCTCGTCCTGATTGTCTTGATCATCGCCTACGCTACCTATCGCCTGCTGGAGACACCAACCGGAGAGGGGCAGGCTGCGCCCAAGCGTGGACAATGGGTGCTGCCTATCGTTGGGTTTGCCCTTTCCGCAGGTCCGGTCTGCGGATTCGCGACGCCCCTCGCATCTCCCGAGAGCGGTCGACTGATGTATCTTCCGTCCGCCTTCTCAGCGATTATCTTTGCCTACCTTGTCGCTCGATGGCTGCCCCGAGCGGCTTCGAGACGGATTCTCACAGGGTTCATGGCTTTGGCGTCGGCCTTCCTGTTCCTCGAGGGAGTGTTCTACGACGAAGCCGGCACCGCTTGCCAGAGCACGGTTGATTGGTTCAAAGCCAATCGCCCGGGTCAGCGGGTAGCCGTCTTCCTTGTGCCCGATTCTGTGGACGGCCGGTACATCTGGAGGAACGGGCTCCCGGGGGCTCTCGAGATGTTCGCTCCCGAATGGGCTCGCGCTCCCCACGTCATCGTCCCCTATCTGGTTGCCGCCCAATTGCCGAAGAAGCCTCCCTCGGCCATTTCATTGGAGGCCATCGAAAAGGGTCCGGTTGTCCGGTTTGCGCTCGGGACGTCTGGGTCGCGGTTAACCGCCGACCTTGTCGTCGTTCGGCCGGCCGGGAAGGTTGACCTATACCGAAGTGTGACGGTCGACCAAAAGCGCTAGAGCGCAAGGCTCAGGAGCGGCTCCGCGAAATAGCGGATCGGACGTCCCGATAGTTCTTGTTCGGGTGATAGCCGGTGTCGCTTCCGCCGTCGAAGAGCCCACAGTCGTAGTCACCGACCGGATTTGGCCCGTCATACCAACACCACGGCGTATCCTTCATGGCATCCCGAGTCTTGACGAACAGCGCGCCGATCGAGTCGCGCATCCTCACTCGGTAGGCCATGCTTCCCAGATAGTTTGGAAACCCGAGCTCGCTGACCACAACCGGTAGGCCGTACGACTTGGCTTCGCCGACCCATGATGCCAGGCGTTCGGGAGTTTGTTGGTGGTAGCCGTGGAAAGTGATCGCATCCGGCACGAGGCCATGTTGGACGCAGTCCTCGAGGTAGCTCCGCTGGAGCCAGGTGCAAATGCATGGCCCATAGAGTCGGGCGCTCGCCCCAACTTCATCCCTCACGGCCCGGAATGAATCCACGTAGGAGCTTGCCGGGATCCGGTCAAGCTCCGGTTCGTTGAAGACCTCGATCTCGGTGATTCCCGCTTGAACCATTAGCTTGGCGGTGCGACGAGTATCGGCAACCGATTTAGGCAGGATCCAGAGCTGACCGAAGTCGTGATAGTAGGCGACGAGGCCCTTCAACTTGGCCGATGTGTACTCGCTTCCCGGAAGGTCCAGTCTAACCCAGGTGATTCCGATCGCCTTAAGGTCGGAGATCGGAAGGCGCTCACCATGACAATTGAGCCCGGTCCCAACGATTCGCGAGGCGGGAAGCGAATTCGGCGGCGCAACTAACCGTTGCGGCTTTCGCGCCAGCGCCATTCCGCACACCAGCAAAAATACGCACACTCCCGCAACCATCAGAGGAAGCGGCCGGATAGCGGGGCGTAAGGAAACGGACACTCTCTCAATCATGACGTTGTGAGAAGCCTCCTTATCCCAAAATGATCCGCTTTTCGACGCTCTCCCGGCGCCTTCGAAGTCAATTACGACCTCCCACTGGCAATTCGACTTGCGCTTCCTCGTTCGCCACACGGAAAGGCTTGAACATGAAAGCGCCTGCGCTTATTTTGGGCTGCGCCATATCCTGCCTTCCCGCTTTCAGTCAGGCGGTCACGGGTAGTTTGATCTCATCTTCGGGAGCCATGCAAGGCTCCCCGATCGTTGAGAAGTCGGCGTCTTATTCGGTCATTCCAGGCTCTGGCATCCAGGCCACTTTGCCTCAACAGTTTTCGGCGTTCGGGCTCAGCTATGCTTCCGCGGACCTGTCCGCCTACACACATCTTTCCGTCACGATTTCAAATAACTCTCCGGCGCCGACGATCGTCGAAATGGTCGTTGATAGCGGAACCAGCGGATGGGCTTGGTCGGACTTCGTGATCGGTGCGAACAAGTCGGAAACCGTAACCGTGCCCCTCCAGCTTTCGGTAATTGGCGGTTGGGGTAACGGATACCCGACCGGAGATGGGAGCATCTACCAGCCCGCTTTCTACGGCAGCATCGTCAAGAACGCGATTCGCATGATTCGCTTTTGGAATCCGATGAGGACCGCATCGCAAGACCTTACGATCGGACAGTTGACCCCTATCTTCCTTGCGACTCCTACGACGGCGATCATCGATCAATATGGTCAGCAGAACATCGCGTTTCCAGGCGAGATCACGTCCGATGCTCAGCTAGCCAACCAGATTGCGATCGACAACCAGCTGTCGGGGCAGTTTCCGTACAGCAGCGATGCCTATGCGGGAGTCGCGGGTTCCGGGCTCGATGCCGGTACTGGCAAGTGGCGGGTCGCCAAGCAGAACAACAAGTGGTACATCATCACTCCCAACGGCGACCGTTTCTTCTCGACCGGTGTCGACTGCGTCGGTAACGGATCGCTAGCCTACACGGCTGGGCGCAGCTCGCTGTTCGGTTCTGGAGCACTCCCGCCAACTCAGGGAAGCGTCCTGTCTCAGTTCTACTACAGCGCCGTCAACCCCGCTACCGGGCAACCGGAATCCGGCTACGACTTCTACCAGTCCAATCTCGAGCGCAAATACGGCCCAAACTGGTCGGCGCAAGGCGACGCCACCGCTCTTCGCCGGCTCAAGACATGGGGCTTCAATACCGTCGGTCCCGCGAGCCATTGGTCGCTCTACAGCAACGCCTCATTGCAGATGCCAAATATGCAAGAGATTGCGATCACGGGAGGCTTTCGAAGCGTTCCATGTCCGAACGCGTCGAGTCCGATGCCCGATCCTTACGACCCGGCATGGGCGACGGCCGTCAGCAATGTCCTTACGCCCCTTGTGGGCAAGCTAAACGCCGATCCGTATAACGTGGGTCTCTTTATCGACAATGAACTCCCCTGGGCTCAGCCGTGGTCACAGCCCAACTGTCGCTACGACCTGGCGTTCAATGTGCTGTCGGCGCCTTCCGATCAGCCGGCCAAGCAGCGCTTTTACCACAACTTGACTCTGAAGTACCGCACGATATCCAAGCTGAATTCGGTGTGGGGCACCCATTACTTGAGCTGGACCGACTTCCTCAATAACCGAGCTTATCGACCGGCCAGCCCGACAGGCGCCTGCATGTCCGACATGCAGACCTTTCTCAGCCAGTTCGCGGTTCAGTATTTTTCGACGGTCAAGTCGAAGCTGGCGACCCTTAACTACTCCGGCCTCTACCTCGGTTGCCGCTTCTCCTACTACTCTCCGGAGACCGTCGCCGCGGCCGCCCAATATTGCCAAGTCGTCAGTTTCAACGCCTATGATCTGACCCCGTCACAGTGGAGAAGCGATCTCAAGGCGATCAATGCGCCCGTGTTGATCAGCGAATTCGGCTTCGCGGCCGCGGACCAGGGCCGCGTCGGCGGTTTCTCGCCATGCGGTGTGACCGAGGATGACCGGGTTCAAGGCTATCAAAGCTATATCGCGGACGCATCCACCTGGCCGAATCTGGTCGGCATGCACTGGTACAAGTGGGAAGACGATCCGATCAGCGGTCGTATGTGGGACAACTCGAACGAAACCCTCGGCTTGGTTTCGATCACCGATGTCCCTTATTCGGCCATGGTCTCGGCGGCAACCCAAGCCAATACTGACTTCAACAACCGGCTGCTTATTCCGTAGGCAGCCGGCTAACCTCTTCCAGCAGCCAGAGCGCGCAAGCCAATTTGCTGCGGACGCCGCTGTCGCCCACGATCCCCTGCCTTGAGACGAGCGTGAGGGCGTTCTCGTCCGAGTCGAAGCCGATACCGGGACGGCTGACGTCGTTAACCGCAATCGCCGCAAGTCCCTTCTGCGCGATCTTTTCTTTGGCAACCGACAAGTCGGAGGAAGGTTCGGCGGCAAAGCCGATCACCCATCCTTTTGCCAATCTTGCGAGATCGGCGATGACATCGGGGTTGGGCAGTAGCTCGATCGCGATAGGCTCTTTGCTTCGGCGCATCTTGCCTTTTACCGGCGCGGCGGGGCGGTAATCGGCAACCGCCGCCGCTCCGACCACGAGATCGGCCTCGGCGGCAAGGGGCCTAGCCGCCGCGAGCATTTGTTGAGCGGTCGTAACTCGGAGGACTTCGGCTTGAAGCGGGTAGGCGGCCGAGGTCGGCCCCGACACGACGATAACCCTCGAAGCGCCCATGAGGAGGGCAGCCCGGGCGAGGGCCGCTCCCATCTTCCCGCTCGAACGATTGCTTACGAACCGGACCTCGTCGATCGCCTCCTGAGTTGGACCGCTCGTGATCAGTACAGTTTTGCCTGAGAGCGCCTTCGAACGCGCCGCCACCGTTTCGACCGCTTGAACGATTTCCTGAATCGACGCGAGCTTGCCCTGACCGTGCTCGCCGCAGGCGACGTCTCCCTCCACCGGCTCGACAATCAAGGCGGCCCTGGCCCTGAGCCTTGCCAGTGCTTCGCGATGAGCCTCATTCGCATACATTTGCGGATTCATCGCCGGCGCCACGATCAGCGGCGCGGATGTCGCCAAGCAGATCGTGGTGAGCATGTCGTCGCCGATCCCATGGGCGATCCGTGCGATTGTATTCGCGGTGGCGGGGGCGAGGACAACCGCATCGGCTTGGCGCGCCCAATCGATATGGGCCATGCGGCCCCGCTCTGGCTCTTCGAAGGTGTCGGTGAGGCAGGATTGGCCCGTGAGAGCTTCGAACAGGGCAGGCGTCACGAACTTCTGAGCGGCGTCGGTTAGGCATACGCGCACGGTGAACCCATTGCGCATCAGTTCGCGCGCAAGGTCGGCCGCTCGATAGGCGGCGACACTTCCCGAGACTCCGAGGACCAGATTCAATCCGTTAACCTACCAATACCAATCGTCAGACCCGTCTTCCTACTCGTACGAGTTAGCTTGACAGAATTGGTCGAGGGCAGCCTCGATGGCATCCTCGGAGAACCCGCGCGAGTATAGGAAGCGGCCCGCTTTCGTGAGGTCCACGCTCGCTTCGAACTTCGAGCGGAGGGCTGCAAGGGCTCGCTCGGACTCAGACCTGGCATGGCCGGCCAAGGCGTTGTCGATTGTTTCTCGGGAGGCTCCTAGCCGCTGCATTTCCTCGCGCATCCTGTCGACGCCGATAGCCCGTTTGCCGGATCGTCGCTCGACGAAGCTCTGAGACGTTCGGGCGTCGTCGAGAAGGTTCCGTTCGATCAAATACCGAACGGTGCGGTCGACCTCCTCGTTGTGGAACCCCTTGGCCACGAGGTGAGCATGGAGCTCGTCCACGAACCGGTCCCTGGCGCGAAGGAACCGAAGGGCGGCTTCGAGCGCGGAAGCGGGCGGTTCACGGGAAGACATCGCCTCTCGATTATGGATTGGCTGGTGCCAGAATGGCAGCATGCGGCGAGAGGTCGATCTTGCGAAGCTTGAGCTCTTCATCGATGCTGCCGGAAAAGCCGCTAAGGGACCGGGACGCATCTATATCGTGGGAGGATCGACGGCCCTTCTGCTCGGAATCCGCAGCATGACCATCGATATCGACATAAAGCTGAACCCCGAGCCAGCTGGGATCTTCGAAGCTATAGCTGGCCTCAAGGAACAGCTATCGATCAATGTTGAACTGGCCGCACCTGACGACTTCATGCCGGCGCTACCCGGGTGGGAAGAACGTAGCGAGTTCATTCGTAGGAGCGGACAGGTCGAGTTCTATCACTACGACTTCTACGGCCAAGCGTTGGCCAAGATACAGAGAAGCCACACGAAGGACATAGAGGATGCTTGCGCCCTTGTGCGACTTGGCAAGGTTGACCCGTTGAAGTTACTTGAGCTGTTCGAGGGGGTCAGGCCGTTGCTCGTTCGATATCCTGGAGTTGATGCGAGCGACTTCACATCCAGAGTGCGGGCATTTGCCGAGGCGTCTTGGTGAGGCATATTCCAAACTTGGCTGACTTCCCAGGTGGGGATTTGGTTGCGAAGGGCCTCTCCGACTTGGAGCGGGGAATCAGGTCCGAGGAGGCTATGCTCGTCCTCATCGCCAAACCTCGTCTAACTGGTCTGGGATTCTCAGTTCCGGAAGCCCTTGGTGCTCCCGAGCCGTACGAACATGCGTTATACGATTTGCTCCGAGAACGAAACCCGCAGGGTGCGCATAGCGCCTACAATGCCCTCATCCGGCGAATCGTGAGTTTCGCAGAGACCTACTCGATTTCCCGCAGATCGCAGACTTCTACTTCTTGACCTCGAACTCGGCTGCCACCTCATCGAAGCCGGATATGTGTTAAGGGCGCAGTGCACCGGGTGCGAGTACTAGGACCGGCAGCCCGAAGATCAGGAAGTAGGAGATGAGAGCTAACGAACATTCGTCACTGAATGAACGTTGCATGTCCCGACTGGGATGCGGCCTACAACCGATCTTCGACGGTTTATTCCCCTTCGCTGACCACCGCCGAGGCCGGTGCGGACTCTGCCTTAAACGCTTCGCGCAGCTTCGTCTCGACTTCGTTCAGCATCGCCGGATTCTCTTCGAGGAAGGCCCGCGCGTTATCCCGTCCCTGGCCGAGCCTGGTCTCGCCATAGTTGTAGTAGGTGCCCGATCGAGTGACGATGTTCTTAAGGGTCGCCAGATCGAGAATGTCGCCGGCTTTGCTAATTCCCTTGCCAAAGATCATATCGAACTCGGCGGTTCGGAAGGGCGGGGCCAGTTTGTTCTTGACGATCTTGACCTTTGTCCTCGTTCCAGTCTGCTCGACGCCGTTCTTGATCGCGTCTCCCTTCCGCACTTCGAGCCGGATGGATGCCCAGAACTTGAGTGCCCGTCCGCCGGGAGTCGTCTCTGGGTTGCCGTACATCACGCCAATCTTCTCGCGGAGCTGATTGATGAAGATCGCAGCCGTCCTGGACTTGCTTAAGGAGCCACCAAGCTTGCGAAGGGCTTGGCTCATCATACGCGCCTGAACACCCACGAACGAATCGCCCATCTCGCCTTCGATTTCCGCCTTGGGAACGAGGGCGGCGACCGAGTCGAGAACGACGATATCGATCGCTCCCGATCTGATGATCGCATCCATGATCTCGAGGGCTTCCTCGCCGTTATTCGGCTGAGATATGTATAGTTTGTCTACATCTACGCCGAGAGCACGTGCGTACTCGGTATCCATCGCGTGTTCCGCGTCGACGTAGAGAGCCAGTCCGCCGCGCTTCTGGGCTTCCGCGACGCAGTGCAGGGCGAGAGTCGTCTTGCCGCCCGACTCGGGTCCATAGATTTCCGTGATGCGGCCCTTAGGAAGTCCGCCGATTCCGAGCGCGAAATCGAGGCTCAGGGAACCTGTTGGGATCGCCTCGACCGGCTCGTGGCCGCCTTCGCCCATGCGCATGATCGCGCCCTTTCCAAAAGCTTTCTCGATCTGGCTAAGGGCCATTTCGAGCGCTCGGTCACGCTCCGGGCTGGCGATTGAACGGCTAACTACGGGCTCCATGGTGGACTCTGTACGTCGCATATGCGAGTCACAGTTTAACCGAAGCCATCGCAGTTTGTGTAAACAAAATACACAGAAGCTTGTCTGGTGATTGAAATCGGGCTATTCTGGCAGGGATTCCGGTTGCGGCTTCCCAAAGAGTCGGCCCGGGACCAGGCCGACGCATACTATGTTCGCGAAGGCTTCGCTTGAGCGCCAACGGAAAGGCGATCACGGAAAATGAGGTTTCTAGCATTATCTTGGACTGCGCATTCATGGGCCACCCGGTTCACGCCCCATGATCCTTTGAGAAGATCGATGTTGGCCCTTTGCGCCCTTTGCGCAGGGACTTGTATAGCCGCGCCACAAGAAGTCCAAATCCGCATGATGGCGGGCGCCGCCTATGGCATTCCCGACAAAGAAAGTACCGGCACTAACTCGATCCTCCGCCGAGCCGTCTTCGACGACTTTCACCGCCGAAACCCCCAGATCCGGGTTGTCAACGCGGGCGGACTCCCCCTCGCCGGCGACGAGGCCGACAACATGTTCCTCATGGCGATGGCGGGGTCGACCCCGCCCGACGTCTTTTATGTCAACTTCCGGCAGTACTACACATTTCTAGATCAGGGCTTTTGCCGGCCCCTCGACGACCTGGTCGCCACCGACCCTCATTCGCTCGATCGGGCCAATCCGACGATCATGCAGGTCGTTCGCAGTTACGACGGACACGTCTACGCGATCCCGTTCTTCCAAGTGGCCCTCGCCCTTTACTACCGGAAGGATCACTTCGCGGAGGCGGGCCTCGATCCCGCCAAACCGCCTCGCGACTGGAGTGAGTTCTACGAGTACGCCAAGAAGCTCACACGCAATGGTCGAACTGGCTTCGCCTTCTCAACGCCACCCGGCTACCATTGGTCGAATTTCCTGTACCAGGCCGGCGGCGAATCGGTCGGACAAGATGCGAACGGCATCTGGGAGTCGCGAGTCGCTTCTCCCGCAGGAGCCACAGCTCTGCAGTTCTTTCGGAAGCTCGTACTCGACACGTGGAAGGTGCCGCGCGGTGAGGTCGAGGGGCCGGCCGCCACGATCTCGACGAACTGGCGCGACGATCAGCGGCTCGGCAAGGTCTCGATGTGGTTCGACTACACGTCCGATGTGGTTCTTCAAGGCTACGGCGGGTTGCCTCCCTCCCTGATTGGAATCGCCGCGATGCCGGCCGGTCCGGCCGGTCATAAGAATGAGATCAACGCGGGCATGTGGGCGATCAATGCGGGCGTGAAAGACCCAAGAAAGATCGAAGCGTGCTGGAAGTTCATCCGATACATGTCCGGAGATGATGCGGCTAGGATCAACACCGACAAGGCGGTTGAGATGGGCATTGGCAACCTGGTCAATCCCGTTCTCCTCAAGAGGTTTGGCTATGAGGACATCCTCGGCCAGGTCGATCCCGAATACGTGAAGGCTAACAACCAGCTATTCCAGACTGGCCATCCAGAGCCGTATGGGCGGAACTGCCAGCAGGTCTACACGGTCCTCGACAATGCCCTCGACGACGCCCGCCTGAATCCCACGAAGCCGCCCGCGGTCATCCTCAAAAACGCCGAGCAGGAGATGAACCAAAAACTCCTCGGGTATATCCCGGCCGACGAGATGGCGCGATATCGCGGCTGGGCAACCGGCATCCTCACCGTCATCGTTCTTACGGCGGTTACCCTTGCCGGAATTTGGTGGCGCAAGCGGAAATTCCAAACTGTCACCTCACAGCCCCAGACCCAGGACGTTCGGCTTCCGGCCGGCGTTAGCCGTAAGCGCATGGTTGCCTTCATGGCTGCATGCCTCGCTCCAGCGGTTCTCAGCATCGTAGTTTGGTCCTACTATCCGCTTGCACGGGGCCTTACGATCGCATTCCAAGATTACAAGGTCGTCAAGTCCCCAAGATGGGTCGGAGTGGACAACTTCATCGGCGTCTTCACCCAGCCTCTCTTCTATCGCTCGCTGGTGAACAGCTTTGTATACACGGGCCTGACCCTCCTGATCGGATTCTTCATCCCGATTATCCTGGCGATCGCTCTGAACGAGATTCCGCGCTTCAAGGTGTTCTTTCGAACGGTGTTCTACCTGCCGGCTATGACAAGCTCGATCCTGATCGCCTTCATCTGGCGGCAGTTCTACGACAAGACGAGCGACGGCCTGCTCAACTCGCTGTTGTCCCCGGTGATCGAGCACGTCGTAAATCCGGTCTGGCACGGCTGGCTGCACGGCGCCCCGGTTTCGTTGAACAACGACTGGTTGGGCAACCCGTCTTTGGCGATTTTCGCGGTCGTTCTGCCCGGAGTCTGGGCGGGCGCCGGACCTGGCTCGATCCTTTACCTTGCCGCACTTAAGAACATCTCGGAGGAGCGGTATGAGGCGGCTGATATCGACGGTGCGAACTGGTGGCAGAAGATCGTGCACATCACCTTGCCGGGCATCAAGCCTCTCATGCTGATCAACCTGCTTGGCGTCTTCATCGCGTCCTTTAAGGCGGCGGAAAACATACTCGTGATGACTCAGGGAGGGCCCCTGAATTCAACGCGGACGATCGGGCTGGAGGTCTGGCAAAACGCCTTCATGTTCCTTAAGTTCGGTTACGCGACGGCCGCGGCCTGGGTGATGGGCGCGATCCTGGTCGGCTTTACGCTGATCCAGATTCGGAACCTCACGCGAATGCGCTTTTCGACCGCCAAGCTCTGATCGCCTCGCCCGTTTGCCCGTTTGCCCTGGCATTCTAAGTTTGGATCACGGTCCGAAGATCGGGGATCGCGACGAGCCCTTCGTAGTCGCAATTGGAGCGATCTTGCCGGTCATCGGCGATGCGATGTCACCCATTGCCACTCGAGGCGACAGGATGTCCACGACCCTTCCTACAACCGGCCAAGATCGGGATGTTTCGAGAAGATCGCGCTGCTCGCCATCGTCGCGATGCAATTTGCCCATAGCGATTCCGAATGCGCCGAAAGCGAGGACGAACACAAAGCTGATGGCATAGGCCAGCCGGCGACGCATCTCCATAAGCCCGACCGGGCAATTCCTGGTGAGGAGGGTGCCATCGGCCCGCTGGTACATCCGGATGCACAGCCTGCCCTCATGGCTCTTGATGAGATCGGCAGCCTCCGGCGCGCTCATCTCGGAGATGTTGTAGACGTTCAATTGACAATGTGCGCAGAAGCGAACCCGGCTATCACCTTCCATCGAGTGCCACGAAGCCGGACAAGGCGCGGCGATCCGGATCTGCTTGAGCATCTTGCGAGACATGATTGGTTGAGTGTCCTTCACGCGATTCACTGTTCAATCGTTTTCCCGCCTTGTTAGGTTTTCCGTCTCCGGCAGCCTTCTGACGTCAACCTTCGTCCCGAAAGGGCTTCATCGTCGGGAAGAAGAGGACCTCTCGAACGTGGTCGGCGCCGGTGAGCAGCATCGCCATCCGGTCGATACCGAACCCGCAGCCTCCGCAGGGCGGCATGCCGCATTCGAGGGCGTAGATGAACTCCTCGTCCATCCCGTGCGCTTCATCGTTACCTTTCGCCGCTTGCGCGAGCTGGTCGGCGAAGCGGGCGCGCTGATCGATCGGGTCGTTGATCTCGCTGAAGGCGTTGCAGATCTCCCGTCCGAGGACGTATCCCTCGAAGCGGCGCGTGAAACCGGGACGGTTCGGGTCCTTCTTGGCGAGCGGGCTCGTTTCGATCGGATAGCCCACGACGAATGTCGGCTCCTGGAGGGTCGGCTCGACGAACACTTCGAGCAGCTTCTCGATAAATCCGCCGAGGTTGTTCTCTTTCTTCAGATCGATGAATCCGCCTTTGGCTTTGGCTTTGCCGGGCACGTCCAGATCCTTTGCACGTTGGAGGGCTTTGGACAGGTCGGAGAGGTCGGACGCCGTCAAACCGGTGTGACTGTCGATCTCGGTGAGCAGGTCGACGCGCCGCCATGACTTGGAGAAGTCGAGACAACGGGTCTTTGGGTGTTGGGGTATTGAGGTATTGGTTTCCGCAATCCTGACAATCTCTGTCCCAAAAACCTCGTTCGCCACGAACAGGAAGCATTGCTCCATGTGGGTCATCATGTCCTCGAGGTTCGCGTAGGCCTCGTAGAACTCGACCATGGTGAACTCTGGGCTGTGCCGGTTCGACACGCCCTCATTGCGGAAGACCCTGCCAATCTCATAGACCTTGGGCACGTCGCCGCAAATGATCCGCTTCAGATAGAGTTCCAGGGAGATCCGGAGCTTGACGTCCATCTCGTAGTGGTTGTAATGCGTCATGAATGGGCGCGCCATCGCGCCACCAGCCTGGAACTGCAGGACCGGCGTCTCGACCTCCAGATATCCCTGTGAGTCGAAGTAGTGCCGGACCGCGGTCGTGATCTTGGCCCGGTCGATCAGCATCTTGCGGGCGTCGGGATTCGCGATCAGGTCGAGATGCCGGTGCCGATAGCGAAGCTCGGTGTCTTCCAGCTCATACCAAGACTGGCTCTCGATCACATTGCCGGCCTCGTCCTTAACCTCTCGCGTCTTGCCGATCGGGAGAGATTCAAGGCACTTGCTCAGGACAACCAGCGAGCGTGCGTGGATAGACTTTTCGCCCGTCTTCGTCAGAAACAATTCGCCGGTGACGCCGACGTGATCGCCGATGTCGAGCAGATGGTAAAGCTCCCACTCAGTTTCGGTGAGGTCGTCCTTTCGGAAATATGCCTGTATCTTCGCGTCCCCGTCGGAGATGTGGGCGAAGCCCGCTTTTCCCATCAGACGGTAGGAAACGATCCGGCCGGCGAACTGAATTTGGAGTTTGGAATTTGGAGTTTGGAGTTCTGGATCGGCGGCAAGTTCGTCGAATCGATCGAGCATTTCGCGAGCCGTGTGCGATCGAACGAACCGCTCTTGCCCAAACGGGTCGCAACCAAGCTCGCGCATGCGCTCGAGCTTCTCGACTCGGATCTCTCGGATCGAACGGGCGTCGGCCATTGAATGCGGAGTTTACTTGTAGCTTGTAGCTTGTGGCTTGTAGCTTGTGGCTTGTGGCTTGTAGCTTGTGGCTTGTAACATTGAGAGATGGCGTCCGTAGTTCGCCGGCATCAGGACCTTGAAGTGCACCAGCGCACGTATGCCACGGCGATGAGGATATTCGATCTGTCGAAGACCTTCCCGATTGAGGAGAAGTACTCGTTGACCGATCAAATGAGACGCTCTTCCCGCTCCGTGACTGCAAACATCGCGGAGGCATGGATGAGGCGACGGTATGAGGCGTCATCCATCGCAAGACTTACGGACTCTTTGGGCGAAGTAGCTGAAACTTGCGACTGGCTGGCGTATGCGCGGGATTGCGGTTATCTGGATGGGGACGCGGTTCTCCACCTCATGGGCGACTATGAGAAGGCCTTGAAGACTCTTAACGCTATGATTCTGCATGCGCCGAGTTGGTGCTCGAAGGAAGCGGGTTACAAGCCACAGTTACCTACTCGGGCCAACAAGCCACAAGCCACACCTAACAAGCCACAGAGCCTAGCCTGAGGTAAATTGAACGCTCCCTGTGGGGCGTCGTAGCCAAGTGGTAAGGCAGAGGACTGCAAATCCTTTATGCAGCGGTTCGAATCCGCTCGACGCCTCCATCCCTATTTGCCTGATACTTGATGGGATGATGGGCTGAATGCGTCGAACCACGTCCTTCGAACGTCGGTAAAGGTGCGATGGCCCCTCGTGCAACCTTGGAACGAGTTCAAACGGCGACCATAGGCGCGCTGGGGGTGATCGCCCCGCCTCCGATCCAGGTGCAAACGCCATCGTTCGACGGCTCTCTCGGCATGCTGTTTCAGTGCGTCCGGGACCAAAAGGTGGACCTGATGACGGTGCCTTTGGCTCCGATCTGCGAGGCCCACTTCCTCTACCTGATGCAATCCGAGGCGGTGGGCTTGGATGAAGCCGCGGCCGCCCTCATCGCTCTCGCATACCTCTTGGAAAGAAAAGCGTGGGGGCTCCTTCCCGTAGCCGAACCTGAACCGGGCGTCGAGGAGGCGCTCGAACTTCCGGAGCCGACGGTTCGGCAGTTCGATGCGGCGATCGAGGCCCTGAACCTCTGGCAAGAGGAGCGATCCAAGACCTTTTTCCGGTCGTTCGAAGGGGGTCCAGACCCTTACGAGGTCCCTTACAATCTGTCCAACGTTTCACCTGTCGATCTCGCTACGGCATTCGAAAAGGTACTGCGGCGAGCCAAGCCCGACGTGCTGGAAGCGATGGCCGCGCCACGGCGATCCCTCGCTGAGCAAATGGCGCTCGTCTTGCAAAGGCTGGCCAGCAAGTGGCTGTCTTTGGACATGCTCATTCCCGACGAGGTCACGCGTAGCGACGCCGTCTACTGGTTTCTCGCCCTCCTCGAACTCATGCGTCTCGGCCAAGCTAAAGCGCGAGTGCACGTCGACGATGTGGAGTTTGCCCGCGCGGCATGAGCATCGTCGATCAGGTCGAAGCACTTCTCTTCGTCAGCGACGAGCCGGTTTCTGCCGCCGTGCTCGCCTCGTCCCTGGGAGTCGCCGAGGGACAGGTCGAGCAAGCCCTGGAGATCCTCGAGGCGCATCTCGAGAGCCGGGGTGCGGTTCGTCTGACCAAGATCGCCGGCGGCTACCAGCTTTGCACGAAGCCCGAGCATGCGGTCATGGTGGCGAACTTCCTCAAGCCGCAGAGGCAAAGGCTCAGTCGAAGCCTTATGGAGGTTCTCGCGATCGTCGCCTACCGGCAGCCGGTCACGCTGGTCGACATCGAGACGGTGCGCGGTGTGCAGTCCGATTACAGTGTAAAAGCACTTCAGGAGCGCCGGTTGCTTGAAGAGGTTGGGCGCAGACAGGCTCCTGGCCGCCCTGTGCTCTACGGAACGACGGACCAGTTTCTGCACCAGTTCAACATGGTCGACTTGTCCGAGTTGCCGCCGGTGCAGCTCGGCGTTGATGGGTAGGGCAGGGCGTACCCTGCCCGAGACGTCGCCGGATCAACCTTCGTGCAACGCGGAGTCGGCTTCGCCGATCGCGATGCGCTCGATCGTTCCTCCGAGACCGCGAAGGTTCTGCTCGAAGTTCTCGTAGCCACGGTCTATGAAGTGCACGTTCCGCACGAAGGTATCGCCCTCGGCGGCCAAACCGGCGAGCACGAGCGATGCTCCAGCTCGAAGATCGCTGGCCTCGACATGAGCCCCCTTGAGCCCTTTGACGCCCGCGATGATCGCACTGCGGCCCTCCACGCGGATGTTTGCCCCCATCCGGTTTAGCTCGGCGATATGGCCGGTTCTCGATTCGTAGATGGTTTCCTCGACGATGCTCGTACCAGAGGCGAGAGTGAGCACCGCCGCCATCGGCTGCTGCATGTCCGTTGGGAAGCCGGGATGGGGCATCGTTTTGACTTTGATCGCCTTAAGGCGGCGGGTTGCCCGGGCACGAACCCAATCGGCGCCCTCCTCAACCTCGGCGCCCGCCTCGCGAAGCTTGTTGACGACCGCCGTAAGGTCCCCCGGCAAGACGCCGCGAACCGTCACGTCGCCCTGGGTGATCGCCCCTCCCAGAAGGTAAGTGCCGGACTGCATCCGGTCCGCCGGAATCCTGAACGCGCAGCCCTCGAGGCTTTCGACCCCCAGGATGGTGATCGTCGAGGTGCCGGCGCCCTCGATTCGAGCACCCATCGCCTGCAAGAATTGAGCGAGAGCCACGACTTCGGGCTCCATGGCCGCGTTTTGGATCGTCGTGGCGCCCTTTGCGAGCGTCGCCGTCGCCATCAGATGCTGAGTCGCCCCCGCGCTCGGAAAGTCGAGATAAATCTCCGCTCCTCGCAACTCGGCGGCCTCAGCATGGTACACCCCGCCTTCGAGGGTCACTTCCGCTCCCAAAAGCGCGAGTCCTTTGAGATGGAAGTCGACCGGGCGAGCCCCGATCTTGCAGCCGCCTGGCGCCGGCATATCGACTTTGCCGATGCGGGCCAAGAGAGGACCGAGAAGATAGAACGAGGTCCGAATCGCACGAACGGTTTCCTCGTCCGTCTCGCCGTTGTGCAGGTCGGTGCAATCGACGATCAGCGAGCCTTCGCGCCACTGGACTTTCGCCCCGAACTTCTCGAGTAGCCCTGCTTTGATTCGGGTGTCCGAGATATTCGGAACGTTGTGTAGCACGGTCGTGCCCTCGGCCAGCGCGACGGCTGACATGATTGCGAGAGCGGTGTTTTTGCTGCCGGCAACGTCTACCTCTCCCTGGAGCCTGTTGCCGCCCTGAATACGATAAATGTTCATGAACCTCCCTCCGTGGAGATTGTCGAGCAATGCATTATAGCGAGGTTCTCCTATGGTTGCCAAGTCTACCGGGGACACTTTTCATGAAGTAATCGCGACAGCGATCCTATGCAGACGTCCGCTAGTGGTTGCGCGTTCCGATTTGCGGCTGGATGAAAGTCCCAAGCGTGACCTCCGTCGCCCTATAATGAGATCGTGGAGACTTTCAGCGGACCGAGCACGATAGGGTTGGCGGCATATGGCGCTTACCTTCTTCTCGTCATCGTCTTTATCCTGCTTAGCCTGATCTTCATGTTCCTGGTGGTCGGCAGGCGTCGGGCGGTTAACGGCTCGCTCTCGACGGGTTCGAAGGTGCTTGCCATCACTCCGGCGGCGATTTTCGCCGGGCTTGGAGTCGAGGGTCACACCGGCTGGGCGCTCGGTCTCTCCATCGCCGTCGTGCTGTTTAGCATGTGGTGGCTGAACAACATGGCGAAGCGCGAACCGTGACGAAACCGTCAGGACTCGGCAACCCACAGACCGTCCCATTCCTCTGAGCTCTCGACGAGCTCGTTTGCAACCGGCGAATCGTGGATCGTTTGCCATCGCTCCTCGAGTTCCGGCTCGTCCCGGATGATTCGGTCGTAGCTTTCCGCATAAAACGGCGGAAAATGTTCGCCGGTCCGCTTCGCAATCTGACGGCCAGCCTTGACCTTGGCTTTCTCGATGATCTCGGACAGCTCATAGGGCTGCCCGGTTGGACGCTCGCGAACCGAGAAGATCAAGTCGGTTTGTCCGGGAAGCACGCAAAGGATCAGCAAGTCCCATTTCCGCCCGTCCGGACGCAGCAGCGCCCGGCTAAGGAGCTGACGCTCGAATTCATCGAGGTCACGCCGGTGCCGGAAGGTCACGTAATAACGCACGTCGTCGGCCCGCCAGTGCGGAAGGCGCCCGCGCCAGATGCTGAAGTTCTTGAACCGCACCGGATCCATTATGCGCGTCGTCTTCAGGGCCGGCTTTTAGTCAAATCTGGAAATTGGAAATTGGAATTTGGAGTGAAATAGCGGTGGCAAACCGCGAATCATCCTGAAAGCGAGCCGTGGGCCGCCGAAGGACCTCGGATCAAGCCGCAGCATCCGAGGTCCTTCGCCCCAAACCGCGCACAGCTCGGTTTTCGCCCCAGGATGACGGATGGCGCGAAGAACTCCATTACTCCTTGCGCCCGTGCCGCCTAAGGCGCCGGGCCATAATCGTCGTAGAAGCTGTTGAGTCTTTTATGAGCCTCGAAACTACCTATCCACGTCGAGAAACCGTACCTTGCAGGGTCGGCCCGATCACGATCGGAAGTGGTCACCACGTGGTTGTGCAATCGATGATCACCGAGGAAACCCGGAACATCGAAGCCTGCGTGGAGCAGATCATCGCGCTTCACGCGGCCGGCTGTGAACTGGTACGCGTCACCACACCATCGCTTGGCGAGGCCCAGTGTGTTGAGGAGATTCGGGCTAAGGTGACGGAGCGATACGGGTACGTGCCCCTTACGGCGGATGTGCACCACCAGGGAACCGCGATCGCGGTCGAAGCCGCGAAACACGTCGACGAGGTCCGCGTCAACCCCGGTCTGTTCGTTTTTCACCGGCACACCGGCCGGATCGAGTACTCACCCGAGGAGCATGCCGAGGAGGTTGCCGCGATTGAGGATAGCTTTGTGCCTGTGATCGAGGCCTGTAAAAGGCTTGACCGAGGCATGCGGGTCGGCGTCAACCACGGCTCGTTGAGCGAGCGAATGCTCGTCACCCATGGCGATACGCCTGATGGCATGGCCGAAAGCGCGCTTGAATACCTCCGGATTTGTGAGAAGCACGGCTATACAAACCTGAATATTTCGCTCAAGGCAAGCCGGGTGCCGATCATGGTCGCGGCCAACCGCCTCATGGTCAACCGGATGGACAAGGAGGGAATGCGCTATCCCCTTCACCTTGGGGTGACCGAAGCCGGCGACGGAGAATATGCCCGAATCAAGTCGACTTCCGGGATCGCGACCCTCCTCATGGAAGGCATCGGCGATACGATCCGAGTGTCGCTCGCCGAAGACCCGGTCCACGAAATCCCAGTGTGCTACGACATCCTGCAATCCCTTGGGCTGAGGAAGACCAAGGTCGAGTACATCGCGTGTCCATCGTGCGGTCGGACCAAGTTCAACCTGCCAACGGTCTTGCATCGAGTAAGGGAAGCCACTAAGCATCTCGTCGGTCTCGATATCGCGGTCATGGGATGCATCGTCAACGGTCCCGGGGAGATGGCGGACGCCGATTACGGATACGTCGGCGCGGCCGGAGGCAAGATCACTCTCTACCGCAAACGCGAGATCGTCAAGAACGGCATCCCCCAGGAGAACGGGGTTGAGGAGCTAATTGCCTTGCTAAAGGCGGACGGGGTTTGGCAGGAGGCGCCCGCCGATGCCGAGAAGCGCGATCTCGTGATGCTGAAGACCGTGTAATGCATTTGGAGCGCGCGGATTTATCCCGCGCTTTTGTCCTGCGCGCTTCATCGCGCTCCGTTGCTAAGCGCAGAGTCCCATCCGCTCTACAATTCCCGCAAGCTCGTCCTCCGAATAGAAGTCGATCACGAGCCGGCCACCCGACCCTAACGGCTGCAGGCGGACCCTTGCTCCTAGGTGCACCGATAGCCGTTCCTCGAGCGCTGTCCAGTTGGGATCGGGCAGCACGGGCGGGTCGCCCGCGATACTACGCGGCGCACGGCGCCGCTTCGCCAGCTTTTCAACATCCCGCACGCTCAGACCCTTAGATAAAACCTGCTCATAGGCGGCAAGTTGATGATCCTCGCGTTCAAAGGCGAGAAGGGCACGGGCGTGGCCCTCGGAGATCCGGTTTGCTTCGAGACCATCCTGGATCGTCGGAGGCAGTTTCAGCAACCGAACGGTGTTTGTGACCGTGGTGCGCGCCTTGCCGACTTTGTCGGCGACCTGCTCCTGAGTCAGCGAGAACTCGGTCATCAGCTGCCGGTAGGCTCGCGCGCATTCCATCGGACCGATGTCTTCGCGCTGGATGTTTTCGATCAGCGCGATCTCGAGCGACGCCTGATCGGTTGTCGCCCGAACGATGATCGGAACATGGGACAGTCCCGCAATCCTCGATGCCCTCAGCCGGCGCTCACCGGCGATCAACTCAAACCGGTTTTCGGCAAGCGGCCGGACTACAAGCGGTTGCAAGACCCCGACCTCGCGGATCGAGGCCGCAAGCTCGCGAAGTGCCTCATCGTCGAAAATCGATCTTGGCTGCCATCGGTTCGCTTCAATCGATGAGATGGCAGCTGAAGTTGGGGCATCGCCGAACTGCTCGCCGATCAGCTGTGAAAGGCCCTTTCCTAAAGCGCGACGCATGTCTGTACCACCTCGTCCACAAACGTCAAGTAGGCTTCGGCGCCCTTGCTCTTGGGAAACATATGGACCGCCGCTTCGCCAAAACTTGGCGATTCGCTTAGACGGACGTTGCGGGGGATCACGATCCCCGATACCTTGTCGCCGAAATAACCTTCGACTTCGTGCCTCACCTGCTGGCTCAGGCGGTTTCGCGGATCATGCATCGTAAGGAGGACCTTTGCAACCGTCAAGCCAGGATTGATCCTCCGGCGCACGACGTCGATCGTCTTCAGGAGTTGGGACAGGCCCTCCATCGCATAGAACTCGCATTGCATGGGCACGAGAACCGACTCACTTGCCGCCAGGATGTTGACCGTCAGAAGGCCGAGTGAGGGCGGACCATCCATCACGATCCACTCGTATTCCGTCGCGAGCGGAGCGATGACGTCGCGAAGAATCATTTCTTTGCCGACGACGCTCTGCAGGATTGATTCGACCCCAACGAGGTCGAGGGTAGCCGGGATCAGGTCGAGGTTCGGCAACACCGAGTGGATCGCCTCGCGAGCCGGCAGGGAAGGATCTCGTCCGAGGTTCGCCGCTTCGACGGCGCTCGTAAGGAGCTCGTACAAAGTCGTTTGCGCCTCAGGTTTGTTCAAGCCAAGGCCGGTCGTCGCGTTCCCTTGCGGGTCGCAGTCGACGAGCAGGGTTCGGTGATGCCGCATGGCCAAACCTGCCGCGAGATTGACGGCGGTCGTCGTCTTCCCGACCCCTCCTTTCTGATTCACGACACCCCAAATAGGCATAACAGAAATAGAGTCGAATGAAGCGGGAGTTTCGACGTTCGCAAATTCGCGATTTATCCACCGGCGCCGCGATTCCTTGGGGCAGAATCATCACCGATGGCGATCGTTCGGAAGGCTCAGATGGCGGACGCGGAAGGAATTGCCCGGCTGAGTGGACAGCTTGGTTACCCGTCCACGGAAGCCGAAGTCCGTTCGCGCCTCGAGTTCTTGATCGACGATCTCGACCACGAGGTCTTTGTGGCTCTCGACGGTCCCTTGATCGGTTGGATCGGGGTGGTAAACGCCCGTTCCCTCACCTCAGACGCTCACGCGAAGCTGCTGGGACTTGTCGTCGATGAGGAATGGCGCTCGCAAGGGATCGGAGTGCAGCTTCTCGGCGCCGCGGAGGATTGGGCCAGAAGCAGGGGTCTTATACACCTCACGGTCTCGACGAACACGGTCAGAGCCGACGCCCATCGCTTCTACGAGAGGCAGGGGTACGTGCAGGTCAAGGAGCAGCGGCTCTATATCCGGAATCTGTAGCCTGGGGATGCTCGATCTCACGACCTCGCAAACCCGCACGATGACAGACAAACATGGCCTTTAGACCTGGCAAATTGGAAACCCGGTGATCGAACCCGTAACGAACCTAAGTGTCGTACGTCAATAGCCTTGAACACCGAACCCAACGGAACCATATGGCGATCCCAGGCACAATCTCAAGGTATGTTCCGTCCATAGTACGGTCGATGGAACTGGACAGCGATGCCGCTCTCGTGCGGCGCGCGAGGGACGGCGAATTCGATGCCTTCGAAACTTTGTTCGAGCGGCACCGCACGCTCGTCTATCGTTTCGCTTACCAGATGGTGCCGCGGCGAGACGATGCCGAGGATATCGTACAGGAGGCATTTGTTCGGGCGTATCAGAATTTGGACCGGTATCGAGACGAAGCAAAGTTCACGACCTGGCTGCTGAGGATCGTTACCAATTTATGCACGGACCAGGCTCGCATGAGCCAACGCAGGACATCGCTGGAACAACAAGAAGCACAAGGCGCCCTCGATTGGATGACGATCGGAACTACAGAAGATCCGGTACAGAATCTCGAGGAGGATCGAAGAAAGGTTGCGCTGAGAAAGGCACTGTTGGCATTACCAAATCACCACCGAACCGTTATCATCCTGAGAGATATTGAGGAAAGAGAATATACGGAGATCGCGCAGATCCTGTCATGTACGATCGGAGGCGCGAAACTAAGAGTTTTAAGAGCGAGGAGAGCGCTAAAAGACCGAATCGCCCCCTTATTGGGCGAGGACGCGAAATGAAGAGAAATCTAGAAGAAAAGCTTGCGATGCTCGCCTTCGGGGACATGAGCCCCGAGGAAACATCGCGACTTGAGAGTGAGCTTGCCGGAGACCGAGAGGCATTGGCAATTCTCGCCCAGTATCGTGGCATGCGAACCGGGCTGAGGGCCCTCGGGGACGTTCCGGATCACCAGCTTTCGTCCGAGCGGCTTCGCCATGCGGTCTTGAATCGCGGCCTGAAACCGAAGTCCCGGCCGCAGCTCGGTTGGCTCTGGATGCCTGCCGCCGCCGCGGCGATGTCATTCGCGATCTTCCTGGTCGTCCACAGAAGCGACTCTCAGCTCAGGGACCTGCCTTCGATCGCTTCCAATCAAGGTTCTATCGATTCCGGATCCGACTTCGCTCTTGCCACTGCGAGCGCGGAGATTCTGAGCGTGGCCCAGCCGGCAGTGCCAAAGATGACCTTGGCCATGGATCGCCCGAGCAGCCGCCACGGCAGCCGCCACCTTATCGAAGTTCTCAAAGCACGGGTTTCCCAGGACTTCCTTAATCTGATGAGCGCCGACAATAACCCGGGCGCTCATGTCGCGCAGACGTTCGCCCCAACCGGAAACGTACAAGCAGCGTCCTCGAACGGCCAGCCGATCGTCATGATAGGTAGCTCGAAAGATGCGAATACGGGAGCGCAAAAGGCGACGGAGGTAGACAGCGCAGGCAATGTCGTTGTTGGCGGCTAGCGTTGGTCTGGCGATGCTGAGCGAGGCTCAGCGGTTGCCGAAGCAGGACGTCACGATCTGGGACGGAGTCAAGAACTCGGTCGCCGTCCTGTTGCGCAACGGGGTCCCGATTAGCCAAGCCGCTCTGATCGACAAGTCCGGCATGTTCCTGGCGAATCAAAGCGCGGTTTCTACCGCGAAGGTTCAAGCTAGGCTTGGCAACGGGAAAGTCGTCACCTTGGATTGGAAGGCAACCGATATTCCGACTCAAACGGTTCTGTTGCAGGCCGAGGACTGGAAGCCCGAAGATGGCACGGTCGTCACCTTGCATCAGAATGGCGAAAGCGTCGACAACGCCAAGGTGCTGGTCGTCCTCCCGAGTGGACCGGTGCTCGGAGATCATGTTGCCGGCAACCGAATCGGCTATCTAAGCTCGAGCAAGCGAGCCTTCCAACTTGGCGAGGTGCGTTTTGAGGCGAACACCGAGTCGGTCGCCGGCGCCCTGGTCTTTGACGAGAAGGGTCACCTGCTCGGGCTGCTGAACGCAACCCTGGGCTCGCAGATCGTCCGAGTCAGAGCCAATAATCCTCCAAGTTCTGCGCTCTTCCCGAGAACATCCCAGGGCCAAAGCTCCGGCGGTGCGAGAGCAGGCGGCTACGACTCCGGGCAATATCAACAAAAGTCGGTCGCCAAGGCGGACCCGGTCGGGCCCGCCGATGTCACGACCGGCTACACGGTTGGCCCGGATATTCTGCGTCGCGTCGTCGCGGGATTTCTGTCGCCTTCCCACAAGGTTCTGCATCCCGCGATCGGCGTCAGCTGCAAGGACGGACCGACCCCCGGTGCTCTCGTGATCGCGGTGACTCCGGGTTCGCCTGCCGAAAAGGCCGGCATCCAGGTCGGCGACACGATCGTTAGGATGGACGAAAAGCCGATTCAGACTCAGATCGAGTTTTCTTTGGTGATCCAAGGCAAGGATGTCGGCGATTCGCTCACCGTTGTCGTCATGCGAGACTTCGTCGCCCACACGTTCAAGCTGACGGTCGGCACGAATCAGAAGGTGCTTGTAGCGCCTTTGATTGGCGCTGTTGGCCCTGTCGGCTCGTAGTTCAGCCGCCGCTCGTTCCGCTCACAAAAGGGCCCCCGTGGGATGTGCTCATTTCCACGGGGGCAACGGACCATGCTCCCTACTGGGTAGAGGCATTCTTGCTCTTACGCATCTACAGTTTGGGCGAGGGGAGCAGGCGAAGCAAGTCGTGATTGGTGTGTCAACGAATTCTATGACGCTAAAATCGAACTCGGATTGATCTCGGCAAGGCGTCTCCTGCCCTGCTCGGTCAGCGAATATCCTTTGCCATAACCGTCGCGCAGAGGATCGCCGCTGATCGTTCGCGGTCCCGGTCTCAGATAGCCTTCCATGACCATTTTCCAAGCCGCCTCCATATAGAATCGCTGGATCGCGATGATGGGTAGGGCGCCCCCTCGGTCACCCTTGTGATACTCGATGATCTCCAGCAGCCATGGCAAGTAGAGATCGAATTCATGCGATCTCTCTTGGATGTGGCGATCGAGCGTGGACAGGCACTCGGCCATGAAATCCCATAGATACGCCTCGGCCTCGGCTGTCGAACTCACGTAACGGCCACTGCAGTCTTCGAACATCGTTGTCGCTCCTGTCTCCTATTGTCGTGCAGTTCTGGGGGAATGCGCAAGTCGGAAAAGTAAGCAAGGGTGCGCCCTGCGGGGCTCTGCGTCTCGTGAATCAAGTCACCCGTTCCTCTCGCGCAACCGCTCCTTTCCCTTGGCAGTCAAGCTATATCCATTGCCGTAGCCGTCCCGGGGCTGCTCTCCGTCGATCATCCTCGGGCCAGGGCGCAGGAATCCTTCCTCGACCATGCTCCACGCGGCGTCCATATAGAGCCCGTGCAATGCGGGCATGGAGAGCGTCTCTCCCGGCTGCTCGCCGTGCCGGTCAAAGATCTGAAGCAACCACGGCAGGTAAAGATCGAAACTGTGGGACTGCTCCGAGACGCGATGGTCCGTGACCGCCAGGTTTTCCGCAATGAATTTCCACAAGTATGCCTGGGCTTCTTCAAGGTTGGTCGCGAGACGGCCGGTCTTGTCTTCGAACATTGTTGTTATTGAGACGCTGCGCCGGCATCGATGAGAGCCTTTCTCCGGGCGATTCGGCTCAGATTCATTTGATCGCGAGATTTCAAGACTCCCACGCTCCTAAACTCTAGGAGATGCCAATCGACTATAAGATCAACCTCGATGTCCGGCACGGTCACCAGGAGCTGATCGATGTCGACGAGATCGTCGCCTCGGTGACCGATCAGTGGTCAAACCAGACCCTAACCCAGGTCAACGATAGCGTCGTGCGGATTGGAATCGTTCAAGGCGAGTTCCACTGGCACAAGCACGACGATGACGACGAGTTCTTTTTCGTTCTGTCGGGCCGCCTGTTCATCGACATCGAGAGCCGGACGATCGAGCTTGGCCCGAATCAAGGAACGACGATCGGTCGAGGTGTCATGCACCGTCCCCGGGCGCCCCAGAAAACGGTGATGTTGATGGTCGAGACCAGCTCGATCGTCCCGACCGGCGATTAGGTCGTCGCTCCATACCCCAACACCTCAATACCTTAATTCCGCAAATACCGCAAATACCGCAAATACAGCCAATACTTCCAACGCCCCAACGCCCCAACGCCCCAACGCCCTAACGCCGCAGCGCCCTAACGCCGTAGCGCCCTAACGCCGTAGCGCCCTAACGCCGCAGCGCCTCATCACCTGCGGTCTCCACGACCGCGAAATCGGGGACAGGTTGCTTCAGTTCGGCGACCAGGTTCTTCAGGAAGGTCTCATCCTTCTGGCCGGCTTGCGCCTTGAGAGCCGCCACCGCGGCCTTGAGAGCCGAGCGTCGAGGCAGGAAGTCGAGCACGCCCAGCGCCGATGCCTGATATCGGGTCTGAACGGTCTGAGCGATGCCGGTTTCGAAGCGAGTATAAGGCGCGACTGATCTCGCGAAAAGCGTGAACCGCTTGGGATCGCCCGAGAGCCCCCGCACGAACGATTCGGCCTGCCGCCCCCCCCATTCATTCCAAAGAACGAGCAGCCGTCCGTATTGTTCGAAGGCTTCCAGCCGCCCGTCGGATGCGGCCGCGGCGATGCCACGAACCAGCCTGGGCTTCAACCGGCGCACCTCTTCGTGCGTGAACCAGCCAAGGTCCCTGGTAAGCACGTCGATAAGGGAAATCGCCAGCTGGACCGAATGGGTCTCCAATACAAGCGAGCGTAGAATGCGCATCCTCTCGCGAGGCGAGCCGGACTCGATCATCTCCACGACCACGCCCTCCGCTTCCTTGACGACGCTCCTGTCGAACCCCTTTTCCCGGCGCTTGCCAAACTGATCGACGATGCGACCGAGGTCGCAAGCGACCTGCTTCCAATGCTCGCTCGGGATTTGCGCCGCCATCGATCGCAGGTACTCGAGGGCGTCGCCTAACAGTTTCCGCTCGTGAAAGGCAACTAGGAGCTCGTAGAGCTGTTCTCCCTTCAGGGCTGCCAGCTCGAGTCTGCGGCGGCCGGCCCGGCTCATTTCCTCCGGAAGCAACCCCTCGAAGAAGTACTTCGGGAAGTGACGGATGCGGCAAATCCGATAGGCGCGCTCGTCGTCGCGAGGAGCTGAACTAAGGCGAGCCGCGCCGAAACACGGGAAAAGGTCGAGGATAATCGCCTTTCCAAGCTCGTGATCGCCCGGTCCGGCTTCCGCGAGAACGTCGGCGAGGTAGGCGGCTCCGTCGTCCTGATAGTGAAGCGATCGCACCGTCTCGCCGGCCTCCGTCAGCGAGTGGCCGTGCCGTCGGATCGCTGCGTAGAGGTCGTAGTCGATCGCCCGCAGGATCTCCAAGGCAAGGAGGTCGACCAAGTTGACATCCAGACCCAGGCTATTTTCGATGTTCCACTTGTGGAGATGCAGTCTATCGATCAGCCGGTTTTTCTGTCTCAGCGTCGTGAACTTTTTGAGAATCCCGCGCTGGAGAAGATACTGCCAGCGGTCGTTGTCTCGGGCGCTCAACTCTGCAAGGTCGCCGAAGATATCCGCGACCTCGCGCAGCAGATCGTTGACGTATTGCGCTCCCCGGATGAGGGGCAGCTCAATCGGCACCTCGATGATTTTCTCGAGAAAATCGGCGCCGGTCTGCCCGTCGGTCTTCAGCGCGGCCTCCACCGTCTCCTTCTGGAACAGAAGCACGAACTTGAGGTTAGGGAAGTCGGCGTTCGACTTGACCAGTTGGATAAGGAGCCGGATCTCCGTCGCAAAGAGCCTGTCGATGTCGTCGATGAAGATGATGATCGGTTTCGGGCTGCCGGCAAAAATGCGCACGAGTAAGTCGCGCTGGTTGGAAAGCGCCGGCTGGGACAGGAGGCCGTGGGCATCCGACGTTAGGCGGAACGTGCGCTTGGCGGTCTTGGCACTCGGCGAGGAGACAAGGGCCATGGAGGTTACGGCTTCCGCGTAGCGGTAAAAGCACTCCCGCGTCGTGGCATATTCCGAATCCTTGTGCATGCCGACCGAAGTCGCGAGCAGGTCGAAGAACGCGAGCGTCATCGCCTCGACGTTCGTGAACTGCCAGGGATTGAACCAAGCGCACTGTGCGCCGGAGGCTCTCAGGTCGGCGCTGAGGAGATTGGCGAATGAAGTCTTGCCGCTGCCCCACGGGCCGAAGACCGCGACGATCATCGGCCTGCGCGGGTTGGCAAGAAGAGCTTTGGCGAACACCTTTGCCGTCGAAGCCCGGCCCAGCTGGTCTTCGTGCGAGAACTCGATCGGGTCGTTTCGTGTGTCCACAGTGCTGGAGGTAGATGGGATGTTGCGCTAGGTTCTTACTTTAACACCGACCCTGATCCCTCGATATTCCTTGACGCTCGAGCTTATCCCGGTGGTCTCGCAAAGTGGGGAGGATGTGTCGAAATCTGGTCTCTTCACTGTCTCACACCGACCCACCTACTCACCGACTCGCCGATTCACCGATCTCACCGGCTCACCTTGGTTTGCTCGGAATAAGCATCTTTGCGATATCGAAACGAAGTTTCTTGGAAAACGTGGACAAATGCCCGTCTACCAATAAAATGCTATTCATGAGCCGCGCAATGCGAGACCTGCTGCGAAGGTGCAGCGGACTGTTCTCCTTCTCCTTTATTGCCTGCCTCGCCGGGCTTCAAGCGGTCATGAGCGGACCGCCGGCCGCTCCGGACCATCAAAGCCTCAAGGCACTGCGCGCACACATCGCTGAGCTCAAGGCTCGCAACAAGGCTCATGTCGAGGATCAAGTCCGCATTCCGCAGTCCGCAGCCCGCAAGGAAGAAGATGAGAGCACCGATTACCTGGACGCCCTGGAGGCCTATCTCAGTGTTCGCGCCTATCCATACGACGTCGTCGACTGGGCGGCACTTCGCCGCGCTTCCGACGGCCGGGTTCGCAGCACGATGCCGCTAGTTGGATCTGCACGCTGGCAGTTTATGGGTCCGAACAACTGCGCCTCGCCCGGCCAATGGGCGTTCGGCCCGGGCCGGGTTTCCGGCCGCGTGGCGAGCGCGGCTCTCGATCCGACCAACCCACAAACGATGTACATCGCTTCGGCCGGAGGCGGCGTCTGGAAGACGACGGACGGGGGAACCACGTGGCGCGCTCTGGGAGACGCCTGGAACAACCTTCCTACCAGTTGCGTGGTCGTCGATCCGAGCAATCCTAATACGATCTATGTCGGTACTGGGGACTGGGACGGCTGGGGTGGCTACAGCCAGGGAATCGAGCGCTCCTCCGACGGCGGCACAACCTGGAACAACGTAGGGACCCAATTCGGGAGCTTCTCGGTCCGGCGGATCCTGATTGATCCCGAAAACAGTGCGATACTCACCGCGGTAACGGGTCGCGGATCGGGAGGCGACGGGCAAGTCTGGCGAAGCACGGACGGCGGAAACACCTGGAATGCCGTCATCACGGCAACCGCTCTTTGGTCCGACGTGGTTTGCAGCGCGGCCGACAACGGCGGAAACCGAACTTACTACGCGGTCGCGGGAGGCACCTTCTCTCAAATGTGGAAGTCGCTGGATCGCGGCGCCACCTGGACCAAACTCACCACGCCGATGCGCAATGGGGCGTCATCGTACGACACCGCGGACATCGCCGCATCGCCAACCGCCCCCGGGACCGTGTACCTGCTCGGCACCGGCGACCAAAAGCTATGGAAGAGCACCAACAGCGGGTCGACCTGGACCGATCAAACGAATACCGCGCTCCTCTCGGCGGATTGGGG
This sequence comes from uncultured Fimbriimonadaceae bacterium, assembly GCA_964576205.1. Classification (GTDB taxonomy): domain Bacteria; phylum Armatimonadota; class Fimbriimonadia; order Fimbriimonadales; family Fimbriimonadaceae; genus JAEVZK01. The sequence continues at coordinate 3,507 of CAZNUL010000030.1, read as the reverse complement.
GCAGGCCTGGTACGACTTCTATGTCACCTGTTCGACGAACGGCACGAGCGACGTCCTGTATGTGGGTCTCATCGACATCCTCCAGTCAACGAACGGCGGCGGAAGTTGGCACAGCTTCATGAACGGTTACACCGGAAGCGATCTCGCCCACGTCGACGAACACGACATGATCGTCGATCCGAATAACGCCAGCCATCTCCTGGCTTGCAACGATGGCGGCATCTATAGCGTGACCGCGGGAAATTCGACCGGCTCCTTTACGAGCTTGAACGCCGGCCTCGGCATTACGGAGTTCTATTGGGGAGACATCCACCCGACGTTGAACACGGTGTTGATTGGCGGAGCCCAAGACAATGGCACGCCGGCGGCTTTCGGCAACCTCGCTAATTGGGCGAGTGTGACTGGCGGTGATGGTGGGGCGGCTCTCATCAACCAGAGCAACCCGAACATCCAGTACTCGACCTACCAATATTTCGGTGGCGCCAGCAATGGGGGAACCATCGGCTTCAACCGAACCACAAACGACTGGGCTAGCTCGAGCTGGATCAGCGTGAGTGTCGGCACGGACCGCGTTGCCTGGATGGGTCCGATCGTGATGGGCGCGACCAATTCGAGCGTGCTCTATGTGCCCACCAACTACCTCTGGAAGTACACGGACACCACCAACACCTGGACGCCCCGTCTCGGAAACCGGACGCTGTCAAGTTCGAGCACGGTGCTCTCAATCGGAGTCACCAAGGCTGATGCAACCGTCATCTATACCGGCTCCGGAGACGGCCAGCTTTGGGTCACTCGCAACGGCGGCACCAACTGGACTCAAATCAATACCGGCGCCGTTTCCCTGCCAAATCGTGCCTACACCGCGATCAGCGTTCGAGACGACAATGCGAACGACCTCTTGGTCGGCCTGTCCGGGACCGGAGCCGATCACCTTTGGAGGTGCTTCGACAGCAGCTCCGGCTCTCGCACCTGGGTCGACGTCAGCGGCGTCGGGCCGACCGGTCTCCCTGGCGTACCCGTTAACGCGATCGAGAGGGACCCCAACGATCCCGTCAGCACTTGGTATGCAGGCACCGACATCGGAGTCTTCAAGACGACGGACGCGGGCACAAGCTGGACCGATATCAGCGCGCCCCTGGGCTTACCCAATATCCAGGTCACCGCTCTTCACGTACGAAACAACGTTCTCTACGCGATCACCTACGGGCGCGGATTCTGGAGCCTCGACGTGTCCGGAAGCGGGGGCAGCAATGACACCCTCTCCGGATTGACCGTGAATCCCCAAGCCGTCGTGGGGCCGGCGTCTTCGACCGGGACCGTAACTTTGACCGCGGCTGCACCCGCCGGAGGCGTGACGGTGTCGCTCAGCAGCGCAAACCCAGCGGTCGCCTCCGTTCCCGGGGCCGTTACCGTGCCCGAGGGAATGACTACCGCATCCTTCGCGATTTCTACGACGGTAGTGCCAACTCAGACCGTGGTAACGATCCAGGCCAGCCTCAACGGGACCAACGCGAGCGCCGACCTTACCGTGAATCCGAACGGGCTGATCAACATTTCCCTGAATCCGGTGAGCGTCATCGGAGGAAACCCCTCGATCTGCACGGTTACGATCGCCAACCCGGCTCCCGTCGGAGGCTCCATCGTCCAGCTCAACAGCAGCAACACGGCGGTGGCGCAGACGCCTTCCAGCGTCACGATTGCGGCCGGCCAGACCAGCGCGAGCTTTAATGTGACGACGATTCCGACTCCGAACGATGCGAACTCCACGATCAAGGCGACGCTGGGGACCAGCACCGTTCAGACTCAGCTCACGGTCAACGCCCCGGTCGTGACCAACTTCCATTTGGCGGCCAGCACGGTGGTCGGCGGCAATCCGGTCCAGGCAACGATTACGCTTAGCGGGAAAGCCCCGTCTGGCGGCGCCGTAATCGCCGTAGGTTCGAGCAATACGTCGATAGCCTCGGTTCCGGCTACCGTTACCGTCCCGTCCGGATCGACCAGCGTCAACTTTACGGTTACGACGCATATCGTCGCCTTGGATAGCGGAGTGACGATCACCGAAACCTACCATGGCATTCCTCGGATTGTCGAATTGGCAGTAACGGCTCAGAGGATCGCCTCTCTGACCCTGACTCCGAATCCCGTGGTCGGCGGCAATGCGGTACATGGCACCGTCACGTTGGCGGGACCGGCAACCGGAACCTCGGTCGTCCAGCTCTCCTCGACCAACACGAATGTGGCGACCGTGCCCGCCAGCGTGACCATCAACACCGGCCAAACATCCGCCACGTTCACGGTCACGACGCGGACCGTGACCTCGCCGGCATCCGCGCAGATCTACGCGATCCTCGGCGGTTCCCAGCAACAGTCGACGCTCAATGTGGTTCCGCTTCAACTCACGGAATTTACTCTGAGTACAAATTCCACCTTCGAGAAGTCTATCGCAACGGGAACCTTAAACCC
>CAZNUL010000030.1:0-1034 GCA_964576205.1 uncultured Fimbriimonadaceae bacterium | reverse complement strand
CGCGAACAGCAATCCGGCCGCCGCAACGATGCCGACTTCGGTCACGATCCCCCAAGGGTCGTCGACCAAAACGTTCCAGATTACGGCTAAGGCCGTCCCAACCAGCCAATCGACGACCATCACGGCAAGCCTCGGGTCCGTATCTCTTCAACAGAATCTGATTGTTTCGCCGATTGCCCTGGAAAGCATTTACTTGACTCAGTCGATGGTTACCGGGGGCGCGCTCGTGAGCGGCGTCGTCAGGATCGCGGTCCCGGCTCCATCGGGTGGGCTGATCGTGAATCTATCCAGCACTTACCCGACGGTTGCCATGGTGCCAACCTCAATTACAATCGCTCAAGGGACGACCAGCGCTACTTTTACGACGACGACCTACCCCGTTGGGCAAACGTACTTCGTTACGATTAGCGCTCGGCATGCTTCGTCGAGCGTCGCAACCCAACTTCAGGTAGTGCCTCCTGAGGTCAGCAGCTTCAGGCTCTCGGCGACAACCGTGCGTGGTGGGAACACGGTGACTGGGACAGTCGTGCTTACGGGCCGGGCGCCGGCCGGCGGGCTCGTGGTTCAGGTGTTCGCGAATCCGTTCCTTGCTTCGCCGGCAAGCACAGTCACAGTTCCGGCGGGAGCGAATAGCATCAGTTTCACGATCAACACTTCGCATGTTAGCGTCAATACGCCGGTGCAGTTGTCGGCGATGACCTTTAACGTCGTCAAGAGCGTGACCCTGACGCTCACGCCGTGATTTAAGGTCGAGAGCGGAGTCGAATCCGGGCCCCGGAATATGAAGATTCGAACTGAATCGGGGTCTCAGGCGGTATAAAGGATGGTCGGTCCTGAAAGACTCCAAAGGTGAAGTCCTCAGCCCAACTGGGAGCCCGGCTCTCAGGCTTCATTAGTCGATATCAATCCCTGAAGCCCGATTCCCATCTGAGGTTTACAACTTGGCCAAACAAGCTGAAAAGACTTTCACTGAGACTCCTGCCGAACTCGAACAGTACTTCCGTGAAATGGTTTTCCTTCGACACTTTGAGGAG
>CAZNUL010000029.1:6846-43281 GCA_964576205.1 uncultured Fimbriimonadaceae bacterium | reverse complement strand
AATCCAGATCCAGCGAAGGGATGATCTGATTCGCCGGATCAGTCTGTGCATGCGCTGCGACCGGAAGCCCGCTAAGCATTGCTAGACCGAGCACCGCTGCCACAGCCAACTTGTATTGTCTACCCATGTGATTTAATCTCCAATGTCGAGGCCTAACTCGTGAATTCGTTTTTGTCATTGTACAGCAACGGACTTCGAAGCTGTTAGCCGGGGCCGCCACCCACTCCTGGAGGTCCTCCAGCAGGCCCAAGGCTGCCTGGCCCGGGAACACCATTTGGACCGGGCGCATTCCCACCCTGTCCCCTTCTCGTGTTACCGCCCGCGGGGGCGCCGCCGATCGGTGGCTCCTCGAGTCGCACGATGATCTCGTGCGGCAAAAGCCTGCCCGTGCGTCGCAAAACCGCCTGCTCCGATTGGTCGGTGCAAACCTGCCAACCCTCTTATACCTGTCCCGCCCGAAGCAATGGAATCTGGCCGTTGTCCATATGTATGAGAGCCGGAACCGAGTCGCCCACGATGACTCCCGCCTAACGTCGGGATGGCTGGGGTTCGGTCTCGTCCGGAGGGTCCGTGTCCGCCTGCGGGACGAAGCTGACCCTGCAGCCGTCCCCGGCAAAAATGCGCTCCGTAGTCTGCGAAACGTCGAAGCTTTTCTCCTTCGGCTCGAGAGCGAACGGATCGGGACGCTGGCTAAAACTGCGGCTGGAGACGAGTTGCGCCCAGAGATTCGCGGGTCTCTGCTTGCCGAGATCGACGCCCGCGTCGGCTGGAATATCGACCGGTTGCTTCTTGATGACCGACGGAGTGGCATCCGGAGGAGTCCAAGTCGGGCTGCCGCAGCCGCAAACCACGAAGATGCCGGTAACGCCCAAAGCCTGTATCAGTAGCTTCTTCATTCTCGTTCTCCTTACCCGCCGCCCGCAATACCCTTAGGTGGTCCGCCGGCGCTTCCCGGAGGGGGCGCGTTGCCCGTCATCGGGTTGCCGCCGCTCGCCGGATTATTCATGCCGCCGCTCGGCTTAAGACCTGCGCCCAGGCCACCGCCTCCGCCCGATCCCGAAGAGGCGGCGCCTCCGCCCCCAACCCGAGGATCGGCCGGGTATACGGCCTTGGCTCTAATGAACCCGACGATCGTTAAGTTGTAGCTCGCGGTCAGCGTTGGCGAGGTGCCGTCCAGTCGAAGGCCATCAACGACCGCCAAATAGTGAGGCATGTCCGACCAGGCTCTCACGTTCTTCATGATCTGGTCGTACGTTCCCGTCACCGTAACCTGTCCGAGCTCCCAAAGAACGACCGGGAAGTTGAATGCCGGCCAATTGTAGTAGGTCGCCAAGATATCCTTCTCGTTCAGGCTCGGATTCGGAATCTGCGGCGCGCTGACGATCTTTACTCCGCCCGCGTGCAGCTGAGCGTTGAGTGCTCGTTGCGCGCTGTTCCTAAACTTTGGAGAGTCGACGACCAACTGGTAATCGTTCTCGATGACGTTGATTCCCCCACCCTGAAGATTGTCGGCAGGAGTTTTCGTCGCCACCGTCTTGTTCCATTCGGCAGCCGCGGTTTTCACCTTGTCGATCGCCTTCTGAACCCGCGCGTCGGCCTGTTTTTGCTTTGCCGCCTGGTCGTCGAGCTGTCCCTTGTACGTGATCATGAAGCCGGCCGCCTGCTCGTTAGGCTGATAAACCCAGATGAAGGCGTACAGCATGACGCAGAGGCCAATAGACAGGAAGCAAATGATGATTGTCCAACCGCTTAACTTCATGGGTCTCTAGTCTCCGTTGTCGTCGCTGGAGGCGCCGCGCTTGCCCCTGCCTACTCGAGCTGTGTCGCCGCTCGGCGCCGGATTGCCGGGCGCGGGCGTTGTGGGGGTCGATGCCGGCAGATTGCCGCCGGTCGCGTTCGGGCCACCCGTTCCGCCTGAAGAGGCCGCGCCTCCCGCCGCAAGGGTTGCTCGCGGATCCGGGGTTTGCAGACCCGGTGCAGGTCCGATATCGACGACCATCGTGATCGTGACTACGGAAGCTCCCGGCATAGCGCCGATCGCCCCTGGCTGCCCTGATCCAAAGCCGCCCGTGGCCTGGTAGCCCGAGACGCGGCCCTTGGCCATGAAGTAGTCCAGCCGCTTGTTTGGATCGTCGGGGATCGGACTGTCACCGGGCTTGATCGGCTTGCCGACCTGGTCATCAGGGGTCAGTCCGGGAACGTACGGATTCGTGTCCGTGAACCCTCCTCGCGTCAAAGACTGGACTCTCTTCCATCTGAGGAGAGCGAGCATCAGGTCCGCATACTGCTGATCGGAATCCAACACTCCGACGAGCGTGATTTGCGCGGTCGTCGGACCTCCCGGCTGAGCCGACATGCTGTTGACTCGGTAAAAGCTGGGAATGTACCTCTTAACCTCGTCGTACAGATTCGAATAAGTCGGATTGTGGGCCGCCATCGCCTTCGCCAAGCCGGCATTGCGGAGGAGGGTAGTCGACTTCAACATGACCTCGTCGGCGTAATCTGCGGTTCCCTTGGCTTTGGCTGCCAAGCCGCGCGCGTCGGCGATTCCGTTGAGGCTATCCTGGTAATCCCCAGTTCCCTTCTTGATGAGGCCGACGGCGGCGCCGACGCAAATCAGGAAGATCAGGACGGCGATGATAAACGCCGACCGAGTGGCCTTCTCTTTCGAGACGTAGGTTGGCAAAAGGTTAAGCTTCATTCGTTGTCCTAATCGAATAGGATGTGGAGACCGTTACCGATCGCGACCACAAACTCCTGACGGTGCTCATCGATGTAATCGGGCGCAACTTTCTTAGCGCTGACATTGAGACGCCGGAAAGGATCGTAGTTGTCACACTTCACGCCCAAGCTCTTCGTAAGAAAGCCCACGAGTCCTGGCATCTTGGATCCGCCACCGCTCAGCAGAATCTGATTGACGTCGCCACCTCGACTTCTGAAGTAGTCGATGGACCGCCGAACTTCCGCGACGAACTCCTCGAGGACGGGGGCGAACGCGTTATAAACGCGCACTGACTCGGCACTGTCGCCAGCCGAATGGGCCGGGGCAGCCGGAGCCGGCGCCGCCGCCTCGCCTTCCGCCGCCGGAGCGATCGTGGAATCTCCGAAGGGGTTAAACCCGGCCGGAGCAGCAGGCGGAGGGGCCACGTCGTCCCCAAAAGGATTGTATGGCGTAAACTCCTGGGTCGCGCCAGGGCCACCGGCGGGTCCCGCATCTGCCGCCGACTCGGGAATTTCCGCTTTCTGAACCTTGGTGTGTTCCGCGTCCGCGATGCTCACCGTTAGGGCATCCGCAACCGCCTTGGTAAACATTTCGCCGCCGATCGGCACCTGCCGCGGCATCAGCAGCTTGCCATCCTTGTAAATGTTGATCGACGTCGTCTTGTTCCCCATTTCGACGACGCAGACGGTTTCGTTTTGAACGGAATCGCCATAGCTCAGCTGAATCGATCGCGCGATGGCCAGTGGCTCGACGTCGATCGCAGCAAGGTTCTTGCCGGCTTTCTTGACGCAGGCGATCATCGTATCGATCGCCGATTGCGGTGAGATCGCCATGACGACGTCCATATTCGCCGAATTCGGATCGGTATCGGCTAGGGGCCTGAAATCGCTGACGACGGTGCTCTCCGCGAATGGGATGTTCCGGTTGATCTCCCACTGCATGTGCTCCTTGAGTTCCGCCGGGTTCATCCGAGGAACTTCGAGCGTTCTGACAAGCACCGAGGCCTGGCCCGATATCGAGGCGACGATGAATGGGCACGAGGCGCCCGCGTCGGCCAGGCACTGCTTCAGAGCCGAGCCAACCGCGTCGCTGTTATACACCCCCGTGTGATCGACGGCTCCTTCCGGGGTCTGGATCATTCCGAGCGCGGTGACTACGGCACCGCCCCCTTGAGTCCGGATCTCGGCGACTTTGATTCGCTGGCTGCCGATGTCGACGCCGAGCACGCTGTTAAGCTTTTTGGCCATGTTTCGAGAGAACCTGCTGCAGGCTGTGTCGTATCTTACACCGGATGGAGTCTGGTGTCAACCGCACCACACCCACAGTAACGCTTACACGACGGTCTTTGCGAGGCAATCTGTTCGACGTGCAATGCAAATCCGAGCCGTTCCGGCTTCCAAGGTAGCCTGACGCCGCTTTGCTCACGCGATTTGGTGTGAGGCGACCGTGGAGCCCGGCATGGCTAACCGCGCAAAAAGGGCGTGAACCTGATGGTCCACGCCCTTCGCTGCTTTACCGGCGAGTCCTTTACCTTCCGTTAATGACGGGAGTGAATCTCGGCGCCATCGTCTGGAAGTAGAGGTCCTGCGTCCCGGCTCTGGTGCTCGAATAGAACATCCAGATCAGGCCCGGCCTTCGCGGCGTGATCGAGTCGAACGGATCGAGGAACGGAGTCAAGGTGGACTCGTTCACGGCCTGATCGATCGGCACCGGCTGCTCCGGCTTCTCCACGACCAGTCCGACCTGGTAGTTCGCCGGCGCGAACGTGATGTTGTTCTGAGTCTTCGGATCGAAGCCGTTGTAGGCGATGGTGACGACTCTGTCTTCGTCCGCGGCCTGGAAATAGATCCTGCCGTTGGCCGGGTCCACTTGAACGGGCCCGGTTGCACCGTTGATCGTCAGGCCGGTGACGTTTCCACCCGCATCGGTCGCGATCGGGGTACCGAGCTGGACTCCGACGCGAAGCGTCTTCCAGTACGGCCGCGACGCGAGTCCCGCGCCGGTCGCGGATTGGGTGTAGGTGAACACGTATCGCGCGGCCCGAGGCGTCGCGGTGTTCGGATTCACGTTCTGGACTGCGCCGCCGGCAACCACGTCGAACCAGTAGCTGAAGCTGCTGCAGTCGCCCGAGATCCGGTTGTCCCAAAGTATGGCCGGGCTCCCGTGGCCGGAGATCGTCGAGTCGCTAATGCGGAGGAACCGCGGCGTGTAGTCGAGAGAAACCACCGACGACTTCAACGGCACCGTCGAGGCGAACCTAACCGTACCGAGGTTCGGATCGACATAGATCGTGCCGCCCAGCTTCGAATCGAACCTGATAAGGCCACTTTGGCGATCGAGGGTTGCAGCGCCTGCCGCGACATTGACGGGGATGCCGCCGTTGACGCTGACGTAGACGTTAATCGGCGCGCCCTGTCTCCAAATGACGCCCTGAGCCTGGTACAGGCCGGCCTCATTGCCGGGAATCAGGATCTCTCCAGTTCGCGGCTGCATGTAGATCGGGCTCGCCGGAACTCCGTTGATCGTCGTATTCCCGACCGTGACAGAGCCCACCGCGGCGCGTGCGTAATAGATCTCGGTGTTCGATCTTCCCCGCAGCTTGCCCGCGAAGGTCAGCTCAACGTAGGGCTGTGCGCCGTTGACGCCTAGATACTGTCGAATCTGCGCGCTCGGCGAAGCGACCGTCTCGAAGCCGTTTCCGACCGAGAAGACCGTCGGCTGGGCATACGTCGCGCCGTCCGTGACCGTGTAGAAGATAGCGGGGTTCCCGTTATCGGTTGCGCTATAGAACACCACCGATCCGCCCTGCACCTGATAGATGCTGGGCCGCCCCTTCGGCGTACTCGGATCGAACGGCATCACGTTCGGCGCGCCGATGGTTACGGCGCCCGAGGCATTGAGACTGACCTTGGCCGTCATGATCCGAGATTCGGTCTGGCGGCCAGCCGCCGTCTGGATTTCCGCGTTGCCCACGAACGCCATGTTCAGGAAGGTGAAGTTCTGAATCCCGAGAGGATCGATAAGGCCGTTGCCCGGGAATACCGGCGAACCGAAGCGAGCATCGGTTACCGTACTTCCCGCCTGAACCTGGAAGAGGCCCGGCCAGACGGCGGGGCCGCCCGGGTAAGGTCCGACTTCCTGCCGGAACCAACGAGTGCCATTGAACGGATTAAAGCCGCCCAGATCGTTGGTCGGCGGCGCCGCGTTAAGGGGCTGCACGCCGGGCAGCGACGCAAGATATATCTGGTACTGAGGAGTCGTATTGGGCACCGTCGGCAGCGGCGAATTGAATCCCGGCTGCGGGGACGTGTAGGCCACCGCAAGAGCCCCGTCCAGAGTCCGGAAGCCCGACGGAAGCGAGTTCGAGTACTCCAGATTCTGCTGGTTGACAGCCGCCTGGGGATAGTCGATAAACGCGTTGTTGGGGGCAACCGTCGCCTTCGTCGCATTGTTCGTGAGGCGAGCCTCGCGAACGACGAACTTCAGGATGAAGGTCGGATCCGACATCGGTTCGAGCGGATTGTTCGCGGCGTCTACGTTCAGAGCCTGATTGCCGAACGGGACCGTGCCGTTTCCTGGGCCGATCAGGTCGTCGATCACCCGCATCGTCTGCGAGTATGGGCCTGCCGGCTGACCGATCGGAATCGATGCCCCAATCATCGGACGGAAGTCGACACCAACCGGCGGATTCGGGATAAAGGTCGTCTGGTTGACCCCGAGGTTCTGATTCGCGCGGAGCGTCGGATTCAGGTTCATGGTCGTGGGAACGATATCTCCGACCCGCGCCTTTTGAACCGACGTTTGCGGAACCAGCCCGTAGAGCCAGTCGAAGTTCGTGAAAACGTAGCTGCTCGTGTCCAGCCAGCCGAGGTCGTCGACCGAGTTCGAATAGATCGGCCAGGGTGCGAGCGCTCCGTTGTTTACCGAGACGTCCTTTGCCAGCCGAACGTTGAGCGCGTTCACGTTGCCCAAGTTCTGGATCACCAGCGGCTGGAACAGCGCGACGTATTCCGGATCGGTAGTCGTTATGGGGCTTCTTGGCCGCCCCAACAGGTCGAGCATCCCGGCTGCCAACGCCGGCCACGGGCTCAGGTTGGACGGTCCCGCGCTGCCCGGCGAGAGCGGAGAATATCCGGTGCCGATCGCCAGACTGCCGAGGTCGACCACCGGAGTCGTCACCGCGAGCCGGTTGTCAAGCGCGACGGCGAGCGTCGAGGTCAGAGCCCGGTAGGCCTCGCGACGGCCGTTGATCGTATCCAGAAGCGCGTTGCCGTTGCTGTCGACGTAGGCGTCGAATCTGGACAGGTAACCCGATGGAAGGCTCATCCCGCCGGAGTTTGTGAAGTACCGCGACGGGTCGTTGTTCGCCGGCTGGAACCGGGGCGCGTCGACGTCGAGCTCGACATAGACAGGCTGCGGAACGCGCAGAGCGATCTTGGTCTCGTTGTAGTTCGCCGGCATGATCGGCGGAATGAGCGAGACGCCCGAAGTCGACACGATCAAGTTCTCGGCTGTTCCCGTCGGATCCTTCGTCGCCCGGATGTTCTCGCGGGCGATGTTCGGATAGTCGATGCTCGTATTCGGGAAGTTGACGGGCAGGTCCTCGAAGGCCGGATAGAGGATCGGATCGAGTTGGTTGATCACCGCCGGCTGACCGCCTTGCCAGGCCATGTCGTTACGCACCAGGCGCACCTGCTCCAGGCCGCGCGTTCCGCCCTTAAGAAGGTTCAGAACCGACATGTCGACCATCCAGAAGTGGCCAATTCCCGTCTGTCCGTTGCTAATCACGCCCTCGGTCTGAGCAAGCAGAGAGCCCTGCGTCCCGCCGAGAATATTAGGCGAACCGTTTCGATTGCGCTCGATCGTCGACGGGTCGGGATTGATACCGAAGGTCAGCGAACCGAGGCCCTGATTGCCGTTGATGTCCGGCATGATGAGGCCCAACGGGTTGGCCACCGTGAAGCCGAAGCTCGTGTTGAAGACCACGTTCTCCGGAGTCGATGGAAGCCCCGCGTTCGTCCCGCCGGCCGCGGTCGAGAAACTGACCCGAGTGGTCGCCGCTCCGGGTGGAAGGCTCGTTGGCCCAGCTCCCTGGATCGGGAATGCGAGGATCGCATAGTCGTTTTCTAGCGGATTCCCCGCCGGAGGCGGAGGGCCGAAATGCTTGCACTGCACGCTATACTGCCGAACCGATGCTCCTTCCACGCCAATCTGGAAATTGGCGACCGCGGGCGCGATCTGATTCGGAGGCGTGGCTTGGTCCGTCGTCAGCGTCGGAATGTCGTAGACGAGGAAGTAAGCCGTCTCGCCCCATTCGAAATTGTGCCGGTTGAAGATCAAGCCGTTAGCCGGGTTCACGACGAAGTCGTGACTTAAGAATGTCGTGTCGCCGTTGGGGTCGACGGCCTGGTTGGTTAGCCTCAGCGCTTCGTAACCCTTTCTGGTGAGCAGGGCAATCTTGGCATCCTTGAAGAGCTGTGCGACTGGATTGTTAGGCGTCAGTGTCGCTCCTCCCGGAGGATTACCAAGCCCGCCGACGGCAGCGCCGGCACTCCAGGCGTACATGTTGCCGGACATATCCGCCCCGTACATGAAGTTCCGCCCGTTGGAGAATGACGCCTGGATCGAATTCGACGCCGAAACGTATTCCCAGCCCAGTCGCCCTCCTGCGACGTTCACATCCGCCGCACGCGCAAAGAGACCGTCGAACCGGCCGTCGTCGGTGGGCACCATCACCAAGGGGAACCCTTGACTCGTGCCCGCCTGATTCCGGACCGACGCCCACGTGAACAACGGATGTCCGGTAAAGGTTGAACCCAGTTCGTTCGTCTGCCAAAGCAGTTGGCCGGTGTCCGCATCCAAACCGTACACGAACGTGTTGTCGTTCGTGCAATAGATCATGTTGTTCGTCACGCCGCCCTGCAATTGGGCAGCCGTCGCCGTTGCCGATCCGCCGCGGAAGTTATCCGCCAAAGCGGTATTCGGATCGCCCTCGAAGTTCCACACGAAAGCGCCGGTATCGGCATTGAGGGCATAGAACTGCCCAGGAACGGTGTCGTTGAGCCGTGAAGTCCCGAAGTAGACACGGCCGAAGTCGACTGTCGGAGTCGTCGTGATCGGCCCAAGATTCTGGGTCGTCTTCAGCGGGTACATCCAGCGGGTGGTCGTCGTGCGCAGGCCCGGGTTGCCAAGGGCGTCGAGGGCGAAGAGCCGCCCTTCCATGGCGGGCACGAAGACGGTCAGCCCTTGCGCGGTCGTGGTCACAGCAATCGATCCGCCGAACCCGCCGCTAAGTGGAAGCGATCTCGGAGCCCCCGGGAGGTCGTTGGGCCACGACCAGATTCGCTTCGTGGTTCCAACCTTCCCCGTAGCCGTATTTCCGTCGCCTCGACCCGTCATGTCGATGCAGTAGACGCGGCCATTCTTCGCAGCGACGTAGCAGTAGTCCTGGGTTGCGCCGATGTTCTGAACGATCGGCGAGCCGAGCCCGAACCCGTCGTCAGGCATTTGCGTGATGATCGAAGACCCGTCGCCGTCAAGGTTCGCCGCCCAATTCGGATCGGTGTCGGGTGGGTTCATGTTCGGCCGGACGATGCTCGGATACGCCCAGTACAGGGTCGTCGTCCCGTCGCCATTCCCAAGAGCGTCGAGGCAGTAGATATGCCCATCGTCGCAAGCAACGACCACCACGTCCTTCTGCTGAAGCGAACCGGCGACATTGACGGTCGCCTTCGTCTGAACGGGCGTCGCGTTGATCGTCTCGTTAAAAGCGCCGACAAAGCGGACCTCGTCGGCATAGGACTTCAGCCCGGCATCTGTCGCCAGGGGACTGTAGTTGGAGATCCCGATATGCAGGTTATTACCGATCGAGCCCTGGTGCGGGAAGCGCTGGGTGCTGATCGTCTTCCATCCCGGAATGCTCTCGTCGATGGGAACCGTGGCGAGCAAGTTGGCGCCCTCCCATACGAAAACGAACACCTGAGTTCCGAATTGCTCGGCGCCCTGATTGCCGCCGCAATACACCTGGATTTGATAGTCGCCATCTTCGAGGGTTGGCTGATAGACAACCCAGTCCACCGGCGGGGAGGTTGGCGTGTTCGTAATCGGCGAGGTCAGATAGTCGGCGCCGTGGTGAGGGACGATGTTCTCGGAAGTCCAGACCGCCGGATTCCAGGTCGCATCGATGTTGTCCATCACCGTGGCGAACGGAGAGACGTCGACCGGCGACCACTTCCAAATCGGAGAGTTACCGCCCGGTCCGCTGCCATCCGCCAAGAAGGCGTCGACTTCGGGAGTGACGACCGTCTGCTGAGTTCCGTTATCGGTCGTGACCGTCGTTCGGTTCGAGCACTGGATGACCTGATTGCGCTGTGTGATTCCCGTCCCGATCTGGGTGATCACCGGAGTCGACGTGTTGTAGCCGTTGTCCGGCTGCGCCATCGCCGCGTCGGCATAGACGGCCCGCGTCACCGAGGTGTCCTCGAGGACGTTGTCGAGGGCATCGCGCCACATCAAATTGTAGAGGTGGATTTGGATCGGGGTGACGCCGTCGTAGGGGAAAACCTGGTTGGTCGCGGCGCCGCCGTTTCCAAGACGCACCCATCCCTGGCCGGCGACATTGGTGTCGACGACGTCGATCCAATGCAAGCTACCGCCGGGACCGTAATCGATCTTGTAGACGTAGTAACGGTTCGGGAAAATGAAGGGCCCGCCAACCGGTCCGGTAGGACCGTTGGGCAACCAGACGAACAGCTGATAATTCGTCGCCTGAACCGCGTGAGGCGGGTCGAAATCCTGAGTCGGGTCGATCGTCCAAGTAAAGATCGAGGAGCCCGGAGTCACCGTCGGGTCCTTATGGCTTCCCGGCGACGACGGGAACGTCTGCATGAACTCGTATCCCGGAACCGGCGGAGGATTCAGTGGCCGCGCCGGATCGATAAGGACGGCGCCGGTCACCGCATTGATGGCCGCGTCAAGACCCTTAGCGATGGTGTAAAACGATGCCGCTTCGGTGCCGTTCGCCGGCGCCCCCCATCCCGAACCCAACAAACCCGTTCCCACGCCCGGGAAGCGGTTGGTCGCGTTGGACGAGTTGTCCCGGATGCTCGTAATTGGAGCCGCCGGATTGCCAAACGAGTTGGGCCAGAACCATGTCAAGTTCGCGACGCCGGGACCGTAGGTAAACGGATCGGCCGTCTTGCCGGTTCGCCCGTTATTTCCTTGAAGGGTGCCATAGTCTTGCGCGCCGGCAACCGACAAGGTCGCCAAAGCGGCAAGTGCGACCGCCAAACCCAACCAAACCTTTCGAGTAGATAGCATTGGTTTCACCAAACGTTCTCGCATTAGCGTCTATCCGCAAACACGGGCAGCACCAGCCCACGGGCCCCCTGGATGGGAGGCAATTGAAATGCAATCATGCCGAGGTCGAAGCCCAGATTAGGCTTGTTCAGATTGAATCCCTCCGACACCAAGGTCGGAGCGGCATCGAACCCGCCGTTGATCTGGAGAACTTCACCCTTGAACTCAGCTCCCCCGAGCGTCGTTCCGAAGTAGCCGTTGACGACCATCACGTCGCCATCGGACAGCCTCCTCGCGTAGGTCGCCCTTAGATCCAGAGCGCTGGAACCTGCCGGCGGATTATTTCCCTGGCGGCGAAGAGCCCGGTAGACCTCGTTCGGCAGCATCCAATCCACATACCAAGGCTGGCTCGGATCGTTGGTCGGGTTCTGAAGCCATGCTTCGTAGACGCCCGTCGAATCCGTGATCATCAGCGCAACCCGCGGGAGGTTCGCGCTGGAGTCCAACTGGATGCTCGCCGTCACGGAGTTGACGTTTGTCAAAGTGTGAGTATGCGAGGGCCGGTCCAGTGAATTGAAGCTGCCGGTCTGGAAGTTCCAGAGGGCGTTCACCGGAACATCCGGCACGACGACCTGGTTGACGATCACGTTCTTTGACGGATCGAGCGGATCGAAGATCACGATCCCTCCGTTTCCGTTCGTGCTCTCCCGCGTCGTCTGAACCGTTCCTCCCGGGTTCGAGTCGAGACCGCTGTCGATCCGTGCCGGAGCGGCTCCGCCGATCGCTGCCAGATAGTAGTAACGCTGACTCACCGGCTCGTAGATTCTCGCAATCGTGTTGTATTCGAAGTCCTTACCGGTGAAGTTCGCCGGGCTGTGCCAGACCAACACACCGGTGTCGATCGTCCCCGTCACGTTTCGATTGACGTCGATGCTGAAGCGATCGACGACCTCGAGGATCCTCTTGTTGCCGGAATCGGCGATGAGATAGTGATTGTCGAGCTCGACCGCGCTGTACGTTCGGAAGAAGGCCACGTCGCGCGGCGCGTTGAGGCTCGTCGACTCGCTCGCCACGAATCCGTCCGGCACGTTCAACGGGTCGACCTTGAAGGAGGTAATCGACCGAAGTTCGTTGCCCGAAAGATCGATCCTAGCGACCCGGTTACCGCCAGGATCGGCGACGGCGATATCGTTGCCAACGCCCGGATAGCTTCGCACCGGACGAACCAGCTGTTTGATCGAGCCGACCGAGCCCTGATCGATGTAGCCCGTATTGCTGGTCGCGCTCGATATCCAGAGCGGGTTGCCTACGGCGTCGTACCGGCCCAGCCGCCCTTCGTCGGCGACAAAGATGTCGGCTTTCTGGAACAACGTGACCCCGCCGTTTGCCGGGCTAGCCGCGGGATCGGTACCCCAGGCCGCGAGCGATCCCTCGCCCCCAACCACGCCGAAGCAGGCGTCGGCGCTGCCGAGGGTCGTTTGGCGCGCCCGGATGACGTAGTCCTGCAAACCCGTAACTCCCACGAGCTGCGGCCACAGGATGTCGGGATTGGCGCCGGTCGGGCCAACCGGTCCCGGGAACGAGGGACCGATCTGCCAAAGCTGATGCATCCACTGCCGGCTCTTGTCCGGGTAGGTCTGCAAGAACGGATCGTCGGGAGCGATCACGCCGTTGTAGGCATAAATCATCCCGCTGAAAGTCGGGATTCCGGTCGCGATCAGCGCTGCCAGATTCGGGATGACGCTTCGGCAAGGCACAAACACGGAATTCCCAGAGGTGAACGCGCTACCTTGCACCTGGACGCCGTGAAGAACCGTGTACCAAAGCAGCGGCGTCCACTTCGCGTTCGTCGAATCCGGATCGATGAGCTGGTCCGGCATGTTCGTCCGCCGGAGAACGACCGGCTGGCTCGTGCTGAACGCATTCACCATGACGCCACGATTCGTGGTCATCAGGTTGTCGAAGCGGATCAGACCCTCGTTGCGATCATAGGTGAACTGCCCCTGCGCCATGTCGTTGGTCGAATTCGGAGCGTTATGGTTGAAGCTCCGGTCGATATCGAACTGCCGCAATGAGAACCCGTCTTGGATGTTGCCCACGCGGATGGTCGGAGTCTCGGGTTCGGCCTTGAACGCCAGCAACAGCCCAAACGGCGGGCGGATGCCGCCAACCGGGGGTTTCAGGCCCATCGCCGTCACGTAAACGATGTTCCCGCGCACGCTCGGAGTTCCGATAAAGGTGAGTTGGCTAAAGTCCTTGCCCGCCAGGATGCCGGTGCCGGGAAGCGACAGTAGGCCGTCCGAGTCCTCGAACGTTTGCTCGTAGTTGACCTCGCCCGGCTCATCTGTTCCGGAGGCGATGCGATTGATCGGCACATTGTGCCTCGGATAAAGCTGATATCGGGTCAGGAGCCTGAATCCGCCGCGGCCGATGTCCTCGCGCACCGCATAGAAGGATCCGCAATCCTGATGGGTAAAGGCCGGGCCGATGAGCTGCGTGCTCGTGACGAAATAGATCGTGCCCCGAGGCGACATCGCGATGTTGCCGACGATCCGGCGACGGTCGTCGCCGACGTAGTCGACGTAGTCGTCGGGAACGTACAGCTGCCCGCGGATGATCAGCGTCGTGTTGGCGCCGCTCAAGTTGGCAACCTGTTCCCAATTGATAGAGTAGTCGAGCCTGATGTTGACTCCGCCCGGAATCTGGCTGATATCGCTCGTCGTGAAGAACGTGAGGACGCCGTTTCCAAGGCCGGGTATCGCCGAGGGCGCCTGCGAATAGAGCCCGGTGAAGTACTGGGTCATCTCCGAGTTGGTGAACGGGATGCCGGTGTTCGCATGGAGCACGGTGAGCTTGACGCCGAGCGACCGATTCGCCAGTTGGTTGGTCCCCGCCCCTTCTAAATAAATCGGCAGGCCCTGGCGCGCGGCCCGAGTCGTAATCGTGACGTCGCCGGCCGAGTAAGTGATTGAGCTGGGAGGCGGGCTTTCACCCCGGGTCCCCAGCCAGAGGCTCGTAACCGAAGCCGTTCCCGTCGGGCCCATCACGCTCGACGGGCGCCCAGGCAAATACATGACCCGGTCATAGCCGCCGGAGTTGTCCTGGATGGGGATGTCGCCCACGGTCGGGCTACCCGATGGAATCGGTAGAGTCGTCGCGTTGTTGCTGCCGACATACCAGGGGTTGCCGCTGCCGAGGGTCTTCAGCTCGCCCTGAGAAAGAGGGTCCGCGATCCAAACCATCCCCGTCGAGGAAGGCGTCGTCGCGACGCTGGAGATATAGAGCAGACCGTCGTGGAAAGTCGGAGCGTACGGCCCCGTCCACCACTTCGAGGTGTCGAACTGGCACGTCTGGGGAGGATTGACCGTATAAATCGGCGCAACCGTGGTGCTGCGACTTGGGTTGATGGTCCCGCCGACGAGATCGAAGGCGCTATAGGCGTACAGGATGCCCTGATCGTCGACCACGAAGATCTGATCCTTGACATTGGCGCCGGGAATCTCCGCGCAAGTCGGCGCGGAAATCGTGGCTCCCATCGGCTGGCTCTCCCAAAGTTCATCGTAGCCCGCGCCGAGTGAGAAGTCCTGGATGCCTCCATCGAAATTGGTGCTGCCATCCAGGCTTGTACCGGGATGCGCATTGTAAACCTTGAGCTTGTTCCCGGAGGCGACCACAAGCAGTCCCTTATAGAGAACAGGAGTCTGGTTCTGCTGGACGCCGGCGTCGTTGATCCTCTCGTTGCTGAGCAACGGGGGTAGGAGATCCTGAGGAATCGAGTTCGTCTTGCGGGCCCCGCCTCCCGGCTGGCTGTACGTGGACGACAGCGCGATCACGTTCATCGCAAACTTCGCCGCAAGCTGAGTCGTGCGGTCGTAGACCGGCGGGACGGCATAGAATCCGCTGTTCGCGTTGTACGTTCCCGCGCCCGTCGGCACTCGGTTGAGAGTGGCCGCATAGGCTGAGGATGTGACGACGACGTAGCCGTCGCCGAGCCTTCCTTCCAGAACCGTCGGATTGACTCCGCTACCGGCGATCGAATTGAAGTGCATCGAATAGTCGGTATCGAGCCACGATTCGATGTCCCAGCTCAGAGGCGCGACCTGCGGCAAAGGCGTCGCGAACGAAGTCCGGTCACTCCGGATCTGCTCGAGGCTCGTCAGACTCAGAATGTAGGGAGTCGTGGTCAGCGGGGCAAACGCATCCGCGTTCGTCAGCAGAGCCGGTCCCGTCACAAGCGTTTGAAGAGGAAGAGGGAACGTGTCGACCGTCGCGTTGGTAAAGTTCGATGCCGAATTGACGTCGATCCAGAGTACGCCGCCCTGGTCCACGAATTTGCGCAGCTTCTCCCGCTCGATCGAGCTCAGGCTCGTGAATCCGTAGGCGCTCAAAAGAAGGACATCGTAATTCGATAGCTGGATGTCGCTCGCCTGGCTGAGCCGCAGCTCCCAATAGCCGGCTGTCGACTTACCCATCGAGTTGCCGAAGGCGGCAGGCGCCAAATTCCAGCGAGTCTGGATCGCGCCCGTCACCTGCGTCGCCGCGGCCGGATTGAAGATGTTCATTCCGGGGGGCTTGACTCCCGCGTCCGCGTCAAGGTTGTACCAAGCGAACGGCGTGAAGTTGATCGGCTGTCCGGCGCCGTTCACAGCGCTATCGAGCAGCAGAACAGCCGCTCTGATATCGTTCGAATGCTGCGCGTAGGACTGTGCCTGCGCAATGTTCGCCAAACCGATTGACAGGATGCCGACGATAACGGCGAGATAGCGGAGCATTACTGATTCACCTCTCCGAAGTAGGCGAGAGTCGGGCTAACGGGCAAACGTGGAATCGGCGGCAGGGCGTAGTACACGTCCGGAATGCCATCGCCGTTGATATCCATTGCTTGATATCGAATCATGGTGTTGACGTCGACCGCCGGTCCCGCCGCTCCCACGAAGCCTGAGTTTCGGTCGGTGGCCAGCGCCGGGTCGTACGTGATAATGATGTTGGGAACGTATTGATCGGCCCCGTTTACGTTGTAAGGCAGATTAGTCGCTGGATTGACGAACGAGGGAACGTGCTGCTGAGGGATGAGCTCTCCGCTGGCGCCATGGTCGCGCGGAATCCAGCCCCACTTCTTCATCCATTCGGCCTGCTGGCCGATCGGAGGCGGCATGTTTTCGGTTACCGAGCCGAAGATGGAGATCCTCACGTCCAATGGCTCACCGTAGAACGGCGTATTGGGCGTCGATCCAAATTGCTCGAGCCTGGCGTTGTCGCGCTCGAACTGAGTAGCCCCCAAGCTCAGATAGTAGTCGCGACGGTCGTTCGGGTTCGGATTGAACCATTGGCCGGGGATCACGAAAAACGATCCGTCTTCGGCGAACAACGTTGCCTCGATCAAGATATCTTGCGGAACGATAGCCGCGCGCGCCACGACGTAGTCGTTCGTCGGCGTCCCTCCTACCGTCTCTGACGTCCCGATCACGAAATCGTTCGTTTCCTCGACGAGCAGATGGTACAGGCCTGAGGGCGACGTGTTCGACCCGTTCATGAGCAAACCTGACGGAGTACCCAGGTAGGTAAAGTCGTTCGTCACGATCGGGAATGCGTCGGATTCGAACTTCGAGTAGCGCTGCCAGCTTTGGCCGCCAAGGCCGTAAAGCGGGATCTGGTTCGGAACCGTGTAATCGGGCTGCACGTAGCCGGCCGGATAGAAGAGTGAAGCGCCATTATTCGCACTGAGCGGGAACAGGTATTGCCATTGGCCGGTGCCGTCGGGGAACGCCGACAGTAGAGGATAGTTGACGTTCATGTTGATGAACGCGTCCGGAGCCGGGCCGTTGTCCATCGTATGGGCGATGAGCAGGTTGGAGTTCTCGAATCCGTTTGGAGCTCCCGCCGGCGTATAGTCCATGGCGAACGGCAATAGTGTGGAAGGATCGTTCGGATTCCCTCCCTTGCTCGCCGGAGTGTTCGGATCGAGCACGAACTCGTTGATGAAGTTGATGTTCCCACCCGTCTTCACGCGGAGCGGATTCCACTCGGTCGGGCTCCCGCTATCCTTGACGATGTCGACGTTCGATCCTGGCGAGGTGCCGAAGAACTGCGTCGTGTTGAGCGTGATGTAATCCTTCGCCAGCAGAGCGAGCATGGACTTGCTCGGCGTCTTGATCATCGCCTGGAGGTTGACGTTGTTTCGGGTGCCGTTGTTGATCACGCCCTTGGTGATGCTGCCCTCGATATAGATCGTCGCATTCGAGACGACCGTCAGCTGCATGTCGGTCGGGATCTGCCCGCGTACCCGCACGTTGCCGGCAAAGTAAACGACCCCGTTGAACGGATAGCCCGCGGCCCGGTGGGAGGCGACATTGGCCGTCGTGATGTTGTTCAGGTTGATGACCGAGCCACCTTCGACCGAATACGAGTTGAAGATGTAGTTCTGCCCCGTCTGAGGATCGTAGACGAGCTTGTAGCGGATGGTCGGCGAGGCGACGATATCCGCGGGGTTGGTCGAAGTCATCTGGGCGCCCGGGCGCTTGCTCGGGGAGCCGTCCGGCTCCATCCAGGTTCGCTGGTTCGCCGGTCCAAACTGCTCGCGGACAATCGTGAACCCGTCGTACTGGAGCCGCAGCACCGCGCCGTGGGGCACGTAAAATGCGCCCTGCCAGCCCGTGTTGGCCTCGCCGTTGTTCGGGTTTAACCAGTCGTACACGAGGGATTCCGCGGCGCCGACGTCTTCCCGGCCTTGCTCGTCGGTCGGCACCTGGATGCCCGCCGAATTGTTGACGTACACGCCCGCCCCGTGGCCATAGGCTCCGGCGTTGACCATCAGGTTCGTCAGCGCATTCACATATTGCTTGCCGCTGAGCTGCGTCATCTGCACGTACCGGGTCAGCCCCGTGGCGGGGTCGGTTCGCTCGATCGACGGCGGGTCCTTCGTGGGAATGCCGCGCGGAAAGCCCTGCGAGTCTCCATTCGGGAAATCGTCCTTGAGCAGGCCGCCGAACGTGCTGAAGGTTGGGCTGTTGCTGTTCAGCTGGGGATTGCTGATCGCCTGAGCGATTGGAGGGTTCCAGGAATTGGTCGCCGCATTCGGCGTGACGTAGTTCAGGGTCAGCTTAGATTGGTTGTCCGCGCCCGAAATGCTTCCGGCGACGAGGAACGAGTCCCCAAGCATCGAGTTGATGTTGTCGTAGACGTTGCCGTAAATGAGGAGGTCGTCGTTGCAATAGAAGCCGCCTCCGTAGGGGATCGGGCCCGCGGTCTGCGTGGGCGATCCTCCCAGGCTGGGGTCGTACGGGTTGTACATGATCGACGAATTCCCCAACACGATCGGGACCTGCTGAACCACGCTCGGCGTCCCGCCGGTATCGTCGAAAGCGACGCCCGGGTTCGTCGGCCAGCCCATTTCGGCCGGCGCCGACACATGGAACTTATTCGTGATGAACCTGGCCTGCTCGATCAGCCCGCAAGACACGAATCCAATCAGCTTCTTCGACTCCGTCACGTCGTGACTGACACCCTGAAGAGTTGAGACGCTCGTCGGGTCGTTGATCAGGAAATTGCCCGATTTACCGACCGACTCGATGATCGTGTAATTGCGGGCTAAGCCAGGCTGGAAAAGGTCGCCGACTCGGGTCGTCGAGAAAATCGTGGGATCGCTCGGCGCATACCGGACACGGACGAGCGCTCGGCCCCGATCGAACGGCAGTCGCGAATAAAAGCCCTTCTTATCAGGCCCGCCTTGATCGGTCGGATCGGCCGGATTTGGCAGCCGGAGGAACTCATAGTCGGGATCGTTGATCGGGATCGGCAAAACGGTCGGCGACGGCCGCCAGTCGGCGAGCTGGTCGGAATTCAGCATCCGGTCGTGCACGTATCGGATCCCCGCCTCCGCCAGATCGTAGGCGATAGACCGGCGTCCCTGTTCGACTGAGCCGCGGATGTTCCGATTGATCATCGCGATGAACACGATCCCCAGCACCGCGAGAACTCCCAAAATGATAAGCGCCATGACGAGCGTCTGGCCTCGCCTGATGCTGGCTTGTACCCGGAGTCTAAGCTGCGGTTTACCGTTTACAGTTCGCCGATTACTGATAGTGGCCTTCATGTGGAATTACCGTAAGAAATTGCGGACCTGCGCTGTCGAATGCAGCGTCACCGTTTGCGGATTCGGCAGGTTGGACTGCGGATAATCCCGGATCGTCATCTGAACGGTCAAGAGCTGTCGGGAATCGTAGTTCACGATCAGGGCGTCGCTTGGCCGCGAGAATTGGAACCGGTAATAAACGAGGATCGGCTGTCCGTTCGCCAGCGCCAAATTGTTGTTGGGCAGAGGAACGTTTGGATCCGAATTGAGCTGGATGTAGCCCGCCTTGTACCGAGGCTGGAACACCGCCGACGTCAGGTCGGTAGCGGTGTAGTTCAGCGGCGGCGGCGTCAGGCCGAGCAACGTATAGTCCGGCTCGGGCAGATCGGTGTAGTTGATCCGATACTGGTTCGGACCCGGATTGTGAGTCGTCCGCCAATACCGAACGGGGTTGCCATAGTTCGGACCGGGGTTCTGGTCTGGGCCGAAAACCTGCTCGCTCCCCGGAACGATGTATGCCTGAGCGAAGCCAAGCGTCGGATCGGGATTAAGCGGGCTCGGAGCACCGTCGCTGTTCGGGGTCACCCGCAGGTCGATGAACCTCTGTAGGTTCTCATGCAGGTTCGGATAGTCGTGCCAAAGCTTGTTGAACCTCTTGTTGATCGACGAGTACTGCGGATCGGAGAAGACGCCCGCGAGCAGGTTGCCGTCGTTAAATGGCGACAGTGCGGGAGTATTGTTCGGCCACGTGACGTTCCCCGGCAAGTTGAACGCGTTGTTCACCGGGTCGGGCAGAGCGATCGGCATAAAAGGCGCATTCGAGTCGACGGTGCCGATCTCGTCGATGCCGTAGCTGACATTGACGCGCCCGCGATTCGCATCCGCGAAGAACGGCCGGAATGCGCTCCTCATCGCGACGTCACCCAGCCAGTTTCCTCGGCCCGAGCTCATATCGAAGCTGTTGGCCGAAGCCATCGCCCTGCTCAAGGAGGCTCGGATACCGTTCTTCAGGCTGTCTCGGTAGTAGTAGTCGTCGAGCAGTTTGTAGGAAATCGGAGTCGAAGAGGCGACCGGGTTGAGATCGTCCCCAAGAGCCGGCGCCCATCGCCAGACATCATAGCCCGGCGTCGCCGAGTCCAGAAGCCCGACCTCGTACTCGTTGCCAGAGACGAACCCGCTGGGCGTAAACGAGACCACCGCATTCGACCATCCGAGGTATTTCGTCATCCAAACGTCGGGAGCGAGGCGAGTTGGGGCGTCCGTCTCCTGCCCGGGACGAACCGCCATCTGCCCTTCCGCCGGCTCGGTGCCGATGTGGGTGGGGGTGAACTGGATCAGAGTCAGAACCCGCGGCGCGCCCGCGTTGAACTGCACCTGTCGCGTCTTCAGATCGTAGACCGGCTGGATCATGTCGAAGTGATCGACCTCGGTCTGGATCTGCGCCACGCTCATCCAGTTCTGAACCATTTCGGCTTTCGTGGGATCGCCGATCTGGCTGTTCGGATACGGAATCGTCGGATCAAAGAACGTCGGATCGTCGTAAAACGGCCCGGACTGCCCCGGCCCGTTCTCGCTGAGGTCGTAAAAGAATCTGCGGTTGACGACGAACTTGCCCTGAGCCTGATTCCAAACGTAGGGCTGTACCTCCGCCCGGTAGAGAACGTAGAGGTTGTCGCGGTTGCTGTTTCGGGTCTGGAGCAGGCCCGTGTAGGGCTCGTTGTATCCCGCGTAGTTCGCCCCGGACGGCCGCAATGGATCGCGCAGCCCGACGAAGTATCGGACGATCGTGAGGCCGGGCGAGGACGGCAGGTTGATCTGCCCTCTGGGCACCTGGAGAGTCGGGTCGCCATGGTTGGTGACCGGATTCACGAACGCGCCGCCGAACTGATTCAGCGGATTGCCCTCGAACGGCTTCACCAAATCGATCTTGGCGTTGAAGATGCTGATCCGCGACCAGAGGTGGGACGTGTCGTATCCCGGCAGCGGGCCGCCAAAGGCGGAAGGCACGACGATGTCGAGCCGGCCGC
This sequence comes from uncultured Fimbriimonadaceae bacterium, assembly GCA_964576205.1. Taxonomy (GTDB): domain Bacteria; phylum Armatimonadota; class Fimbriimonadia; order Fimbriimonadales; family Fimbriimonadaceae; genus JAEVZK01. Next base: position 22,163 of record CAZNUL010000029.1, on the reverse strand, counting down.
GATCCCCGGTATTGTCGCGAACGCTCTGAGAATCGTTAATCTCCCGTGCGATCCGCTCGGTTAAGGTTCTCGCCTTGTCCTGAGCCTGCGCCCAGCCCTGTGCGGCTCTCGTCAGGTTAAAGCTCTGAATCAGAGGCACGACGATGAGCGTCATCAGAATCGCCGTGATCGCGATGACGGTCAGCAATTCGATGAGCGTGAAAGCTCGGCGATTGCTTCGGTTCATCTTCTTCACCTCTTTCACCTCCATCACGTTCATCATCTCAATAACCCCTCTGGAGATAGGTCTCAACCGTCGATCGCCTCCAGCCTTGCATCCATGTCTCCAAGTGGTTCATATTCGCCGTCGCGTTGGGTAACAAGCCGAAAGCGTTCGGGTTCCACAGCACTCGCACGGCCACCGAAGCTCCCTTGACATCTTTAACGGCAGCCGTATAGGCGTAGTCGAAGCCTGCGAAGTCCGGGAAATAGTCGGTGACTCGGATGAACGGCAGCTGCGGGTAGCCGCCGGCTGTCCACGTGCTGTCCATGAGCGACGTCGATACTTTCGCGGTTAGGGGCACCGGGCCGACTTCGATCCCCTGACTGTTGACGTAGTACAGTTCGCCGATGCTCACCATGCGGCCCGCGCAAGCGGGCGGGAAATAGATCCGATCCGTCGCGCCAGGTCCACCGGCCGAACCGCCGAGGTAGAAGTTGGTCGCTCCAGGCCGTGTCCAAGACTCCTGAAAGACCGCGGCCGGCTTCAGGACTTGCACCGCCCATTCGTTCTTGCCCATGTAGAGAGCGCGAAGCGTTCGGTTGTCGACCGTCACGTTCGTAGGCGTGCTCTGACCGGGAAGAACTTCCATGAGCTGCAACCCTGCTCTAGCCGGGTCGGCGTCCAGGAAGGTGATCACGCCCGTCGATTTGTTAACCGTAAAGGATGTCATCGTCGGATCGGCGGTCTGTTCCTGGAACACGACCAGTCCGCCGGTATCCGCGTCTTCGACCACGAGATCGGCGTTCCTCAGCGTGCCGGTCGAATCGGGCGCCTGAACGCCGATGCCCTGGTTAAGCGCGCCGTCGGGACCGGCCTCGAGCGTCACCTTCATGCTTCCGATCGCGACTTTGTATTGATAGGGAACCGTCGAAGGGACCACGAATTCGTCGTGGATGATCCTCCAGTCGAACACATCGTAGTCCACCCGGCCGACCAGGGGATCGCGCCTTGTGCCCCGGCGGATGAAGTAGTTGTATCCGGCCGGGTTGAAGAGCACGAGCCCCCGTTGCTGCGAAACAAGCTTGTACTCGTAGGGATCGGGGTTCGGTCCTCCGCCGCCCCAGTCTGCGGCCGGGAGCGCCGACACGTCCTCGAACACCCGCTCGACCTTCACTGAATCGTATTCGATCCCGTCGACCGAAGGCAGGTTGAAGATCGTGGCCACCGATACCTGGCCGGAGTTGCCGGGATTGATAACCACCGGGTTCACCGTCACCAGGTCCTGCCGGCCGACGCCCGTCACATAGGCGGTCAGGGAAACTCGATATCGGATCTGGCGGCTTTGGTTTACGGCGAAGAAGATCTCGGCCTGCGCATTGTCTTCATTGGCAACCCAGAACTCGGTCGGACGGACGCCGAAACCCTGCGCGAGCGGATCGCCCTCCCTTCTGGCCAAGTCGTTCCCGTAGACCAGGACCTGCGAGTTGTAGCTGGGATTGAAGAGAAGCGGCGCGAACTGGAGGGTCAGCAGCGAGCCGTAGAAGTTGCCCACCTGTCGCGGCGCCGGGATGATCTTTCCCTCTCCGAACACGTGCCGCATGATGTTGGAGCCGACCAAGTACTGCCAGTCCGCGATCAAATTGCTCGCCGAGTCGTACAGATTCCCTTGGTTGTCCATGGCCCCGTAAGGTCCAGGCCCGAGGTCGTTTGGATATCGGTCCGGATTGACGACAAGGTTGATCTGGCCGCCGGAGTTGATGTAAGAAACCGGGACGATCGCATCGGGAAGCTGATCCGCGTGGCTCTTCAGCATCTCGATCTCGGCCCGGCCGAGAGCCGTGGCGATCGAGTTGTTCGCCGTCGACCTAAGAATGCCGAAGCCGCCCGGGAAGATCTGGACGACCGCCAGGATTCCAACCAGGAACACCACGATCACGACCAAAATCTCGACCAGCGACGTACCGGATCTGCGCCTGGAAATCATAGGGCTCGTCTTATTCCTTTGCGCCTGCGCGCGCGTACAGTCATGCATCGGCAATCACCAAATCAATCATCCAAATCTGGAATCTTGAATCCGGAACTTGGACCGTTTGGCCCAACTCCCAAGTTCCAAAGTTAGATGTCCAAATTGAAGCTACGGCGTCACCCTCCACGAGCGATCGCTCAGGTTCGCCGAATCGAAAGGTCTCGCTCCTCCGTTGAGGAAGAGAACGAAGTCCTTCTTCTCGTGCAGAGTCACATTGTTCGCGTCGTAATCGCGGAACCAGCTGTTCCAAGTCACGACCGTATTGTCAGGCGGCTCGCTGTAGATCAGCTGCCTCGGATCGTCTTCCCGGTTTCCACCGCCGATGGCGAAGGACGTCCACTGAAGCGTGTAATGAAGCTCCCATTTATCCTGGACCGCCGGAAGCTGACCGCAGGCCGCGGCTCCGTTCGTCTTCACGTCCGCCACGTCATAGCCGCTGATCTTGTAGAACTGGGCGGCGTCTGCAACGACCGCCGTTCCAAAGGTGAGCTGTCCGCCATTCATGCAGCTCGGCTTCGTCGGATCGTTGCAATAGCACAGGTTAGGCCCGTAGGCCTGCCTCGCATTGCCGATGTCGTCGTTGTTGTCGATGACTCCGTCACCATTGAGATCGAGGATCGGAGCATTGGGGACGATCCTCGAATCGGGATGCGGCCAAGCGGCAACCGTAATGGCGGTGGCATCCGTCAGCTTCGGGTCGATCCGGTCGTATGCCGGCCTCATCGTATCTAGCGAGGCAATGCGCCTGGGGTACAGCGCTGCATGGAGCTGGTTCGCGGGGATTAGCTGAGTCAAGCCAGGGTCATAGAACGACGCATAGCCAAGAATCTGGGGAGGGTAAGCCTCTTGGTCGGCACGGTAAAGCTGGAGAGCGCTGCGGATCGCGTTCATGTTCGAAAGATCGCCGCTCCGATAGCTTGCCTCCTTGGCCCTAAGGAAGACGGGAAAAATAATAGCCGCCAGGATCGCGATAATGGCAATCACGACCAGCAGCTCGATCAACGTAAAACCGGTTTTTCGAGTCATAGTGAAACAGCTCCGATTGTCCCCAACACGGTGGACTGCACAACATCTACAAAGTGTTCCAATAAAATGGAAGGAAGAAAAGAGCGGGTCCCGACATGCTGTGGACATAAGCATCAACACCTCGCAAGAGTTGCGTTTCAAAGACGGCCGCCAAGATGGCGCCTAAGGCCAAGTAGGGTCCGAACGGTATCATCGTTCGTTCTACCTCAAACGTCTCCAGGTCCTCCGGAGGCGTGAAAGGGTCCTCGCCGAAATAGCTCACGTAGAATTTCCGCGCAAACAGCCCGATGACGTCCAGACAAAGGATATAACCTATCCCGCATTTAAGCAAGGAGCCGATCGACTCGGGCGGGAAGTCCTGCTCAGCTCCCTCACCTCCCTCAGCTCCCTCACCTCCCTCAGCTCCCTCACCTCCCTCAACGCCCTTCCCCCGCATCACAACCTGCACGATCCCGAGTACCGCCCCCAGAACCACTGCGAGCGCGAAGCTGATTCCCGCGACGGCAGGGAACAGGACCGCTCCCACGCCCCGCGCCATCTTGATATCGCCGTGGCCCATCGCATCCTTGCGAAAGGCGAGCCGGCCGAACATCGCAATCCCCCAAAGAACGCCCACGCCGGTCAAGGCTCCCGCGACACTGCTCGGCATGCCCCAAGTCGTCGCCGCCTTTGATCCCTGACCGTAAAGCCAGAGGTTGTAGCCAAATCCGACGAATAGGATGAACGCGTTGATCTGGTCCGGGATTAGATAGAGCTCGATGTCCACGAAGATGATCGCGACCAGTGCCGAGGCGGCCAGCGCGTAGGCGATCGCTTTCCCGACGTCCGGCATCGGCCCGAGCAGATACTGATACCAAATCCCGCCCCAGATGGCCGCATTCGTCAACTCAACCCAGAAGTACCGCGACGAAACCGGCTGCCCGCAGTAGCGGCACCGGCGCCCACTCACCAGCCAACTCAGGAGAGGAAACAAGTCTGGAGCCCCGAGCGGATGCTTGCATTTCGGGCAGAAGCTCCGCGATTCGCGCCAGATCGAGATCGCGCGCGGCATCCGATAGATGACCACGTTCAGGAAACTCCCCACCACCGCTCCGAAGATAAAACCCAGCAGGGTCGTCCATTCCGGAAGCGGGATGAGTGCGTTCATGCTTGCGAATTATAGACGCGGATTCGCGGCCTTACGGCGTTCAGGCCCTGCGGCGTTATCGTGGTCTGTGACCCTACTGAATCCCAAACTGAGACCGGTGCTTGCTTCTGGGAGGCAAGGCCGCGAGACCGCAAGACCGAGAGGCCATTTGTCCGCAAGGCCCCAACGCCGTAACAAGGCCCCAAGGCCGTAACAGGCCCCAACGCCGTAACGCCGTAAGGCCTTGCACCAACGAAAGAAGCCTGGCCGGCAAGCCGGCCAAGCTTCTGTATCTCAACGAAGTTCCGCTACTTCGTGTCGTCGTTCTGTCCGGAAGACAGTGTCGAAATAACCGAGATCAGAGGAAGGAACATCGAGATGACGATGAATCCAACCACGAATCCGAGGGAGACGATCATGATCGGCTCCAGAGCGGCCGTCAGCGAAGCCAAAGTCGCCTCGACCTCCGCCTCGTAGAAGTCCGCGATCTTCTGCAGCATGAAGTCGAGCGAACCTGATTCTTCGCCGACGCCGATCATGTGCACGACCATCGGCGGGAATAGCCGGGACTGCTCGAGCGGGTCGCCGATTCGGTCGCCTTCCCGGATTCGAGCGCGGGCTTCGAGAACCGCATCCGCCATGATCGAGTTGCCAACCGTGCCGGCAACCGTCTCCATCGCCTGAAGGATGGGAACGCCCGAGGTGAGCAGCGTGCCCATCGTCCGGCTGAACCGCGCCATGCACACCTTGTGATGCAGTTTGCCGAACACGGGAATCTTGAGCTTAACCCGATCCACGACACGACGGCCAAATCGCGTGCTCACGAAGACTTTGTAGGTGACGATGATCAAGATCACGGAGCCCAGCAGGATCCACCAGCGGTGGACGAGCAGGTCGGACACCGTGACCAGGAACTGCGTCGGCGCTGGCAGGTCGCTGTCCTTCATTCCAAGGTCGTGAAGGATCGCGATCCACTGCGGAACGAACCAATAGACCAGGAACAGGACGATCGCCGTGGCGAACACCGCCACCAGGACCGGGTAGGTCAATGCCGACTTCACCTTGCGGCGAAGGGCGACATCCGATTCGAGGAACGCGGAAAGCCGCTGCAGCGACTCTTCGAGAACGCCGCCGACTTCACCCGCGCGAATCATTCCGATAAACAGATTGTTGAACGTGCGGGGGTGCCGTTGCATCGCGCGGGAAAGACTTTCGCCTCCTTCAACCCGTTCGCCGAGATCGATCAGGATCTTCTTAAGCTTGGAGTCCTGCGTCTGAGCGGAAAGCACGTCCAGGCAGCGGACCAGCGAAACGCCGGCGTCGACCATCGTCGAGAACTGGCGGCAGAAGATCGCAAGGTTCCCAAGCTTGACGCGCCCATAAGTCTTGGCGCGCTTCGACTTTGCGCGGATCATCGTGACCTCGGTGATCACAAAGCCCTGCTCCTCAAATCTCCTCTTTAGGACATCTTCGGACTCGGCGTCGGCCGTTCCCTTCTGGACTCCTCCGCTGGCGTCTCTAAATGTGTAGCTGTAGACAGGCATGGCGTCTTTCCTCTTGCTTTATCGGACGGTGTTTCTCGCCCGCGAAATTCATCCTAACTTAAGAATTTGACTTTGGAATCTGCAATTCCCGTTTCGCGACCATTCGCGGTTCGCACACCAAATTCCAAATTCCAAATTCTAAATTCTAAATTCCAAATTCCTACCGTCCCGGCCTCGGTGCTCCTCCGCCGGCGGTTGTTTGCGGCGTGTTGATCATCTTCCGAAGCTCCTCAGGCTGCTGGCAGCGGCTCATCGCCTCATCGAGCGTAATCCAACCCTTTAGATACAGATCGCGAAGGCATTGATCCATCGTGATCATGCCGAGGTTACCGCTCGTTTGGATCATCGACGTCAGCTGGTGCGATTTCGCTTCGCGGATCAGGTTTCGAACGGCTGGCGAAGCGATCATGATCTCGGTCGCCGGCACGCGGCCCGGCTGTCCAGCTCGGGGAAGCAGCTGCTGCGAGATGATCGCCTGGAGGTTGTTCGAGAGCTGGACGCGGATCTGCTCCTGCTGTCCGGGAGGGAAGACGTCGATCATACGGTCGACGGATTCAGCCGCGTTGTTCGTGTGAAGGGTGGAGAAGACGAGGTGGCCGGTTTCCGCAGCAGTAATAGCCAGGGAGATCGTTTCCATGTCACGCATTTCGCCGACGAGGATCACGTCCGGGTCTTCACGAAGCGAGGCGCGGAGGGCATTTGCAAAGCTCTTCGTGTCGCCGCCCAGCTCGCGCTGGTTGATGAGCGACAGCTTATGAGTGTGCAGATATTCGATCGGGTCCTCGATCGTGATGATGTGCACCGACCGATTGGTATTGATGTGGTTGACCATCGCGGCAAGCGAGGTCGACTTTCCGGAACCCGTTGGGCCCGTGACCAAAATCAGGCCGCGCGGCTTGTCCGTCAGCTTGTCGAGCAGCGGCGGCAGATTCAGGTCCCGAGTGGTCGGGATCTTTTGAGGGATCAGCCGAAAGGCCCCCGCGCAGGCGCCGCGGTCGCGATACAGGTTCACGCGGAAGCGGGCGCGTCGTGGAAGCTGATAGGAGAAGTCAAGTTCGAGCGTCGTCTCGAACTTGTTGATGTTCTCGTCCGAGATGATGTCGTACATCATGCGCTGAAGCTGGATCGGCGTGAACTTCTCGAAGTTCAAGCGCTTGAGAGCGCCGTCCTCGCGAATAACCGGCTCCGAATTGGCGCTGATGTGAAGGTCCGAGGCGTTTCGATCGACGACGATGTGCAACAGTTCGTCGATGTGCAAGTCCTCGAGGGTTCGCGGAGCGCCCGCCTTGGATACGACCGGATCGTCGGGGTTGCCACCGCCCGAGCCAGGAATTCCGGCCGGCGTGACCGGAGCTGCCGGCCCCGAGCCGGGAATCATTGGTCCAGAGTTTTGCATGATCTTATTAGAGTTTTGAGTTCAGAGATTGGAGTCTAGAGTTTGCAATGCCAGCGAGTTCCGATCTGACCGGGCCCATTCCAAATTCCAAATTCCAAATTGATTAGAAGCCTGCCGTGAAGACGACGCGCATGACTTCTTGCGGGTCGGTGATACCCGCCAGAACCTTGTGCAGACCGTCCTCGCGAAGTTCTTTCATTCCGTTCGCCTTCGCCGCTTCCTTAATGTCGTTCAGAGGCGCCCGGCGCACGACCAGTTCCGCGATCTCAGCGTTCATGATCATCAGCTCGTGGATTCCCGTTCGTCCCTTGTATCCCGTTGACCGGTTGCCCTCGTGAGGAACGCCTCGATACAAAGTGACCATCTCGTCGGGATCGGTCACCTTGAATCCGAACCGCTTCAGATCGATCGCCGGAACCTCGTAGGCCTCCTTGTGCTCTTGGTCGATCTTTCGTCCGAGCCGCTGAGCGAGAACGCCGATGACCGTCGCGGAGATCAGGTAAGGCTCGACGCCCATGTCGATCATACGGAGGGTAGCCGAGGGCGCATCGTTCGTGTGAAGCGTGGAAAGCACCAAGTGTCCCGTAAGCGACGATTCGATCGCGATTTCCGCCGTTTCAAGGTCGCGCATTTCGCCGACCATGATGATGTCCGGGTCTTGCCGCAGGAAGGAGCGCAGGCCCGTTGCAAAGGTAAGACCCGCCTTCCGATTGACCTGCACCTGGGCGATACCGTTGAGCTGGTACTCGATCGGGTCCTCGACCGTGATGATGTTGACGCCGACCGTATTGAGCTTGTGCAAGACCGAATACTGAGTCGTCGTCTTGCCCGAACCCGTCGGGCCGGTCGATAGAAACATGCCGTTCGGCTGGGAGACGAGCTCTTCCACCTGAAGCTGGCACTCCTCGTCGAATCCGAGTTTGCCAAGGCCGATCATGACGCTTCCCTTATCGAGAATACGCATGACGATCTTTTCGCCCCAGGGCGTCGGGATCGAGCTGACACGAAGATCGAATTCTTTGCCGGAGTGACGGACTTCGATACGGCCGTCCTGAGGGATCCGGCGCTCGGCGATGTTCATGTCCGCCATGATCTTGAAGCGAGACACGAGCGGCGCCATCAGGTTCCGCGGAACCGTCATCGCCTCGATGAGAACGCCGTCGATTCGGTACCGGATGCGAACCGAACGCTGCTGTGGCTCGACGTGGATATCCGAGGCACGGTCCTGAATCGCCTGCTGGATCAGCGCGTTTGCCAATTTGATGATCGGAGCTTGCTCGGCCATCTTCTCGGCGTCGGCGTCGTTGTCCGGGATGCCGGAGTCATCGACCCCTTTTTGCACTCCCGCCGAGGCGATCGCGCTGCGGATTTCAGAGTTGAAGTTCTGATTGGCGGGCGTCACCGCGGCCGCGGTCTGCGAGGTCACGCCGTCTCCTGCTCCCGTGCCGCCGTAATACTTTTTGATCGCGTCTTCGATAGCTCCGGGAACCGCCAAAACAGGCACGACGCGGCACCCCGATGCCAGTGCGACCGAGTCGATCGCATTGAGGTTGCTCGGGTTGCTCATCGCAACATAAAGCGTGTTGTCTTGCTTCTTGACCGGAAGAACGTTGTTGGCCTTGACGACCTGCTCGCGGACCACATTGATCGCGCTGCTCTCGACCGTCACCCGATCGAGATCGACAAAGGCGTAGCCCATCTCCTGAGCCTTCGCCTGAAGGACTTCCCTCTCGCCGACCATCCCAAGCTGGATGAGGACTTTCCCGATATCCGTCGCTTGGGTCTGATCCTTGACCTTATTTGCTTCATCAAGCTGATCCTGCTTGAGGTAACCCTTGTCCACCAGGAACTGCACCATAGACTTGCGAGGCAACGCCATAGACCAATCTCACCTTCCGGTCATTTATCGAAAATGGGCCCACCCACTCGACGCCCACCTATTCTAGACCAATGCTGCCCGAAATGCGAACAGCAAATCCTTATTCGACTGACGCCAACCCGGAAGCTAATGGTTCATTAATGGAAAGTGAAACCTAGCAATCGGTGACGGGTGACGGGGCGTGGTTTCTAGTTTGTGGTTTGCGGTTTCGCTCTCACTCCATAGGCACCCGCTCTGTGATGAAGTTCTCGGCATCGTGGTCCAACCCCACGGTCCTCGTCCCTTTCCTGCGCCGCGGGGGAGGGTCCGGGAACGATGAGGGGGCCTCAGCTTGACCTGGCCCTCTCCTGCGCAGCGGGGGAGGGTGGCCCTTCGCTTGCGAAGGGTCGGGAGGGGGTGCCATCAGCTAGAGTTCCCGCGCCGTTGCTTTTGCGCGACGCGCTTGAGTACTGAAGTCCTGGAACGATGAGGGGGCCTCAGCTTGACCCTGGCCCTCTCCTGCGCAGCGGGGGAGGGTGGCCCTTCGCTTGCGAAGGGTCGGGAGGGGGTGCCAAGAGCTAGAGGTCCCGCGCCCGTTTCCTTTGTGCAACCCGGGCCTTACAAACCCGTTCGATCTCAGAACCCCAGTACGCTAAGTGTGACGGAATCTGGTAGTGGGTCAGTTTGAATGACTGGCTCTGATTAACTTGAGATTGAGCCATGCGCAAATTGGGCCAACAACAAGGGGCCCCGCAAGGTTGAGAATAACCTCGTCTCGCGTAAATCCCCTACGCCACAGAACTACGCAACTGAATGCGAGCAAGAAACCGATATAGAGAAGGGCGACCAGGAATGGGTGAGACAGTTGCCAGTTCTCCCACGCCTCCTGCCGATCTCTACGGGTCATGTCCTCATTATAAGGCCGTTCTCGAATCCGTAAGCAAGCATCAGGCCGTACCCCGACTCATAGGCAACGGCGAATTTCTCATTCACTCACTCCAACACTCCCAACACTCCATCACTCCATCACTCCATCACTCCAACACCCTAACGCCCCAACACCCCAACGCCCCAACGCCCCAACGCCCTAACGCCCTAACGCCCCTCACCGTCACCGCCTCCGTGAAGCGACAGGTACCCTCATGCCTTGCTCCGCCAAGACCTCGTCGATCTCATCGCGTCTGCCGTCGACCGTCTGATCGCCTCCGGCGATCTGCCTGAGGCCGCGCGCGGCCCCGTCGAGATCATTGATACGAAGCAACCCGAGCACGGCGACTTCGCCTGCAACTTCGCTCTCACGGCATCGAAGCGGGCCGGCATGAACCCGAAAGAGCTGGCTGCAACACTAGAATCTGGACTTTCGAATTTGGAATTCTTGAACTCCAAATTCCAAACTCCAAATTCCAAATTAATCGACTCCGTCGAGATCGCCGGACCGGGCTTTTTGAATCTGCGCCTGAATCCCGAGGCCGTGGCTGGCTACCTGCCGCAGGTTCTCGAGTCGGGGGATGGTCTCTCCAAATTCCAAATTCCAAATTCCAAGCTCCAAACTCAGCGCATCAATGTCGAGTTCGTGAGCGTCAACCCGAACGGCCCAATCACCGTCGGCTCCGGCCGCGGCGCTGCCTTCGGCGACACCCTCTGCCGCGTGCTCGCGGCTGCCGGCCACCAGGTTCACCGCGAGTATTACGTCAACGATGGCGTCAACTCCGAGCAGATGCGTCTGTTCGCCGAGTCGGTTAGACACTACTATCACGGCGCGACCGGCCTTGAGAGCAGCTTCCCGGAAAAGGGCTATCGCGGTGAGTACGTTTCTGATGTCGCCCGGCGGATCAACGAATTGCAAGGCGAGGGACACGACCGCGATGAGACCCTTTGGTTCCAGAGGCATTCTCAAGATCTCATGCTCGACCGCCAGCGATGCGACCTCCAAACCTTCGGCGTCCACTTCGATACCTGGTTCTCCGAGCAATCCCTCCACGACTCGGGCGAAGTCACCAAGGGCATCGACGGGCTGGAAACCAAGGGCGCGGCCGATGACGATCCCCACCGCACCGTCCTCAAACTCGCCAGGGGAGGCGTCATCGAATCCGTCGAGCGCCAGACTCAGACCGAGGGCATGGAAGAGGAGGATGCCGAAACCGTTCACGATGACCGAGGTCGCGATGAAAACGGTAGTAGCGCGGGCGACCCGCCCGCCCACGGGACCGACCAGGTCCCCCTCCCGCTCCGGGAGGGGTTAGGGGAGGGCCTGCCCGCATCCGAAGTCTCCTCCCCCCAACCCCCCTCCTCACTTACGAACCAAAGTGAGGAAGGGGACTCCGGCCCCCAATCCTCAATCCTTCAATCCTCCAATCCTAGGAGCGGAGCGACCCTGTGGCTCCGCTCCACCAAGTTCGGCGACGACATGGATCGCGTTCTTCGCCGCAGAGACGGCCGGCTCACCTACATCGCCAGCGATGTCGCCTACCACCGGGACAAACTAACCGACGCGAGCTGTACGCGAGGAACCGGCCCGGTCGACAAGCTCATCACGATCCTCGGCCCCGACCATCACGGCTACATCCACCGGCTGCAGGCGGTAGTGGGCGCCTTGCTCGAGCACCAAGCCGAAAGTGGTAAGCGGTTAGCGGTAAACGGTTCCGGACCCGCGAAGCGCCAACCGCCAACCGCCAACGAACTCACCGACATCGAAACCCAAATCTTCAAGAGTTCCGAGGAACGGGAAGCCTGCCGAGCCGCCCTCGAGGAAGCCAAGCGACGGCTTGAAGTGGTCATCTTCCAGATTGTTCGCTTCATGAAAGACGGCAAGCCGTCGCCAATGCGCAAGCGCGACGGAAACATCTACGAGCTTCGCGACCTCATCAACGAACTGGGCCAAGCGACGGCGCCCAAGGCCCCGAAGGAAGAGCAACAGCGAACCGGCGCCGACGTCGCCCGCTTTTTCTATCTCATGCGAAGCCACGACACGGCGATGGACTTCGACATCGACCTCGCGACCAAGCAGAGCGACGACAATCCAGTCTTCTACGTGCAGTACGCCCACGCGAGGATTTGCAGCGTTCTGCGGAAGGCGCAAGATGCCGGTATAAGGGTGTTAGGGTATTCGGGTATTGATCGGGCGGGCAGGGAACCCAATACCTCAACACCCCAATACCCCAATACCTCTCTCCTGACCCACCCGCGTGAGCAATCCCTCATCCGCAAGATCCTCGACTTGCCGATGGAGGTCGCGCGGTGCGCCGAGGACTACGGCGTCCATCGCCTCACGACCTACGCGGTCGAGTTGGCCCGGACCTATCACCACTTTTACGACGCCTGTCGGGTTGTCCAGCCCGATCAACCCGAACTCTCCCAGGCCCGCATCGCTCTTTGCGAAGCATCCCGGCTCGCCCTCAAATCCACCCTTGACCTGTGCGGCGTCTCCGCCCCCGAGCGTATGGAGCGAGCAGACAGCGATCGAACTCTTTAGGCGCGTAGCGCCCCGACGCCGATCCCTTAGCCCGCAGGGCTGTAGCCGTCGCGGCAGCGACGCCATTCCCTTAGGCGCGTAGCGCCTGTAGCCGTCGCGGCAGCGACGCCGGTGACCTTAACAACGAGCATACTAATCGCGATGAAACGCATCCGGGAGAAGCCGCATCGGCTGCCCGAAGCCGCCTACTTCGGTGAGGTCGCCGTATCATTCACAGCTTGCGTCGAGGCCCGCCGGGCCCTCTTTCGCCACGGGGATGTCGTTGCTGTGTTTCTGGAAATCCTTCGCTCGGAGTCTGCCAAGCATCGGTCCGACGTCGCTATCTACTGCTTCATGTCGGACCATCTACATCTCGTCCTTCGCGGCCAAGATCGCCTGGCGCGACCCAAGATGGCCATGGACAGCTTCAAGTACCTAACCGGCAGATGGCTGGCAAGCTATCGGCCCGAATACGAATGGCAGCGAGGATATCACGACCACATTATCCGCAACGGCGAAGACGGAGACCAACACGTGATCTACATCGCCATGAACCCGGTTCGTGCCGGGATTGTAGAATCGCCCTTGGACTATCCATTCACGGGGAGCTTCGCGACCGATTGGAAGGAGCTTCTCAGCAATTCGAGGATGTGAGGCGCGTAGCGCCCGAACGCGTCGCTGAGGCGACGGCTACAGCCCTACGGGCTAGGTTAGGTGCGCAGCACCTGTAGCCGTCGCAGTAGCGACGAGCACGCCTAGATTTGAGGTGCGCAGCACCAGTAGCCGTCGCAGTAGCGACGAGCACGCTTAGATGTGAGGTGCGCAGCGCCCGTACGCGTCGCTGAGGCGACGGCTACAGCCCTACGGGCTAGGTTAGGTGCGCAGCACCTGTAGGCGTCGCGGTAGCGACGAGCACGCCGTAGGCGTCGCGGCAGCGACGAGCACGCTTAGATATTAGGTGCGCAGCACCTGTACCCGTCGCGGCAGCGACGAATCTCCCGTGTTAACGTCGACTTGCTTGAATCCTCGACTCCAAACTCCAAACTCAAAACCCCAAACTGACCATTCTCGTGGCACCATGAAGGTGAGGAATCGCTCATGATCACCGCCGTTCTTCTCACCGTCGTCTCCGCGCAGCTATACGAAAAGCAGACTCGCGTAGACCCGAACAAGCTGCCCAAGCTCGTCTACGAGTTGCCCGTAATGGGTGGCCAGCGCGAAATCATCCTCGGACCAAAGCCGCAAGATTTCGTCCTCCTGAACGGCTACTTCGAGAGAGAGATCGCGGCCAAGCCTCTGGCGACCCCGGACAACACGGGCGGCTACGTCAATTCGTGGGTTCCGGGAGGCACCGCGGAGGACAACATCGGCTACATGGACTGCTCGACGAAGCCGGACAACCTGTTCGACAAGCCTTGCTTCCTGATTACGACTAACGCGAAGTGGAACCAAACCCTGGGACAAAAGCCGCACCAGCTCAAGTTCTCGAACCTGGCGAAGCAACAGTGGTGGGTCACCGCGGATGGCAAGATCCTTCGGGAGTACTACTCCCTTCAAACCCCGGACGGCGTGCAGTCGGCCGACTGCACCTACGGCAAAGACAGCATCCAGCGTCGCTACACGAACGCCAAGGGCGAGACCAGCTTCGGGGAGCTATTCCCTTCGTGCGGCATGGACGCCCTAAACGAACAGTTTAAGCCGATGGTCGAAGGTGGCAACCTAGTCGTGCGCGAGAAGGAGTTCTCGGTTGTAAACGCCCTGACCGGAGGAGTCGATAAGTACACGGTCCGGTCGGGTGGGACCTTCAAGGGCGAGTGGCTCTTCGCAACATTCAAGGGTCGGTTGTTCACGATCGAAGGGCCGAACAAACTAATCGAGAAGGCCTTCCTGGACGACTCCGGCGACCTTGTAAAAGTCGCTCTGTCGGAGGAAAAGTATTTCGTCATCAACGTCCTGCCGCCCAGCCACGTGGATGAGAACGGCCACCCGATCCGCAAACCTGGAAGGTAAGAAACCAAGGGACGTCTTGCCCCACTAAATAATTTCGGAAACCGGACTTAGAGTGCGCCCGTTACGGCTCCCGAGGCGCCAATGTGAATCGCTGCGACACTCCCATGCCCTCAAAACCCGCCGCCGCCCCACCCGAAGCCGTGCTGCAATACGACCGCCTGGTCGCCACAATCCCTGAGATCGAGCGAAAGGGCGCAACCCTTCCTTACACCTCGCTCAACGGGAACATGTTCTCGTATTTGCATCAATCGGGGCTCATGGCCCTCCGGCTCCCAGAGCCCGAACGGAGCGAGTTCCTCGCGAAGTATTCGGCAAAGCTGTTCGAGGCGTACGGCATCGTGCAGAAGGAGTACGTCACCGTGCCGCCAGACCTCCTGGCCGACACCGGCGGACTCAAGCCCTATCTGGAAGCCAGCCTCGCCTACGCGAAGTCTCTGAAACCCAAGCCGACGAAAAAGGGGTGAAGGTTGTTGGGTCGTCAGGTCGCTGGGTTGTCGCGTCCTCGCAACTCGTCTTCGGGCTTCGTTTAGGCGCGTAGCGCCTGTAGGCGTCGCGGCAGCGACGCCGATCCCTTAGCCCGCAGGGCTGTAGCCGTCGCAGCAGCGACGAATCCCCCCAGCTTCGGTTAGGCGCGTAGCGCCTGTAGGCGTCGCGGCAGCGACGCCGATCCCTTAGCCC
>CAZNUL010000029.1:0-6746 GCA_964576205.1 uncultured Fimbriimonadaceae bacterium | reverse complement strand
GGTTAGGCGCGTAGCGCCTGTAGGCGTCGCGGCAGCGACGCCGATCCCTTAGCCCGCAGGGCTGTAGCCGTCGCAGCAGCGACGAATCCCCCCAGCTTCGTTTAGGCGCCTAGCGCCTGTACTCGTCGCGGCAGCGACGAATCCCCCCCCAGCTTCGGCCTAGGTTAGGCGCGTAGCGCCTGTAGG
Organism: uncultured Fimbriimonadaceae bacterium; assembly: GCA_964576205.1. Lineage (GTDB taxonomy): Bacteria > Armatimonadota > Fimbriimonadia > Fimbriimonadales > Fimbriimonadaceae > JAEVZK01. Next base: position 6,560 of record CAZNUL010000029.1, on the reverse strand, counting down.
CGTCGCGGCAGCGACGAGCATAGAGCCCGGTAACCTGTCGTAATGAACCCAATCTTAAGAGCCGCGATCGGGCTGGTCGCGGGCGGCGCTGTCGGTTTCGGCTATCACCTGCTGATGCGCTGCGCGGGATCGACGTGAATCAACGCCAAGCTGCCGGTGGTACCGGTGCTGGTCGGAGCCTTCGCGGGCGTCGTGATCTCGCTGGGGGCATGGCGTTGACTCCGCCCGAATCGATCCAGCGCTATTGCGACCGAGACCAACGACTCGTCCAATGGCCGGCGTTGAAACGCAAATCCGCTCGGGCGGCGGTTCTCGCATGGATGAGCGATCACTTCGAGAGGAGACGCGAGTATTCGGAGACTGAGGTGAATGACATCCTGAACCGCCTCCACACGTTCGGCGACCCAGCCCTTTTGCGCCGCGAGCTGTTCGATGCTGGGCTGCTTTCCCGGACTCGCGACGTCCGGCGTTATTGGCGGAACTGAGCGTGAAGCCACTTGCGATTTACGTGCACACTCCGTTCTGCCCGTCCAAGTGCGGCTACTGCGACTTCAACTCGTATTCGATGCGGGGCGAGATCATGGAGCGCACGACCCGCGCAATCGTCTCCGAGGTCGAACGCAGCCAATGGCGCGGCCGTCCGGCTAAGACGATCTTCTTCGGCGGCGGCACGCCAACCTTTCTCGCCGAAGAACAGCTTTTGCGCATCTTCAGGTCGGTCGTCCGCATCCATCCGCCCTTGGATGATTGCGAGATCACGAGCGAGTCCAATCCGGGCACGGCGGACGCCGCCAAATACAAGGCGATGCGGCGAGCCGGATTCAACCGGCTCTCCCTGGGCGCTCAGAGCTTCCTCGATGACGATCTGATCCGCCTAGAGCGGGTTCACAAGGCCGTCGAGATCGGCCAAGCCGTCAAACTGGCGCGCGAGGCCGGGTTTGACAACGTGAACCTTGACCTCATGTTCGCCCTGCCCCATCAGAATATGGCCGGATGGCGACGCAACCTAGATCGCGCCCTCGAGCTCCAGCCCGAACATCTCAGCCTCTACTGCCTGACCATCGAACCCAACACGGCTTTCTACAAGAAGCACTTGCGCGGCCAACTTCAGCTCCCCGATGACGAGGCGCAGGTTGCGATGTACGAGGAGTGCCTCGATCGTCTCGCAATCGAGGGCTTCGGGCAATACGAGATTTCGAACTTCGCCAGACCCGGACTCGAGTGCCGCCACAACCTTTGCTATTGGCACGGCGAGGAATACGCCGGGTACGGCCCCGGGGCGGTGGGGTGCGTCGCATCAGGGCTCGGGGATCAGGGGGCAGGGAGCTGGGATCCATGCCGGTACACGAACATCAAACACCCAGAGCGCTATTGTGGGGCCATCGAATCAGGCGAGCCGGTCGCGTTCGAATCGGAAACGCTTGACCAGGCGACGCGCCGGACGGAGAAGATCATGCTCGGGCTTCGGCTCAATTCGGGCTTGCCAGTCGAAGGTCTGGCTCTCGATCCGGTCGCCCTTGGACACGTCGAGGAGCGTGGATGGGTCGAGCGCGATAGCGGAACGGTTAGGCTAACGCGGTCCGGACGCCACTTCTGCTCGGAAGTCGCTCTCGAACTGATCTAGCCTCTTTGTCATCCCGAGGAACGAGGGATCTCCGTCCCCACCACTTGATCCACCGCGGCTCGGAGATCCCTCGTTCCTCGGGATGACAAAAGCCCTCCATACTCCAACCATGTTTCGGATGTGGACCTACGATCTCGCGCGTGAGCAAGCCCCAACTATCGAGTGCATGAGGACCTTCTTCGACGCCACGATCGACGCAGGATATGACGCGATCGGGCTCTATCTCGAACATCGCTTCGCATACCCAAGCACGCCCTGGGCACACGGAAAAGGCTGCCTCGAACCAGAGATTGTTAACCGGCTCCAGGAGGAGTATCCGAGCATTCAGATCATCCCCTTCGTAAACCTCCTCGGCCACTTCGAGGGAATGATCTACACCGAGTACGGCAAGCGCTTCCGCGAGGAACGGTTTCAGGGAATGCAGGCTTGCCCCTCCAACCCAGCATTTGTCGACCTGGCACGCTCGATCCTCGACGACACGATCGGCATCTTTAAGAGCGAGATCATCCACATCGGCGGCGACGAAACCTGGCAGCTGGGAAAATGTCCGACCTGCTCGACGACGGTAAGCGAAGCCAATACCCCAACGCCTAAACACCCCAACACCCCCGAACCCGACGGCAAGGCCGTCCTCTACGGCCGCCACTTCGGCCCTCTCGCCCAGCAAGTAATCGATAAGGGCCGACGGCCCGCCGTTTGGGGAGACATGTATCTCGACCATCCCAGCGCTCTCGACTTCATGCCGAAGGAAACGCTGATCTTCGATTGGCAGTACTTTAAGAGCCCCATTGAAACCAGCCGGAGCTTCATCGACAAAGGCTTCGAGGTCGTTTGTTGTCCGGCCCTCCACACCTACAATGCCGCATGGTTTCATTTAGAGCAAAGCGAGGAGAACGTCCGCCAAGCCTACGATGCAGCCAAGGATCTCGATGCCTTCGGGGTCTGCGTGACAACGTGGGAATGCGCCCTGTTCGGAAACTATGAGACGATCCTACCGGCGATCCGCGCGTCGGCTCATCGTCATCACTATATAGCCCCCCCACCCAGTGATGACGAAGAACAGCCCAAATCGGCCCATCATCCCATCAGCCCTGCATGCTTCCTCGACGCCTTCGGCGCCGAATCGGATCGCCACCGTGATTGGGCCCGCTTGATGGGCAGCGAACTCCAGGCAGTGGGGGGAACGTTCGCGTTTTCAGGAACTCGCTCGTCTCTGAAGGTCCGGCTGCTCCTCGAGGCAAACCCATTCCTGGCGTGGCTCTATCACCATGAAGAGCTAACCGGCCCGATGGGCGACCAAGCCCTCGCCATCCTCGGGCAAGCGATCCATGTCGCGCCAAACGTGGCCTACCGCGGGGTGAGCGAGTTCGTGAAGGGCGCTGTCGAGTTTGTCCGGTATGCCGAGCAGGCGAGGCAAGCCTACGCCAACGGGCTGCCCGGTGTGGCCACGGCATCCCTGGCTCCATGCCGCCAAATCTTCGAAAACCTCGAGAAGATCGCGCGGGCAACGAACCTCAATATTGGAGGCTCGCTCGCCGATATCGAGCGGTGCCGGATCGCCCGCGAGCACGTCGAGCGGGTGATCAAGCGGATCAAGGAATATGGCGATGGCTCGCTGGGCTACTTGCCGGCCTTCGAGCACATCACCCACCCGAAGTTCGTCCCTCACGATCAAGCGGCGTGGTGGCTTATCAACCGATGGGCTAACGAATGATCGAATCCACTTGGCTCTGAAAGGCGTGGCAGATCGCGATTGCCAGAGCGTCGGCGACGTCGTCCGGCTTCGGCGTCTTCTCCAAACCCAGAAGCTTCGTCACCATAAACTGGACCTGGCGCTTGTCGGCCGCGCCGTTTCCGACCACCGCCAGCTTGATCTGCGGCGGGGTGTATTCGGCCCAGGGCAACCCCCTCTGGCTGCATGCGAGGAGGATCACTCCGAGGGCTTTGGCGACATCGAGGGCGGTCGTCTTGTTGGCGGCAAAAAGCTGTCGTTCGGTCGCTACGGCATCCGGGCGGTGGGTGTCGAGAATCGCCCGAACGCGTTCATCGATGAGCCGCAGTCGATCCGGAATCGCAATCCTCGGAGTCTCGATCAGTCCTAACTCCACGGCGGACAGGCGCGAGCCTGCTCGGTTGACGAGGCCATAGCCAACGCGCTCGAGTCCCGGATCGACGCCGAGGATCAACAAGGGGACCACCCGGTCCCCGAGAGGAGTGATGGACCGCTTGCATGGCGAGGGCCGGGAACAGCATCACTCCAACCCTCCACCACTCCATCACTCCATCACTCCTTCACTCCATCACTCCATCACTCCACCACTCCATCACTCCATCACTCCTTCACTCCATCACTCCTTCACTCCATCACTCCATCACTCCTTCACTGCAATCCATCGCTCCATCACTCCAATCCATCACTCCATCGACTCATGTCCGGTGGAACTTCCTCAGCAAGTCAGCCCCGCTTAAAGTGATCGTGATCGGCCGGCCATGAGGGCACATGTACGGGTTCTCCGTCGTCGCGAGGTCGACGATGAGCTTCTCCATTTCGGCGTGACTCAGAGGATCGCCGGCCTTTACCGCCATATGGCATGCGCTGGTGATCCAAATCTGCTCGCGAGTGGGAACGAGCCGGCGGGTCACCGAGGAGTCCACCAGTTCATCAACGAGATCGCGAAGGACCTTGAGCGGGTCCCGACTCCGGATGGCCGCCGGGACGGATCGGACCACGTAGCTTTCGCCCCCGAACGGCTCGATGTCGAAGCCGACCCTAACCACCTCGTCGAGCTTCTCTCGTAACAACACGGCGGAGCGCTTATCGAGATGGAGAGTCTGCGGCACCAGAAGGGTCTGCTTCTCGATGGCGCTCGCTCCCTTGAGGCCACAAAGATATTCGTAGAGGATGCGTTCATGGGCGACATGCTGGTCGACGATCACGATTCCCTTCGTCGTTTCCGCGACGATGAATGTGTTCATGGCCTGGCCGATGACGCGTAACCCCTCCAGAAGATCGCCGAACGGATATCGCTCTGTCTGAATCGCCGGCGACTCCAAACCGCTCGCGGGAAGCGGGGCCTGGATCAGGAGCGACGACCCAAATTGAGAAGGCGAGTTTGGGGCGGGGTATTGCGCGGCTTGCAACGCTTCGTTCGCGGCGGCGACGGCAGCGAAGCTCGGCATCATGCCGTATTCCATCAAGGCGGACTTGATCGATATCCGTAGGCCGTCGAAGGCTTGGCCTTCGTTTTGAAACTTCACCTCGCTTTTGGTTGGGGAAACATTAACGTCCACCCGAGCGGGGTCGACCTCGATCATCATCACGACAAGAGGAAATCGCTTCTCTGGCGTGATATCGCGAAAGGCCTGGTCGAGGGCCGCGGTGAGAGTTCTCGTGCGAACAGGCCGGCCGTTCACATAGAGGTACTGGTAGGTCCGGGTCGGGCGCGTAACGTGAGGCGGGGACACGAAGCCGCGAAGGCACAAGCCGCCAACTTCGGTATCGATCTCGGCGAGGCTCCGCGCCATATCCCTGCCCCAGACATCGGAGATCGCGCCGAGGAGGTCGCCTGAGCCGCTGGTCTGGAGCGCTTCCTGGCCGTTGTGAGTCAGCCGGAAGGAGATCTTCGGGTACCCGATGGCGAGCTTGCTTACGACTTCGAGGCACGCGCCAAGCTCAGTCGTATCGCTCTTGAGGAATTTGAGCCGGGCTGGAGTGTTGTAGAACAGGTCCTCGACCGTCACCTCAGTTCCTCTCGGTCCGGCGGTTCGCGTCGGCTCGAGGATCGTGGAACCGTCTACCTTCAGGACCGTCCTGATTCCGTCGTTGTCCGCGGTAGAAAGCGTGAGGCGCGAAACCGAGGCGATCGAGGGCAGCGCCTCGCCCCTGAAGCCTAGAGTCTGAACGCCGAGGAGGTCGTCCGCCGTCGCGATCTTGGACGTTGCATGGCGCTGCAGAGCCTGGAGGGCGTCGTCGAGCGCCATCCCAATGCCGTCGTCGGAAACCCGGATCAGCGCTTTTCCGCTGTCGATCAGCTCGATCTCGACCTTTCGAGCGCCGGCGTCGATCGCGTTCTCGACAAGCTCCTTGACAACCGACGCCGGGCGCTCCACGACCTCGCCGGCCGCGATCTGGTTGACCGTGTGGGCGTCGAGAAGCCGGACCTTGGAGGTTGTGGCGAGCATCGTGATTCGCGACTCGTGCGTAGCTAAATCCTATACGATTGCGCAACCCCCGCCGCTGCTAAAAGTAGCGCGGGCGACCCGCCCGCAATTCCGGCTCTGCCAGTAGTAGCTGCCTTTGCACGACGCCACGCGGCAATCCTGGCCGTCTTTTCAATAAATGGGCCGCACGCTGCTCCTCACCAGCCCGGGGTTCTCGTGGCGAGAGTGGCTTAAGGAGCATCGCGGAACCCGAGACCTGCTGCTGCTCGACCCATCCGAACCTTCCCAGGGCCCGCCCGGGAGGCTAACCCTCTTCCAAGGCTCGAAGCCGAGATATTGGCGATTCTACGGGAGCCTCGACGCCTCTCGGGCGCCCCACGTGCTCGTCGCAGCGTTGGCGTCGATGTTACAGCAGTCGGGCGAAGACGCGGTCGTTCAGCTTTTTCCCATTCGCAATTCGCCATTGATTCGCCAGCTCACGAGCTTGTGTGCGCAACTGACCTGTCCCGAAGAAATCCTGGTCCCGAAGAACAGCGGGATCGACCTTGAAGGGCTCCCCGTCGGCCCAGAGGAGATCGAATTGGAAGCCGCGTTTCCGGCACTCGTGCAACAGGCGCAGAGAAAGGCGCAGTGGCTGAAGCTGATCGAGAGCTGCGAACCTCATGAAGTCGACACCACTCGATTCGCCATTGAAGGTTCGCGACTCGGATCGGGCACTCCGCTGCACCCCGATTTGATCGGCAAGGCCGGACTGGAGCACGCCCTTCGACGGCGA
>CAZNUL010000028.1:0-43872 GCA_964576205.1 uncultured Fimbriimonadaceae bacterium | reverse complement strand
AAGACGTCATCTTCAATGAAATCCTCGGCGGCCAAAATGTGCGCGCCGACTCCATTCTTCCGCCCCGCGTTCTTGGCAACCGGGACAACGCCGCCGGTCTCAAGTTCGATGTTAAGAAGGCGCAGCAGCTTCTCGCAGAAGCCGGCTATCCGGGAGGAAAGGGCTTCCCCGAAATCAAGATTGCTTATCGCGACGGCCGGCCCGATGTTCAAGTCGTAGGCGATAATATTGCCCAGCAACTGAAAGAGAATCTCGGGATCACCGTCGGACAAGAGATGATCGAGTGGGGCGCTTACCTAAAGCGAAACAACGACAAGAAGAATCCGTTCTTCCACATGCGTTGGGCGGCCGACTACCTCGACCCACAGGATTTTCTTAGCCTGATGCTGTCGACTAATGGTTCCGAGAACAAGATCTACTACTCCAATCCTCAATTCGATGCTCTCTGTGACAAGGCAGACTCGGATATGAACGAGCAGGAACGACTTAAGCTCTATGCTCAGGCAGAAGATATAGTTTTGCAAGACGCCCCCTGGGTTCCGATCTACTTTCAACAGGACGCCGAATTGATTAGCCCTCGCGTGGAAGGTTTGAGGGATTCTCTGTTCGGACACCTTCCGCACTACACGGTGGCCTTGAAGAGTCCCTAAGGAGAAATCTGACGCGAAACCGCACGGCAGAACCGTCTGAATGATGCGATACATGGCTGGGAGGACATGAGGGCGCGAGAGGGGAACACATCGATAACCCTTGCCCAAATGAAGCGCCCGTCGGAAGGGCCTAAGTGGGCTACCCCGAAACTGCCATTTGATTGCGAAGTTTCCGGGCTTGCCGGATGGCAGAGTAATGGCGGTCCAACCCGCGGTCATCCGAAACGCTCACTTCCCTTCTCTTTCGACGTCGAGATTCCCGATGAAGCAACCCAGCTGCGCCGGGTCCACTTGGTAGGCGTGTTTGCCCTATTCGCAGATCGCGAGGCGGAGGCGTTCGGGACCGTGGGCGCGACGGTGCAATTGCTCGGCAGCGAAGGCGAGATCGTCACGAGATTCGATGTCGTCAACGGTCGAAACTACAGCGACGCGAGTGAATTGAAACCAGTGTCCCGGTCGGCCGGCGACGGGACGAGCGTGGAAACGGCCGGCCAATGCGAGATCGATGGAACTCCCTACCGCGTCGATATCCTAACCCTTGACATACCTCTCGGGGTTCGCGCCAGGCGTCTCCATTTCCAAGACCTGGGCAGCCCTTCTTCATTCGTTGTCTTCGACACCTTCTTCGAATACCCGGCGTCTGCCGATGATCGACCGTCACTTCCCCGCACAGGCAGTGGACTTGCCCTGTCCGAACTTGGCGCGGCGATTCGGGTCGGGGATCGGGTTAAGTTTGCGAAAACACTCGACGCCCTTGCAACCGCGATAGACGAAGCCGAGGACCTTGACGAGGCGCGGGCGCTTGCGCTTTATTACTATGGCGTCGTTACGTCGGCGCTCCTTGAGACCGCTTCGGCTCAACCCAATCACAAGTTGCTTCTCGAGGTTGCTCGCGAACTGGAAGCACTGACCGCCCGCCCCCAAGTCAAGATGGCGATCGTCAGCCATGTACATGCCGCGGCGGATGGCCTGTTTGCACCCGCGGAGACGACTTCGCAACGTCTTGTCGACCGAGCTTTGGCAATCGTGGAACGACATTTCGCGAAGGACATAACGGATGCGATGGTAGCGGCCCAGCTCGGTCTCAGCACGTCTCACTTTCGGTTCCTCTTTCGACAGGCAACCGGGCATCCTTTCCACAAGTACGTCGTGGCTCTTCGCTTAGAGAAGGCGAAGCAGATGCTGATCGAACAGGAAATTCCAGTTTCTCAGATCGCGACGGCGTGCGGCTTTACGGGACTCTCCCACTTCAGCCGTGCGTTTACGCATCGCTTTTCGGCAAGCCCCTCGCAGGTTCGGCGGGTGGCAGGTTAGCTCGTGATATCTGTCCGTGGACTCAGCCATGCCTTTGGCGAGAAAGTCGTACTTCGGAACGTTTCCCTGGAAGTCGCCGAGCACGAGGTCGTGGCGATCATGGGAAGCAGCGGCGGCGGCAAAACGACGCTCCTGCGTTGTATCTCCGGCCTGTTAAGACTTCAGCAAGGCGAGATCGAGGTTGACGGAGTCAGTGTCCGGGAGAGCCCGGAGGAGGCTCGCCGGCACATGGGGATGGTTTTCCAGTCAGGAGCCCCCTTCGACTACCTTAACGTCGGTGACAACGTCCTCTTCGGAGCGAGAAGGCACCTTAAGCTCGGTAAGCACGAGGAAGCCGAGCTGCTGCAGAGGGAACTTGAAACTGTAGGGCTCGCTGGAACTGAGAAGCTGATGCCGAGCGAGCTCAGCGGCGGCATGAGGAAGAGGCTCGGAATTGCACGGGCGCTCGCCGTCTCCCCCGCTGTGATGCTCTACGACGAGCCGACAACCGGCTTGGACCCGATCACGACCTACACGATCGACGCCCTCATCACCCGGCTGCGAAAGGAGATTGGTGTCACAACTCTGTTGGTCAGCCACGATGTCAGCTCAGTCTTCCGGGTCGCCGATCGTATCGCATTCTTGCACGAAGGCGAATTGACGTTCATCGGCACCCCGGGTGAGTTTCAGGCCAGTCGCAATGCGGAGATCGCAGAAATGGTCGGCAAAGCTCAGACAACGAAATTCTAGCAATGGGAGACAGTGAGCACTGGAGTTCCAGCAGCATCGCCCCTGCTTTACTGAACAATCTTGCACGGGCCTCGTTATGCCCATCGTAGTCCGAACTCTAGGACAAGAGGGATATGAACAAGCTCATCACAATACTCGCCGCAGTCGTGCTGGCAACCTCCTTGACGGTATCGGCCAATGCTCAAGCTGCGGGACCTGCCGGTGGCGGGGTGCAGAGCACCGGCAACCAGGCGGGCGGAAAGCAGGGAAAACAGAATGGCCCGGTCGGTCAGAAGATCCTGAAGCAGCTTAACCTGACTCCAGACCAGATGAAGCAGGTTAAGGAACTGGTAACGACCTTCGCGCAAAAACGACAGCAACTCCAACAAGGAGCGGACAAGGGCAATCGGAAGGAGCTTGCCGGCCTGCGCAAGCAGTTCTTCGAAGACTTGGGCAAGATTCTGACTCCCGAGCAACGAGAACAGCTCAAGACTCTTTTGGCTCAGCGCGGCAAGAAGGGCACACCACCGGCCGGGTCAGGAACGGCAACCGGCGGTACCGCGTCGGGAACAGCGGCGGGAAGCAAAGGAACGGGCGGCGCCGGCGGTAAAGGCGGCGGAAACCAATAGGCTTTGATACGGTTGGTACTTGCACCTCCAATCGCGCATAAGGCCCGGCGACTCTGCCGGGCCCTATCTATTTTGGATGCCTCCACAGCCCCGCTGTTGACGCGAGGAAACACGAGCTCTCGATTCACACCAAGCACCTAACACCCAACACCTAACACCTAACACATTCGGGCCTGTGCGTGTCGGCGTCAACTCAGGGCAAAGATGACGTGCGCATGTGAACCGTTCAAGATTTCCATGGCCGCTTCCTTCAGTTCCGCCAAGCTCACTAAGGCCATCGTCGCGAGCATTTTTTTATCATCCCAAGGCTTGCCTGTTTTCATTCGCCAATACCCGGCAAGAAACGTCCGGTCATCGAGCGAATTCGTAATTGGCCAATACGGATTGAAGTAGAGAGGGCTCATTTCGAGGCCACGAGAGAAGATTCCCTCGGCCATGCCTTCGGCTCGGGCGAGGTCGGCGTCCGACCAGCCTTTCACCGCTTCGCCGAGCTCAGACTTCATTCCCAAAGCGAGTTCGCCCGCCGAAGTCTTGTCTCCGCTTGCCATGATCATTCTGGGAACGAATCCATCTGGGGTGGGCCAGAGAATCGCCTCCTGGCGATAGCTCCATCCCTTCAGCTCGCGCAGACGGGCAAACATAGCCGATCCTTTACCGCTTCCAAGCGCGATCGTGGCGAGGAGACGGGCCGGCAGCGAGGCGTCGCCGCCCAAGATCTCCTTTCCTCGCAGCTCGATCATGGAGACCCGGCCGGGAACCTGCTTGGCTTCGCGAAGCGGCGCCTGGTCCAAGGAGGGCTTCGCCGCTCTTCCGGGCGCCCAACTCTCGTTCAAAGTGGTCCAGATCTCGGTCACAACATCCGTATTGACGGGACCACCAACTGACAGCCACACGTTCTCCGGGCGGCAAATCCGGTGATAGAGGTCGACGATTTCGTCTTTGCGAACCCGATGAAATTCCAAAATCCCTGGCTGAATCGCCGTTGCCCACAGCGATTTCGAGCGGAAAGGAATTTCGGAAATCGCCTTATTGAGGGGATCTTCCTGGAACGACGCGTTTCTCAGAATTTGATCGACGTACGTGATTGCCGTTTTAAGGTCCCCGGGTGGTACGCCGAACTGAATGCGAAGATTATCCGGCATCAGCGTGATCTTTAGGTTCTCGCCCACCCGCGCCGCCGAATCACGCATGTCCGCTAGACTGAAACCTTCGACGTTATCGGACATGGTCTCCGCGATAAGCTCAACCTCGGCGTACTCATGCCCGCTTAGGTGCGGGAGCTTGACGATAGCATCGACGCTGACGAATGCCGCGGCCGGATCGACACAAACGGTAACGGGATTCCCGTCTTGGAAGATCGCACAAAAGGCGAGCGCCAGAATCATCGCGTACCCACCGCCGTCACCGCCCGAGTGGACGAAAAGGCCCTAATCCCTTCGTCGAACTGTTTTGCACTAAGCGACCGGATCTGATCCAGCATCGACTCGGGACGACAGGCAAGCCCCTGGCAAAGCAACAGGCCACGGAGATAGGCTGCGCCGGATGCAGTTCGGAGTTGCCGCTCGACCCACTCCATCGCTAGCTGCTTCCCTCGCGCAAAAAGACCCGAGCCGGAGTCGAGGCCATCGATGTAGAGGCCGACCCCACTTGTACTGTCCGTATGGCCTACTAGGACTAAACCCGTTTGAACCGAAGGAGTGTAGGTGACAAAGCAGTCCGGTAGCTCGCTCGCCATAGCCAAGGCTGCGGCTAGGGCCGCCATCGTCTGCGGCGAGTCGAAGCCCGGAACGATAGCCGCACGGCATTCTCCGAATGCGTCTGCCTGAGCACGGCCAGCTTTTCCCTGCCGGACGATTTTCGGAAGGTCAAAGTGACCTTTAGCCAGCGGCGCCAGCAGAGGCTTCGCGAGGTCGGTGATCTTGTCGATATCCACCGGACCGGCGATCACGAGCGCGAGGCCGTCCGCCGCAAACTGTCGGTCAAAAATGTCCCCGAGCCTTTCCGGCGTCGCCCGGTACATCGAGTCGAACGTACCCAGGGGGTCGAGGCCCGTTTCGCCAAAGGCGGCACTCCAGGCTGCAGACGACAGAAGGAACGAATCATCTTGCATCGAGAGTTCATCGCGCATCACGCGCATCTCGTGGCTGATCTGATCCTGTGTGATCACCGGCTTTCGCAACAAGCCGCCGAGTGTTTCGAGCGCAACCTGGATCTGAGAAGGACCCACCGTAAGGTCGATTTGCATGGAATCTCGGAGCGTCGATGCCGTAAGGAAGCAGGCCTGGCTCTCCAGCTTGCTGTCCAGTGTTCCGTCCCCCTTTGCAACCAGGTGTTCGAGGAGATGCCGGTACCCGTGGGACGCCTCCATCTCGGGCACGTATTTCGACGACGCGAAAAGCTGCACCGAAACGACGGGCTCCCGGGGCTTGGATTCAACCAAGATAATTGCGCCGTTATCGAGAACCGTTCTCAGTCGTGGCGGCTGGTCCTGAATGTGGAGGAGCGTCAGGGATGCAAGCAATGAGAGCATAGCGGACTAGGCATCTATTGTGACGGAGACTCGGCAGGCAAGAGTTTGGCACCTGGATCGGAACGGAACGTTCGCTATTCAACCAAAAGCCTGTGCATCATTCTCGTCCAATTCCCCCAACTCAAGATTCGAACTGCAAACTCCAGAGAACCATCTGGCCCTGAAGGACCCACAATACTACATGCGCATTAAATACCTGGCCGCGTTCCTTATTCCGGCCATCTCCCTTTGTGGTTGCGGCGGCGGCGGCCTCCTGAATCCGTTCACAGGAACCTTTAACGGCACGTGGACGCAATCATCGCCGTCCGATACGGGCACCATCGCCTTTGTCGTCCTTCCAAGTGGCAGTTTATCCGGGACCCTGCACGACAACGGTGCGGCCGCGGACTACACGGTTTCGGGAAGCATCAACGACAATGGCGGATTTAGCGCGACCCTTACTCCAACAGTCGGCTCGGCCTCCACGCTGAGCGGGACGCTCGGATTCGATGTGCAAAACCATCTCACGGGCAACCTAGGCAACGTGCCCACGGGAGCCATCTCCACGATCTCCGTGAACATGACAGGCGGATAGCCTCCAAACGCTTTCCAAATAACCCCGGCGGCATAATGCGGGATAGGAAGCCATGCGCGCCCTGCTTGTTGAAGACGATCCCGTGATCGCGGATCAAATCGCGGCCGTACTCGGCCGCGAAAGGTTCCATGTCGATGTTGCCCCCGACGGCGAAAATGGCCTCGATCAGGCTCTCTCACACACCTACAACTTGATCATCCTCGACGTGATGCTGCCGCGCCGGAACGGCTGGTCGGTATGCGACGAGCTTCGCAGGCTCGGACTCATCACGCCCATCCTGATGCTGACGGCCAGAGACTCGGTCGACGATCGAGTGCGCGGCCTCGAGGGCGGCGCTGACGATTACCTGGCGAAGCCGTTCGACGTTCGAGAACTCCTCGCCCGGATCAACGCTTTACTTCGCCGCGACAAAATCCATCGAACGGGAAACATTCAAGTCGACGACCTGCTGATCGACTCGAAAGCCCACATCGTAACCCGAGCCGGAGAGAACATCAAGCTTACGCCCCGGGAATTCTCGCTCCTCGAAGCGCTTGCGAGAAACGAAGGTCGAACGCTGACCCGAGAAGTCATTCTGGAAAGCGTCTGGAACAACGAGGAAAGCCTCGACAACATCGTCAATTTCCACATCACCTCCCTGCGCAAAAAGATTGACGCCAAGTGGGACAGGAAGCTGATTCACACGGTCCACGGAATCGGCTACGTGATGAGGAGACCATAGTGCAGTCCTTCCGCGCGAGGCTTACACTCTGGAATGCCATTGTGATCGCGATCGTGCTGGTGGCATTCTCGACGGGCATTGTTTACGCGAACCAGGCGCGGCTCGCATCCGACATCGATCGTGAGCTCGCCGATCGGGCAATCCACGTGCCTCCGCAGGGAGGGCCTCGTGGCTTTGCCGGAGCATCTGGGCAGGCAATGCCAGGACAAATGCCGCCCGGAAATCCACCCGATGGCTCGGGACCGTCGGAGCCCGGTGTTGGAGTCCGAGAAAGCGGTCCGATGCCACCCAGGTTCAGCGATCCTGCCGCGATCCGATTCGCGGACGTTCGCCGGCCTCGTCTGTTTGACGAGAGTGGCCGGCCGCTTGGGTTCATGAGAGATCCCGCCTTCGACGAGGCCTCACTAAGGCGCGCCATCGGTGGCGAATCGGTGTACTCAAATGGTGAGTTCGATGGCGAGCCAATCCGCATTTACAGCACGTTGCTGCGTCAGGGGCCAAATGCGGGTCAAGCCGTTCAGGTCGCGCGACAAGTAGGCGACCTCAATCGGATTTGGTCGGCTCAACTCTGGACCCTACTTCTGTTCATTCCCGGCGCCATACTGTTCGCCGCCGCCGGAGCGTCCTTCCTCACAAACCGGGCGATCCGGCCGATCTCCCAAATGAAAGAGGCGGCAAGCGCGATCAGCGGGCAAGATCTTTCTCGCCGGCTGGCAATCGAAGGCAAGGACGAATTCGCGGAGCTTGGCCAGACTTTCAATGCAATGGTGGAGCGACTGGAGCAGTCTTTCGCGGCGCTTCAGACCGCGTATGCTTCGCTAGAGGATGCCCACGAAACTCAAAAGAGGTTTACGGCAGACGCCTCGCACGAGCTGCGAACCCCTCTAACCCGACTGCGACTGGCCACGAGTTCCGCGCTCGCACCGGGCGCGACCGAAGAAGACCGGAACAGGGCCCTCGAAACGGCGGACCAGGCGGCCGAGTCGATGGCAAGGCTCGTTCAAGAAATGCTCGTCTTGGCTCGGGCCGATTCGGGCCAGTTAACGATGCATCGTGAACGGATCGACCTTAGGGTGGTCGCCACCGACGTCCTCCAGACCTTTTTAAGCTCCGGCTCGTCGCTCATCGCCGATCTCCAGGATTCGCCGGTGACGATTGACGGCGACCCGGAGCACCTTCGGCGAGTTCTCACCAACCTTATCGACAACGCGATCCGGCACACACCGGCCGGCGGCGTGATCAAGGTTACTGTGTGTGCAGATGAGGAGTCGGCCTGGCTTAAGGTGGCGGATTCCGGGGAAGGTATCGCGCCCGCGCACCTCCCGCACCTCACCGAGCGGTTCTACCGGGTTGAAGCGGCCCGATCGAGGACGGACGGGGGCGTTGGGCTCGGACTCGCGATCTGCAAGACAATCGCGGAGGCTCATCAGGGAGAGGTGACCATAACCAGCGAATTGGGCCATGGGACAACCGTCGCAATCCGCTTGCCGATTGCTCCTACCAAGTCCGAGATGCGTTCTTGACATTTTTCAATAAACTTCTCAATCAAACGAAATCCAAATAGTAGAACCGCATAACTAGGGTGTACAAGGCCGCGGAGAGCAGACCCCCGGCACAGGAGATGAACATGTTGAGAACAACGATCCTCGCGCTCACGATTTGTTGCGCAAGCCTCGCGCTCGCTCAGGAGCCACCTCCCGGCGGACCGCCACAAGGCGGACCTCCGCAGGGCGGAGGATTCCAGGGAGGTCCCCCTCCTGCCGGACCCAATGGCGGAAGGATGCAAGGCATGCGGGGTGGTCCCGGCATGATGATGATGGGCGGACCCCAGATCCTCATGCGACCCGACGTCCAGAAGGAGCTCAAAATCACGGAGGACCAGAAGCAAAAGCTAGCCCAAATCCTTCCGCCTCCCATGGGTCCCGGCGGCTTCGGTGGCCCAGGTGGCCCCGGGGGGGCCGGAGGAGGGCCCGGCGGCCCTCCAGCCGGATTTGGAGGTCCCGGCGGACCACCTCAGGGACAAGGCGGGCAGGGAGGTCCGGGGCTGCCTCCTCCAGGCGGATCGGGACAGGGCGGTAGGCCGGGCGGCCCGGGCCAGGGTGGCCCAGGTCAGGGCGGATTTGGTCCGCCGCCTCCCGGCGGCCAAGGAGGTCAAGGAGGCCCTCCGGGAGGATTCGGCGGTCCTGGTGGGTTCGGCCCACCTCAAGGCGGGCCGGGTGGCGGCTTCGGTCAAGGCCAAGAGATGGAGGCAAAGATCAAGCAGATCCTCAGCTCGGCTCAATACACGCGATATCAGGAACTATCCCTGCAGCTGCAGGGTCCCATCGCGATCATGCGGCCCGATATCTCTAAGAAGCTCGGCGTGACGGACGAGCAGCGGCAGCAGATCATGCAGATCATGCAGAGCAATCGGCCGCCGATGCCGCAACAGGGGCAAAGGCCCGATCCCGCCGAGATGCGCAAGCATCGCGACGAGGTTGGCCAGAAGCTCTTGGGCGTGCTCACAAGCAGTCAGCGCGACCAGTGGAACGGGATGGTTGGAAGGCCATTCAAGTTCCAGGAACCTCCGCGCGGCCCGGGCGGACCCGGTGGTCCCGGCGGTGGACCCGGAGGCGGCGGCTAACGTTAGACCTCAAAAGTTGGTGAACGAGTGGGTGAATGGTTTCATTCACCCACTCGCTACTTTCCAGACCGGGAAGCCTCCCGAAGGCAATGACCCTAAGCAATTGCACCAGGTTTTAGCGACGCTGACTTCGCCCACGGTCGTTTGATAGAGTGAATGCAGCTATGCCCGCCAAGCTGCAGTAGTATGAGCTAAGGAGTTATTCCGATGAGATTTCGAAGCGTCGCTTCCACTTCCGTTTTGACCGTCGCAATCGCCTTGCCGATTTCCTGTTTTGCCCAGCGCGATCACGACCGTGATTCCCGAGGCTCGCGCACCTCCTACGATCACATGAGCGATTCAGGCCGGCAGCACTCGGATCGGGGAGGAAACGACCATATGTGGACCGGTGATAAGCGAGCTGAACCACGCCACCCCAGTTCAGACCGATCCCGCGAAGCGCCCGCAACTCGGGATACTCGCAGCAACGAACGTCGCGACACGCGAGATTTCGATGCAAACCGATCTCCGGATTACCGTCTTCAGGATCAGAGGTGGCACCGTGGCCAGGATTCGATAAGCCAGGAGAGAGATTGGAGCCGCACTATCCGCAACCGAAGCGACCATATGCGTGACGGTGGGTTCGAGAGCGATCGGACCGGAAATGAGCACATCCGGGACAGCCGATTTAGAGGTGAAGACCGCTTCCGGGACCGTGAAGATGGCTTCCACGAAGGTCATTTCTTCGGAGGCAGACCGTTCGTCGAATTTATCGGAGATCGGCACGACTGGCTCGACATTGCGGGCTTTGCAGGCTTCGTGGGTTTCATCGGCCTCCTCGAGCATGACGACTTCCTCTACTTTGCAGGGTCCGCCGGCTCGCTTTACGCGCTGTGGCGCTACGATGAAGACCTGGCCTGCGACGATCCCTACCGGCATGCCAGAGCCTGCTACTTCAGTCTTCCCTTTTTCTACCGTGACGGCTGCCGCTACGAACGCACGTTGGTCGTTCGGGGCGGCGACCGGTTCTACCAGTTCGTACGCTGCGGTTAACCCGCTGCGGAGGGCGATCCTGTGTGCCCGCAGGAATGGCATCTAACTTGCCTCACCCTGGTTGGATATATGATTCGCTTCGGGAAGCTGACGGGCGCTGCAAGCCTTGCAGCCTGTACTACCGCGACGTGGGGGCAGGGCGCGATTCTGCATGATACGGCGACCGTCGAAATCGTGGACATGCCGACCGCAATCTCGATGGGCGCGCCGATCCACCTCGGCATGCCGGTGTTCAACTATAACTTCGAGACCGGCAAACTCACGTTTCGCCCCGGTTCATCCTCGTACGCCCTTGCTGGACGTCGCTCTTTGAATCCGCATCGCCGGCTCCGTTCGGGAACCCTCGCGCCACCCAGCTATGAAACCCAACTAGATTCGAGTAATCATCTCATCGGGCTGCCGGACTTCCGGTTCGACGTTCGTTAACGCTTGCCGGGTAAACCTGCCGAATGGCGACGGTGATCGATAAGCGCGAGGCAGTTCTCGGTCTGCTCCAACCCGGCACGAACCAAACGTACATCCCGGCTGGTTTCTTCCTCCACTTTGATAAGCAGTTCCATACCGGACGAGCGGCAATTGACAAACACATCGAGTTCTTCCGTGCGACCGGCATGGACTTCGTGAAGATCCAGTTCGAGGTCCCGTTTCCCCAGGTCGATATCGAGAAGCCATCCGATTGGGCAAACCTGCCCCCGCTCAACCGCGCCTTTTTCGAGCCTCAGATCGAGGTCGTTCAGGGCCTCGTTGAGGCCATGGGCACGGAAGCCTTGGTCGTCGTGACCCTCTATTCGCCTTTCATGATCGCGGCCCATATGGCCGATCGCAAACTGCTCCAAGCGCATATGGATGAGGACCTCGATGCCGTCCGGCCAGGTCTTGAGCGCGTTACCGACGGACTCATGGACTTCGTGAGGGAGTGCATCCGCGCTGGAATCGACGGTTTTTATCACTCGACGCAAGGGGGCGAAAGCCGGCGCTTTTCCAATCCGGATACTTTTGAGCAGGGCGTGAAACCGTACGACCTCGAAGTGATGCGAGAGATCGACCGGCTGTGTCGGTTCAACATCCTGCACATCTGTGACTATCACCGCGACGAGTTTGGCGGTTACGACGATCTGACTCGCTTTTTCGACTACCCGGGGCATGTCGTGAATTGCGCCTTGGAGGGCTTGAATCCCGAGATGATTTCCGCGATGTTCCGCCGGCCCTTCATGGGAGGCATGGAACGAAAAGGAGTCTTATCGGGCGGTACCCTGGGAGAGGTGAGAACGGCGGCGCGCGAGGCGTTGTCGGACGCGTCCGATCGCTTCATTCTCGGCGCTGACTGCACGGTTCCCGGCACGACGCCCTGGGAAAACCTGAAAGCAGCAATCGACGAAGCACACACGTTCGCGAGGGACTAGCGATTTACCGGGCTTTATTACTCCGGGACGCTACCTACTGGCGCTTTCAATTCATAGACGACGGCCTTCCCTGAAGGATCGAGGACTTCGACGTGCGGCTTGTTGTTCGCATCCACGAATATCCGAATGGCGTCTCGACCCCACTTGTTCTTGATAAAAAGGCCGGTGTCGTCGTACGCCTTCTGGTTCTCTTCGCCACGCCGCACGCCTAGAAAGACGCGCCGGGTCATCACCCTTCCCTGCTTCGCGAAGGCGAACCGGCTGGCGTCACGCTTGTCCTCGGGAAGCTTCTGTATCTTGTCGTAGATGGCATATTCGTCACCGACCTTGGTCCAGTCCGGACGAGCGTTGATCGTGAGTCCATCCACAATCTTCGATCCCTTCGCATCCCTGAACTCGCCATGATTTAGATAGACATTCTGATCCTGCCTGAACTGGTCCATCGTTAACGTGACGTCAGAATCTTGTCCGCCTGGGATTGCTCTGCCACGAAACGTTAGACCGCCGGTTTCCTGGCCCTCCTCGTTGTAGAACATTAGTCCGGAAATTCGGGTCCCCGATGCACGATCACCCTCGCTAAATCCGGCCGCGTTTGAAAGCGCCGCCCTGAGCGTTCCGTTCTTGTCCCTTATGTTGATCCGCTCGGCATTGATCACCCCGAAGTTCTGATCATGTGATTGCGTACCGACGAGGTAAGCAGATCCAATGGCGAGCAGCACGAACCATGACTTGAACATCGTTCCTCCCGGTCGAGTCTTTCAACCCGGCCAAGATTACGCGTCGCCGGCTTCCCAGATTCCGGCGTTACTTGAACAAAACCTGCAGACTCTGTCTAACCGCCTGGCAACGGCAAAAGCTGCGGCACCCGCTTAGCATAGGGCGCGATTGCCGGGATATCGGCCTCAGGGTGGTCCACATAGTAGAGTCCAACCGTCGTGTAGTGATTCCGCAGCGGCCGGCGATCCTCATCCCATCCTCCCCGCCCATGCTCCAATGTAAAGAGAAGCGATTTTCTAAAGGGCACCGGATCTTGAATGTGCCAGCGGTAGACAGTGTTCTGGATTCCCCGTTTCTCCCCACCGTGGTCCGCGTTGTCGTAGTAGGTGACGCCGAAATAGGGTGTTTGAAACGTGTGGCCGAAATCCCAAGCGCCGCAGAAGTAGTCTTCGCTACCGGTACCGCTGATGTCGGGCAGGGCATGACCGTCGACGTACCAATAATCGTTCCCCTCCCCCCACCAGCCATCGCTGTTCGCAAGCACGGTTACGATGGTTCCGACAAAGTGACCGGCGCCTTTCGTCGCGCATATCGTTAGCGGAGTCCCCTTCGGCGCCGGAAAGAAGTTTCGATACTGAGTGTGGAAATAGCGGATGTCTCGCTCCGGCCGGTTGTCGAGCCGATAGTCGAAATTGTAGTAGAAGGCGTCGACGCGCTTCGATCCCTCGTTTGTCACAGTGATGACGGCGTGCTTCTTGAACGGCATGGGCCAGTAACAGTTCAAGGCCATCTGGCCACCCACCGATACGGGCGCACTGTGGTATTCGACGTAGTGGGCTGGACCTTGGGCAAAGAAATCGCCGATCGGGCACTCGACGGCGGGAGTAGCCGCATCGTCCCAAGTCATGCGGATCACGAGCTCCCGAAGGGCTTCGGCCCGAGATTGGGCGGCGATCGTCATCCAGAGATGGGTAAACCGGCCGGAGCCGTGAACGTCGGCCACCGTCAAGGTCTGCCCCGGTGGGATCTCCCGCGCATCACCGTTGTGATGGTTCGGATCGGTGCTGGAGGAACGAGATGCCCTGAAGTCTTTCTTAGAAGCGAGATCGTCCGGGACTTGGGCGGAACTTGCACAGGCCAAGGCTGCCGCAACGATGAGGCCGGCGAAGAATCGATGCATCATGATCGTCGCGCAGTCTACCGGGGTGCGGGTACCGTCGCCGGATTCCCCTGCCATCGACTGCCGCTCGTCATCACGTCACCGGGGGCTATAGAGTGATGACGAACAAAATGACGACCAAGCGACCCAGGTGCTCCGGCAGGGCGCCGGACCGGAAAGTAGAATGTCGCCAAGATGAAAATCGCTTGCGTACAGGCAAATGTCACGTACGGTGACCCAGCCTCAAATGCTGCGGCCGCTATCGCCAAGCTCGAGGCTTTGGCCATCGACGGAGTGGATCTCGCCGTCTTTCCGGAGGCGTTCATCACCGGCTACTGTGTCGACTCCGCAGCTGAGGCTCGGCGCATCGCGATAGACCGATCGGAGCTAGAACCGATTCAGCAGGCAACAGACCGCCTCGGCATCGTCGTTATCATTGGATTCGCGGAGCGGGCCGGCGAGCACGTCACCAATTCCGCGGCCCTCATCGAGCCTCATCGCGAGGTGAGAATCTATCGGAAGTCCCATTTGCCCGAGCTAGGCCTGGACAAGTTTGTTCGCCCGGGCGACGAACTTCCCGTTTTCGACACTGCTCTTGGCAGGATCGGAATCCTTATCTGCTTTGACCTGCGCATTCCCGAGGCGTCCCGCGTTCTCGCCCTTACCGGTGCCGAGCTGATTGCCCTGCCGACAAACTGGCCGGAAGGGGCAGAGACCTCGGCGGAGCACGTGGCGATCGCGCGGGCGGCAGAGAATCGAGTGTTCGTCGCCACTTGCAATCGAGTCGGTCTCGAGAACGGCTTCCGCTTTATCGGAAGAAGCAAGATCGTGCATCCGTCGGGCAAAGTGGTCGCCGCAGCCGGCACCGACGAAGCGGTCATCGTGGCCGAAATCGACCTCTCAGAAGCGCGAGTGAAGCGAAACGTGATGATTCCGGGCCTCTACGAAACAACAGTATTCGCATCGCGGCGACCGGAGTTGTACGAAGCCATCACTGAGCCGACCGCGGTAGAAGCCTCGATTCCATAACTCCTTTCTATGCCTCGCTGCCCGAGCCAGACCCATCGGGACAGTTTTCGATTCGCTTCTAAGATCCCGACGCCTTCCTTGAATGCAAGTTGTATGATGGATTGCTTTGCCAGCGTGAATCGAACCGAACGTGCATGCATGTCGTCACCTAAGAGTTAGAAGCTTTATGAAACAGTCATCTGCCGGTCTCCCAATCCTTGTAGCGTTCGTCACGTTATTCGCGGCCATGGTCGGCTGTGGAGGGGGCGGCGGTGGGGGCACGACGACGACGGCCAGCACAACATCGACGGCGGGAACGACCTCGACCGCGGGTACGACGTCCACCGCGGGAACGACATCGACGGCTGGCTCGACAACGACAGCGGCGACAACGGGAACGGTCGGCGGCTTGCCGGCGAACGTCATCATCTTTTCGCAAACCGGCGTCAACACCGATACCTTTAAGCAGATGAACCCCGACGGCTCCGGGATCGCGACACTCGACACGCTTCCTGCCAATTACAGCGGATACGCCAGGAATCCGGCAGCGGCCCAAGTGGCCTTTGGATTCAGCGCGACCGGCACGGCAAATCCGCAGTACGTCATCTACGTCAACTCAAGCGTCAGCACCACGAACGCGACCGTCGTCGACCCTGGTCCCTACATCTTCGTTGGCTCGCTTCAGTTCACACCCGATGGCTCGAAGATGATCTACGTGGCCCAAACGATGGCGGGGAGATCGGGCGTGTTCGTCGCGAATACCAACGGCATGGGAACGCCGACGAGACTCGACGATGCCGACGATGCCACGCTCTCTCCGTCCGGGACCGTCGTCGTCTATTCCCGATCCACAACAAATTCCGGCGCCACCGGCCAGGTCTGCCGAAGGAAGACCGATGGCACTAATTTCGTTCAGCTGACGGCCAACGCGTTTGAAAACGTGATGCCCCAATGGACCAAGGAAGGCGATTTCGTCTACTTCTCTTCCAACCGGAGCGGACATTTCAACATTTGGTCGATGGATCCGGACGGAGGCACCCTCACCCAGATCACAAACTCTAGCGACGCTGAATACGGCTCCAGCCCGAACACAGGCGACACCCAGGTGGCGTTCACGAAGATCGCATCCAACTCGGCCGTGAGCGGCGTGTACAAGGTCACCGTCGGCAACACGACCGAGACGCCTCTGCTCGTTACGCCGGACATCGACGCGTTCGTCTACTGGACGGGAACGAATGGCCGGGCAGAGGGCGCTATGACGGCTCCTGCGTTCAAGCTCTCGCCTAGGGAGCGACGCTTGATCTACGGCCGCTGACTTTCGGCCGGCCGGGCGTCACAGAAGCTCATAGCGGGTGTTGCGCCGCCTTGGCGCGTAGCCGGCGTCCTTGATCAGCCGCTCAAACTCATCCGCGTTCAGGATGAACTTGTTCCCCTTGGCCGATACGACCTGTTCCTCGATCATCACCGATCCAAAGTCGTTGGCGCCGTAGCCGAGCGCAATCTGGGCGATCTTCGGACCCTGCGTAAGAATGGAAAGCTGCAGATTGTCAAAGTTGTCGAGGAATAGCCGAGAGATCGCCAGTGTTCGAAGATAATCCGCGCCGCTGGCCTTCCTTGGAATCTGCAACATGGTTTCCTCCGGCTGAAAATTCCAGGTGATGAATGCGCGAAAGGGCGCGCATTCGTCTTGTAGGGCACGAATCCGGCCCAGATGCTCGACCCGATCTTCAACGGTTTCCACATGGCCGAACATCATCGAGGCGGTGCTTTTGATACCCAGATCGGCCGCCGTTCGCATGCATGTCAGCCACTCGTCGGTCGTGTCCTTGTAGGGCGCGATGATCTTGCGGACGCGATCTACCAGTATCTCCCCGCCCGCGCCGGGAATCGAATGCAGTCCCGCCGCTTGCAACCTCGCGAGAGCGTCGCGCAGCTTCAGCTTGGAGATGTGCGCGATATAGATGATCTCGGCCGGAGAAAGGGCGTGGAGGATGACGTCGGGGAATCGATCCTTGATCTCGGCGAAAATCCCCTCGTAGTACTCGATCTTCAGCTTCGGGTTGAGTCCACCCTGGAAAAGGATCTCGACACCGCCCTGGTCTACCGTGTCCTGCACCTTGGCAAGAATCTCGTCGTCGCTCAGGGCATAGCCCTCGGCATGATTCGGCACGCGATAGAACGCGCAGAACTTGCAGCGCACCCAGCACACGTTCGTGTAGTTCAAGATGCGGCCGATGATATAGGTAACCGTTCGACCCGGGACCTTTCGCTGCCGCTGAAAATCGGCCAAAGTTGCTAGGTCCAGCAAGTCTGGGTGGCCGAACAAAAAGACCGCGTCTTCCGGCGAGAGCCGTTCCCCGGCGAATACCTTGTCGGCGACGGTATCGATCGTAATCGGTTGGGGCCTGGTTGCGGCAATGGTTGCCATTCCAACTCATTCTACTTCGCCCGAAGTTTCAGTGATTCGTGAAAGTTGATGTTGCCAAACCTTTTGGGCAGATGCAAGCGACTGAGTGGGCGGATGATGGTTCGACCCCGTACGCGTTGGAAGCTCTTGGTTTTTGGGATCATCATGCTAGTCGCAGTCCTGGCTTCGGCAGCCCTCTTCGCCGGTCAGACTCGACAAGGACAGCTCAACATCAGTCGATAGGCTAATGGATGGCTAGCCGTCCCGCGACACCGGCAAGAGATCGAGCAGCTCAGAAAGAGACCCGATAATCGCATCCGGCGGCTCCGCGCCGGAAGGCATTTCTTCCGGCTTGATCGCCTCATCGCCCCAACTTGGAGGAACGTCGCTAGCACGCCTAATCCAAACCGCGCGCCACCCGCAGCTCAAGGCCGGCGCCACATCGTGGGCATAGCTGTTCCCGACGAACAGGATTTGACCAGGTGGGTAGCCAACCGCGGAAGCGGCGCGCGCGAATACCGATGCGTTAGGCTTCCCTTCCCCAAGCTCGCCCTCGATTAGAATCACCTTGAACCTTGGGCCAATGCCCAGAGTCGCAATTTCCTGCCGCTGGATATCGGCGGGTCCATTGGTGATCAGCCCAAGCGGATAGCGACGGCTCAACTTGTCGATCACGAATTCGGCGTCCGGAAACAAACGCAGAGCTTGGTTCCTCGACTCCATGTATGTCTGGCTGAGAAGATTGGACCGCTCCTCGTCGACAATCCCCATTCGATCAAGCATCAGGCGCATTTGCTCGGTCCGCGTCGGCTCGCCTGATTTGAGGTACCCGTCGTACCATTCCGTCTTCTTGATCCTCGGAGCAAACTCACGGAAGGCCGCCGCCCAGTGGCGAATCATCTCGTCAACCGTGAATCCTGGCGGTCCGTACTTGGCGAACGTCTGCCGCATGCCGGTCTTCGAAGCCTCCCAATAGGCGCAAAGGGTGTCGTCGAGGTCGAAGAAGATCGACCCTACCGATCTGAAGTCAGGCCCTCGGTCGGGATCGTGCATGGAAGGTCAACAGGAAGGACGAAGCGCACTGACGGATTGGTTGCGGGAGTTGACCGTTCGACCGAGCGCCTAATATTGCGTTTGCGTGCGCAACGCCGTTTACGGTAGGTTCGTCAGAGAAAGCATGGGTCGCACGTCCGTCCTCCCCGTTGTTATCCTCCTCGCGTTAGGCGCCACAACCCTTGGGCACGCCCAATTTGGCAAACCCACAAAGGATCAACAGGTCAAGTTGGGGATGCAGGCGGCGAGCGAATTGCGCAGTAAGGAAAAAGTCTTGCCTCCTTACGACGAACGGGTCAAGACCCTTCGCCGAGTGGCCAATAAGCTACTTTCCGCGATCGACGACCACGCACAACCCTGGCAATACTCCTTCGACGTCATCGACAGCAAGGAGGTGAATGCCTTTGCCCTTCCCGGCGGACCAACCTTTTTCTACACCGGCCTTCTCAATAAGCTGATGACCGAAGATGAGCTGGCCGGCGTGCTTGGACATGAGCTCACCCACGTGCGGCAGGAGCACTGGGCTTACCAGTACCGAGATCAGCAACAGAAGGATCTGATTCTAGATCTGGCGCTCATCTTGGGGCACGCAAACCGGGAGGTCGCCGACCTCGCCAGCGTGGGTCTCGACGTCCTTGTCAACCTTCCCTACTCGCGCAAGCACGAGACCGAGGCCGACGACGGCGGCTACGCCTGGATGATCAAGGCTGGATACAACCCGGAGGGACTGGCGGACGTTTTCCGGCTGCTTAAGTCGGTGCCCGGCGAAAAACCACCGCCTTTCCTCAGTGACCACCCGGGCGATAGCTCGCGGATTCAGCGGATCGAGGACAAGATCAAGAAGGACGGCCGCAAGTTCGCACCCCAGGTTCCGTTGCCCTGGGCCAAGTGATCTTCGATTTCGGGTTTCGGATTTCGTATTGTAGGTTTGGCATAGAAGCTAGCTTCCACCCGCATCCCCTCCGTCACTTCAACTAGCCTAGCGAAAGTGGAGCAAACCGGCCCGCAAGGTCGTCAAACAGCCGAGGCTACGATGAAGAGATTTACAGCGGTGTTAATTCTGCTAACGGTATCGATTGCCGGAGCGCTCGCCCAGCCGGTTGTCATTAGTGGACAGGACAGCGGATACAACGCCGACTCACCCTATAACCGGCTTTACGACACTAAGACCGTCATTACGGTCAAGGGACGGGTTGCCGGCGTCGAGGTTGCGCCCCCGATGCGAAGCATGGGGAACATTATCACGATCCTGGTCAAAGCGGGCGACGGAAAGACCTGGCATGTGGACGTTGGACCGGAGTGGTATGTCGACAATCAACGCACCAAGATAAAGATCGACGACCATGTGCAGGTGACGGGATCGAGAGTTACGATCGACGACCACAGCGTGATTCTCGCCGAACAGATTGTAAAGAACAAGAACGTCTTGGCGCTGCGCCGGCCAATGGGCCGACCCTACTGGGATGCCACCTATACCCAAGCGCCTCCCGACGATGGCATCAATCACCGGATTGTCGACGGAACGATTACCAACATCGCCACGTTCATCGATGGCACCAATGGGGTCACCGAAGTCTGGACTATTCACACGGATGACGGCGACGTGCGCGTCGCGGTCGCTCCCGACTGGTACTACCAACGTCAGAAGGCGCTCGCCCAGATGGCTGTCGGCAGCTTTGTAGACGTCAACCTGTTCGCTCCAACCGGCCGCCCGATTCCCGGCATCGGACAAGGACTCGTGGCGCCGCCGGTCGTGTTCGCTACCTCAGTCTCGGCGGGTAACCAATGGACGGTTGTCCGTTCCCCCGGCGGCGTTCCGATCTGGTACGGCGGCCAGTAGCCGGCCGATTAACGAACAGATCCTCGTGCTATGCCGGCATCGCAGTCGCGCCGGCAACGTACGAGGCGTCGATCACGGCAACTGGCGCCGCCGGCAAGCGGACGGGTACTAGCGTGGAGACGCCGGGCTCCTGCATCGTCACGCCCAGCCAAACGGGCGCTCTCCCGATGGTAGCGGGATTGTGAGTAATCACGATGAACTGGATCTCGGTCGAGAATTCCTCGAGAAGGTCGCCGAATCTTTCAACGTTTCTTCCGTCCAACGGAGCATCGACCTCATCCAGAACGACGAGGGGCGACGGCTTCACCTGCAATAGCGCAAACAGGAACGCGGCGGCGCATAACGCCCTTTCGCCGCCACTCAATAGCTCGAGCCGTTGCCGCTTTTTGCCGGGAAGCGTGACCTCGATGTCGATCCCGCTCTCCAAGACGGAACTGGAATTCAAGAGAACTCGTCCTTCCCCGCCGCCAAACAACTTCGAGAACATCTCGGCATAGGCTGCTTCGACCTTGCCGAACGTATCTAAGAAGCGGTCACGAGTCAGGTTATCCAACTCCCGAATACTCGCCTCGACCTGGTCGATGCCTTCGAGAATATCGGCACGCTGGCTGCTGAGATCGTCGTGCCGCATCGTTAGGCGTTCGAACGCTTCGATCGCGCCGATATTGACCGGCCCCATCGACTTGATCTCCTTGCGAAGCCGGTTTGCGAGGGGCTGAGCATCCGGCGGTAGCTGGATCGACGACCTCATTTCGACCGCTTCTTCGGACGAAATCCCATATTCCTCGATCAACCGTTCGCTTGCAGCCGCCCTCTTCGCGTCGGCTCTGGCGCGAGCCAGCTCGGCTTGATGATTCGAGTCGGCGATGGCCGCGATGTTCTCTCGTGCAGCTTTCGACTCCCCAGCTAGCCGGACGCCATCTCGCAAAAAGCCGTCTTTGGTCGATTGCGCTCCTTGCAAGTCGTCTTCACGCCGAATTCGAGCCGCCTCGGCGGCTGCGAGCTCGGCCGATAGGCGTGCGATTTCGTGCCGTATCCGGACCCTTTCGGGTTCCAAGCTCTCCAGTTTGGTTTTCCGTTGCGTTTCATTTCGGACCGCGGCTTCGAGGCGTTTGGCCACGGCAGATTTCCGGGCCGAGGCCTGCGACAATCGATACTCGGTCTCCCTAAGTTTGGACTTGGCCTGTTCCGCGTCCGCCGATCTCGCGGCAAATGAGTTGACCAGCTCATCGCGCGCCCTCTGAACCGTTTCCAATTCGATCACCGCTGGCAACTCGAAATCATCGGCCAGCGTTTCCTGCTCCTTGGCGAGCCTTTCACGGGCGCGCTCGGCAGCCTGCAGCTCAGAGGAGATTGTTCGAAGAAATTCCTTGGCTTCGCTGACGCTTTGACTCCACTGGTTCAGGTTCTCCTTGGCGCCGGCGGATGCGGTTAGCAGCTCCTGACGGCGGCCGACGGCTTTCGCGAGGTCCGCCTCCGCCTCTCCGATCTCAAGGTCCAAGGCGGACAGATCGATTTGGATTTGAGCAAGATCGGCCATTCGCTGGACGAGACCGCTGTGCTGGGCCGCGAGATGCCCACCGGAGATGGCACCCGAGGAATGAACGACTTCGCCATCCAGAGTCACGACCATGCTCCAGCCACTCGTCCTGCCCAACGCGAGCGCCGTCGCCAAATCGGATACGACCAGGACCCGGCCGAGAAGCTGCTCGATGACCGGACGTACCGAGTCGTCGGACTTAACGAGGTCCACGGCCAACCCGATTACGGCTGGTCGCTGGAGCAAGTTCGGATCCGCCTTTGGTTCCACACTGCTGGCCAGCGATATGGGACGAAAGGTCGCGCGGCCAAGCCGGTGAGTCTTCAGATACTCGATGGCCACCTGGGCCGTGTGCTCGTCGTCGACGATGAGATCGTTAACGGCGCCGCCCAATGCAATTTCGATGGCCAAAGCGTGAGCCGGACTCGAACGTATCGATTGCCCGACCGGCAGGTAAGCGCCACTCAACGTGCCCTTTGAGGCCGCCTCCAGCACGGCCCGGCTGCCTTGGGACAAACCCTCGAAAGACTGAATGGTGGCCTCGAGTCCCCTCTCTCGCCCCTCCAATGCCGCTCGCTGCGCCATCAAGCCGCGGACCTTCGCACCGAGTAGGTCCTCCTGGAGCCTGAGCTTGGATATCTCCTCTTCGCAGACTTTGAGCTGCGACTCGGAGGCAATGAAGCTACCCATGGCCGACTCGACTTCGGCGTTCGCGACACTCTTAGCCTCGAGCAGCTTGGGCAGATCGGATGCGATTCCTCGAATTTCGCGCTCAACTTGCTCACGTCGTTCCCGCCGGTGTTCGACTTCGGCCAGACGCTTCAATCTGGCAGCATGTGCCTCTCTGGCCTGGGCAAGAGTGACTTCGATTTCTTTCAGTTGGGCGCCGAGAAGCTTTGCTTCGTCTCCAACCCCGGCGATCTCGTTCCGTGCCAGATCGACGGATTCTTGTTCGGTGACTTCCTCCCGAGTGGCTTGCGCTAGCTCAGCCTCTGCTTGAACCACGAACTGGTCGGCGCCCGAGGATTCGAGGGTTTGCTCGACTTCCTCCAGTGACTTCAGCCTCTCTTCACCGAGCTTGATGTTCGAGGCAGCCGCTTCGGTCGCCGAAATCGCATTCTGCAACTCGACGCGAACCTCCTCGATTCGATGCTCGGTCTCGAGGACCTTCTTGCCGAGCGCATCAGCCTGCCTTTCCAGGTCCTCCGCTCGGAGATGTTCCTCACGGACTAGCTGAGCCGATGAAGCGAGGCGCGATTCAATCTCGTGAACTTCAGCCGCCGCCTTGGTTAGCTCGAGGACGAGGATTCCCGTCTCAACATCTCGAAGTGCGTCCACGGCAGCCCTATATTTCCGGGCGATTTCAGCTTCCTCTTGCAGGGGTACACGCTGGGTCTCGAGCTCGCGCAGGATGTCATGGACTCTCGTCAAATGTTCTCTGGCGCTCTCAAGTCGCTTCGTCGATTCGGCTTTTCTGACGCGGTAGCGCTGGACGCCGGCAGCTTCGTCTACCCAGGCTCGACGGTCCTCTGGTGAGGCGGCAAGGGCCTGATCGATCTCTTTCTGGCCGACGATCGCGTAGCCGGCACGCCCCAAGCCCGAGTCGGCGAGAAGCTCATACACATCCCGCTGGCGGCAGATTCTGCCGTTGATGAGAAACTCGCTGTCTCCGCCACGCCCAAGGCGCCTTGTCACCGCGACTTCGGCGGTATCGACAGGCAGCGATCCGTCGTCATTGTCGAACAGCAGGGAGACTTCGGCGAAGCCAACTGGCCGGCGTCGCGCGCTACCGCTGAAGATAACGTCATGGCTCGCGCCCGCACGCAGGTGTCGAGCGTTGTTCTCCCCAAGCGCCCATAGAATCGCATCGACCAGATTCGATTTGCCGCATCCATTCGGGCCGACCACGGCGACGATTCCGCCGTCCAGATTAACGTCCGTACGGTCGGCGAACGTCTTAAAACCGAAGATACGGACGCGCTTGAGTCGCATGTTCGAGTGGGTAAACGGGCAGCGGGGCCACAGCCTTTCGCCCAACTCAAATGACGATTCTCAGGCGCGATCCGACTCCACTGACCTGGCCTTCTCCCGCTCTTTAGGTGAAGGCCAATATGCCAAAGGCCGCCCAGGATTGGGCGGCCTTTTCAGATTGGATCAGCGCGTCTAGTTGCCTTGTTGAGCTGAGCCCGTCAGCACCTTCTTAACCTCCGGAGAGAGGTTCGGATTATTGCCGATTGCCTTCGCATTGTCGGCAGCGGTAGCGTCCGGCACCTTCGGACGAGGGCTCGGAGTGCCCGGATCGCCGGCAATCGTATCGGACTTGCTGCATCCCGATGCGATCAATGCCGCAAGTAGAAGGAACAGTCCGGCGAACTTCACTGGATGGTCCACATGTATTTGGTTGGGTCGGTGATCACAACCGAATAGTTGTTGGTGTCCGGCGTCCAGTTGGTTCCGGCTGCGGCACGGCTCAGAGCCAGTCTCTTGCAGTGACCGTCGGAGAATGCGAACACTCCCATCCGGGCTACGCGCATCGAGACCCCACCCGAGCGATAGCCGTTGGTATCATCCGCGTTCGCAACGATCAGGCCGCCCCAGTTGTAGTTGTTGCCCCAACCTGCGCCGCACCAGCGGTCAAAGTTGGTTCCGCAGGCCGGCGAATCGATGTTGCCCCAACTAACCCACCCCGCGTAGGTACCTCCAAGGATCCA
Source organism: uncultured Fimbriimonadaceae bacterium (assembly GCA_964576205.1). GTDB lineage: Bacteria > Armatimonadota > Fimbriimonadia > Fimbriimonadales > Fimbriimonadaceae > JAEVZK01. Next base: position 19,253 of record CAZNUL010000028.1, on the reverse strand, counting down.
GTAGAACCCAAATTGGGAGTCCACGTATTGCACCATGTCGGCGGCGAACATGATCGTTTCCGCGGGCCGGCTGACATCCGTCATCTTGATTGTCGTATAGACCTGACTCCCGGCGGCCCAGTCCGAGATCTTGTAGTAGCTAAAAGTCGTTGCGTTATAGCCAAAGCCCGTCATGATCGTGTGGCTTTGCTGAGCCGTCCAGGCGCGCTCGGTCCGAACCCGCCAGCGAGGTCCCGCCGGATCGTCGACCACGTCGAGACTCTTCATGTACGGCTGGATGAGTTTGCTCCAGATCGTGACCCACCCATTGTCGACATTTCGGTCCGAGTCGTTGCTCTGGTTCTGATTCCACTGCTGCGAGAGCACGGCCTGGTCATCGTAATCGGTGCTGTACATCATCGCCGCAAGGATGACTTGTTTGGAGTTGGATAGCGACGCAGTGGCTTTTGCGGCAGCTTTCGCCTGCGCGAACACGGGGAAGAGAATCGCGGCTAGGATTGCAATGATCGCGATCACGACTAGTAGTTCGATGAGCGTAAATGCACGGTGACGAAGAACCATAACGGATACACCTCATCCGCAACCTGTCGGTGTTGCGGTGTAAGAAAGTCCCTTTTAGTAAAACACCGAATTTCTCATCAGTCGAAAGAAAATCTCGGGTTTCGATAGAAAAGTCGAACTTTCGTGCAGGTGGCTACGTCTTGCGGCAGCTAGTGTGCGGGTCCACCCAAAGTGGAAAGGCCGCCCCGATAGCGGGCGGCCTTGCGCAAACCACGATTACCGATTTCAGAACCAAACGACATCCGAAGATGCCTCGAAGCAACCTGCCCACTTGGGCCGAGGGCGATCTAAAACAGATGCCCGACGATGAATGAAACTACTATAAACCGCCTTTCGACCTAACGCAAGCACTTTTTTTGCGAGTTTTTCCTATCAAGTCAAACTTTTTGCACAAATCGTGAACGCGCAAGCCGCGGAGCCAAACTGGAACACATGTTCAGCCATTCAATCCAAGGGCTTCCCTACCTTCGCGCCTACCGGTCGCGCCGGGCAAGTTCGTTCGATCTGTCCGGCGGCAACCGGGACTGGTGGACGATCCCTGCTGGAGCGAAGGCGACGATTTTCGAGGCTCGTGTCGCCGGCTGCATCAAGCACCTTTGGATGACGGTCGGCGGCGACGATCTCTTTCCCCGCAAGGCAATCCTAAGGATGTGGTGGGACGATGAGCCGGAACCCTCGGTCGAGTGCCCGATCGGCGATTTCTATGGCATGGCCTTCGGGCGGTTCAAAAACTTTGTCTCGGCGCCCCTGCAACTATCTCCTGAAGATGGCCGGGCAATGAACTGTTGGTGGCCGATGCCTTTCGACTCGGCGCGAATCGAGATTGAAAACGAATGCGAAAACCCGATCAACGTTTACTTTTATATCGACTGGGAAGAACAACCCAATTTGGACTTTGGACCTTGGAATTTGGAATCGAACCACGACTCCAAATCCCAAATTGCAAGGTTCCACTGCCACTGGCGGAGGGAGAACCCGACCGACGGTTGGATCACCGAGCGCATCACGCCAAGCAATGTCGAGAAGTACCACCATGAAACGAAGAACCTGAGTGACCGCTGCAACTACGTTATCCTCGAAGCCGCAGGAAGTGGCGTTTACGTAGGCTGCCATCTCGACATCGACTGCTTCGAGCGTCACGGAAACGACTGGTACGGCGAAGGCGACGACATGATTGTCATCGACGGAGAGCCTTGGCCGCCGAGGCTCCATGGAACCGGCACCGAGGATTACTTCTGCACGGCCTGGGGACCGACCCAGGAATACTGCGCGCCCTATCACGGCATCACTTTGAATTCGGGCGACGAGGAGTGGCGATGGCGAGGCAAGAATTCCTGCTACCGCTTCCACATCGAGGATCCGGTCCGGTTTGAGAAGTCAATCCGGGTCAGCATCGAGCACGGCCATGCCAATAAGTTGAGCAACGACTACTGCAGCACCGCGTACTGGTACCAGGTCGAGCCACACGGAGCGTTTCCTGCCCTACCAGCAGTTACGGACCGGATGCCGCGGCCCTAGTCGGCGAGCTCCCGGCCCTTTGTTTCGATCACGAGGGGCATGAGGAGGAGGCCGGCAATCGGGACGACGGCCAGCCAGGTGAGGAGACGCATAGCCGTGGCCAGGGTATCGGTGCCCATGCTCGATACCGTGCCTACGACGAACGGCCCGATGGCAGCAATCAGCCGCCCCGAGTTGTAGCAGAAGCCTGCGCCTGTGCCACGCAGTCGCGTCGGAAAAAGCTCGGGCAGATAGTAGGTGAACGCCCCGAATACCCCGAAGATCGTAAGCCCAATGAAGAAGTATCCGTAGAGCCGATCGTGAGGTGAAAGATCGAGGCCGAAGGTGCCCACCAACGAAATCGCCGCTGCGATGAAATACACGATGAACATTGGCCTACGACCGAGGGCTTTGGAAACCGGGATCGTCAACAAAGTGCCGAGCAGGCCTCCAACGTTAAAGCAGTTCGTCGCAAGCTTTTTCCACGAGTCGACGAGCGCGGCGGTGGCAGCTTTGTCGAGGCTCTGGGTTTTGGCTTGCAGTTGGGCGAGGGCCGTGGAGATGGTTGGAATAAAGGCGTTGCAGCTCCACCACATGACGAGCGCGACCACCGCTACACAAAGTCCGCTGACGGTCGTGCGAATCAGTTCCGGCGAGAACAGCTCGCGAATCGTCGGATGAACGACGTCGAGCTTCTTCCAGCGCTCGGGTTCCTTGACGAACATCCGAACGAGGAACGCCACCGCGGCCGGAGCAAGGCCAAAGAGAAAGACATATCGCCAGGCAACGTTTGGCTGCCCGGGCATAGCAACATGCTCGATCCAATACGTAACATAAGTGGCGAGGAACAGTCCCATCGGCGAAGACGTGTAAAGAATCGCGCCGGCCTCGACGCGCCGCTTCTCGGGGACGACCTCGGCGACCATTGCTGCTCCCGCAGCCCACTCGCCTCCGATACCAAGGCTGGCGATGACCCTAAAGAGCACGAGCGCGATCATATTCGGAGCGACCGCGCATAGCGCCGTGCCGACCGCATACATGACCATCGTGAGAAGGAGAGTCTTGGTGCGCCCGATTCGATCGCAGACCCTCCCGAACGTGATCCCGCCGATCGCCCAGCCGATCAATAGAAGCGCCGACAGGATCCCATTCCATTGGAGCGTTGCCGCCTTGGCTTCGGGAGAGCCGATCGAGATGTGCAAGAGCGTTGGCACGCAGTTCGGCGCTACGTAGTTAAACAGAAGTCCGTCGAAGACATCGAAACCCCACCCGAGCCATGCGGCGAACAGTACCACCCACTGGTAGCCCGACATGTCCAGAAACCCACTTCTTTGGGTCGCCTCAGCTTGCATTGCTGACTATTCTAAGGGATCGAGCCTCGCAATCCCAATGCGCGGCTCCTGAAGTGGTGCGAATCCTATGGGCTCTGCCGGGACAGCTATTTGTCGAGGCGAGTTGGGATGGCTTCCGGCTAGCTGCCTCACGTGCTCATCGGCCTTTGCCGGCCGAGGGTGGGATCGTTCCATCGTCGGCGGGAAGACCGGGTTGTTTCCTGTACTTGAGTTCAATCGGGCCGGTACCCGGAAGTCCCTTACTGTACAGCCTGTAGCCATCGGCCGTTAGCTCGTAACGGAACGGGCCAATGCCCATCGGATCGTGGATCAGCTTCTCGGGAACCGCGTCACTTAGTTCAGCGGGGAGCCGGTTATGCTTCCACCGGAAATCGATGACGCGGCCGTGGAGGTCAAGAAGCCTGAGTTGAGATCGGGCCTTGAGAACAGCCTTCGTCGCTTGTTCGTGAACGGGCAGAAAGACCCGCACCAGCACATCCACCAGGTCCTGCACGGAGTTGACGGACGCCGGCATCGGCGGCAAGTCGTCGTTGTCTTTGGCAGATGCCCAAGTCGACTCATCTTCATCGAGTCTGCCGATCAGCTTCGCATAGAATTCGGAGATCCCATTCGCCAACCCAGTCCTGGCGGCCTCGCGATCACGGGGACTCAACTTCGCCACGGCATCCAGCGAACCGCCGGGAGGACTATCACCGCCTGCGAGAGTCGCCGGATTTTTGAGCAGGAGATCGATACTCGCAATGGACATGTCTCGCTCGCTTGCGAGAGCTTTGGAATAGCTGTTCGGCTGCTCGAGAGCAGCGTCGGCATACGCAATGAGCTGCTGAGCGTCCTTTTGGCTCAGTCGCGCTAATTGCCCGTCGAAGGCGGCGAGAATAATCGACCGGCATGCGATCGAGACCAGCTCCGAGATAAGATTGCTGCCGCCGATTCGGCAAGCGAACGTGTACCCCTGAAGCAACTCGGCAGTTGCGCCCTTCGAGTCGCCGTCGGCGAAATGCACATAGGCGTCCGCCGCGAACAGCTTGGCAACGCTTTTGAAGCTCGCATACTCAGGAAATAGCGAAGCGGAATCCTGCTTTTCCCGAGGGTTCCAAACCGCCTTTTCGTTACCTGCATAGACGGTCGTTAGCGCCCGGCCAAAGGCCCCAACGAACCGGCGCTGAACGCCAAGGTAATCCAAATCGTGCAGTTCTTTGGCGAGCTTTAAGCCGGCCTCTTCCGATGCGCTCCATCCGCTGCCGTCCGCGACCGATGCCGTCTTCCTGGCAAGTCGATCTTCGTAATCGGCCTTGGACCAACCCAAGTACGCACCGGCATTTCCGGACTGTACAATGTCGGCTGCCCGAAGATAGTCCTCGTATCCGTTATTCGGGTTTGGATGCTCGACTACGCGGCTGTAAAGTGACGCCTGAGTCGCGCCGGGAACCAAGGCGATGAAGGCCAAGCTAAGCGTCGATAGGAACATCGCTAGCTACCATTTTACGATTGCTTCGAAGCTCCGTTGAGCGACTCAGGTCCCTACCCCTTTATTCTCCCAACCCAAACACCGGGGGGATTGGATCGTTGTCCTTAGGAACGTTCGCCGGTCTCCGGTACTGCAGCTCGATCACCCCGGTCGCGGGAATGCCTTTGCTGTAAAGCCGATATCCCGTACCCTGCAGCTCATATTGGAACGCCGTCTTTGACAGTGGATCAAAGATGAGTTCTTCGGTTGCGGCTTCTTTCAAGGAGCTTGGCAACCGGTTTATGTGCCATCTATAGGCGATCACGCGGGCGTGCAAGTCCAGGAGCCTCAGTTGGGCTCGAGTTCTCAAGACGCCTATCGTGATTCGATCGTGATTCGGCATAAGCATATTGATCAGAGCGTCCACCGCATCCTGTGGAGTCGTTACCGAAGGCGGATCGGCCGGCAAATCTTCGACCTTATCCTGCCAGCTCGATTCGTCCTTGCCCATTTGCGCGATGAGCTTGCCGTAGTCGCCATCGATGCCGGCTTTGATCCCGTCGCTCACGGTGTGTCGCTCGATTGGGTTCAGCGCCTTCAAATAGCGGATGACCGTCGCCTCCTGCGTCGTCGGCTTCGGCGGGTTACTCATGAGGTAGGTTTCCGGAGAGGCTAACACGGTGTCGAGCGATCTGAGCAGCTCTTCCCGTTCCCGAATCAAAGCCTGCAAGTACGTGGCGGATTCGGCGAGGGCGATGTCCGCGTAGCGGGCAACCTGCACCGCATCCTTCTCGCTCAGCTGCGACAGGTGGTCTTCGAAGCCGGCCAGAACAAGCTGTTGGCTCGCGTTCGAGATCAGCTCTTCGAGAAGATTTCCGCCACCGATTCGTCGCGAGAACGTCAGGCCGTCGAGCAGATCCGCGGTGCCCTTCTTTGAGTCGCCGTCGGCGAAGTACACGTAAGCCTCAGCCCGAAAGAGCTTCGCTATCTTGCGGAACTCCCTTTGCTCGGGAAAGGTCGTATCCACATCCGTTTTCTCCCGGGGTTCCCAAACCTTCTTCAGGTTGCCGGAGCGGATGAGTTCGAGCGCATTCCCATAATCCTTCGCGATCGCTCGCTGAACGCCCAGATAGTCCAGCCCACGGAGCCGCTCCTCCGCAGCCAGCCGCTCTTCGTCATATTGGGTCCATTCAGTACGCGGGTCACCCCGCTTGACGGAAGCCGCCAACTTTGCACTTTTCAGCTCGTCCAGTCGCTCAGGCCGCCAGTTCAGGCATTCGTCGACGCCGACCCCCTTTACAAGGTCCGCCGCCCGAACGTAATCGTCGTAGCCGTTATTGGGATCTGGACGAGTGATGACCCGCCGATAGATCGATGGCTCCTGAATTGCCGGTGAGGCGAACAACGCGACTGTCAGCACGGGCAACATGCACATCACGGTGCAAGGACGGCCTGGCAAGGGCAATGCATTCACCGGCCCTTCGAATTTGGAATTTGGAGTTTGGAATTTGGAATGAAGAGTTAGGAGTTTAGTTTGGATTTTGGGTTTTGAACTACCGACCGGTTTCCACCCAGTACCTGAACTCCCAATTCCAAATTCCAAACTCCAAACTCCAAATTCAAACCAGGTTTTCCCGCAAGAACCGAAGCGTTTTGTTCCAAGCATCAGCCGCCGCCACAGCGTTGTAGACCTCCGGCCTGGTGTCGTTGAAGAACGCGTGGTCGGCCGGGTACGTGAAGAACTCATGCGGTTTCTCGAGGAGGGTCAGCTCTTCGTCGAGCGCGTTGACCACAGCGGTCGAGGTCGAATGGTCGCGCTCAGCGAATATCCCAAGGACGGGCCCGTTCAGGCCCCGAAAAGAAGGTTGAACTTTGGGATGGATGCCATAGAAGTCGACGCATGCGCCGATCGTTTGATTGGTCGCGGCTGCGAAGAGAGCAAGCTGCCCTCCCATGCAAAACCCAACGACGCCAACCTGATTCGTTGATACTTCATGCCGGGCGAGAAGGGCCTGGACAGCCTTGCGCATGATCTGCTCCGTCTCCGCGATGTTGAGCGCCTGAAGCATCGTCGCCGCCTCGCTCGGGTCCGTGGTTGAATCTCCCTTATAGAGATCGGGGGCGAGAGCGGTGAATCCTTCCGCCGCGAAGCGATCGGCTACGTCCTTGATGTGTGGAACGAGGCCCCACCACTCCTGAAGGACGATCACACCCGGTCCGCCGCCAGCCTTTGATACGGCGAGATATCCTTCGTAATCCTCACCGCCGCCATTGAAGCCGATCATCTCTCCCATGTCGCTGAATTTACCAAAGCCACACCCAGGCAAGCCTGGTTGGCCATCTTTTTGACTCCAGCGTCGCGAGCAAAGGTCCGTTGAAGTGCAAATCACTGACCGCAAACCTTCGACAATGAAGAGCCAAGGAATCGACGATAATGACAGCGGAGTCCGGGAACTTATCGGCGGATTCCATACTAGAATGGTGTTGATGGCCCTTGCCGGTCGCTTGATATTGGCGATCGCGTTGCTCATCGCTCAGATGAGTCTCACCGGATTGACCTGCGTGGCCCAACCAATGAGTTTGGCGCCACAGTCAAGCACGGTTTCCGCATGTCCGATGTCGCCAAAGATGCGATGTTGCTGCGGACCGAAGTGCAAGACCGCTTCGAACGGGAGGATTGCGGCCCCAACAAAATGTTCGATCAGTTGGGTTGCGAGCGACCACAAAACGCCGAGCGTGTTAAGTAACCCGTTGCAAGCTCCGGCGATCCTGAGCTTGCCGCTCGATGTTCCAAAGCCACCCATAACGGTAGCTCCATCGGTTCCTTCGCACCTGGTGGTTCCCTGCACCCGCGCGCCAGATCAAACGATCCACGGCCTTCGTGCGCCTCCCACTCGCTGACATCTCGTCCTTGCCGGTTTGCGCGTAGCGTTGCCGGCCACGAGAGATCAGCGAGGTCGTCAACATCTTAGTTAATAAGAAGAACAAGGGCTCGTGCGGCTCGCAAAACTGCGCCTGCCATCGGAAAACCAGGATATTCGGACCGGGAACGGTCGTCATGCTCGTGTTTGTCGCCATTGCCGGCGTCGTCGGAATCGCGCAGATTCAAATCGAAAAGCCCCTGGTGAGCCAACTTCCCGCTCCCGTAGCTCGACTGTCCAAGCCGGAGCCAAGCGAGCTGCTAACCCGCCATGGACTAGCGCTTACGGCAATGCAGCGGTCGGCTATCCAGTCAATTTCCGGGGAGTGGTCGAGCGAACGAGCAAAGCTCCAAGCAGTGATGCGATCCTTTAAGCCCAAGGCCGGCCGGCTGGACCAGATCAGCGCGGGGTTGCAAGACTACTCTGAGCTCTCCCGTAGCTACGATACCGCTCGTTCTCGCTATTGGCTCTTGGCGCTCGCTCAGCTTGACGCCAAGCAAAAATCACTTGTTGCTGGGGGCTCGAAATGAAGATTGCCATTGCAATCGCCGCTCTCCTTTGCGTCCGAGCTGGACTGTCCCAGGAGTCTCCCAGAAAAACCTCGCTTGCCGAAGCTCTCCGACTTGCCGAGGCGCATAGTCCGATGCTCGATGCAGGGAGATCCGACGTCGCGACGGCACGCGCTGAAGCCCAAGCCGCTGGGTCGGAGCTGCTTCCACAAGCGTCGGCGAATGGGTTCGCGACATCGGGAAACAATTCGGGAATCTTCGGCTCATCCGCGTTCCCCGGACCTCCCACATGGCTGCTCGTGCCTAACGGGACCTTCCTCGACGGCAATTTTTCTCTCATGGTGCCGATCCTTGCCCCGCGCGCGCAATCGATGGCCAGATCTGCCTCCTGGCAGGCGAAAGCTTCGTTAGGTGACCTCGCTGAATTACAGGCCGAACTGGTTCTGACGGTCACAGAAGCCTATGCCCGGGTCCTTCTCCTTCGAAGAGTCGCGGAAGCTGAAGAAGCCAAGGCAAGTGCGACACAGGAACTCGTCCGAACGACTCAGGCTCTGTTCGAAGCGGGAAAGGGTATCGAGGCATCCGTTCAGCGAACCCAAGCCGAGTTGTCTCGAGCTCAGCGGGCCCTGACAAGCGCGCGAAACGATGAGGCAAAGGCTCTGCTCGATCTCGACGCCGCGATTGGCGATGTGTCCCTTAACATCGATCCCAGCGACGACCTTAAGCAAGTGGAAACCAGTGATCTCCTCGGGGCCTACCTGGACCGGGCAAAGAATTCTCGGGGAGTCCTGGTCGCTGCCCGAGCGCGCGAGGAGGCAGCAGCTTCGGACGTCCGTGCCGCTGGAGCAGAGCGCCTGCCTCAGCTCAGCGGCTCGGTAATGGGCGACACGTCCGACCGTCGGAACATGTCCGGCGTAAGCGCCGGACTCGTGCTCAGTTTTCCGATCGTCGACGGCGGCCGGATCAACGCTGACATCGCTCGGGCGAAGTCGATGGAAGCCAAAGTAAGTGCCGGCCGAAGACTGGCCGAGTTGAACGTCGAAAAGGAAGTTCGTCAAGCCTGGCTCGATGTTCAGACAGCCCGCACGAACGCCGCTTCAGCAGAGGCATCCGTTCGGGCAGGTCAGTCTGCGTACGACGTGACCGCCCTTAGAGTATCGGCCGGCAAGAGCATCCTCGTCGAGCAGCTTGATGCGCTAGAGGCTCTTGTCCGCGCCAAGGCAGATCTTGCTCAGGCGACCTTCGACCAGGTCCTCGCGGTAGCGAGACTCGACCGCGCTTCAGGAGGTCGACCATGAAACTGATTATCTCCATTTTCCTAGCCATCCTCGCCGTCACAGCCTTTGCCGTCCAAGCGGTTGCGGGGCCTTATCGAATCGACTTGAAAACGGACCCAGACGTTGTTCCGGTTGGCCGGGCCAAGCTCGTGATCGCCCTTAGCGATTCAAGCGGAAAGCCGGTGACCGGTGCGACGATCAAGATCCTTGCCCAAATGCCAGGCATGGCTATGGGCGAGCGAGAGGAGACTGCCAGTCCGGGCAGTGTTGCCGGGACCTACACCGCGCCCGCTGTCTTTGGGATGGCCGGCGCCTACGATGCGACGATCCATATCAGCGGATCGCTCGGTACCGGCCAGACCACGGTGAGTCTTTCCACAGGTCAGAGCACCGGCTCAGAGACCCAAGGGTTTCCCTTTGCTCCCGCGGCTCTCGTGATCGTGGGACTCAGCGGAATCTTCTTCGTCTTCCGGCAGATTCGCCGCTCAGGGCCAGCCTTCAGGTTGTCCACTGTCTTCAACCGGACTGTTGCGCTGTCGATCCTCCTGCTAGGAGCGGCCCTCGCGGTTGCCATCTGGGCCGTCAATACGTTCCGTCGCCCAGGGTCGATGACCCCCCTCGAAGCTCAGGTGATGGAGATGAATGTCCCTGCGCCAGAAGGATCGCTGCCTGTGCGGCTTGCGACTGTCGAACGGAAGCCGTTCATGACGACCGTGAACTACTCTGGCCAGGCGGTTGGCTTCATCGAGCAAGACATTGTGGCGAGAGTTCCCGGCTCGATCGTGTGGATGCCGTTCTACGCCGGGAGCAAGGTTACGAAGGGTCAAGTCCTGGCTCGGCTCGATACAACCCAGATCGATCCCGTAGTCCGCGAGAAGATCGCCCAATCGGCTGCGGCCTCGCAAGGCGTCGACATTGCTCAGAGCGACTACCAGCGCGCGCTCGCGGAGGTCTCCCAGGCGCAGGCCGAGCAAGCGATACGGGAGAGCGCGATCGAAGAGGCTAAGGCAATGGTTACGGCGGCCGAGCAAGAACGTTCGAGTGCGGAAGCAACTCTGCGTATGGAGCAAGCTTCGGTCCTCGACGCCCGAAGCCAAGTCACCGCCGCGGAAGCCGATCGTGATTATTGGGCTCAAGAACTGGAACGAACGAAGCAGCTTTACGACCAACGGGCCGTTTCGAAAGACGAACTCCAGAAGACTCAAGCTTCAGCCTCGTCTGCCGTAGCCAAGGTGTCGCAGGCTCATGCAGGCGTGGATGCCGCGGAGGCGAGAGTTCAGGCGGCTCGCGCCGCCGTAAGCAAAGCTGTTGCGGGAATCCTTGCCGCCCAGAACAAGCTGCGTGAGGCCCAGGCGGAGCATCACGCGCACATGGCTCACGTCCAGTCGGCGCAAGCCGCCGCAGAATCGGCAAGGAAGCGAATTTCTCAGGCGTCGTCCGAGACTCAAATGGCGCAAGCCGGGCTCCAAGGCGCCGCAACTCAACGCAGCTATGCAGAATTGCGCTCCGATGTCGATGGAGTTGTCACTTCAAGGGTGATCAACCCGGGAGTTGTCGTCAACCCCGGCCAAACCGTGCTCAAGGTCGCTCAGGTCACTCCCATCCGGCTTCAGGCCAATGTGCCCGAGTCGGACCTATCGCGGATACAACTCGGAGCCGTGGTCAGAGTGAAGCAACGCGACGGAAACGAAACGCCGGTAGAGCTCAGGGTGACGACGGTGGCGCCATCCGTGGATCCGGGCACCAGGACGGGGTTGGTCGAGGCGCTCTATCCCAACACCGATGGACGATTCGTTCCGGGACAGTACCTCTCGATGGAGATCGAGGTCGGCACTGCAGCCCAGGCTTTGGTGATTCCCAGCGATTCCGTTCAGATGGAGGAGGGTCGCTCCTATGTTTGGGTCGCAGAACCGGGCGAAAACAACGAGTTCACGGTTTCGCGTCATGAGATCCAGATCGGAGGCCGCTCGAGGGATTCGGTTGCCGTAAAGTCGGGGCTCTCGGCGGAACAGCATGTCGTTGTTGCGCCCCCGCAGGATTTGGCGACCGGGACGAAGGTCACGGCCCAGGGCTCGCGCGTTGCGGAAGGAGCGTCGGCGCCAAACCAAACCATCGAGATTACGGCGGCCGGATACAGCCCGCCCTCGATCAACATTCCCGTTGGGAAGCCATTTCGAGTGACGTTCATTCGGCGTGACGACAAGACTTGCGGCACCGAGGTGATCTTCACCGATCTCGGTATCCGAAAGGCGCTGCCCCTCAATCAGCCGGTTACGATCGACTTTCCAGCCCAGCCGGCAGGCAAGGAACTGAACTTCACTTGTCCGATGAACATGCTCAAGGGTAAGGCGGTCGCCAGGTGAAAGAACGGATTCAAGGCTCGCTTAACCGCATACCACAGTGGTCCATCGAGCATCCGTACGCGGTCATCGCATTCTTCGTCGCGATGATCGCTCTCGCCTGGATCTCGATCGGCCGGATGCCCCGGCGTTTTGCCCCCTACGTTGAAAGCCCCATGGTTGGGGTCGTAACCATGATGCCCGGGCTGTCCTCTCAGGAAATGGAGACCTACATCTCCAAACCCATTGAGGAGCAGCTCATCAACGTAAAAGGCGTTCGGTACGTCCGGTCTACCTCACAGGATGGGTTCTCGATCGTCACCCTCGAATTCCCCTATGGGACGAACATGCAGCGGGCGCAAACCGACATCCAGTCGTTGATGAATGTCGTTCAGTCGAACCTGCCCTCGACAGGAGCGAACCTTAAGCCCTCCTTTATCGTGCCGATCGACCCCCTGAATTTGCCGATCCTCACTCTCTCGATCGAAGGCGACGCCTCCCAAGGTTGGAACTTGGCCAAGGTACGCGAATTCACGGACAACACGGTGGTTCGCCGGCTCAAGAGCGTCAAAGACGTTTATGCCGTTGTGCCGTTTGGAGGCTATCGGCGCCAGCTACAGGTGGTCGTCGATCGAAACAAGCTTGCAGCCTATGGTCTGTCGATTCTCGACGTGCGCAATGCCATTGATCGTGCAAATGTTAGCGCCAGTGGAGGGACGCTGACCGATGGCAGCCGTGAAAGCATCGTCCGGGTTGAAACCAAGGCGGCCACCGCGGAGGACGTCTCGAACTATCCGATTTCCAGTCGTCAGGCAACGGGGCTCAGGGAACAGGGCGCAGCACCACAGAGCGAGATGGGCGCAGGCATGATTGCCTCGAGCGGTTCATACCCCAGTACCCCAACACCTGAATACCCCAACACCTCCTTTCCCAAAGTCATCTATGTCCGCGATGTGGCCCAAGTGGTCGACACCCATTGGGAACGGCGCAGCGCATACGACTACCTGGACAACATGGTCGGAGGAATCCATCCGTCAATCTCCGCAAGCGTCATCCAAGACCCCGGAGCGAGTTCGGCCCAAATCGTCCCCGCTGTGATGACCGTTGTCAAACAGCTCGAGTCCGAGAACCCTGGAATCACATTCAAGGTCGCCTACGATAACTCGCACTTCGTGGGCATTCTGCTCGACAACGTCTGGCACGAGCTTGGCCTCGCCGTGATCCTAACCGGCCTTGCCCTGATGCTCTTCCTTGGCGAGTGGCGCGGGACGCTGATTGCGATGATCACGCTGCCCACCTCGCTCGCTATGGCGGTCTTGCTGATGGTCCCGTTCGGCATGACCTTCAATAGCGGGACTCTGATCGGTCTCTTGCTCAGCATCGGAAGGCTTGTCGATGACTCGATCATCGACATCCATGCGGTTGAAAGGCACCTCCGACTCGGAAAGACACCAAAGCAGGCGACCGTCGACGGAATCGCTGAAGTGCGAGTCGCCGTTATCGCATCGACATTGATGATCGTCCTCGCACTCCTTCCTTTGATCTTTTCGGGCGGCATCGTTGGGCAAATGTTCGTTGAGCTTGTTTGGCCCTTAATCTTCGGCCTGCTCGCATCGATGTTCGTCTCATTCACCTTGACGGCGCTGCTTGCCTCCCGGCTCCTCAGACCCGAGCACATTAGGAACGAGGAACGCGCGCACCCGGTTCTCGGGCTGCTCTACCGCCTCCTCGATCCGTTCCAACGGGGACTCGATCGGATGGAAAGCGGATATCGACGACTGATCGATTGGCTCCTGAAACACCGGTTTGCGAACTTCACCAGGGTGCTCGCAACCCTGATCCTCGGCTTCTCCTTTTACTATTTCATCGGGTCGGAAATGATGCCGCTGGCGGACACGGGCCAGGCATCGGCGTTCCTCGAGATGCAGCCTGGGACCTCCTTCGCAGGTACCGAAAATGCGGTCAAACAAATCGAAGGAATCATCCGAAAGCATCCTGAAATCCAAAAAGCCAGCATCGAGATGGGTGCGGAATCGATGTTCGAAACCTGGTCGCCCTTCTTTACCGGCTACCAGATGCCCGCTGCAAATGGCGCCGCGATGATGCTGACCTTCAGCGATAAGGAGGAGCGCAAGAACAGCATTTTCAAAGTCATCGACTCGATCCAAAGCGAAGCCAGGCGAACCGTGCCCAGAATCAGAAGATTTCAGATCAAGGAGATGGGATCGGATGTGATGGCGACCGCCGCCGCTCCAATTCACGTGAACGTCTTCGGCCCTGACTTGAGGGAATTGGATCGGATCGGTTCGGAAGTTCTGAGCGTCGCCGACAAGATGCCCGAAATGTTCCAGCCGTCCCGGACGTGGGCACTCGGCGTTCCCGACTATCGCATCAAAGTCGATCTTCAGAGAGCCCAAGAGGTTGGGCTCAGTCCCGCTCAGATCGCTGAGCAAGCCTACTATGCGACTCGCGGCGGTCTCACGAACGAGTACTACCGGCTCGATAACCTCCGCCAGAATACGATCCTCGTCCGATACGACGAACAGGATCGGCGGACTCCTCAGGACCTGGAGCAGCTCTACGTGACCACGCCTGACGGAAGGCAGATCCCGCTGAAGTCGGTGGCCGACATTGTCCAGACCCAAGCTCCAACCGCGATCGAGCACGACGGCCTACGCCGCGTGATTGGCATCACTGGCTACTACCGGCAGGCAAACCTGCCAAGCATGGATGTCGTGATGAACCTCGTGTCCAACGCCTACGGCGGCAACAAGCAGCTTGGTATCCAGCCGGTGAACTTTCCACAGGGTTATGGCATCGAGATGCGCGGCGACATGACCCAGATGATGGACAGCTTCAAGCGGCTGGTCAGCGGATTGGGCCTATCGCTTGTGATGATGTATCTGGTGCTCGTCGTTCAGTTCCGGGGTTTCCTCCAGCCGCTGCAAATGATCGCGTCGTTGCCCTTGGAACTCGCCGGTGTTTTCGTCGCCCTGTTCCTTGCGCACCAGTCATTCTCGACAGTATCGATCCTGGGCATCATCGTGCTCACGGGTATGGACATTACGACGGCGGTGCTGATGATCGATCTCATCATGAAATACCGCGACCGCGGCGTTGCCCGTGACGAGGCGATTCGTCGCGCCTGCCCAGACCGCCTACGCCCCATCCTGATGACGGCGGGAATCACGCTCGTTGTCATGCTGCCGGTAGCGTTCGCGCCCAAGACCGGTCTCGACGCCTACCAGCCGCTGGCAATGGCGGTCGTCGGCGGACTGATCTCGGGAACCATCCTGTCTCTGTTCGACATCCCGATCATGCATACGTACGTGGACGACTTCGTCCGCTGGCTCAACAGAACGTTCCGAGGCAAGGAGTGGCAATGGCCAACAGAAGATCGCGAGCAAGGTGAAACGCTTATGTAACGTCGGCGCTAGATGGACGGACCGCGTTGTCTGAGACGACGGGTGCCGCCTCAATGACGAGTAGCCGCGTAGCAAGGAATGGCGATGTCCAGACTTCCTCGGGCCGGCTCCAGACCCCGCGCCATCGTTTTAGGAGGCGGGTTCGGCGGTGCGTATGCTGCGCAGCGGCTGAGTAGAAGGCTTCCCAAAGATTGGGACCTGACACTCGTCGATCGCAACAACTTCCTTCTGTTCTATCCTCTACTCGTCGAAGCGGGAGTCGGCAGCCTCGAGGCCCGCCATGTCGTCGTACCTCTCCGGAAGTTCCTCAAGCGAGGGGACCTGATCATGGCAGAGGTTACCGGAGTTGATCTGAAGAGACAAACGGTGGAAATCCACGTTGTTGGAGCCGACAAGACGGAACGATTGCATTACGACCAACTCATCATCGCAATCGGATCGACGACAAAGTTTCCGCCCGTTCCCGGACTCGCGGAACATGCGTTCGAACTCAAGAGCCTAGCCGACGGCATCGACCTCCGTGATCGAGGAATCCGGCTTTTAGAGCTTGCGAACACCATCCAAGACGCAGAAAGGCGTCGCGCGATCCTTCGTATTGTCATCGTCGGCGCGAGTTTTAGCGGCATCGAGCTTGCCGGCGAGTATGACCACTTCCTTCGCGGTGCGGCAAAGAGCTACCACAACGTCGACGACAGCGAAATCAAAGTGGTAGTACTCGAACTCAGCGATCGCATTCTTAATACCCTCGAGCCCGAACTTAGCGACTATGCCCTCAGACACCTCTTGAACCGTGGTCTTGATATTCGCACGAATACTTCGCTCAAGGAGGTCCACCAAGACTACGTGATCCTAACAACCGGCGAGCGGCTCGATACGCGAACGACGGTTTGGTGCGCCGGGATCGCTCCAAGCCACCTCCTCGATTGCGTCGACGCTATCCCACGAACCCCCCAAGGCTATATCGACTGTTCCAAGGAACTGCAAGTCTCCGGCTTCGATAATGTTTGGGCGATAGGAGACGGAGCCACCGTTCAGGATCGCAACGGAAATCCTTACGCGGCGACCGCTCAGAACGCGACTCGACAGGGCATGGTCGCGGCAGACAACCTCATCCGGTCGATCAAGGATGAGCCGCTGAAGCCGTTCGAGCACGAATCGCTTGGCACCTTGGCGGAAATCGGATGCCGAACCGCGGTTGCCAAGGTATTTGGAATCCGCCTCGCCGGCTTTCCGGCCTGGTTCATGTTTCGGACCGTTTATCTTTTCAAGATGCCGAGCTGGTCGCGCCGCTTCCGCATCATGATGGATTGGACGGCGGACCTGTTTGTTCGAGCCGAGCCGGTGCAACTCGGGATTCGAAGGAAGAAGAGTCTCGACCCCTAAGGCTTTCGCAGATTCAGCGCCGTGTTGACGTCGCGCTGCCGCTTAGCCTTTTCCCGCCTGGACCATCGCGCGAAGTAGGCTGCCGCGACTCCTATTACTAAGAGCACGGCCGCCGTGATCACCGCCATAACGACGAGCACGCCGTGCTCGTCGATCGTCGTGGGAAAAAGGTCAGCGAGCAGGCGCCGCCTCCTTGCCGCTCAAGACTTCCACCCGTCCGGTATGGACATCGTACAGGCCCGCGACAAGGTCTAAGTATCCACCGTCAAGCGCACGACGCACCGCCCACGAGTCGCTCTGTAATTCTCGAACCGTCTGCAAAGCATTTTCGATGACAGCTTGCCTAAAAATGTCGGCCGGATCTTTCATTCTGGCGGTGTGAACCGCCCGGGCGACATCCATTCGGAGAGAGCCGCCAGGACCGCTCATCCCACGAACCACTTGGCCAACGGCCAAGCATTGGGTGTGGCCAAGGACCAGTACGAGCGGCACCTTCATGTCTTGAACGGCGATTTCGAGCATCCATTTAGCGCTATCGGACGCCGTGTTACCAGGAACTCTGCTCACGAACAAACTCCCCATGGGTTGATCGAAAAGAATCTCCGGCGCCACCCGGCCGTCGACGCAGGCAATCACAGCGGCTTGAGGCTCTTGTCCATCGCCAAGCTCTCGGATGAAGTCGGGGGGATAGCGGTAATGGTTGCTTTGTCCGGTCCGAAAGCGTTCGTTGCCCTCAAGAAGCATCTTCAGGCTCGCCTCGGCTTCACGGTTCACGACTCTGAGTTTACCGGGGAGGCGATTGCGCCCATCATGCTCTAGTCGTTGCTCGGAGCTTGCAAAATGCCAAGCCGTCGCCGGCAACCCCGACTGAACAACCGGCAAGCGATCCCGTCTCACCAGACATCAGCTCGGGAGGTCCGAGTTGCAGCTACTCAGCAAAGGAGATAATCATGCTTAAGAAGATCCTGATTACCGGCATCGCCGGCAGCCTCGCCATCGCTTCGGCTTTCTACGCTATCCCCGCCATGGCGCAGAATCCGTCTCAGGGAACGCCTCCTCCCCGCGGCGGCCGAGTGGAGAAGCATCCCGTTCTAAGAAGGGCCATCAACCAGCTCGACCGTATCGAGGGCGAGCTTGCCAAGGCGGACGACGACTTTCAGGGTCACAAAGAGAAGGCCCGCGACTTGATCCACCAGGCGATCGAGCAGCTCAAACGCGCGATCCAGTCGGACAAGCACTAGGTATAGCGGGTGACGGTCGATGGTTGATGGTTGATCGAGCAAGCCATTAACCATCGGCCGTCAAGTCCTGGCCCGCATCAGGCGACGGTCCAACTGTTCCAAAACCAACGGCCAAGCTTCCTCATGCCGTTCCAACGTATCTTCGTCGGGAAAGCCGGAATGAGTTAATCGCAGCGTCGTGCGCTTGCCGGCGCTCTTCAACTCGACCTTGACGATCGTTTCGTGCCCCATGGTCGCGGTCGTTACCCAAGTTAGCTCCACCAGCCGGTCGCGTCTGAGGCGCAGGAAGCGGCCGTAGTGGGGATGGCGACCACCATCGAATTGCGTCTGAAAGAAGAAGACGCTGTTGACCTGGGGCTTCATCAGCACAGACCCCGGCACCGCAAACCATTGATCAAACCGTTCGGTCCATGCCCGGTAAAGAGCCTCGGGACTAGCCTCCATGTTGCGAGAAATCGTTAACGAGAGGTTCCGCATGCCAAGCTTGGGCATGGCAACGATGAGCGTCCCGCCGTCCTCGCTGGATTGAAGGCTGCGGGAGCCGGTCTCGAAGGTGAGAGCCGAGAGCTTGATCGCCAGACCCCACTCCGGACTTTGATCGGGATCATGGCAGATCCTTTCGCCGATGGGGATTGCGCCGAACCTTCCATACAGACGGTGCGCATCTACGAAGCGCTTGTCGCTCCATAGTTCCAGAACCTTCTTGTCCGCATCCACCGCGCGACGGATGACATCGCTCGTAAGCGCCTCGCCCATTCCGTTTCGCCTCGCCCCGGGGTGAACGTAGAGTCTTTCTAAGGAGCAATCGGAACCCGAAGCGCGAACGCGGCCACCAACGAGAGCCGTTGCTCCGATCTCGCCCGGGATCGGTAGGTGAAAGCGAAGTCCCACAACACCGCAAATCCCGCGCTTGTCCGGCCCGAGATCGGAATCTTCGGCGACGAGGAACTGGTCGCCGCTCTTATCGTAGTGCGACTCGGGATCGTAGAGGTCGGCGTGATACTCCTTGGCATCCCAGGTGAACCCAAACTCGTCGTAAACGGCCCTCACGACACGGACAATGCCTTCGACGTCGTCGTTTGTCGCGCGGCGAATACGGTAGAGCATCAGCGCTGCAGTTTACTGGGCCAATGCAGGTTGTTGACAAATCGCTATCGGTCGGGGCGGCGGCATCACTCCCGGACGTCGTCCCACCAGGCGCCCCACCCCCTGCCATCGGGTAGATTCTTTATCCGGTCCGGATCGTTAGCTCAGTTGGTAGAGCAGCTGACTCTTAATCAGCGGGTCCAGGGTTCGAGTCC
>CAZNUL010000027.1:0-46127 GCA_964576205.1 uncultured Fimbriimonadaceae bacterium | reverse complement strand
CGACCTCCTTAGCCGTCCTTGCCGCCGCGATCGCCGTGTAGCCCAAGCCGGTCGCCGTATCGAGGACCCGGCCCCTCTGGACTCCCAGAGCCTTCATTTTTTCTTGGGTATCGCGCATCGGGTCAGTATCTTTGATGCGATGCATCGGGATGCCGGAGACGAGCACGGTGGGGGCGCACTCCGTTGGACATAGAGAGCGGACCCACCCCGTCGATTCGGAGAACACCTGGATCGCTCGGATTCCGTCATCCGTGACCGCGAAGACCTTCCGGTCTTCCTTGGCAATTCTCTCCAGAGTCTCCCAGGGGACGAGCCGGCTTGGAAAACGGACGCCGGCTTCGCCCAGTTCCACGTCGATCTTCGTGCAATTGAGATCGTCGCTCGACCTTGCCCGCCCGAACGCCATGCGCCGGGCCAACAATGGTTTCGCTTGGAAGCCGGACAGAAGCATCTGTGGTGAGCTTAGCCGGTGGGAATGTTGGAGAGGCGGTTCCACAATTGTTCACCAATCGCTCAGTTTCGGTTTAGGTGGTTCTCAGACGAAGTGCGGAGCATCGAAAAGGGGCTTCATCGATACTTTGACAAGCGTCAGAAATTCTAATGACAGGAAAGAGACCTCTCCCTCAAATGGGTTCAAATGGCTACTCTTCAGTCAGAGGTTGGGCGCACGGGCCGAAAGCAATCGGCCAGGAGCGGCTGGCCTCAGCGACGACAAGCCGACGTACGCAAATCTGAGGGTGCAAACGTCAAGTCTGCGGTTCAATCGTTAACGCGGACAAATGGCTCAGGTCCATCAGAGCAACATACTTAGCTAGACAAGAGTGAACACCGCAAGCCCAACACAAACGGTGAAGCTCCGGCAGGTGGCCGGGGGCGCACCAATCTCACTCGATGATTGTTCTCACACAGGCTGTAGCGTCAGGCCGGATCGCGTGGGCGCCTCGCCTAGCCACTGCCCCTTTGGCGTAATCGGACTGAGCTACCGAACGGCTTCTCTCGACCTTCGTGGCCGCGCAAGCCTCGCAGGAGAGGCTGCTTACGATTTCCTCAAGCTTTTGAGAGACCACGAGATCAATGAGGCCCTGGTCCTATCCACTTGCAACCGCACGGAGATCTACTACGCGGGGCGCGACCCCGAACTGGTGGCCAGACTCTTCGCGAAGGCAGCCGCTACCGACGTTGAGGAGCTTCGGCCGCATCTTTACATGAAGAACAGCCTGTGCGCGGCTTGCCACTTGTTCCGCGTCGTGAGCGGATTGGACTCGGCGGTTCTCGGTGAGACCGAGATCGTGTCGCAGGTCAAGCAAGCGTGGAAGACGGCCGAAGACTTCGGCTCGTGCGGGCCTGGCTTGAGCCTGCTACTCCAGCGCGCGATGGAAGTCAACAAGCGGGTTCGAAGCGAGACCGATATTTGCCGAGGCGTCACTTCGACGGCTACGCTTGCGATCCAGCAAGCCGTGGCACGGCTTGGTTCGTTGGAAGGCCGAAACGTGGTGTTGGTTGGGGCCGGTGCGATCGCGGAGCGAGTTTGCAAAGACCTGACCCACCTGAGCGTCGGCTCGCTGCGTATCTTGAATCGGACGGTCGAGAGGGCGGCATCGCTCGCCAAGATCTATGGTGGAACGGCAGGCAGCCTCGATGAGCTTCAAAATGCTGTGGCTGAAGCCGATGTCGTCGTCACCGCGGTCAACACGAAGAAGCCGCTGATCGACGACGAACTTATGACCGGGGCTGGCTCTGGCCACAGCCGCCCTCAGATACTGATCGACCTTGGGGTTCCCGCAAACGTGCAGGTTTCGGCTCGCGAAAACGTCGTGGTTCTGACCATCGACAATCTCGGATCGACTTGCACTGAGAACCTCGGCCGGCGGGCGGAAGCAGTGCCGATCGCTCTCGACATCCTCGATGAAGAGCTGCTGCGCCTGCGCTCCGACTTTACACAGCGCACAGCCTCCCCGACGATCAAGGCACTCGTCAATCAAGCGGAACAGATCCGCCGTCAAAACCTCGACTGGGCGCTCGAACGATTGACGGGACTAAACGACAAGGAGCGGAAGGTTGTCGAGGATTTGAGCTGCAAGATCATCAAAGGTCTCTTGCAGGCGCCTATCCAGGGACTGAAGAACGAGTTAACGGCGGCCGAGCACCGAGAGATCATCTCCAGGCTGTTCCGGCTCGAGGAACCTATCGATGAGCCCATCGCCAGCTAAGCTGCGACTGGGCACCCGCGGCAGCAAACTCGCTTTAGCCCAGGCCACCCACCTGAAGGGAGCGCTTGAGCACCTCCATGCGGGCCTTGCGGTTGAGATCGTCCCAATAACTACGAGCGGCGACAAGGGCAATCGCGACGTGCTCGGCTCGTTCGTGCGGGAAATCCAGTATGCGCTCCTGGAACATCGGGTCGACGTGGCCCTGCATTGTCTCAAGGACCTGCCGACGGAACCGGTTGAAGGGCTCATCCTGGCGGCCTATTTGGAGCGGGAGGATCCTCGGGACACCTTGATCGGCTCGATTTCGAGTCTCGCCGAAGTACCGCACGGTGCTCACGTCGGAACCGGTTCGGTCCGGCGGACCTCGCAACTGGCGGCGGTACGGCCTGACCTGTCGTTTTCACCGCTCGTCGGCAACATCGATACACGGCTGCGGAAACTTACCGACGGGCAGTACGACGCAATCGTTCTCGCGATCGCGGGGCTCACGCGGCTGGGCTTGCTGACGACCTGGGAGGAGGATCACCCGGGGATGTCAGTGATCCCCCTTGAATTCGATCAAATGTTGCCGGCGCCTGGCCAAGCGGTTCTCGTTCTCGAAACCCGCGTCGACGACGCAATGACTCGAGGCCTCGCGAGCGGTCTCGATGACGAGAGCACCCGACTTTGCGCGATAGCGGAGCGCGCTTTCCTCGCCGAATTCGGCGGAGGTTGCTCGGTCCCGGTCGCGGCGTTTGGTACCAGGCACAAGGGCGCGATCCATCTCTCGGGACTGGTCGCCGCCCCGGACGGTTCGAAAGTCCTTCATGGGACCTCGACCGGCGAGACGCCCTACGAGGCAGCGCAAGCATTGTTCGACGAACTGAAAGCGGAAGGCGCTCTAGCGCTGTTTGGTGGCAGGAACTCCCGTCCCGAGGTTCATACCACAACGAGCGAGGCGCCCCGTGCCTAAATCCTCGCTTTCGGGAAGGACCGTCCTGGTGACACGTCCAAGGGCTCAGGCTGACTCTCTGGTCCAAGAGCTGGAGTCTTTAGGTGCGACGATTTTCGTCATGCCCGTGATCGAGATTCAACCGCCATTGTCGTTCGAACCGCTGGACCGGGCGCTGAACTCGCTCGATACTTATGATTGGGTCGTGTTGACGAGCGTGAATGGGGTCCGGGCGGTTAGCTCTCGGATGGCCGAACTCGGGATTCCGGTCGAGAAACTATCCAGCCGTCGACTGGCCACGATCGGCCCCGCTACGGCCGCCGAACTGGCGCACTTCGCGCGCCAGCCGGACCTGGTACCTGCGGAATATGTATCCGAGGCGATCGCCGAGACCGTCAAGGGACTGGTCGAGCTGCCGACTGAGGCCGGCAAGCCGCGTTTCCTTCTCGCCCGTGCGGATATCGCACGGCGTGATCTGGCGGAGCTTCTGAGAGGCCTCGGAGCCGAGGTCGACGAAGTGGCCGCGTACCGGATCGTGCGGAGCGTCGGAGCCGTCGACTTGCCAGAAGCCGCGCCGGATTACATCACGCTGACCAGTTCATCCGCCGCTCGAGGCACGCATGAGATTCTCGCAGAGAACGGACGCCTAGGTTGGATGTCGGAGTCCCGACTCGTGTGTATTGGGCCGATCACATCGGCAACCGTCACAGAGATGGGATTCGGCGTCGCCGCCCAGGCCTCCGAATATACTGTCCCCGGCGTCGTCAAAGCCTTGCTGGACGATGCCAAATCCCTCGTACCGGAAGAAACCCATGCCTGATCGACTCCGCCGCCTTCGTCGCACTCCGCAGCTGAGGGAAATGCTGAGGGAGACGAGCGTTCGCCCGAAGGATCTGATCTATCCGATTTTCGTACGCGAAGGCATCCACGAATCTGAGCCGATCGCATCGATGCCCGGCCAGTTTCGACTCCCGCTCAGCGCCGTTGGCAACGCCGCTTGCGACGCGTATGAGGCCGGCGTCGGGGCGCTGCTCATCTTTGGCCTCCCCGCCAAGAAGGATGACAAAGCAAGCGAAGCCTACAACCCTCGCGGAATTGTGCAGAACGCAATCCGAGCCGCAAAGGATTCATGCCCTGAAATGGTCGTCATCACAGATGTATGCGTGTGCGCGTACACGCCTCACGGGCACTGCGGGATTCTCGCCCCCGGGACGCCTAAGCACGAAGCGAAGACGAACTATCCGGAGGGCCATGCGGCCGAGGGCGAGGTTCTCAATGACGAGACCCTTCCTCTGCTTGCCGAGATGGCGGTGAGCCACGCGCGCGCCGGAGCCGACGTGGTTGGTCCGAGCAGCATGATGGACCGGCAGGTATTTGCATTGAGGCAGGGACTGGACCTCAACGGATTCGGATCGACCGCCATCATGGGCTACTCGGCAAAGTTCGAATCTGGATTTTACGGGCCATTTCGCGACGCCGCTGATTCCGCGCCTTCGCATGGTGACCGGTCGAGCTATCAGCACGACCCGGCCAATGTTCGCCACGCGGCATTAGAGTTGCTCGCTGATGTCGAGGAGGGTGCGGACATGCTGATGGTCAAGCCGGGTCTTGCATATCTCGATATTATCAAGCTCGCCCGCGAACTGAGCGACCTCCCGATCGCCGCCTACAACGTCAGCGGAGAGTATTCGATGATAAAAGCTGCCGCCGAGCGCGGCTGGCTCGACGAGAAACGCATCGTGCTCGAGACTCTTACTGCCTTCAAGCGCGCCGGCGCGAACCTCGTGATCACCTACCACGCGAAAGACGCGGCCCGGTGGTTGAACGACCACCGGAATTAGAGGATTGACCACCAATGTCCGAACGCCTACTGAACCTCTTCGCCACTTATTCCTTCACGGACTCCTATTGGAGCGCGACGGAGAAGGACCGCCACTCCGTCCGTAAGAAGATTGCGATCGAAGCTGCGGAGCTCGCTCAGGCGTGCCACTTCTATTCGGTTTTCCCGGCCAGGTCGGATACCGACTTCCTCCTCTGGTCGGCTTGGGAGATCGACGAGAAAGGCCAGGCGCACACGGCCTTTACGAACTACAACGCGGCCACCGAAGGTTGGCGTAAGTACGTCCGGCCGACCCAGGTCCTATGGGGCTTCACCCGGGTTTCCCAATACTCGCGCGGCAAGAGCGAACAGGACATGGATCCGATCAACGATCCGCGGGCGGCCTATCTCGTGGTCTATCCCTTCTCGAAGACGAAGGAATGGTATCTGATGAGCATGGATGCCCGCCAGGGGATGATGAACGAGCACATCAAGATGGGCAAGCAGTATTTCGACATCAAACAGCTGCTGCTCTACTCCTTCGGCATCCAGGATCAGGAGTTCGTCGTGTCCTACGAAATGGACGACTTGACGAGGTTCTCCGACCTCGTCAACACGCTACGAACTGCCGAGGGGCGCAAATACACCTTGCTCGACACCCCCCTGATCACCGGCTTTTACCGTACCGTCGACGAATTCGTTCGGTAGGATCGCGGGCCGCATTGCAATAAGTTAACGAGCGAGCTGCGCTTACCCGCCGATCTTGACCCCAAGCTTCTTGAGGGCCTCCTCCAGTCGCTTATCGCCGTCCTCGTATCCGACGATCGCATCGGCAATCTTGCCATCGCGACCGATCACATAGGTAGTCGGGATTCCGCTGACCTTGAACGCCTGGGAGGCGATGCTCGTTTCGTTCTTTCGGCCAGCCGGGTCGAACGCGAATTGGAACGTGTATTTGCTCTTGTTCGTCGGGACCCACTTCTCGTAGGCCTCTTTGTCATCCCATACGCAAACTCCGACGACGACGACGTCTTGTCCGTGAACCGCCTTATTGACCGATTCCACGTGCGGCATCGATTGCTGGCAAGGTCCGCACCACGTTGCCCAAAAGTCGAGAACAACGATCTTGCCCTTGTAGTCGGAGAGCTTTAACTCGCCGCCACCCCACTTCTCTGCAGTGAAGTCGGGTGCCGCCGATCCCGACTTCAGCAACTCTGGCCTTGGCGCCGGCTTGGGAGTCAGCTCGAGCGCAGGTTTCGTGGTCGCCGCAAGATTTACGCTAGCCCCGTCGTCCGACAAAACAGCCTCGTAGGTTTCGTCGCCAAGCTTGAAGGGCGCGCGGATGTCGAGGAGCCCTGACGCAAATTTACCGTCGTCGGCCAGGTCGATTTTCATCCAAACGGGTCGCGTCTTTCTCGCATCCTCGACCTTCGAAACCGGCTTGTCGAAGACGCCGTCGGCATCGTTCTCGGCGAGAATTGCCTTGTGTGGTTTACCTTCGATCACCACACTTCCGAGCCGGGCGGATTCTCGGAACATAAATGGAGATGGGGTTCCCGAAAATCGATAGATTCCGATGACATAGTCGGACGAAGACGTCTCTTGGCCGCCGGTGCCGTACGATGCGCGAAGCGCCACATCCAAAACCCCATACTGGGTTCGACCGTTGGCATCTGCTTTTTTGCCCCAGGACCCGTCCCCATCGTCGGTGAGATCGCCGTTTCGATTCTTGTCGATGTAGATTTTCCAATCGCCATCCGCCGGTTCATCGACCGCCACCACGTAGGCGTTTGCCGGGCCATTTCCGACGTGGATGATCCCGTACTTGGGCGTCGCCCGGTATGCCGGCTCCTTCTTGACCTGACTGGGTTTGTCGCCTGACAGTACAAGCGCCACCGGCATATAGGGGAGCCTGGCCTCAGTCGCTCCTTTTGGGGCGAGCGCAAACTGAGCCGGTGATTGAGCGCCGGCTGCGGCTGTCAGGAATGCGAAACCAACGGAGACGATCATTTGATTCGGGCTGCCCATTGCTGCTTCTATGCTTTCCTTCGAGGATTTGTTCCCAAAGAGCAGCAACGTTCAAGCTTGCTGATCCCTGAGCGCCCGTGTCGCGTGGCTTGCTGGCCGCCATAGGCGTGTTCTCCTTGGTGGGTAAACCGACCATTGACGCATGCTGCTTAAGCCGAGCCGAACGACTTCGAAGGGCACCAGGCGTAGAACTATAAACCATGCCAACCAGCGCGGGAGAAGCGACTCCCCTCGTCGACATCCAAAGCACCCCCGATAGCCGTCGCATCCCGATCGATCGGGTTGGAGTGCGCGAGGTTCTGTACCCGATCACGCTCAAGGTGCGCGACAACGGCGAGCAGAAGACGGTTGGCAAGTTCACTTTGACCGTGGACCTGCCTCAGGAGTTCAAGGGAACTCACATGAGCCGCTTCCTGGAAGTGCTTGGCGAGCACAATCACGACATCAGCCCGGAGACGATCCCCGACATCTTGCGAAGGTTGCGGGAAAGGCTTAAGGCCGACACCTCCCACCTCGATGTCACTTTCACCTACTTCAGGGAGAAAGCGGCGCCTGTAACCGGCAAAATCGCGATGATGGGTTATGAGTGCGGTTTCTCGGCGACCGGCGGTGCTTCGGTGGACTTTGTGATCAATGTCACTGCACCGGTGACAACTCTTTGCCCTTGTTCCAAGGAAATATCGGAATACGGTGCTCACAACCAGCGTGGTTACGTCCGGGTCGCCGTCCGACCACGAGGCGAAACCCTGTGGATCGAGTGCATCATCGACTTGATCGAGGCTGCGGCCTCATCGCCGCTATATCCCCTGCTCAAGCGGCCCGACGAGAAGTTCGTGACCGAACAAGCGTACGACAATCCTCGATTCGTCGAGGACATGGTTCGTGAGGTCTCACTCGCCTTCGACAACGAAGATCGCATTGCAAGCTACGAGATCGAAGTGGAGAATCACGAGTCGATCCACGCCCACAACGCCTACGCCTGTGTGAAACGCGACAAGCCCTTATAGTGCCGGCGTGCGCTGGCCGACCTCGGTCTCATCGGCTTTCGGCGCTCATTTTATTGGCGGTACACGGTTGCGCTTGGTTTTGGAATACGGCGAGCAGAGCGGGTCTCCTACCACGACATCCTTCCACTTCAAGTATTCGGAAGCGGCGTAGAAGCTCTCGGCGAGATTGCGTCCGCTCGTATAGCGATCGAACAGGATTTCCGGCTTGGCCAGGGCGAAAGCGTAGGGTTCACTGACATAGCCCTTCACGCCTGTCGCGCCGCCGGCGATCAGGTCGGCGATGAGGCTTTGGCCGCCGCGCATTGGCCGGAATGTCCGTGCCGAAGTCGAGACGAACGTCTCACACAAGGCCCCCGGCTTGAATCGGAGTTTCCGGTACGCGGCAAGGTCGAAGTCCGCGTCGTTGCTGCCCCAGCCCACGTAGCCGGCCAGTGGGCGGCTCCGCGCGGGAAACCCGCCGGATGTATGGAGATTGACTTCGAACGCTTTCGCCTCGAGAGCGCAAGCCGCCCGGTTGAGGCCCTCCTGTGTTGGCCCGTAGACCTCGTCGCGGCGGTTCGCCGCTTCAGAGAACAGGAACGGCCCGGTTTCCGGACCGGCATCGATTGATCGGTCCACGAGAGCTTTGCAATCGTCGACCGAGTAGCCGTCCAGGCGAGTCACCAAGTAGAAGCCAAACTGGCGGTGCGAGAAGGGAAGCGAGGAGCCGAAATAGGGATTTCGACTCTCTGACAGCGCATGATCGTTTAGATGGGTGATTGCCTTCAGAGGCAAATTCGCCGCCGCGATCCAAGCATCGACCGAATAGTGCTGGGGGCAATCCATTCGGATCGGTACGCCTTTGATGAGGACAATGAAGTCGATGCCATGCATCGACTGGAGCCGCTCCTTGAGTGGCCGTTCGATGGAGGCATGAAACTCCGCCTCCGAAACCTCCTCCTGGTCCGAACATGTGATGCTGACGACGTTTGCCTGGGGAATCCCGCGGCGTCGCGCGTAGTAATCGGCGACTTCGATGCCGGTGCGGCTTCGCGAGTTGAGCACAACCAAGACGCGTGGCGAGTCCGGCGACGGCACGGTTGGTCGAGCAATATGACGGATTGCTCTGGCGACCTTCGGCTCCCATTCTCGCCCAAGGCTCGAACTGGGTTCCGGATAACGGCCGGGCGGCGCGGAACCAGCCATCGATAGCGCGGCGACGAACGAAAGCAAGCTATTTCCGGCGTCGACCTTTCGGTCCCTTCGGGCGCCTGTTCTTGCGGATTTTTACAAGCGCGGTGGCGATCTCTTTCCACATCTTGACGCGTTGCCGGGTGCCCTTGGCGAGCCCAAGCTTTTTCTCCTTGGAGACGTTGCTTACGCCCCTCAGATGCACGCGCAAGATTCGCGCCTTTCGCCTTCTCGCGTAGGCGTTGATAGCCGTCTCCACGCCCATACCCAACTCGCCTAAATAGGGAATGCCCTCGATAATCTCTCGCCTCATGGCTCTCTGGCCGCTGATGTAGGGCGAGATTTTCTGGGCCATGTCGCTCCAATACTCGCCGCCCCGAAAGACGCCGATGCACATATCCGACTGGTTGTTCAGTACAGGTCGGATGATGGTGTCGATATGTTCGCCCTTGAGCCCGACGAGATCGGCGTCGACGAAGCAGACGATGTCGGCTTCAGTCGCTTTAACCCCGGCCACCATTGCCCCGCCTTTGCCCTCGTTGATCTTGAGCTCCACGACCTTAACCGTCTTGAATTTGCGAGCTTTTTCAGCGGTTCGATCTGAGCTGCCGTCGCTCACCACGATAATCTCGTTCGCGAGCTTGGACTCGAGGGCAGCTAGCAGAACCCGGGAGATACGCTGCTCCTCGTCTTTGGCCGGAATGATGATCGCTACCACCATTCTCGCTCTCCCCCGCCGGCCGACATGACGTAAAGGTTACACCGTCCGCCGAATGAGGCGCGTCCAACCTTTCCACGGGCTTGGGAGAACGCCGAATTGGCATCATCCTTTGCTGTAGGGCTACTATCGTCCGACCCAGACAGGTTAAGCAATTGTGCGAGTTTTAACTACCTCGGCAAAAAAGCCACCTTTTTGTTGGGAACTCACATTGTCCACATGACGTCGAAGCGGCATGCTCATGAGATACTTTGCATTGGGTGGCTTCGTGATGGGCCTTTCGTCGTTAGTGGCGGCACAATCCATGAGTGTCGACACGAAAGTGCCAGAGATCTCGGTAAATAGCCTCTATGGCGGTGGTTACGACTACTTGTCAGAGGATGCCAATTTCTGGCAATTCAATAGTGTAACTACTGGGACTACTTACGATCTGAGCGGCTTGCTTGCGTCGGATTATACGTTCGGTGCGGAGGCCGACGAGTGGCTAGCTAACGCCGATACCGTCTATCTTGGTTCTGACCAGATGGGCTCAGGTGGGAGCAGTAACGGCTCACTTGGCGCGGTTTTGGCGCTGGCGCCAATTCTGGGCCTGCTGTCGGGCGGCCATGGCGGCGGTTCGACCGGGCCAGGCTTGGCCGGTCCTGGCGGCCCTGGCGGATCTCGTGGTGGTGGCGGGAGGTTCCTTACCCCCGAGCCGTTCACCATGGGGCTCGGCTTGGCAGCTGCAGCATTAGCCGTTCGGCGGAAGAAGAGGTAGGCCACACGCGTACCCGGCAACCGGCTTAGGGTTGCCTAGCTTGATCGCGCAAACTGCGCGAGCGCATCGCCGTGCAAACGACAGAGGCGCCAGTCGGATAGGATTTCGGCGCCGATGGAGCCATAGAATTCGATCGCCGTCTGATTCCAGTCGAGTACGGCCCATTCGAGACGTCCGCTTTCAGATGCAACCGCCTTGCCGGCGAGATGCCGGAGGAGGGCTTTGCCGATACCCTGGCCCCGATGTTCAGGCGTGACATAGATATCCTCGAGCCAAAAACCGGGCTTGCCTAGGAATGTCGAGAACGTACGGAAGTAGACCGCGTACGCGGCGACCGATCCTTCAACTTCGGCAACCTGGCAGCCGGCGATGGGGTTGTGAAAGAGCCATTGCTCCAAGTCCGCCGCCGAGTTATCGAATGTGTGCTCGAGCCTTTCGTACCGCGCCAGTTCGCGCATGAGTAGAATCAGCCTCTCTGAATCGTTCAGATTCGCCTCCCTAATCGAAAGGGTTTCCACGGGCGGCATTGTAGCTCACACGAACGAAAAACGTCCCTAGCCCCGGGCTGCCTTCCAGCGGTGAGGCTAAACTGAACGGAACCGGACTTGAACGAATACCTCAAGAGGCTTGGTCAGCTCTTTTCGCTTCGGCTTGACACCGCACTGTGGTGGCTCGACATCCTCGTCGTTGCCTTTATCATCTACCGGCTCCTGCTCCTAGTCCGCGGACCTCGCGCCGGCCGAATCGTAGGCGGCGTGCTCGTATTCGTACTCCTCCTCGTCGTCAGCCGCGGCATCAACTTGCTGAGCTTTCACTGGATACTCGACAAGGCCGCATTGTTAGGCCCGGTCGCGCTCGTTATCTTGCTCCTGCCCGAACTGCGCCAGGGCCTCGAGGGCTTCGGAAAGCTGGCCGCCGAACCGTTCAGACCATTGCAGCGTCTCGGCCGGCAGGAACCAAGGACCGAACTGAGGATCGTGGAAGAGATCGTGGCGGCGGTGACCGAGCTTGCGGCCGGAAGCGTAGGCGCGTTGATCGTGATCGAGAGATCGCAAACCCTGGACGAAGTCGCGGCAAACGGCGTCGCCCTCAATGCCGATGTCAAGGCGCCCTTGCTCGTGTCGATCTTCTATGAAGGCAATCCCTTGCACGACGGCGCTGTGATTATCCGCAAGGAAAAGATCGTGTCCGCTGCGTGCCGGTTGCCCCTCAGCGAATCTTCGCGACTCGCTCAGAACGTCCACATGCGCCACCGCGCGGCCGTCGGTATCTCGGAGTCGACCGACGCGCTCGCGATCATCGTCAGCGAGGAGCGCGGGACAATCAGCTATGCGCTCGACGGCAACCTGAAGCGGCTTGGCTCGCACCTGGAGCTTCGCGAGGTCATTAATCGAGAAGTGCGTGCGAAAGAGGTTCTCGACCGTCGCCGCCAGCGAACCGAAGAACGAGAGAAGGTGGTGACGCCATGAACGGTCTGGGCAGATTTCCTCTAATGGTCATCTCGTTTGTTCTCTCGCTCATCTTATGGGCGTACGTCCAAATTCAAGAAAACCCACCGAAACAAACCCCCACCGTTTTCTCGGTTAAGCTGGAAGCTCGCGGCTTGCCCACTTCCATGCGAATCTTGAACGTGGCTCCCGATTCGATAAAGATCTTTCCGAGGGGCCCGGCCGACGAATGGGCCAAAGTCAGCGAAGTTAGCGGAAAC
This sequence comes from uncultured Fimbriimonadaceae bacterium, assembly GCA_964576205.1. Classification (GTDB taxonomy): domain Bacteria; phylum Armatimonadota; class Fimbriimonadia; order Fimbriimonadales; family Fimbriimonadaceae; genus JAEVZK01. Next base: position 33,779 of record CAZNUL010000027.1, on the reverse strand, counting down.
TACGATGTTGCCAAAGCATTGGCGTCTGTCCGTAGCTTTCCGGCGAGGGTAACCGTCCCAGTCCGGATCGTCCCCAAGGCTGAGTTCGGCGTGGATATCGGGGACCTCCGCTATGACCCGAAGACTCAGGACGTGACGGTGACCGTCGACGCACTGGCGAGCCGGCAGGTACCGATCAGCGTTCAGTCATCCGGCGAGCTGCCGCGATCCGACCAATGGTATCTCCCGGACGTCACCTACGCCGAACCGAACGTGGTCACGGTGACCGGACCCAAATCGGAAGTCGATAACATCGCCTCAGCGCGAGCGGTCCTCAACTTGAGTCAGGCGTTTCCCGGAGGGACGCTCATCCCGATGGGACCGATCGAGCTCCTGGAGAAAGACCCGAGCCGGCAGGAGCTGATGTCAGTCACCTTCGAACCAAAATCCGTGCTCATCCATCCAGGAATCGCGGTGGGGTTGCAGGACCGGTCGGTCTACATCTTTGCAAACTATCACGGCCAGCCCGCGCCTGGCTTCACTGTGGACAAGGTCGAATTCTCTCCGCCTAACGTGGATGTGAAGGGACGCCCCGAGGTTCTCGCTCGGGTGTCCTTTGTGCGGGCCGACGTCGATGTCTCCAACCTGAAGGAAACGACGACCCTGTCGGTAATCCCCAAATCCCCCCGCCCGGATGTGTTCCTATCCTCCAGCCAGCCGATTAGCGTCAGGATCACGATCACGCCGAATCAACCGCCGGTCGTTCCCAAGAAACCGGAGCAAGCGCCGCCGAAGGCTCGGCGTAAGCGATAGCAATGACCGAAATCCGGCCGATCCGTGAATCCGAAGCGGAGTCGTTTCTCGATCTCCTGTGTCAGGTCTTTGACCTGGACTTCGCCCGGGCGAAATCGATCTTTTTTACCGAACCTCTTTTCGACTTGAGTCGGAAATGGGCGTTGATCGACGGGAACAAGATCGTCTCGATCCTCACCACCGTGCCCCTCGAATTCGGCTGGGGGCGATCGATCGGGATTGCCGGAGTGGCGACGGCGGCGGAAAGGCAGGGCGAAGGGTTGGCGGCCAAGCTGCTTGAACGAGTGATCAAAGAAAGCGAGCAGGTTGGGGAGAAGGGGGTGCTTCTCTTCGCTCGGGACACCCGGCTTTACGAGCGGGTTGGCTTCCACGTGCTGGATGAAGTACTGCGCGGCCCAATCGATTCCGATCCGGAGGTTGAGGTGCCCCGATGCCTGGATTTCGATGAAGTCCGCCTTATCTACGACCGTTGGGCTCATTCAAGCCCGCAGAGACTTCGCCGAGACGAGCTGCGCTGGAAGTACTGGAAATGGAACCTGCGGGTTAGCACTCCGATTCAGGACGGCTATCTATGCTTTGAGGGCGGCGTGATTCGAGAGGTTGTGACCTGCGAAGCAGCTCTCGATTGGCAACTTCCACCTGGGACCGAATGGTTCGGCCTTGCCTCGATGAGCGCGGCCGCGGGAGTTCGGCTCCTGTCTTCGACCATGGATCTCTATCTCATGGGCCGCGGCATCCCGGCCCTCCCTGAGTTCTTCATGACCGACCAGTTCTGAAAATCTTAGGAATCTAGCACGGTGGAAGAAGCGGCCGTAGTCGCACGTAGTTGGGACCCGGCGTGCCCACATCGCTCCATCGAGTGCCCGTATACTGCTCCCAATGCTGAGGATGCGAGTGCTCAGCGGCCCGGACTGTCTCGACGAGATCCGGGCCGAGTGGCAGGAGTTGGCTGCGGGGTCGCCCGCGACGACTCCATTCCAAACCTGGGAGTGGCAGAGCACATGGTTGAGGCATTATCGAGGCGCTAAGCGACCGCACATTGTGACGGTACGCGAGGGCGACACCCTCGTCGGGCTCATGCCGTTCACCCGAACCACTGGCCCATGGAGAACGATCCGAGCGATGGGAAGCGGTTCGAGCGACTACCTCCATCCTCTCGCCCGCGATGGCTACGAGTCGGTCGTCGCCGGCCAGATCGCTCAGCATCTGCGGGAGATGGCCGACGTGGATCTCATCGATCTTCATCAAATATGCGGAAATCAACCGCTGGCTTCGTTCGCCCCGACAACCGCAAGAATCGAACAAGCGACCTGCCTTGTCCTTGACCTTCCGGCAAGCTACGATGCGTACCTGACCGGTTTGAGCAAGAGTCTCCGCTATGACGTGAGGAGACTGGAGAAGTCGGTGTTCCGCGAAGGTAGAGCGACTGTCGAACAGGTTACCGAGGACGAGATTGGCAAGGGCCTCGACATCCTCTTCGAGCAGCACAAGATGCGCTGGCGGAAGCGCGGCCTTCCCGGCGCGTTCGTCGGCCGGGCACAGCGGTTTCACCAAGACTGGGGCCGGCAGGCGATCCCTCACGGCTGGCTATGGCTAAGCATCCTCAAGCTCGATGGAGAGCCGATTGGAGCCATCTACGCGATGCGCGCCGGCTCGACCTGCTTCTACTACCAAGCCGGCTTCGATCCGGCACAGGGCTCGCTTTCACCAGGCACCTTGCTCGTTGCAGCGACCATTCGGCGAGCGATCGACGAGGGGCTAACTCAATTCGATTTCCTTCGCGGCGATGAGCCGTACAAGCGGCGTTGGAAGCCCCAGCACGAGCTCAAAAACTTCAGGCTGTTGTATCCGCGAAATTCCCACCGGGGTGGACTTGGAGCAAGCTGGAACGAGGCCGGCAACCGTGTCGAGGCGCGCATTCGCGCCCGACTCGAGGGGCGGGGCCTAATCTGACTTTCGGTCGGGGATTATCCAGCCATGCGGCAGATTGCATGCCGTAGACTCCGCCCGTCCGGATAGGCGATCACCACCAACTCCCTACCTTCGCCCGCCAGATCGTGGCGTAGCTTTGCGACGTCGATGCTGGGGGCGCGTGACTTGACCACCGGAGTTCCGCCACCAAGGCGAGCCAGCTCCAATTTGGTCCTTCTCAAGTCCGCGGAATGGCTGCCGAGAACCTCGTAGGTTCGAAGCCAGACGGCGTCGACGAGATCGTCGCCGGTCAAATAACCGTTCGAGTCTCCGAGAGTTCTGAGGCCGTACTGGGCGCAAAGCCCGCCCAGACAATGCGCGCGGATCGCGGCCGGGTCGGCTTCGAAGAGATAGCGCGACGGCAACGGCGTGGTTTGGTAGGGAACTGCGGACGCCGCAAGCCGTGTTCCGGATTCGACATGGACGGCCGTTCGGAGACGTCCATTCGTTGCCGCGGCCAAGCCTAGCCAAACGAGTGCTTCCCGGCACTCGCCTCGATATGACACAAACTCTAGCTCGCCCTCGAAGGATTCGAGCACGCGATCTGGAAGCATCGGACTAAGCTTGATGCCGCCAAGGCGTATCGTGCGGAATCGCTCTGCGATCGCCCGCGGATCGGGAGAAAACTCAGCCACGTGCAGGGTGCGGCGGCCATTCGACCGGCGAGCCGGGTCGCAATAAGCGTATTCCGCCTGCCAAGGGACCGCGAGGGCGTCGCCCACGATCACTTCGCAAGAGCGCCCATGGACCGCAAGGTTGTGGAGCCCATATTCCGCCCGAACCGGATCGAGCTCAATCCCGGTAGCGGGTCCGCGCCCGGCTAAGGCAATGAGATCGGATCCGATGCCGCTCGCGAGGTCAAACACTAGCTCGCGAGAAGGGAAACGGGAAGCATGATAGGCTGCGACTCGCTCTTGAGTTGCCATTTCAAGCCCGTCCCGATCGAAGAGCATTCGGTCGGCCAAGTCGAATTTGGCGTCGCCGCGCCTACGCAGATCCCACTGCGTGAAAGCCCATCGGGCATCCGCTTCGCTCGAAAGCTTTGCGACACGGTCAAGGTTCTTAGCGGTCGGAGTTAGGCCGGCTGAAAGTTGGAGAGCGGCTTGTTGCGACGTGGTCACGACTTGCGAGATTGTGGCCTGCCGGCGAAACGCGTCGCGTGGCCGCCGCCGGTCGAAATCCTAGGGCCGACCGCGCCTCAACCCTACCGGATGGTCCGGCCACAGGGGCGACGCGAAAATGCTACCATTGAACGTCATTTGTCTGTTAATCTCCGGAGAATTACCCTTTGGCAGTCGACACCAGCGATTTTAGAAACGGAATGCATTTCTATCTCGACGGCGAGGTCTACACGATCGTCGAGTTTCAGCACGTGAAGCCAGGCAAGGGCGGAGCATTCGTTCGCACGAAGCTGCGAAAGATAAAGACTGGCCAAACGATTGAGAAGACGTTTCGAGCCGGCGAGCGAGTCGATCCGGCATTCGTCGAGAAGCTCAAGATGCAGTTCCTCGGCCGCCAGCGCGGCCAGGCTCTCGTGATGGACCTTGACAGCTACGAGCAGTTCGAGATCCCAGAGGTTCAGCTTGGCGACCAAGCGAAGTATCTCAAGGATGACGCCGAGATCGTCGCTCTAGTTGCCGGCGAAGAGACACTCGGTTACGAGTTGCCCAACTTTGTCGAATTGGAAATCGTCGAGACCGATCCCGGCTACAAGGGCGATACGGTAAGCGGAGGGAGCACGAAGCCCGCAAAGCTCGAGTCCGGGGCGACGATTCAGGTTCCGTTCCACGTCAACACCGGTGACGTCGTCAAGGTAGATACCAGAACCGACACGTACCTGGAACGCGTCAAAAGGTAGGTTTAATGAGCAAGTCTAGAGGGGTTGGCCCGGCACCGACTCGCGAGATCAACGAAGGCCTCATCGAGTTCCTTGCCGCTTGTGCGCGGTTTCTCCTCTGGGCTGGAATCGTCGCCACGATCATCGGCGTCGGCTTTCTTGTATTTACGGTCATGACTTTCAGCGGCCAGAACAAGCCGCCGAATCCAGATCAGGCGCTCGCCAACATCGGCATCCTCGAGAAGTTCCTATTCGGGGGCGTTCTTGCGATCGGTGTCGCGACTTCGTACGTCTTTTGGGGCGAGCAGATCCTCGCTGCGTGCCAGCTATTGGGGGCGGCGCTTCTCTTTTTCTCTCCCCTGATCCTCACGAGTGCGGGGCTGGCGTCGACGACGGAAAACGCGGGCGGTCCCGTTGGTGCGGCGATGGCCTCGCTCAATCATGGCGGAATCATCCTCGGCGTTATTGGGCTAGTCGTCCTTGGCCTTGACCTGGCGACTCGGGCAAAAGAACGCACACAGCAAGGTTGGAAGAGCGACCAGATGCGCTACGGCAAGGGCGTAAAGGAGGAGGTCGACCGTCACAACGTCTTCCTGGGCAAGTGCTGGCAGCTGCCTTTTTGCCGCAAGTTCGTTCGCGAGCGCTGCCCGATCTATCACGCCCGGCGCACCTGCTGGAAAGAACTGACCGGCTGTATGTGCGAAGAGGAAGTGATCCGTAACGCCATGGAGAACAAGGCGATCCCGAAGGACGCCCTCATGGCCGCGACCTATATCCCACGTAACCTCAAGCTGACCTTTGAACAAAAGCGAGAGCGGTGCAAGTCGTGTGTGATCTACAACGAGCACCAGAAGCACAAGTACAAGTTAGCTCTGCCTTTAACACTCGTGAGTTTCGCCGCCGTATATGGATTGCTTCATGGTCCCCTGATCACGGTCGTGAGCGGCATCATTTCGGTGCTCGACAGGATGATTGGTAACGTCACCTATGATCCCAACAAGACCCACCTCGACCAGCCTGTGCTGTTCCAGGAGCTCTTGCTGGCCTGCATCATGATCGTCCTTCTGGCTTATTCGATGAAGATCCTAGAGTACGTGATCTTCAAGCTGAAGGTCTAATCGAGCGCATGGCCGCGCTCGGGAGCCCGATCCTCATCGACGGCTCGCACGGCGAGGGTAGCGGGGCATTGTTTAGGACGAGCCTCGTGATGGCTAGCCTCACCCAGCAGGCAGTCCGAATCGAAGATGTTCGGTGCGGCAGCAAGTATCCGGGCCTCGACGGCGAGGATTTGGTTTTGATGGTCGCTCTTGCGAAATCTTGCGCGGCCGAAACGACTGGAAGCGAGATCGGAGCGAACAACGTTAGCTTCTTGCCGACGCGCAAACCGCGAGGACTCAATCAAAGCTTGGATCTGTCGGGAGGGGGTGGGGATCGGCGAGGACATCTCGATGGGCGCGCTCCAAGCGTCCCGGTAGTTCTCAATTCGTTGCTCCCCGTACTCGCAAGAACTGGGACCTACAGCCAAGTCAGCATGTCAGGAGAGACCTATGGCAATCGAACCCTAAGTTTCGACTACTTCCAAAACGTCACGATTGGCGCGCTCCAAAAACTTGGACTCTACGCATTTCCCGATCAGGAAGTGGCCGGCTTTGGGCGGGACTCGAAGGGCCAGGTCGCGATCGGCGTCGAGCCCAGCGCCCTCGACGGCCTGGAGTGGTCTGCCCGGGGCAAGCTCGTCGGGTGCCGGGCCATCGTAACCTCGTCTGAGCTCTCCACCAACATCACTCACCGTGCGGTCTCCCACCTCGGCAAGCTCGCTGAGAACGCCAGGATCCCCATGATCATCGAGTCGAACCCTGTCGACTCGAGAACTCCCGGGATCTTCGTGACCGCCTGGGCTGCGTTCGAACGCGGAATGGGTGGCGCCGGAGCTATCGGCCGGCGAGGGCTGCGCGTGGAAGCGCTGGCCCAAAGCATTTTCGATGATTTGCTTGCCTGGATGTCCGGCGAGTCGACCGTCGATCCCTATCTCGCAGACCAAATTCTCATTCCCGCTTGCTTTGCTGAGGGCGAATCGGTTTTCAAGGTGAGTCGCCTCACGAAAAGCTTGCTGACCAGCATTTGGGTCATCAAACAATTCCTTCCCATCCACATCACGGTCCGAGGCTCGCTCGACGACCCGGGAGTGGTGACGATTCGGAGGTGATGCCGCATGGGGGACGGACGTCGGGATGCGCGCCGATTTTCCCCTTTGGATTGGCCCTGATTTGTCGTAACATCACGTTTGGATTGGGCTCGTCTTGAGGGCTTGATCCAAGGGGCGATGGGCAGGAGGCCCAAGGGCTCCCAACGCTCTTCGCGGCCGGTTTTGAGCCCGCGGCGGGTGTATACCAACGGTTGGATGCTACGAAAATGGATCGCTCAAGGATGAGACTCGGCGTTTACACGCTTATTTCCGCCGTTGCCTTCTTGGCGACAGGCTGCGAACCTTTGCCCCGGCACGCTTTGATCGCGGCGGTCGTCGATCCCCAGGGCACGGTCGAGCGAAAGCTGCTTCAGGCGGCCCTGGTTCCCGCCCCACCCACGCGGGTTACCGACCGCAAGCCCAACTTGGATGGCAAGATCCTGATATTCGAATACCACAAGCTTTCAGGTAAGAACACCCTGCTCGATCGAACTCCTGCGAAGTTTCGCGCCGATCTCGACAAACTCTATAAGCTTGGCTACCGTCCGGTTACGGTCACGGAGTGGCTCGACAAGAAGATGCCTCTACCACCGGGCTCGTCGCCCGTCATCATGACATTCGACGACGGCCACGATAGCCAGCTCCGGTTCAAGAAGGATGGGTCGCTCGATCCAAACTGCTTTGTGGGCATATGGAAGAAGTTCGCGGAGAAACACTCGGACTTCCCAGTTCACGGAACATTCTTCATACTCCCGCCGTGCCCTTTCGGCCAAGCCAAGTTCGTTAAGGATAAGGTCAAGATGCTCGAGGACTTGGGCAGCGAAGTTGCCTGCCACACGTATCACCACAGAGACCTGGCTCGCTGCAGCGACGAGACCGTCAAGAAGGAAATCGCGACCGCCCTCGACTGGCTCGAAAAGGAGTTTGGCGTCACCAACACAACCTTGGCCTATCCGTACGGCATCAAGCCTCGAAATATGGAGATCGTCAAGGGCTTCGATCTCGATGGCAAGCACTACCACGTTCGATGCGCATTCCTGGCTGCCGGCGAACCAGCCGAGCCGTTGACTTCAAAGAAATTCAACCCTTGGATCATCCACCGGGTGGTCGTCTGCGAGAACGAGGGTGGCAGCACGACTTGGCTGAAGATCATGAAAACCGACAAAAAGTACGCGCCCTATGTGGCGCCTTAGGGAGACGGGGAGTGACGCACTGATGAAGCGTTGGAGTGATGGGGCCAGTGTGGGATTAGGTAACCGAAGTCCTCACCGAAGCCGGCCTGCACGTACTGCTTGCACGTCAGGAGTCGATCCAGTCTTATAGGCTCATAATGCGATCGAGTCCCGTGATCCTTCACGTTAGAACTCCAGCACTCCGTTACTCCAACACTCCAATAACATCGCGACCGCAGGCGCTTGCTAAGTGTTGGGCGGGTTTACGGGTTTAGGGGCCTTCCTGGCCAATGTCCCTCCAATCCGTTGGCATCAATAGTGACGCAGGGGCCCCCACCTAACGATTCGCAGCAAAGACAAAATTCGACTTCAATTCGATAGTGCGGTGTACTCAATAAGGCGAAGCGCCGGCCAGTGGCTCCGTTCTCTCCCCTGGGGCCGCTCGACCGGCGCTGGCAACGGGTTCCGTTGTATGCGTGTATGCAACGATTACTTTAACACAGCTTCTTACGCATGCGGAGCCGATTCGGACCCTTGATGCAATCTCACCCGACTGGTTGAAGGCGAGCAGCGTGATACGGGCCCAAGCTAGGCAACCGACCCCTCGGGAAACCACAATTTCAGTTCGCGTGCCGCGGCTTCCGGATCGCTACTGCTATGAGTTAGGTTATCGTCGATCGTGAGGGCGAGATCGCCGCGCACGGTTCCGGGAGTCGCATCCAGCGGATTCGTCGCTCCCATCATTGCCCGAACCGCCTTGACGGCATTGGTTCCCCGCACGGCCATGGCGACGACCGGTCCGGAAACGAGGTAGTTCACGACGTCGTTGAAAAACCCTTTGCCCCGGTGCTCGCCGTAATGCTCTTCCACGAGTTCGCGCTGCGCATTCATGAGCTTAAGGCCGACAACCTTAAGGCCCCTTGCTTCGATCCTTCGAGTGATCTCTCCGATCAGGTTGCGGTCCACGCCGCCGGGTTTGATAAGAACGAGAGTGATTTCCATTCGGTATTGATTGTGAATTGTTGGATTGCTGGATTGCTGGGCGGCGGGATATATGCGACCCGAGCCGTATTCGAAGAATCCGGCAATCTGGCGACCGCCCATAAGACCCAGCGTCGGCCGTAGCCGTGTTAAGCTTTAACCCAGTGAGCGTCGCATCCATCCGCAACCTGACCGTGCAATACGGAAGCTTCACGGCAGTAAGCGAGTTTTCCGTCGATGTCGAAGAAGGGTGCACCGGCCTTCTTGGTCCGAACGGAGCCGGAAAGACCACCTTCCTGAAAACGCTCCTTGGCTTTCTCAAGCCGGCCGCGGGAAGCGGGCACGTGCTCGGATTCGACTTCATCACCCAGGGGCGCGAGATCCGCCAGCGAATTGGGCTCATGCCCGAGCAGGATTGCCATATCCCAGGGATGACGGCCGTTCAGTTCGTCGGCTATGCCGGCGAGTTGGCGGGAATGCCCGCCGGTCAAGCAATGCGCCGCGCCCACGAAGTGTTGGAGTACTGCGGCCTTGGCGAGGCTAGGTACCGAAACGTCGAAACCTATTCGACTGGCATGAAACAAAGGATCAAGTTGGCACAGGCACTGGTCCACGGCCCCAAACTCCTGCTTCTCGACGAACCGACCAATGGGCTCGATCCGGCCGGCCGCGAGGAAATGCTCAAGCTCGTTCAGTCGGTTTCTCACGGTAAAGGCCTCCACGTGATCATTTGTTCCCATCTTCTGCCGGACATCGAAAGAACCGCCGACCGGGTCATCGTCATGATGCGAGGGACTCTCCGGGCTCAGGGCCTGATCCGGGACTTGAAGAGGATCGAGGGCCACCCGGTCGATGTCGAGCTGCGCGAGGATAACCCGAGATGGCTTGACGCCATTTTGGCGAAAGGTGCTACGTTCCTCGAATCGCCGTCGAGGTCGACTTACCGGATCCAGATTTCCGGCTTACCCGAGGACGCCGCCCGGCTCGTTATGAAGGCTGCACGCGAGACCGGCGCCCAAGTCCGTGGATTTCGGGTCGCGCAACGAACGCTCGAGGATGCGTTCCTGGAGGCGGTGAAGTGATGACCAGTCCCATCCTCGACCTGAGCTACCGCAACTACGATGGCCCCCTCGAGCCGCCGATGTATCGCTGGTGGGCGATCGCCAAGAGGTCGATCCAATTCGCGTTCGGCAACAAGTGGTTTTGGGTTCTCAGCCTCCTGTCGGGCGCCTGGTACTTCATCCTGATGATCATCTTCTACTTCGTCGACTCGTTCGCGGGCTCGATGCAAGGAGGTCGCTTCGGCGGATCATCGCTCAACTCGTCGAAGGCGGCGGAGGCGATCTACAGACAAGTCAAGTGGGACGAACAGTTCCTGCACGCCTTTTCAATTGGCCAGATGTCGTTCTTCTTTCTCGCCTTGCTGATTGGCGTCGGGGCCATCGCCAACGATAATCGGGCAAATGCCCTTCTCGTTTACTTGAGCAAGCCATGCACGAAGGCCGACTACCTGATCGGCAAGTGGCTCGGGATATTTATTCCGTTGTGGATTGCGGTGGCTATTCCTACCCTGTTCTTCTATGGCTACTGCTTTATGAGCTACCGAGCTTACGGCTTCCTGGATGATCCTTGGCTCATCCTCCGATTGCTCCTGCTCATCACATTGCCGGCTGTCTTCCACGCGAGCTTGGCTCTCGGTATCAGCTCTATGTTCAAGCAGGGACGCGTCGCGGGAGCGACCTACGCGGGGTTTTACTTTTTCACGCTTTTCTTCACAAAGGCGATGGGCGCCATCCATTTCATGATTGTCGCGGGACAGGGACAATCCAATGGAGGTTCCCCGACGCTTGTCGACAATCTCTTTTACTTCTCCGTCGACGGGGTCCAGATTGGGCTTGCCAAAGTAATCCTCCAGTCCGCAGGTGGGCAACCATTTCCGATCCAGGGACCGATGGGCAACTTGTCCAAGCTGGTACCGGCTGCGCCGAACGGCCTGTTAATGACAGCCGGATTCCTGTTCCTGTGCGGCATCTCGCTCTTAATAGCATCGACCAGAGTTAAGGCAGTCGAGGTGGTCTCATGATCCTCCTCGATCACGCCTCTCGTTGGTATGGCCAGGTGATCGGTCTCAACGACGTCTCTTGTGAGATCGGCCCGGGTCTAACCGCGATGCTCGGAATGAACGGCGCGGGTAAGAGCACGATGCTGAAGCTGATCACCGGCCAGCTTCGACCGACAGGGGGACACGTGACGGTCTTCGGCATGGAGCCTTTTGCGAATGCTGCCGTTTACCGGAAACTCGGCTATTGCCCGGAGATCGATAACTTCTACGAGTACATGAGCGGCCGGAAGTTTGTTTACCATCTGGCGCGGCTTGCAGAATTCGACCACGGGGCCGCGAAGAAGCGAACCGAGGAGGTGCTGGAGGTCGTCGGCATGGCCGACCGGGCCGATCGCAAGATCGCCGGCTATTCAAAGGGTATGCGCCAGCGCATCAAGTTGGCCCAGGCGATGCTGCATGATCCTGAGATCATCCTTCTCGATGAGCCGCTGAACGGTCTGGACCCGGTCGGCCGCCACGAGTACATCCAGATGCTTCATCGGCTGGCTTTGCAGGGGAAGACCATCCTCGTTTCCAGCCACATCCTGTACGAAGTCGAGCAGATGACCTCCGCCCTCCTTCTGCTCCATCGGGGGCGCCTGCTTGCCACGGGCGATCTCCGCGTGATCCGCTCCTTCATCGACCGACATCCGCACCAGATCCGCGTCGAGACATCCGAGCCACGGAAAGCAGCCGCGCTTCTCGCCGGTCTCGACAACGTTGTCAGTCTGAATTTCGCCCCCGGCGGCGAGGCCCTGCAACTCGAAGTTCGCGATCCGAACACCTTTTACGATTCCCTGACCTCGATCAGCCTGGAGCACTCGCTCCCGATCCACGGCCTAAGCAGTCCCGACAACAACCTAGAATCCGTGTTCAAATACTTGGTGGAGGCATAACGAAATGGGCAGTTACCTCTACTTCAGTTCGCTTCTCGACTTCATGCGGTTTCGTCGGCTGGTGCCTTGGATTTTGCTCGGGTTCCTCGGCATGCTCCTTGCCATCGCCTGGCCCTACCTGAACCGCGAGTCGACTCCGGTCGATCAGTACACGAGCATTTGCTCGTTCCTGGTCTTCCACGTTCTGGCCCTGTCGTCGGCGATCTTCTCAACCGCAATCGTTGGACAAGAGGTCGAGCAGAAGACAATTATCTATCTCCTCACGCGCCCCGTGGCGCGCTGGAAACTCTTGGTTTCGCGGTACCTGGCCTCGTCGACTGCCGTCGCTTTCCTCGCCATCCTGGGCGCGATCTTTGTGTCGGCAGGCGTTTATCATGGCGGGCTATTTGGCAATGCGGTCCTAATGCGGGACATGGTGGCGCTAACGGTTGGCGCGTTCGCCTATGGCGCCCTGTTCTTGTTCGTCAGCCTTCTTCTGAACCGCGCCATGCTCATTTGTCTTTTGATCGCTTTCGGTTGGGAAACGGTTATTCCAAACCTGCCGGGTGAGATGTACCGACTTTCGATCAACAGCTACCTCTCGGCGATCGCCGACCACCCCTCGAGCCTAACCGCGGGCAATGAAGTGAATGCTGCGGCCGGGGCCCTCAACACGAACACGATCACGAGCAGTACCGCCTACCTCGTCCTTTTCGTGATGGTGGCGATCCTCCTCGCGGTGGGGTCGCTCTGGTTCACTCAAGGCGAGTACGTCCCGCGCGAAGACGCAGGCTAGGCTGCCCGCAGAGTGAAGCTCTGCCCCGGCGTCGTTGTCGCGCCGAAGAAGACCATCCGCTGAGCTTCCTCCAGCGAGGTCTTGCCTTCTAAGACCATATCGATCGCTTCGCCCTGCATGCTTACGAATCCCGCCGCTTCGCGAAGCCGGTCGACGGTCTCCCGCTCGGCGATCATTCTGGACAACGATGTCGAGATCGGCATGATCTCATGCACCGGAGCGCGTCCTTTGTAGCCGGTTCCGGCACAGAGCGCACAGCCTTTCGGACTCCAAATCAGACCCATAGATATCCCAAAGGCCTCCAACAACTCCTGGTCCTTGCCATCCGCCTCATGCTGAACCTTGCAGTGAGGGCACAATTGCCGGAGCAGGCGCTGAGACATCACGCCGATCAGGGACGTGCTGAGCAAGAACGGATCAATCCCCATGTCGAGCAACCTTGGAACCGCGCTCGGGGCGTCGTTGCAGTGAAGCGTGCTGAGGACGAGGTGGCCCGTCATGGCAGCTCGCATCGCGGTTTGCGCGGTTTCGCCGTCCCGAATCTCGCCTACGAGGATGATGTCGGGATCCTGACGCAATGTCGCTCGAAGCTGGCTGGCAAAGGTCAGCCCGACCTTCTCGTTGACCTGCGACTGGCTGATCCCGTCGATCTCATATTCGATCGGGTCCTCGCAGGTCATGATGTTGTTCGACACCTGTCTCAATTCGGCCAGGGTGGCGTAGAGCGTGGTCGTCTTGCCGCTTCCCGTGGGGCCGGTTACGAGGAACATTCCGTAAGGCTTGGTGACGAGAGTCTTGAACTGTTGGAGCGCATGCTCCTTGAAGCCGATCTCGGAGAGACTCTTGAGCGATCGAGATTGGTCGAGGATTCGGAGCGCGATCCGCTGACCGTGGTGGTTCGGCAAGACCGAGACTCGCAAGTCGACCTGGCGGCCGTCGATATGAACCGTGACGCGCCCGTCCTGCGGCACGCGGAATTCGACGATGTCGATCTCGGCCATGATCTTGAGCCGGGTAGTAATCATCGGCATGAGCGATGGTGGAATCTCGCTCACCTTCTTCATCTGGCCGTCGATCCGGTAGCGGACGTCGACACGTTCATTCCGTGGTTCGATGTGAACGTCGCTCGCGCCGGCTCGTATCGCCTCCGTCAGGATCTGGTTGACCAGACTGACGATCGGACGGCTGTCCGAGTCCATCTTCTTGGCTTGATGGCTAGGCTTGACCTTGGCAACGCGGCCCTCCGCCGCCTCGTCGATCAGCTCTGAAAAGTCGGGTTCGCGCGCGGTCGCCGCAAAGAATTCGTCGATCGAACGCATCAGCCGGTCGCCATCGACGAGGACTGGCTCGACTCTCATGGCGGCGATGTTTCGCACGAGGTCGATCGCATCGAGGTCGAGGGGATTCCGCATCGCCACGACGAGCAAATCGCTTCGCACCTCAACTGGCAGCAGCTGATAGGTCCGGCATATGTTGCCGGGAACCCGCCGGATCGCCTCCGACTGCGGAGGCTGATCTCCGAGGTGCCATGGCGCGACACCCATTTGGGCGGCCGTTGCGCTTAGCAGACGCTCTTCGGTCAGGAAGCCTAGGGAGACCAGGATGCTGCCGATCGGCGCGGGAGTTTCCCGCTGCATCTGTTCAGCTTGGTCCAACTCCTCGATGCTGACGAGCTTCATGCTGAGGAGCAGATCGCGAAGTCGGGTGAGCTTTTGTGCCATGAGAGCGCGGGCGGAATCGCCAGATTGTAATTGTCGGTCGCTGAACCCGGCTAGCTACACAACCCAATGGGGCCAAAAACTTCCGTTTGCACGGCCTCGTCGAGGATGCCTTCAATCTGGAAACTCGATGGCTTCCGGCGTTAGGGCCTTGAGGCATTGAGGCCTTACCCTCCCCACAGTGGTCCTCTGCAACGCCGCAGCGCCCAACGCCCCAACTCCCTCCCTAACACCGAACACCGAACACCGAACACCGAACACCCAACACCTTCCCCAACGCCCCAGCGCCGCAACGCCGACGCCCCAACTCCCTCCCTAACACCTAACATCTAACACCGAACACCCAACACCTTCCCCCTGCCCCAACACCCGGTAATCCCCTCTGCTCGATCGCATAGTCCACGATCGATTTCGTCCAAAATGGATTCTTGAGACATCGCACTTCACCTGCCCTGCTCCTCATTCTCGTATTGCTGCGAATCTGCCAAGCAGCTGAGCCGTTCGCTCAAGCGCAGATCGATGCCAAGCTACGCAAACCAGCCGCAGTCGGCGATAACAACCTAGTCGTGACCGTCAAGTCTGGCGATGGCTCGCCGGTGAAGAATGCGGCAGTCACGGTTTCCATTGCCATGACGAGCATGGACATGGGGACCGCTCATCCCAAAGTGACAAACAACGGCGACGGCACTTACTCGACAATCGCCAACTTCAGCATGTCCGGACCTTGGCGGGCGACGGTCCGTGTCGTAATTCCAGGTCAAGGGCCGATCACCAAGAACTTCGATTTCGATACTCAGCAGTCCGGTCATGGCATGCATATGCATGGCATGGAGATGGGCGCGATGAAGGGCCGTCTCGGGGACTGGGGAATGGAGCGCGAGGCGTCCGGTACAAGCTGGATTCCCGACTCTTCACCGATGTACATGAAGATGCTGCCGAGCCAGGGCGGGTTCGATCTTGCCCTTATGGGGTTCATCAACTTTGACGAAAACAGATCGGGCGGGCGCAGGGGCGATAGCCGCTTTTTCTCGAATTCGATGGTGATGCTGATGGGCCGGCGCCAAGCCGCCGAGGGCGTTTGGGGCGTCAACCTAATGGCTTCGCTCGATCCCGTCTTCAACGGCGAGTTCGGCTATCCCGACCTGTTTCAAACCGGTGAGACCGCGCACGGTCAGAAGCTGACTGACTACCAGCATCCGCACGACTTGATCGATGAGGTGACCGTCAGCTACAGCCGCCCCATTGGCCGTGGTATCGGCGCCTTCGTGTACGGCGGCCCGGTCGGCGAGCCGGCCCTCGGTGGTCCGACGTTCATGCATCGGCCAAGCGGGTTGGAGATCCCAGAAGCGCCGATCACCCACCACTGGTTCGACAGCACCCACATCTCGTTCGGGGTTGTGACCGCCGGTATTAACGGCGAAAAGTGGCAGCTGGAGGGCTCCGCCTTCAACGGTCGCGAGCCGGACGAGAACCGCTACGACATCGATCCCATTCGCCTCGATTCGGCCTCGGGTCGGCTGACATTCAACCCGACGCCGAACCTGTCGCTCAACACGAGCTATGGATTCCTCAAATCGCCCGAGAGCTCCACGCCGGGAATCGACGAGCACCGCTTTACCGCTGCCCTCATCTGGAATATGCCCTTTGGGGCCGAACGCCAAAGTGCCGAGGCGTCGCAAGGCCATGAAATGGAGCACTCCGAATCCACGGGCACTCTCCGTAATCTCGCTTTCACAGCCGCCTTTGGCCGAAAGATGGTCCAGGGAACTAACTCGGACGGCTTCCTCGCCGAGGCAACCTATGCCGCCGGACCGAATTCGATCTTTGGCCGTTGGGAGCACGTCGAGAAGGACGAGCTGGTTGGCGTGCCGGCCGGCAATTACATGATCAACAAATTCCTCGTAGGCGGCGTCCACGATCTTGCCCAAAAGGACGGCTTCGACGTTGGCCTCGGCGCCTACGCTGGCTTCTACATCTTTCCCTCCAGCCTCGAACCGTTCTATGGCAGGAGCCCGGTGACTTTGGGTGTCTTTCTTAGGATCAGACCCGGTCGCATGTAGGCCTGGGCCGGGTGAGGGTTCTAGACTCACCTCTGTCATCCCAACCTATTTCGCGCGGCGTCGGGGTGGGATGACCGGCGATCGGATGCGAGATGACGATAGTGTCATGAAGTTCATAATCACGGCGTGAAGCTGAGTCCTTGGCCGTCCGTTGCTCTGATCGCTCTTGCCGCAATGGTCGCAGTCACGCGATTGAACCGCCAATATCCCAATCCCCAGACACCCCAATACCCTTCCGTTGCCGTCAACTGGGCCGCCGCTCACGACCTCTCTCCGCCACTTCGCTCCCTGGTCGGGTCTGAAAGTCACTCCCTCCGCCCCGAAGTGGTGAGCGCCGGTTCTCGACTCCAACAATCGTCCGACGAAGAAGCCCAGGGCTTTCCCCAGCCGGTCCCCGAGATCGTAGCTGCCAAAGGATCAACCGCCGTCGAGCAAACCACGATGGGGACGCGTGCGTCGCCGGAGATCTTCGCGAGCTTTGACGGACTAGGCGCGGGATTCGAGGGACCGCAGGGCAAGACCAACGTCCGTAACCCCTCCGACAACAGCCTCGCGGTCGGTCCGAACCACGTTTTCCAAATCGTCAACTCGCAGATGGCGATCTTCGACAAGAAGGGCAAGGTCCTTTACGGCCCGATGCCGACGAACACGCTCTTTAAGGGCTTCGGTGGCGCCGCTGAGGCGACGAACAGTGGCGACGCAGTAGTTCGTTACGATCAGCTCGCGAATCGTTGGCTGGTCGTGATGCCGCTCTTCCGCCGGGGCGCGCCAAGAGACGGTCTCGTGACGCCGATCGGAGGCGGTCCGGCGGTCGTCGATATGCCTGCTCACGAGCAACCGGGCAAAGCTTCGAAGCTACACGTTCCGGCAGCGGGAGAACAGATCCCGCGGCCCCAAAGGCAGCCAGGAACGTCGCAGGGCCCTTATTCGATGTGCTACGCGATCAGCACCGGTCCCGATCCTCTGGGTTCCTACTACCGCTACGAGCTCCTTCGCCCGCTCTTCCCCGACTATCCCCGGCCCGCGATCTGGCCCGACGGCTACTACATCCCCACGAGCACCGGGGACGACGTGATCCAGAAGCAAGCCTGCGTCGTCGACCGGGAGAAGATGCTTCGGGGCGAGCCAGCGACGGAGCAGTGCCTCATCATCGACGGCGTCAACTTCCTCAATAACGCCGACATCGACGGTAAGAACTTGCCTCCCAAGGGCGCGCCGAACATCATGATGGCGGCGGGAGGGACTCAACTCAAGAAGGTCTTCGAAGACGATTCGATCCTGGTCTGGAGATTTCACGTCGACTGGAAGAACCCGGCAAGCACCAAAGTTACCGGGCCTGAGAAGATCCCGGTCGCGCCCTATCACTATCTCGGCGACGGCCAGCTTTCGAACACCGTTCCCCAACCTGGGACGGACCGCCGTCTAGACTCACAGGGCGACAAGCTGATGTCGCGGCTCGTCTATCGCCGGATCGGCAACCAGGAATCGATCGTGGCCGTCCACTCGGTCAACACGACGGCCAGAGGCGGCGGCGTGCGGTGGTACGAATTCCGGCTCGACAGGGATAGGAATGTGAAGCTGTATCAGCAAGGCACCTACTGCCCTGCATCCGAAGCCCCAACGCCTCAACGCCCTAGCGCCGTACCGTTCCGTTGGATGGCGAGTCCGGCGATGGACCGGTTCGGGAATATCGGCATCGGCTACTCGTTCGGGAGTGCCGAGAGCTTTCCCGGGCAGCGTTTCGCGGGCCGGCTAGCCTCCGACCCGCTGGGTCAGCTCACGACCCAGGAAGCTGTGCTCGCCGAAGGCGGCGCGTCGCAAGCGCAAATGCGCTGGGAGGACTACACCCAAACCGCGCTCGACCCAACCGACGACGCGACGATTTGGTACGTCGGCGATTACATCAAGCTGGCGTCCACCAGCTATTCCACGCGTATTGGCGCGTTCCGGCTGAAGCGCCGGTGAGCGCAGGATGAACGGCGAACCGCCTTAGCCGCATGTAGCTGCGGTGCTGTGTGGCCCGGTGAGCGAGGGCGTCAAGCCGGCTCATCCTCTTCCACGAGTTTCCGAAGTGCATCGAGCCGGGTATCCCAGCGCTTCTCGAGCTCGGCGATAAAGTCGCGGGCCCGATCCAGTTGGGCGGCGTCGAGCGTGACGAGTACGTCTCGCCCCTTAGGTTCGAGCGTGGCCAGCTTGGCATCGACGAGAACCTGCAGGTGCTTTCTCGCTCCCTGGCGGCTGATGCCCAGCCCACCGGAGATGACCGCGATGGTGCACGGCTGCTCACGAATTAGCCGTTGCACCATCTCGAGACGGACTGGGTCCCCGAGCGCCCGAAAGACGCCGGCGACCCGGTCCGTCGCTTGCCGTTCTAACACGCTTGCCGCCCCGCCAGTTTGACTGCCTGAGTCACGCGAGAAACTTCTCCAGCCGGTCGAACATGTAGGTCCAACCCTCGTTGTTGTCCGCGAGCGACTTCTCGATGACTTCCGCGGGCAGGCTGCTGAACCCGCTTTCCTTGAATCGCAGGCGCGTGCCGCCGGGCTCTTCCTCGAGATTAAACTCGACGAGCGTATTTGGGGCGGAGAGTACGTTTCCGTCGAAGGTGGTCTTGTCGTATGACGAACCCGGGAGCCACCGGTACGCAAAGTAGCTGGGCGGTTCGGTCGCCACGATGTAGACGGGAGCCTCGCCGTAGCCCTCGAAGGCGAATACGGCTTGTTTGCCCGGCTCGAGCGCTCCCGTAACGGCGTCCGGGAACCACTTGACGATCTGGTCCGGCTGGGTAATCGCGTCGTAGACCCTCTGGATCGGGGCCTTGAAGAGAATCTCTCTCTCGATAGTGTCGGTAATTGTTGTGCTCATATGCAACCTCTCAGTTGCATTATAGACGACACGCCGAAAAAATGCAACGGTTTAGTTGCATTTTTGTTTGGCGAGGTCTCGGGCAGCCGCGACTGGGGAAGGGACCCGAATAGTCAATCCGGTTCAGTCTCGCGGCGTTTGAGAAACCGTTACGGTGTAATCTGTGCCTCGGCATGGTCAGGCCCGCTTTCCGAGCGCTTCTCGCGGTTCCGCTCGCCGCACTCGCCATCCCCGCTTCAACTCAACTCGGAGCACCCCCACGCAATCCGCTGATCGGGGCCCGCAACCTCGCTATCAGCCCCGACGGCAAGCGCCTCGCGTTTAGTTACCAGGGAGACGTCTGGATCGCTCCCGCCACTGGGGGCCGTGCGATCCCCGTCACCAACCACATCGAGATGGACGACAATCCCGTCTGGTCGCCCGACGGGCAGTGGATCGCTTTCTCGAGCAATCGGACCGGTAACAACGACATCTTCATAGTTCCCGCCGATGGCGGAACGACGCGGCGCCTGACTTACCACAGCGGACAGGATGTGCCGAGCGATTGGTCGCCTGATGGTAAGAGCATTCTAGAAGTCGCAACCCGCGACAATCCTGCCAACGGCGTCTATTCGATCGACGTGAACACCGGTCGGACCAGGCTGTTGTTTCTCGATCAGTTTCGCATCGGGTTTCCTAAGTATTCGCCCGACGGCAAGTCCATCATCTACGGGCGCATGTACCAATTCCCATGGGTGAGGCCGCGCTACCACGGTTCGGGCGCCCTCCAGCTGTGGCGCTTCGATATCGCGACCGGTAAGCGCGAGTTGCTCGTCAACGACGGATTTCAGCACCTCTGGCCGAGTCCTTCTCCAAAGGGAATGCCTGTCCTTGCCGTCACCGCGACCGAAGTAACCCCGAGCAGTAGTTGGATCGGCAAGACGATTCCTAAGAATGTCGACAACGTGGACCGCTGCCCTAACGTGTACGCGCTCGACGGACCCGGCAAGCAGCGCCGAATGACGAATTTCACGGAGGAGGGTCCGCGCTTCCTGACAGTTGCGAAGGACGCCAACGAAGTGGCGTTCGAGCGCGACGGAGACGTCTATACGATGGCCCTTGGCGCCTCGCCGCCGGCGACGCCACAGAAGATCCAGATCTTCGCCTCGATCGACGATAAGACGACGCAGGAAGAGAGGCTCGTTCTGACGACCGGGGTTAACAATGAGACTCTGAGCCCCGATGGATCGACCTTCGTGTTCTCGGTTCGGAGCGAACTTTGGAGCGTGCCGACCAAGAAAGGGAAGGGCCCCAACGCCGACGACGCCACCCAACTTACGGATTGGGCAGGCGTCGACGAACTGCCTCTCTATACACCTGACGGGAAGGCGATCTTCTTTGTGAGTGACCGTAACGGGGGAGAGCGGCTGTACCGGATGGACCTAGCCACTAAAGTCTTGACCCAGATCACCAAGGGCGACAACGACGTCCTCGAAATGCGGCTAACCCCAGACAAGTCCAGGGTCAGCTTTTGGATGACCGGACCCCAGGGCGGCCTCTATACGGTTCCAGTGGCGGGTGGCGACCCAACCTTGGTGATGTCGGTGAAGGGCAACTACGACGCCGACTATGATTGGTCGCCTGACAGCCGCTATGTCGCGTATTCGGACACGCTCGTCGGCAGTGGCTATTACTATTGGGAACAAGGTTCAAACGTCTGGGTTCTCGACACCACGACCGGGAAGAAGCAAGACGTCACCCAGCTTAACGTGATCAATCGCGCGCCGCGATGGTCGTCCGACGGCAAGTATCTGATGTTCATCAGCAACCGAGAGTCCGGCGGTGGGGGACGCCGGGGAGCGCCCGCGCCGGCGCCGGTCGGAGCTGGGATATTCCTGCTGCCGCTCAAGCCCGAGGAGGCGCCGACCGACGAACTCGAGCTGAAGTACACCAGGTCCACCGCTCCCGTCAAAGTGGAGATCGACTACGACGGAATCGAGGCAAGACCCCGGCGTTTGATCGGCCAACCCGCCGACGGCGACTACCGGATGGACCCGGAGAACGGCGACATCCTGTTCCTGAGCTCCGGGGACCTCTGGAGGGCTTCGTACAGCGGAGAAGGGGCCAAGACCCTAACGAGCGGTGGCGGAATCACGAGCTTCAAATTTAAGGCGGACGGAAAGGGCCTGGAGTTCGTGAAAAGCGGCACCTTGACTACCCTTGACCTGCGAAATCCGCAGACCCCCTCGGCGATCACGACCTTCCGGGCCGACTGGGTGCACGACCTCCGTAAGGAACATGCAGCAGCATTCAACCAGTTCTGGCGCGAGTACAACCGCAGCTTCTACGACCCCAACTTCCACGGCCGGGATTGGGGGGCCCTCCGCGTCCGATACGAGAAGTACCTTCCGAGCGTTGGCCACCGGAACGAAATGGCGACGATCCTGAACGAGCTCGTCGGAGAGATGGAGTGCTCCCACTCCGAGGTCAACCCCGCCGCCGGCAATCCGACTGGCCAAACGAGCGCGAATCCCGGTTTCCTGATCGACTACTCGTACGACGGTCCGGGCCTGAAGGTCAAAGAGGTTCCCGCGCACGCTCCGGGGAGCTACGCCAAGACAAAGCTCAACGCCGGCGACATCGTTACCCAGATTAACGGCAAGGACGTCATGGCGGATGAGAATCTTTACAAAGACGTGCTCAACGACCAGACGGGCCGCGAACTGACTCTGAACGTCAAAGCCCCGGACGGCAAGACTCGCACCGTAAAGTACCGCGCGATCGGCTCGCTCGCCGGGATCATGACCGAGAACCGGCTCGAAGCGCGACGCAAATACGTCGAGGCCCAGTCCGGCGGCAAGCTCACCTACGTGCACATTGCGGGAATGAGCGGGCCTGAGCTGCAGCGATTCAATCAACAGGTCTGGCAGTTCGCCAAAGACAAGAAGGGCCTGATCATCGACGTCCGCAACAACGGCGGTGGCAACACCAGCGACCAGATCATCGACATCCTCGAGCGGGCTCCGAACGGGATCTACGTGCCTCGCGACGGACAGCCGCAACTCGGGCCAGGCCAGACCCTGGACAAGCCGATGGTCGTGATGATGGCGGAGTCGAGCTTCTCGAACGCGGAAATGTTTCCGAACTCGATGAAGACTCGCCACCTGGCGACGCTTGTCGGTATGCCGACGCCCGGCTACGTGATCTACACTGGCGGCTTCATACTGGTCGACGGCACCTCGGCGCGCATGCCAGGTACAGGCGTCTATCGACTCGACGGCTCGCCCCAGGAGGACATGGGCTGTCAGCCCGACTACAAGGTGGACATCACACCCGAGCAATACTTCTCTGGCATCGATCCGCAGCTCGATAAAGCCATCGAGGTACTCCTGGGGAAGGTGAAGTAGGCTCGACTCAAGTCACGGGGCCCGATTCAGCGATCACGCCCCTTCGCCGGGCCCCCGGTCGTCCACATGGTGCTCATGTGAAATAGGACAACACCGGTCCTCCCGGCCATAGCAATATAGTTGAACGCTTCGGCCCCTTTTTTGCGTCAAAATAGCCTGTGAGCAGCCGAGCCTTGCAATCCGAAATCCGAAGGGCGTTTACCCTCATCGAGCTTCTTGTGGTCATCGCGATCATCGCGATTCTCGCCGCAATTTTGTTTCCCGTGTTTTCGCAGGCCAAGGAGGCGGCCAAGAAGACCATGTGCCTTTCCAACATGAAGCAGATCGGAACGGCCATGGAGATGTACAACCAGGACACCGATTT
The DNA here is from genome assembly GCA_964576205.1 of uncultured Fimbriimonadaceae bacterium. GTDB lineage: Bacteria > Armatimonadota > Fimbriimonadia > Fimbriimonadales > Fimbriimonadaceae > JAEVZK01. Next base: position 10,676 of record CAZNUL010000027.1, on the reverse strand, counting down.
CTACTATCCGCAGTCCAAGCAAACCGATGCCCATCCCGACATCGATGACGCCGACGGGAGCATCGAGAATCCGGACAACGGCTCGGTCTTCGCCAAGCTCTTGCCCTACACCGGCCACGGCAGCAGTACCAGCGAGGATGTTCTCTTCCGGCAAAAGCTGTTTGCCTGCCCCGACGACTCGACTCCGTTCGATCAGAATTGTCCGGATGTCATCAACATCGGCGGCCCGCACGTGATCTCGTATCTCATCAACGCCTGGTTCGTGTGGGGCCTCAACGAATCGCAAGTCGAGCACTTTTCGGACACGATCGATTTCGCCGAGCGGCACAGCGAAGCGCACAGCGACCCGGCGGGTGCCCCGGCCGCGCCCTATTGCGACGACATCTACCATCCGTGGTTCTTCCAGCCGATCAACCCGCAGACGCCGGCCGGCGCCGACGAGATGGATGAGTTCATTGGGGCTATCGCGACCCACCGGCATTCCGACGGAGCGAACTACATCTTCTGCGACACTCACGCGAAATGGAAGCGATGGACACAGACGTTCTCGCCCCTTAACGGCATCAACATGCACGTGCCGCACTAGGAGAGCCAAGCACACCATAGTAGCTCGGGCAGGTTGCCCGAGCTACTGGGCAGGATCCTGTCTTTGAGTCCCGCGTCCGTGGGAGCAAGGGGATTAGGTCGAGAAACCGGTCTCACGAACCCGATAATTAGGTTTACCAACGCGATAGGACGGCGTCGCAACGTTCGCCCTACGCTCTGAGTCGGGCCCACCATGATGCGCGTATTAAGAGATTACATGGAACTGCTCAGACTCCGGAGCGAGGAGGCAAAGGATTGGCATCCGTGATCCGGGTTGCCACCGTGGCCTGGAAACTACGCGACATTCGACGGGACAGCGAGTTCTTCGGCCACTTCTACGATCTCGTCAACGAGGCGCACCGCCAAGGCGCCGAGGTTGTGGTGCTGCCCGAGCTTCAGGTCTTGGAGCTGCTCAACCTCGAAAAGGATCTCGCCGAACACAAAGCGGCGCGCTACCTGGCCCAATTCGCCGAGGCGATCGAAGACTGGCTGAAGCGGATCAGCTGTTCGAGTGGCATGACGCTCGTCGGCGGATCGTATTTCAAGGAAAACGGGGTTGGCCTCGTCAACGTAAGCGCCATTGCCGACCCGGCCCGCGGACTGGCCCTGGGCACGAAGAACAACCTGACCGCCTACGAGCGTGACGTGTGGGGCCTAAGGCCGGGGCACGGCCTTGCCAAGCCGCACGACGCCCGGCTCGGAGTGACAATCTGCTACGACTGCGAGTTTCCCGAATCAGGCAGGGCGCTGGCTGAGGAAGGCGTTCTCGTCCAGTGCGTGCCGGCCTTCACCGAGACGCAACGCGGCTTTCAGCGCGTTCGCTGGTCCTGCAAGGCCCGAGCAATCGAAAACCAGAATTTCGTCGTCCATGCGTCCCTGCTTGGCTCATTGGGCCGGGAGCCGGTGCCGTCGACCTATGGCTCGAGCGCGATCCTGACACCGAGCATCGAGCCCTTCCCAATCCAAGCGATTCTGGCGGAAACCTCGTTGGGAGAGGAGGGAGTCGTGGTCGCCGACCTCGATCTAGACATGCTCGAAGTAGCCCGGGACTCGGGCGACGTACGGAACTGGAAAGACCGGCACTCGGGCGAGTGGCAGCTTCGCCGCGAGAGCTAGTGAGCTCCTCGGGTATTCGAGTACGATCTCAAGGGATCCGGCAGGACGGTCGAATTGAGACGACGAGATGAGTAACGCTCGGTTGCTTACGGCGCTCTCGTTAATCGCGGCAGTCGCGACGACGGCGAGCGCCCAGACGGTTGTCGGCGTCGAGGTCTCGCCCGCGCTCCCCATTTTGAGCGTCCTTTCGATCGTCGCCGTCGTCGGTTACCTGCTTTGGCTCTTCTTCTCGCGTCAGAGCCGGCTACTTCTCGTCGAACTCGTGTTTGTGGTCGAGGATGGTTATGCCGCCGCAACCGTCATCGATCGGATGAAATCGAGGGGTCGCAGGCCATTGCTCTTCATGGAGCTTGTCGAGGCCATACGGGCAAGCACCGCGCTCTTTGCCGAGCTTCATCTCAAGGAAGAGGGCTTTAGCGCTCACGCCCTCTCAATCGACGCGGCCGACCTCTGTGAGCAGCAATCCGCCGTTGTTGCCTCGCGCGGCCCCCTTGGCCATCGCCATTGTATCGTTGGCGTGATTTACACGCTCGATATCGTCGGCGACATACGCAGCGGCGGGTTTGCGGAAGCGAAAGCTCATCTCGATCTTCTCCACGAGAGCCGGCCGGTCGAAGTAGGCAGTCTTCACGCCTACTATGGCGAACTTGGAGAAGGCGACGATGGCGCCGAATTCCTCGAAGAGCTTCGAAGAACGAGAATTCGGCTTCACTCACCGATGCTGGATGCCGTCTGAGGAACTTGGTCCCTTGCTCAAATGGCGCCCATCCACTTTTTCAACCTGTATTTCGTGGTATCCCGGTTAAGCTCTGCAATGGCTCTGGTGAGCGGAACGCCCTTCGGGCAAACTTTAACGCAGTTCTGAGCATTGCCGCAACCGGTAATCCCTTCTTCACTGGTTAAGAAGTCAAGCCGGTTGCTCTCCAGAGTCTTTCCAACCGGATGGCGATTGAAGAGGAGGGCCTGGCCAATGACCGCCGGCCCGGCGAAAGTCGACTTTTCGTTTACCTGAGGGCAAGCCTCGAGGCAGCATCCACACGTCATGCAGCGAGACAGAGAGTAGCGAAGCTGGCGAACGTGGTCGTCCTGGGCGGGCGCCATCCCGAGATCGAACGAACCGTCGATCGGCACCCAGCCCTGAACCTTCCGAAGATTCTCGAACATCCGGCCCCGGTCCACCACGAGGTCGCGAACTAAGGGGAACTTCTTCATCGGTTCGAGGGTGACTTCATAGAAGTCTCCATCCACCTTGCCGACATCCTCGATCAGCGCCGTGCAAGCCTGGCGGATGCGCCCATTGATGTTCATGGTGCATGACCCGCAAACTTCTTCTAGGCATGCCGCCTCCCATGCTGGGGGCCGGACGCTACGGCCGTCCTTGGTCACCGGATTCTTCTGGGTCTCGATTAGCGCGGAGATAACGTTCAGCTTCTCGCGGAATGGAATCTCGAAAACGTCCCAATGCGATTCTTGGTCTCTCCCCGCCTGGCGCAGGATCGTGAGGTGAATCTTGCTTGGCATGCGCGGTCAGTTTACATGAGCCGGCTCGGCAAGGCTCACGGAACCCGCGAACCTGAAGGCGATTCGAAGTCCGCCGGTGATCTGCCGGCAGACTCCGAATCAACTCGTCGCGGGCTAGCCGCCGGGCTTGTAAGTACCGTGGCCAAAGCCCGCTCGGGCCGCACCGCCGGAACCGCCGCCGAAGTTTCCGGCTCCGGACTCGTAGCCGATCACCTTTCCACTCCGGATTTCATAGATGTTTCCGAAGTCACCCTTCGCGTCCAGGTCGCGTTTTGCTGAAAGTACCTGCACGAGGAAGGCCTGGCAGGCCGGAATGTCGACCGGAATGTTGCGTGGATTCTTGATCAGGCAGAAGTCGACGGCGTAGCTCCTAAGCAGCTTCATTCGGCTGGCATCGAAAAGCGAATGGTTGGCAAAGACGTCGGCTGAGAGAATCTTCCCGTCCAGCCAGACCATCATCCCGACGACTCTCGACGAGTTGCCGACCAGCTGGTCGAGCTTGTCCGTAAGTGCCTCAACCTTCCTCCGAATCTCGGGATCGTCGAGGGTCCCGCGAACGGTGCCGGTCGATGGTGCCCTTTGGGCAGCTTCGTTGACCCGGCCGACCTGCTCCCAGACTTGTGACTGGCCGCCCATTCCGCCTCGAGATAGCGCCTTTTGGGCGGGATCGTTCATCACGGCGGTGGACCTAACTTGGTCCGGCACGAAAAGGTCTCCTCCCTTGAATTCCTTCGCTCCCGGTTGCCACCTGCCGTGCTCGACGCAGAACACCGGAACCTTGGCGCCGTCGGGAGGTGGGACAATAAAGTCTTTGGCGACGATGCGGTCTTGTTTGCCGCCGACGAGAAGCTCTCCCGCCAAGAGGAGCAGCGGAAGGTCGGCCTTGTTTCGAACCTCGAGAGCGTTCACCTGCTCCTGTCCGGGAACTTCGACGATCTCTACGAGACCTCGCTTGGTCGCTTCGGCGAGGCTGATATACCTGCCCATGTTCGCCTTTTCGGTGGTCAGAATCGGGATGATTGTGAGGGCGCCGGTCGTGACCAAGCCAGGCGATGTGTTGGCGGCGGCGGCCTTCCCAAGTGCGAGTTGCGACCATCCGGCCTGGCTGGTCACTACGATGACGAGGAGAAGCGCGACAACGCGGCTTATTCCCTTCATGCTCTGTCCTCCAGGATGCGCTCATACGGCAACAATCCTGCTGGTAGGACGCTTGGCGGCCAAGCCCGTTACTGCGGCGCGGCGGGCTTCAATCTCCGGTCATTTCGGCGTGTCCGGTCATCGGCGCGCCGGACGGCTTGGACCAGCTCTTCCAATAGTCCGGGTCCTCGATTTGAAGCGACTCTTTCGTAACCTTGAACGGGTGGAAGGTATCGACCATCACCGCCAGCTCCTCTGTTCGCTTCGCCCCAATTGAGGCTTCCACGGCGCCGGGCTGCGGTCCATGCGGGATGCCCAGAGGATGGAGTGTGATCGATCCCTCCTCGATGCCCTTCCGAGATCCGAACTTGTCGTTGCAGTAATACAGGACTTCATCGGAATCGATGTTCGAGTGGTTGTAGGGGACGACGATCGCCTCCGGATGATAGTCGAGCATTCGAGGGCAAAATGAGCACACGACGAAGTTTTGACCCTGGAAGGTCTGATGGATGGGCGGCGGCATATGGAGTTGGCCGGTGATCGGCTGTAAGTCAATGATGTTGAAAGCGAACGGGAAGACGTACCCATCCGACCCCAGGACGTACAGGGGTTGGTTTGGGTGGGTGGACATCGTGTGATGGTGCCGGGCCCGAATCAGAACCTGGGTCGGCGTTCGGTCGCTGTTTACCGGCAATGTCGACGGCGGCCGGATGTCTCGCTGGGTGTAAGGGGCGTGCTCGAGAAGCTGGCCGTAGTCGTTCCGATAGCGCCTGGGAACCTCGATTGGCCCGAAGGATACGATTGCGAGCATCCGGACGGGAAGCTTGTCGAACTTGAGCCTGTAGATCGTCCCCCGCGGGATCACCAAATAGTCGCCCTTCTTGAACGAGATGGAACCGAACAGCGACTCCATCTCGCCATCGCCGTCGTGGACGAACAGGCACTCGTCTCCATCGGCATTCTTATAGTAGTAGTCCATCTGGTCGGCGGCAATGACCTGGTTCCACTCGACGTCGTTGTTTCCCATTAAAGGAATTCGGCCGGTGATCGCATCCCCGCACGGCTTGAGGCGCGCGGTTTTCAGATGGCGGTGGCGAAGCGGCTCATCCTCCAGGTAGGTGGGCCGGACGCTCCCTCGGTCTTCCCAAGACGCCACCTCGGTCGGTAGGTTGAAGTGGTAAAGCGTCGACATCGGCCCGCTGAAGCCGCGAGTGCTGAACAGCTGCTCCGCGTAGAGCCCGCCATCGGGCTTTCGAAACTGAATGTGATGCTTCCGCGGAAGCTCGCCAAGCCGCACGTACCTAGGCATGCCTCATTCTACTTTTACTCCCACGCCCAGCGGCGCCTAGGGCCAAGAGGCCGCTCTCCCTTGCCGGCCGTCCTGTTTCGCCGCCACCACTTTGAAACAGTGTTCATTACCCAGCATCTTCGAGATTGCTGCAATTGTCTACGTCGCACCCTTTACCCGCAGTACCATGCCGATATACGGTAACAAGTATATGCAGCTCTTCGATGTCTACACGCGGTACAACGACTCGGTTAGGCCCGGATGGTTCCGGGAGGGGGACGTAGAAACGCTGTACGGAGGGGGCGGTTCCGGTGGTGGAAGCGGAGGAGGAGGATAAGTGACTAGCGCAATGAGGCTCGTCGGCGCTGCCTTGCTCCTGGTAGGTCTTTGCGAGACCTCGTTGGCGATCGATGAGGCAGAAGCAATGCAAATTGCAACGCGATTCCTTCGGATAATGAATCCGGGCGACGAGCGTGAGATCGCCAAGCTGAGGCTAACCAAGCGGCAGAATGGGGAGTGGTTCGGTGAGCCCGTTTATTACTGGGAAGGCGGCACCGGGCTGCTCGACATTTACATCAAGGACTCGACTGGCGAAATTGTTACGTATGAAGACGGACGCGAAGACGAGAACCTGCCACCGCATCGCCGCGGCCGACCATTTTGGACGTCCGAGTCAGACGTGGTCGCGCGCTCGGAGGCGAAATTGGACGCCCTGGGCTGGCACCATGGGGCTGACCATTCGGTTAAGACCGCGATTGGAGACCCTGGACTCCCGGTAGTCGGGGCTGATGGGAACGCCGACAAGACGAACGTCTATGTAATGTTCAATGATAGGGTTGGGGGTTACCGTTGCCTCGGCGGCAATTACTGCCAGGTCGGACTCAATTCGGTGACAGGAAACGTAGCAAGGTTGCAACGGTTTACAGGATACCGGTACGGCTCCGCCATCGCTAATGTCACGCCTGATCAAGCACTTTCGATCGTAAGGCAAACCGACACGCCCAAAACCATTCAGGGCCCCGAGTTCATGATTCTCAGTCCGCTATGGACCCTTAGCGATGGCGGGCGCCAACTCTGTCAATCCCGGACATGTCCCCTGGTCTATCAGGTGGCGGTTGAGCCATATGGCTCGGTTGCGATCTCAGCTGACACCGGCGAACTATTGAGCCGTAACGACTCTCCGCTGGGCGCTGCAGTCCCCCCTGCCAGACCCGTCAGTGGCCATGCCAGGCCAGAGACCGCAAAGCCAGGCGCTCCGCCACAACCACGGGCGCCCAGAAGCGGCTGGTTGGCATGGATTGGCGCGGCCGTGGCTGCGGCCGTTGCGACCGCCCTGGTGTGGGTCGCGATGCTACGCGCAACCTCGGAGCGGAAAACGGCTGGTCGCCAGACGACTACGTCTAGGGAATGACCGACGTCGGGGCCCCGGGGCGCGGAGTAGAATACAAATGATGCGGACTGCGCTCGCGCTGCTGGGTCTTACTCTGTCCTCTTCGGTCGCGATAGGCTGCCATGAGGGCGTGGTAGCGAAGGACTTCAAGCTCGTTCCGCTGGAGGATCAGGCCCGAACGGTCTCGCTACAGGATTTCAAGGGTAAGACCGTCCTTCTCGACTTTTGGGCGACATGGTGTGGGCCATGCAACGATGCGATGCCCGAAGTCCAGGAGGCCTGGCAAAAATATCGCGCTCGCGGCCTGGAGGTCGTCTCGATTTCCCAGGAAGACCGAGAAACGATCCTGGCTTTCCATCGGTCCAAGCCGTACACGTATCCCGTCTATATTGATCCCAAGGGAGAGGCAAACGTCTCGTACGGCGTCACCAATATCCCGCGCTTTATCCTCATCCAGGACGGCCAGGTCATCTGGGACGTGAGCGGGTTCAGCAAGGGCGAACTCAGTCAGAGAATCAGCGATGCCCTCGGATAGCCCGAGTCGCGAACGCGTTAATCGCTAACCCGGCGACCGCACGTTGGCGATTGCCCGAGCCTTAGCCGGCGGTATGAACACAAAGTTTGTGGTCGATGGCAGCGTGCCAGTGTAAACCGTGATTTTCCAATCCAGCAGTCTCGGCGTCGATGGGTTCAAATACTTTTCGTCCGCATAATAAACCTCCGACAGGTTCCAACCGCCGACGGTCGAGTTGACCGTGAGGTGAAACGCGGCTGAGCGCTGGGGACGCTGAGCATAGGTGTAGACCACGAATTCGTCGAGGCCGCCTGGAACGCTCTGATAGGTGCGGTTCTTTGCCACCGGATCCTGCATCGAGGCTCCGCCAGTGACGACGGACACGGTCGCGCCAGGCAGCCAGGTTGTATAGTTCGCGGTGTCGAACGTATTCCCTAGCTTGCTTTGATCGTTCGTGTATCCGGAGTACGTCTCTCGCAGGAGCCGCGCCAAGAAGACGGCGGGACCCTCGCTCGCCCGCATCAGCTCGCTAAACATGTTGATTCGGAAGTCGGTGGGAGGGGTGCCCGAGTAGGTTCCATACCGAAAGCTGGTGTAGGCGTTTTGGGGAAAGCTGTAAGCCCAAATCGTCGTCCCGTCCGCGGCGATCCGCCTCGTATGGGCATTGTTTACATAGTCGTTGATCTCAGCTTTCGCGAACGCGTTAGGAGCGGTGGGATCCCAGGAGAAGTAGGCGTTCGAATAGAGATTGTTGACCCTCGGGCCGAGCGTCTCCGTACCGGTCAGCTCGAGCATCATCTGCTTGGGAGCCTGCAGGATCGTCATGTCCGTGCGAAGATTGACTAGGGCAGACTGGATCGCTTTCTCGTTCACGCTCAGGTAGGTCTGACCGAAGCCAACCGACGTTAAAGCCACCAACAATCCTGACCAGACGACTCTCACAGCTCTTCTACTCCCTTATGGCGCGACGGCGCGCCCTTAGAGACTGTGAAAAGGGCCGGTTTGGTTCCATTTGAGTCCCCTAGCCCACCATCCCTTCACTCCATCACTCCATCACTCCATCACTCCATTTGAGATGACCTACTGTCGCGTCCACTCCAGGCGCAGGACAGCGCCTCCGTCCTCTTGGCAGTACTCGACCCGGATCGTATGAACACCGGCATCGATGTCGACCGGCATGTTGTCGGAAGTAGCGCTGTGGTGATTCCAGCGCGAAATGATCTGCCGGTCGTCGACGAACACGCGGATCCCGTCATCGGAAACCGAGTGGAAAACGTACCGGCCGGGAGGCATTTTGATCGAAGTTGTCGCTGCCAAGGCGAAGTGATCCGGCCGAACGCCGGGGGTGGGCGACCGGTAGCTCCAGTCGCCACCCAGCGATCGGCTTCTCTCAACCTTTAGCGGAGTCCCGGCCCACAATCGGGCCCAGGCTGCTTCGTTGTCGTAGGTGATACCAGACCAGTCGTACCACTTGAGCGCCCAAACGGCCGTCCGGAGAATTCCGGAGATCGTCTGCTTGCGCTTGCCGTCCTTGCTCGTCAAACCGATCTGGATCGGCCTATCCTCGCCGACCGCGCCGTCCGCGGGTTTTGCGGCAATCCGAGAAAGATACGGATCGTCCGGCGTGTCCTCGAAATCAACCCAGTCGGGCACATAGACCTTGACCCCCGCCTCGAGTAAGTACAGTTCGATCATGCCCGGATCGGCCTGGCGTTGAGCCGCCAAATCGCCTCTGAAATCTTTCGGCGTGAATTCCGCCGGCTCCAGCCATTCCGGCCCCTTCGGGACTTTTTGCTCGGCGTACATCTTGAAGTCGGCTGGCCGCGTTGCCATGATCTGTTGCAGCTTTCCCCAATCGTCGGTCTTCTTGAAGTCGTCGAGCGAGGCCGAGACCACGTGGCCGCCCGAAGGGAAATCGGGGGCCGGCGCCCGCACGAGCTTGTTGTTTTTCACGACGACGTCGGTCGATCCGCGAAGATCGTAGGCCTGAGCGGAGTCGGCGATCACGTTGTCGCAGATGTCGATCTTCGTCGACGGGAAAGGGGCCCGCTCCTTATCTCTGGATGCCCAGAGGTGGATCGCGCTCCCCCCATTTCGCTCCATATGGTTGCTCTCGATCTGCGTGCCCTTGCCTTGCTCGATAGCGATCCCGCCTCGACTGTTGTCGTTGATCGTGTTCTGGATCAGCAGCGAGTTGGTGGAAAAGCCGAGCCAGAAGCCGTACCCTGAATTGCTGGCCGTATTCCCGAGATAGACGTTTCCATCCGAGAATGTTCCTTCGAATGCGTTGTTAGGCGACCAGGAGCCGTCGTTGTAGGCGATCACGTTATGACTCGATGGACCCTGAGGATCGAAATACCCGGTTCGCGGGTTCACCGGACCGACGTCGTTCCGATTCGAAAGGAAGAACCCGTCGCCGCCATGGGTCATCGAGTTGCCGACAAGGAAATTGCGCTCGCACTGGTTCGCGACTGCCATAGCGGCGGAGTCGCCTCCCCAACCGCCGCCCCAGCTTCGGTTGACGAAATCGAGATGATTCCATGCGACGGTGCTGTCGCTCGAGTGAGACATCGCCACGCCCCACCCTCCATTGAACGAAAAGTCGCAATTGTGTACGAGACAGTCTTTCGAGTCGACCAATGCCGTCCCGATCAAGGCGCCCGTGCCGTTGCACTTTTCGACCGTGCAACCCTTCGACGACTCAACCCAGACTCCCGCGCCGTAGTTTCGCCATTCCGCGTTGTCGCGCAGGTTCAGGAACGTGTCGAGAACCGTGTTCTCCTTCACCATCCGAATCGACCGGCTGAAGCTGACGTCGCAGCCCTCGAGCTTCACGTTCTCCGAGTCGACGATCTTGACGTTGAAGCGAAACCCTTGGATGTTCGCATTCTTGACCGTGACGTTCTTGCAGCCTTCGATCAGCAATCCGGCTCCTTCGAAGTTGTCCCGGTTGTGATAGACCTTGGCCGTTCCCCGTATGTAAACGCCCCCGAAGGTGACCGGTGATACGTTTGCCTTGATCGCTAGGGATTTGGTCGGTGAACCGTGGACACGGCCGGCGCGGCTGAGTGTGCGGGGCCTCGAGATGCGCCACCTGTTCAAGCGGGCCTTCCGGCAATTGCTGC
>CAZNUL010000026.1:0-46572 GCA_964576205.1 uncultured Fimbriimonadaceae bacterium | reverse complement strand
GATGGAGTGATGGAGTGATGGAGTGATGGAGTGATGGAGTGATGGAGTGTTGGAGCGTTGGAGTGACGGAGTGATGGAGTGCTGGAGTGATGGAGTCGTGGAGTGATGGAGTAGTCGAGTCGATGGAGTGATGATCATCACTCCATCACCCCTCATCCTCCCTCACCGCTCGAATTCAGTCCTGAGCAAGCCGAACTGAACGAGGTCGTGGTAGGAGCCGTGCCAGAAGCCGCGTTCCCGCGCGGTACCTTCGTCCTTGAACCCAAGCTTCCTCAAGACTGCTTTCGACGGCTCGTTCGGTGGCTCGACCTGTGCCTCAACCCGGTGAAGATCCATTCGATCGAAGCCAAATCGGATGATGAGCCGCAAGGCTTCCGTCATGTACCCCTGGCGCCAGTACGGGCGGCCAAGCTCGTACCCGATCTCGGCATAATGCCACGGCTTGTGGAGCACTTCGAATCCGCAGCTTCCGATGTAGCGGTGGCTTTCCCGAAGGTAGATTCCCCAGCGGATGCCATAGCCGGTTTCGTAGCGCCGGCGCCGGCTCTCGATGATCGCGAGGGCATCGTCCCGGCTCGACATCAGGTCTACGTTGTAATAGCGCAGAACTTCGGGATCGCTAAAGATGCGAAGGACCTCGTCCGCATCCGCCCGCGAAGGCTGCCGAAGCATCAGCCGAGGCGATCCTAACTCGGGAAAGCGGATGGAGGTGGCCATCGGTTCTATTGTGCCTGCAATCCTTATGCAGGGGCGGCGACCCTGAGGTGGAACTTGGCGGGCACGATGCGCCGCCAAGGAACGACCAGATAACATCATGAGATGGAGCGATTCCGCGTCATCGATTCCCACACCGGTGGGGAGCCGACGCGGGTCGTGGTCGACGGGCTGCCCACTTTCGGAGGCGGCTCGATCTCGAGGCAGCTCGAAGTCATCAAGCGCGACTTCGATCGGTATCGAACGGCGATCATCGGTGAGCCGAGAAGTTCGTCAGTTCCCGTTGGCGCCTACCTGCTACCTTCCAACCTGGCGGATTATGGCGTCATCTTCTTCAACAACGACGGCTACCTTGCCATGTGCGGGCACGGAACCATCGGAGTCGTGACTACTCTGAATCACCTGGGCCGGCTCGACTCTGGCACCGTGACCTTCGAAACCCCGGCCGGCGTCGTTCGCGCCGAGCTGTCGAACGATAGATGCGTCGCCATCGAAAACGTTCCCTCGTTCCGATCCCGGCGGTTGGTTGAACTCGATCTGGGCCCCGCGGGCCATGTCACTGGCGATGTCGCCTATGGCGGCAACTGGTTCTTCATCTCGTCCGACCACGCACAAAAGATAGAGCGGACAAATCTCGCGGCTCTCGAAGAGTACTGTTCGCTGGTTCGGGACGCCTTGGTAAGAAACGGGGTCACTGGAAGCGGTGGCGAAACGATCGACCACATAGAGCTTCTCGGGCCATCGGAAGCGGCGGACAGCCGCAGTGTGGTTTTTTGCCCGGGAGGTCAGTACGACCGCTCGCCTTGCGGCACCGGAACGAGTGCGAGGCTCGCCTGCCTTCTCGAGGAAGGGAAACTGAAGGAAGGCGAGACCTATCGAGTCGAGAGCATCATCGGAAGCATCTTCCGCGGCTCGATCAGGAGAGTGGGCCGGGAGCTGATCCCGACGATCGTGGGACAAGCGTTTATCAACGGCGATACCACGATTCTCCTCGACCCGGAGGACCCGTTCGTCTGGGGCATTCTATAATCGTTGACCATCGCCGGAGCGCCTCTTTGCCCCGGTAGACTTCGACCCATGGTCACTTCAATGCAAGAAATCGCTCATCGTGGATATGCCGTGCCCGAGGCACTGGTCAGCACCGAGTGGGTTGCCGAGCACAAAAGCGACCCCAATATCGTGCTCATCGAGTCGAACGAAGACCCGCTGCTATTCGCAAGCGGGCACATCCCTGGCGCGGTCGAGGTCGATTGGACCCGAGACCTGAACGACCAACTCACTCGCGACTACCTGCGCGAGGATGGATTCAGCAAGTTGATGTCTCGCATCGGCGCAACGAAGGACAGCACGATCGTCTTTTATGGCGACAAGAACAACTGGTGGGCATGCTACGCGGCCTGGGTCTTCCACCTTTTCGGCCACACGAACTGCAAAGTCATGGACGGCGGCCGGCTGAAATGGCAGAAGGAGGGCCGCGAGATGACTCGCGACTCTGCAAATCCGGCCAGGACCAACTATGAGTCCCCCAAGCGAGACGACACCCGGATCAGGGCCTTTCGCGACCAGGTGCTCGCTCACGTCGCGAGCCACGGCAAGATGATCGACGTGCGCTCACCCGAGGAGTACAGCGGAGAGCGTCTGCACATGGAGGCCTATCCAAACGAAGGCGCGCTGCGCGGCGGGCACATTCCCGGCGCCAAGAATGTGCCTTGGGCGAAAGCGATTAATCCCGATGACGGTACGTTCTTGAATGCGGACGATCTGCGAACCCTGTACGAGGATCGGTCCGGCCTGGCAAAGAACGACGACGTCATCGTGTATTGCCGAATCGGAGAGCGCAGCAGTCACACCTGGTTCGTACTCCACTACCTGCTCGGCTACCCGAATGTCAGAAACTACGATGGCAGCTGGACCGAATGGGGCAACCTGGTAGGGGCGCCGATTGAGCGTTAGTTCTTTGGGAGTGCGCGGGCCCTTAGCGCTTTTGAATGCGGCTTGGCCACTCCATGGCCAAGCAAGCGCCAAGAACCTGGCGCACTCTCCAAATGACTAAACTTCAACAGTTCTTCGATCTGCTCGACCTCATGCCCGAACGGCAGGAGCGGATCGACTATCTCATCGCGGTAGCGTCGGAGTTCGTCAACCCCAGTTCGGAAGAGGTCCCGAGAACCGCCGAGAATCGTGTGCCGGGATGCGAAAGCGAGGCATATATCGCTTCAGAGCCGGCCGCCGTGGGCCGTAAGTTCAGGATCGCCGTCGACAACCCGCAGGGTATCTCGGCGATGGCTATGGCGGTCATCCTGGACCAATCCCTCTCCGGCGAATCCCCGTCGGTGGTACAGCAGGTTCCCGAGGACATCGTCTACAAGGTATTCGGCAACGAACTTTCGATGGGCAAGACGATGGGCCTCCTCGGGATGGTCCGCATGGTCAAGACGGAAGCTGGGAAGCCGAACTAAATCGGCTTCCCATTTGGAGTGCGCGGATTCATCCGCGCTTTCTCATGCGCGATTTATCGCGCCTCCGTGAGATGAATCCTGGATGAAAAGCCGTAATAATTGACTGCAATGTCTGGCTCTCTCATCCTTCGCGCCGTTTCCGCCGCCCTTGCCCTGTCCAGCCTCAAGCCTGCGTTCGCGCAGGCGGACCCCGACCAGGAAACGGCGAAGCCGACGGGACCCGACATCAAGAGGTCCGTCGCGGACGAGATCGCAAAGTTCCATACCCCCAAAGTCGTCGGCATGTCAGCCGAAATGAAGGCCGCCGCCTACGACAAGCGGCTCAAGATGGAAGCGGAGAGCCCTTTCAGCCAGATTAAGTGGCGCTCCGTCGGCCCCGAGATCCAGAGCGGGCGAGTCGTGGGGATCGATCAGCCGGTAGGTCAACCCAACGTTCTCTACCTCGCCTATGCCACCGGCGGCCTGTGGCGTAGCGACGACTACGGAACTTCGTTCAAATCGATCTTCGACGGTTACTCGAGCTGTGGGATTGGCGCCTTCGCTCTCAGCAGGGACGGCAAGACGATCTGGATCGGTACCGGCGAGAACAACAGCCAGCGCACAAGCTATGCCGGTACCGGTGTTTTCAAGTCCACCGACGAGGGCAAGACCTGGCAATACATGGGCCTGCCCGAAAGCCAGCATATCGGAAGAATCCTCATCGATCCGCGCAACGAGAACACGGTCTACGTCGGCGTCCTCGGTCACCTATACAGCCAGAACTCGGAGCGAGGCGTCTACAAAACGACCGACGGAGGCAAAACCTGGCAGTGGTCGCTCAAGCTCGACGATCAGACCGGCGTGATCGATATGGCGATGGACCCGCGAAGCTCGGACGTGATCTACGCCGTTGCCTGGGATCGGGACCGGCGGGCTTGGGACTTCCGCGAAACGGGACCGGGGAGCGGAATCTACAAGTCGACCGACGCCGGCAAAACTTGGAAGTTGGTACCGGCTCTGCCTCACGGCGAGGCGGGCGGCCGCGTCGGCATCGCGATCAGCAAAAGCAACCCGGACCGGATGTACGTCTACGCCGACAACCACGGCCTGGACGATGAGTGGCTCGACGAGGACGAGCGCGCACCGGGCGGAATCCTGACCGTGCGCCGGTTCCTTTCGCTGAACTCCGAAATGTTCTGCTCGATCGATCACAAAGCCCTCGAGTCGTTTTGGAAGTCCTATGCGCCGGATAGCCTCAAGCTCGATGACACGATCCAACGGGTCAAAGACAAGAAGATGACCATGGCGCAGGTTCGTGATGCGCTCGCCCAGAGGTCGAGCACTCCATTTACGCCGCCAACCGTTCTGAACGAGCTGGTTCGTTCGGACGATGGCGGTAAGACTTGGCATCGCTCGCCCAGCGGTCCGCTCGGCGGCAATAGCTATTACTACTTCGGCAACGTATTTATTAATCCGAAGGACCCGAACGACGTCTTCGGCACAGGAACCATCCTCGTTCGCACTCGAGATGGCGGAGCGACTTGGCGGCAGGCCGCCGGCCGCGGTGTCCACGTCGACTTCCATGCGGTCTGGTTCGACCCAGTCGACGTCAAGCACATCATCGTCGGTGACGACGGCGGCGCCTACGAGAGTAGGGACGACGGCGAGCACTGGCGGCACTTGAACAACATGGCCGTTGGCCAGGCGACGACGGTCGCGGTCGACAACAAGAGCCCCTACAACATCTTCGTCGGCCTTCAGGACAACGGCACGATGAGGGGTCCGAGCAATTACCGGCCGGGAATCAGCCCCCTCGACGCTTGGACCGACGTGGGCGGCGGCGACGGCGCGATGATCGCCGTCGATCCTCGCAACGACGGCGATACGTTTTACACCGGCTCGCAGTTCGGCTCGGAAGGAGGATTCGACTCCAAGACGAAGGACCGCTGGTCGGTCACCCCGCGAGGGCAAGGCAACCGCTTCAACTGGGTCTCTCCGATCGTCATCTCGACCTTCCATCCAGACATCGTCTATTTTGGCGCCCAGCGGCTCTATCGCTCATTCGACCAAGGGCGACGCTATGAGGCGATCTCGCCCGATCTCACCAAGAACAAGGCGCAAGGCAACGTTCCCTTCAGCACGATCAAGGACATCAGCGAGAGCCCGTTCAAGTTCGGCGTGATCTACGTCGGCTGCGACGATGGCAATGTCGCCGTCACGCGAGACGGAGGCGTAACGTGGACTCAGATCCCGACTCCTCAGCCCAACAAATGGGTTTCGCGAGTCGTAGCCTCGAAGTACGACGCTGCCACCGTCTTCTGCTCCCAAAGCGGCTACCGCGAGGACGACTGGTCGGCTTACTTGTGGAAGTCGACCGACTACGGCAAGACATGGACCTCGATCGTCGGCGATTTGCCCGCCGAGACGATCAACGTCGTGCGAGAAGACCCAGACCACAAAGACTTGCTCTATGTCGGCACCGACATGGGCGTCTTCGCCTCTTTCGATGGAGGCTCCCATTGGGAGGCGTTGCAAGGCGGCTTGCCCCACGTCCCAGTTCACGACCTCGTCATCCAGCCTCGCGAGCACGACCTTGTGATCGGAACCCACGCCCGCAGCGCCTGGGTGTTGTCCCTGGAGAAGGTCTATGACCTGACGCCCGAGCTTCGGGCGACCGACCTCAAGCTGTTCTCCGTCGACAACGTACGCCGCGATCCGAATTGGTCCTACGGCGGAGGCGGCAGACGCGGAGGTGGCGGCGCCGTCGCCGATCCCGCAAACCCGATCGTCAAGGTCAACATCTATGCCAAGTCAGCCGGCAAAGGCTTCATCAGGATCAAGGACAAAAGCGGCAAGGTGGTAAAGGAGAAAGCGATCGATGCTGCCACAGGCTACAACTTCTTCGAATTGGAGCTGAAACTCGCCGATGGCATGCCGAAGACCGGCGCCCGGCCGGCGACTAGAAAGCCCGAGGATGCCCTGAAGGATCCGTTTGAAGCGAATCGGCCGAAGTATCTCGACGCCGGGGATTACACGATCGAGGTGACGGTCGGGGCGAAGACGGTGACTCAGGCCTGGAAGTTGACCAGCGGCTCGGCGAGCGACTTCTAGGTGCCGTGGGTTTTCAACCCGCGGAATCTTGCTCAATCTCCGCAACAAGATTTTGCCAGACACATTTCGTGGCCACAGGAAGGTCCCCTATGCCCTAAGGAAGCTAAGAAGCCTCGCGCCGGCATATAGAATGACGCCACCTGCCAAAGCGGCAAAAATCATGAACGGCTTGAATTGGCCGTTCTCCAGGCGTTCGAGGATCGCGAGGAAAACGCCCAATCCAACGGCGCAAGTCAAAAGCGCGAGCGCCATTTCCAGAAGTCTGAGTGCAATCCGCACGGGCATCAGTATCGCTCATTACGCTACAACCGCTAAGAAGGGCCAGCCGGGCTACTCCAGGTAGACCCAGCGAATCCAGGGCTTCTTGCCCTTTTCGCTTCCGTCAAGAAGTTCGACCTCGCAATCGTCCTCGTGAGAAATGAGAACCCTTGCCTTCGTACCTCCTGGTATCGCTAGGACCGGGCCCTTGACTCCCGAATTGGAATCAAGTCCCGGCTCGGACAATGCCCCGACCGCTCCCCTTGCCACAATCTTGCCAACGTACCCGGCGGGCCGCTGCTTTGCGTCCTCCATCTCGCCCGAGGAAACCGTCGACACGACCGACACGACGCCGGTATTTAGCAAGACGGCAACGAGCCCGACTACACCCGCCGCGGCAAGAACACAGGCAACGATAACGATTAAAGCCCAGTTCCTTCTCATGCTCCATTATAGGGTTCGTGCCGCAAACCCGAAGAAATAACGTAGACTAGAGTGCAGTATGGGAGACGGGTGGATCACGATCCGCAATGCGCGGGGAAACAACCTAAAGGGCGTGGATGTCGCCATCCCCCTTAGCCTGTTCGTTTGCGTGACCGGCGTGTCCGGGTCGGGCAAGTCGACCCTCATCCAGGACACCCTCTTCCCTCGGCTGATGTACGACGTCTACGGCACTCGAACCGTTTGGGCGGCCCACGACTCCGTCACCGGCATTGAATCCATCGACAAAGTGATCGACATCGACCAGTCCCCAATCGGGCGTACCCCCCGGTCCAATCCTGCCACGTACACGGGCACGTTCGACATGATCCGCGAGCTGTTCGCGATGACAGCGGACGCGAAAATCAGGGGCTATAAGAACGGCCGTTTCAGCTTCAATGTGAAGGGAGGCCGATGCGAGGCCTGCAAGGGCGACGGCGTTCTGAAGATCGAGATGGTCTTCCTTCCCGACGTTTACGTTCCCTGTGAGGTCTGCAAGGGAAAGCGCTACAACCGGGAAACTCTCGAGGTTAAGTACAAAGGCAAGAACATCCACGAAATCCTCCAGATGACGATCGATGAGGCTGTCGAGTTCTTCAAGCCGATCCCGAAGATCTATCGGAAACTCGAAACGCTCGAGCAAGTCGGGCTGGGATACATCCGAATGGGTCAGCCGGCGACCACCCTATCCGGCGGCGAGGCCCAACGCATCAAGCTGGCCGCCGAGCTTTCAAAGCGCCAGACCGGAAATACGGTCTACATTCTCGACGAACCGACAACCGGCCTTCACTTCGAGGATGTCAAGAAGCTTCTCGGAGTGTTGCATAAGCTCGTCGACCAGGGAAACACAGTCATCGTGATCGAACACAACCTAGATGTGATCAAGACAGCCGACTGGCTGATCGACATGGGTCCGGAGGGCGGGCATGGCGGCGGCCAAGTGATCGCGACGGGTACGCCGGAGCAGGTGGCGGCCAGCTCTACAAGTCACACGGGACGGTTCTTGAGGGAGATCTTCGACCGGGTCCAGCATCCTTACGAGAGACCGGCGGCGGAGGTTCTCATGGTTGCGGAAGCGGTGGGACAGTGAACCATGCGACGGTTCCCGAAACCCTGAAAGTTCTGGCATCCAACACAAATATCGCAATTTCCCATCCCCGGTAAAGACCCTTGTCGTCGCACCATATAGCCTATGAGCGGAGGGCTCTCGAGGCGGGGACTGTTAACCGGCGCGGTTGCTACGGCTGCCAGCTCGGTGTTGGCGTCGCCGGCCAATGCCCCTGTTTCACCCGCCGGCCGTTCGCTACGTGTGGCGTTCATCACCGACGTTCATCTCGACACAAACCCCATTTGCGTCCAAGGATTCCTGCGCTGCTTGCGCCGAATGAACGCTCTCGAAGACCGCCCCGACCTGGTGATCCAGGGTGGCGACATCATCATGGATGGGCTCTTCCGGCCGGCGTCGAGTGTCGAAAAGCAGTACCACTTCGCGAAAGATATCCTGCAGCGCCACTGCTCCCTACCTACGGAACACGTGATCGGCAACCACGATATCTGGGGTTGGGGGCGATTGGATGCGACATCCACGGAAGCCGATCCCAGATTCGGGAAACGATGGTGGCTCAACTGGACGGGCTACACGAGCACCTATCGCAGTTTCGATCGCGGCGGGTGGCATTTCATTCTTCTTGATAGCATCCAGCGGGACGGAAGAGGATATGCGGCCCGGCTCGACGAAGGACAGGCTCATTGGCTCGAGCAGGACCTCGCCCAAACTCCTTCCTCGACGCCGGTCTGCATCGTAAGCCACGCACCGATCGTTTCCGCGGGCGCAATGTTCTTCGATAAGCACGAGAAAGCGGGAAACTGGCACGTGCCACGGTCGATCATGCATATCGACGCCCGGTGGCTTAAGGATCTGTTTGTCAGGCACAAGAATGTCAAGTCTTGCCTGAGCGGCCACATCCATATGGCTGATCGCGTCGACTACAACGGAGTCAAGCACTTCGGAGTCGGCGCCGTGTGTGGCGCCTGGTGGCGCGGCCCCATGCAGGAGACGCCTCCCCAGTTCGCCGTTGTGGACTTCTACGAAGACGGCGACGTCCGGCCGACCTACATACGTTGCTAGTCGGGGCCCCGCACCGCGACGCCGCGACGCCAGGCACTCAGTGCTCTAAACTTCAACCATGCCCGACTGGCTGAAAGGCCTCGACCCAAGCTCGGCAGGATACGTGAGCGTAGTGGCGATCGTAATCCTCGCCCTCATCGCCTTTCGGATCGCCCGGCGCATCGTCCAAATCGGTTTCTTCGTGCTCTTCTTTGCGGTGGGCTTCGCGGTCGTTTACGCGGCTTCCGCTTATTCTGCCCATGCGATTCAGGTGCCTCTGGCGATCCCGATTATCGGCGGACTATCCTTCGCCATCGCCGCGAACTTCGTACGAGCCAAGCTCCTGCGGGTCGTGGGGCTGATCATTCTCGTGTTCCTCTTCGGTCTGGGCGCCAAGTTTTGGGGTCAATACGCGCAGGGACAAAGGCGAGGCGGCAACGAAAACGAGGGCGCCGCCATGAAGGGGTTGAGCGCGGCCAAAGAGCAGTTCGGGGATCTATTTCAGTTTCTGCCGAAGAAGGACGGCAATGCTGCGCCCGGATGGATTCCCGCGGACGCGCTGCACAGGGCCGGCATCAATTCCGATCTGGAGAAGGTCGACCAGGAACCCGCCTGGCACACATGGCTGACCGGACTCTTCGAACAGAACAAAACCGATCTCGGTTTATGGACCGCTGGAGGAACCGAAGAACAGGCCAAGAAGAGCCTCCAACTGAGGCCCAAGCAGTAGGGTCCCCTGAGCCGTCCGAATCGACGGATCTCAGTGGCCCGCAGCTCTCAGGTGGACCTTCTTCACCACCGACCGAGCCGATTCGATTGCTCCCGCCATCCAAGACGTTATCCGGCTCGCATGCTCGCCGGCAAAGTAGAGGCTGGCCTGAGGCTCCAGAAGGGAACGGTAAAGCTCCTCGCCATTGGCCGTTGCTTCCCAGATGGCGAAGGCGCCCTTCGTAAAGGCGACGTTCTCCCATGCGACGGTGACCGCATTCCGGAAGAATTTCGGCGCCGAAGGGTGAATCTTTGCGGTTTGCTCCAGTGCCCTGGCGATTCGCTTCGATGGAGGTTGGGCGCCCAAAACCGGGTATTGGGTCCGTTTCATTTGAGTAGCCCCACGATTTCGTCAATAGCCCACACATGATCCGAAACACCAGCCGCCATCGCCGGGGTTGTCTTGCGCCCGTTCTCTTTGGTCAATGTCATATGAGGACGGCAGAAGTTGTAGAACATGAACGTTAGAGCCATGGCGTGCGCATGGTGCTCAATGGATTTGCTGTATCCATTCGTCAACCGAGTCAATCGCCTGTTCTGCATCCTGAGAGTCAGGTTGGACCGTTCTACGTAACTCGTGCTGATCTGAGAGTCGATAGGGTCCCCAAATACAGCCTTAGTCTTGCAAGCCGTGCATTCAGCCGGTGAATATCGTTTCTCACCTTCTGCATCGACGCCAAACACCTTGATGACCTGGCCGTAATCGACGTTCTGGCCGAACGCGATTCGTACAGCGTTCTTGTAGGTTCCGTGGCCGTCCGTGCTTAGTTGGATGCGCTTTGCGCACCTGTCGGCTAGGTCATCCATGAAGTCCCGGCAGTCACCCTCAGTGCGACCGCCAAGATGCCAGGTGATGATTAGCTTGGAATCAGCGTCAAGAGCCGTCCAGCACCAGATAGACCCCTGTTCGGAGTTGGTCGCGTTCTTATCCTTCGCTCCCACGAACGACCAGATTTCGTCGCACTGCACGACCATGCAAGGCAGGTTCCGCAGAACGTCCTGATACTCGGAGCAGACGGGACCGAGAGCCCGAAGCAACCGGGCTACCGTGTTCTTGCCAACACCCTTCGCGCGGCAGATTGCCCGGATGGACATACCTTCGCAAAGGAGTCTGATAACCTCGGATCGTTGAGCAGTGCTTAACTGATTCATCGCTGAATCCATTATAGCACTAAGCGAGCATCTTTGAGCCTGGCTATGGGTCTTTTTGACTAAGTTTCGGGGCTCGAATCGGACGGCTTGGACCAACGGGCGACGGCGGCTCTTTTGGCGATTTCTGACCGACGTTCGGGCGTTAGCTTCTCGTTCCGCGCGGCAGCTCCTTTGCGAGCGCGCCTGGTCTTTGGCGGCTCGTAGTCGCCGGTGACCTGCTTCAATACCTGAAACGCGGCTTCGTTCGGATCGCGCGGCGGTCGTTTGCTCATGGTTGGAGTATACGCCCGAATGCTTGCTTAGTAACCTGGACGAAGCGCAAACTGTACATACATCAATGGAATCCGGCACACCCAAGGAACCCAAAAAGTTAAGCACGGCAAATCCTCCACAGACAGAAGGAAAACCAATAGATGCTTCCGCCCGACAGGAGCCATCCAAACGGCGAGCCTTGTGGCATCAGATAACAGCCGACGGACAGACCCGCAAAGCAAAAGGGAAGGCTAGCCAAAGTGAAGACACCCCAGCGACCAGGACCATCGCTCGTTTCACGGTTGTTCTGGCTGTAGTGGCGGCGCTGCAACTAATTGCCCTCACTTTGCAGAGTTACTTCAACTGGCGCGCTGCCGACGCATCCGAAAGGCAGGCCAACGGCACCGCAGGCGCGTTCAAGGTCGATCAGCGACCGTATATGAGCATCCGGGCGAGTCGGCTTACAGGACTCAATCCGGGCGAGCAATCCCAGATGGTCTTTGTGTTTAAGAACAACGGGAAGACTCCGGCCAAACTTAGCGACGCCTTTTGTGACATTACGATTACGACCAAACCGGAACAAACAGGCGATACATTCAAGGCACCGACTATGACGGCTGACCTTGGAGCAGGTGAATCCACGTCGGTTTCCCTTGTAGCAAGGCAAAGATTGCCGGACGAAGTATGCGAGGGGATCAAGAGCGGGAAATACACCCTTCAAATCACGATGGAGATCAAGTACACGACGATTTGGGGAGATAAGCACTCGGATCGAGTCATCTTCCAATACAGCACAATCCTTGCGCTGACTCACGAAGAATGCCCCCTCGTCATCGTCCGCAGCTACGCAGACTGAACGGCGCATGCTTGCTTGTGGACTAGAATACGTGCATGCGATGCTTGCTTGCAATCGCCGTTTTGTTTGCCTGTTCGATTGCATTTTCACAGGGGCCAACCCCAAGTAAGGGGAGTGAAGGGCAAAAGGCATCCGTAAATCAGACCAATCCCCCAAGCAACGTTAGCAAGACGCCGCCGAACCCTGGATCGCCCGTAAAGGTAGTAACCGGCGATCATGGCGCTAACCCACACGCAGAACCGTCTCAGGACCACCCACAGGACGGCTTTTGGAAGATAACGATTAGCGATCTTATTGTTGGACTCGCAACTGTTTTCATCGCCATCTTCGCGGGTGTTCAGGTGCGAGTTCTGCGCCAGCAAAGGGAAAAGATGGAGGCGCAAGTCGCCGAAGCTCAAAACGCTAGGGCGGACGCTCAGGCAGCCGCAAAGGAAACGGCTGATATCGCGCGCCGTAGCTTGGACGCGACTATTCTTGCTGCCGAAGCCGCCAAATTCGGGGCGCTTGCAGCGAAGGAGCAAGCCGACACCGCGCGTTCGGCGATGCTTCGCGCCCAAAGAGCCTATTTGTATGTCTCTGACACGAAATGGGAGCAATTCACGGAACTGGATTCCTTGAGCACAAGGGCTGTTGTCTATTTCGCGAACACGGGAGCTACCAGCGCAGAAAATGTGAAGATCGAGATGGGGTGGGCAAAAAAGGAAAATCTCGCTCCCGCGCCCGATTACTCTGACACTTTGACTTTCGAGACAATCCCGACCGGCGCTACTAGAAGATGGGTCATGCCACGTAACGCCAACCTTGATAGCGGTTGGGTTTTTGGGCGCATTGATTATGTGGACCTGTTCGGCGTAGCCCACAACTGCGGCTTTCTGATCCGCTGCCAGTACATGGCGCTTCCAAAGTTCGAATTCACTACACGACCGGGCTATAGCTTCATTGACGAAGCCGACCGCTAAGGCCAACGCCAGGAGCGCCCGAATCCAAACGGACCCAATACCCAAAACCGCGGAGTCGAAGCCATTACTGTAATTGACGAGAACGCCGGAACCGGAGTGGAACCCATACGATGGATACATGATTTGACGAATGGTCTGATCCGTCCACGAAATGCCTCCATAGATGCGGTCTTCCGTCTCCCAGAATCGGCTCCCGAATTCGCTACCAACCTTGGTGATGTGAGGATAGAAAGCCTTCTGGATCGCGGTGGCCGCATCTGCTGAGAAGTTCGCCGGAATCTTTCGAAGCACCGTCAGCGGGATAGTGCAAATGCAATAGGGAGCTCGTCCTACCTGCGTTCGTCCCGAAGCATTCTTGAAGGTAACCGTCGTTTCCGAGGGCGCCACGCGGATTTCGGTGACCTCGCAACCAAACTCGATCCGCGCGCGGAGATTGCTCTCGAATGCCTTTGCCAAACGGTCGACGCCTCCGACGACCTCGAGCATCGTTGACTGCTGGTCGATGGCGTTGATGAACTCGAAATAGGTTCCGACTCCGCCCGCGAAAAGCTCCACCACGTCGATTGGGTCCGCAAATTTGGGCCGGTCGCGTCCGACCGGATCAAAGTCCCTCATCGACCGGCGATCGACGCCGCGGTAAGTGCCGTTGCGATCGAGGAATCCATACAACGCAAGATATTGGAGGATCGCTGATTTGTCACTCGGACTCCAGTCCGCTCCGCAATTCCCCGACCTGATCGCGGCGGATAGGAGGGCCGCCATGTGGCCCTCGGTGTCCGCGATGACATCGCGAATCGGCAATCGCCGGTCCTTCAGCTTGCCACGGGTCTGATAGATAAAGGCAGCTTCGTTAACGTTGACGAAGGGCGCGAGGGCTACGCCGAATTTTCGGCAATAGTCGATGGTGCTGTGCCAGTGTGGAATCCTCGTCGGACCGGGATTGAAGTAGTTTCCCTTGTCGTATCGGCAAATCTGGACTTCCCCAGGCTCCTCGATATGGTCTCCCCCTCGAATCGTCACGCAACGGCCACCGGATCGATGGCGAGCTTCGAGGATGCGGCACCGATATCCGAGCGACTCCAATTCATGGGCGGCGCACATGCCTGCGATACCGGCCCCGAGAATCAGGACCTCTGGGGGATTCGATCCGGCCGGATCAAGCGAGTCGAGATCGGTTCGAACCGGCTCGGCAGCCAGGCCGATGTTCTCGATAAAGCTGGTGGCCAAGCCAATCCCACCGACCCTGGCCACCGCCGAAATAAGCTCGCGGCGAGTCACCGAATCATTGTATCCAGGCTCAAAATCAGGCGGAAGGACGTCCGAACCGCTTCCCTTACTGCTCCGCCTGCTTGCCGTGACATTCCTTGCATGGCTTCGTTTTCCACTCGTCTCCTACGTCCACCGGGTGCTGAAAGGGAACGCCCTTGAGATCGGTCTGCCGCTTGCCATCCGGCGTTTGGATCGTGAGTATCGTGTGGCAGGTCTGGCAGTTCTTCGAGATTACGCGTCCGTCGCTGCTGACGTGCTTATCGTCGTGGCAGCGGAAGCAGCCCAGCGAATGCATGTGGTCGACGTTGTTCGGATATTCCTTCCAGCTGACGTTCATCTCGGGGAAGTAGCTAACGCTGTAGATCGTTTGGATCTGCTTAATAGCGTTGGAGAGCTGCGTCGCCATGCTCGAAGCTTCGGCCGGATGCGATGCCTGATAGTACTTCTCGAGGTCGGCCTTGATGGTTGCAAGCGCCTCGTCCTCAGTCTTGTACGGCTTCTCCAGCTCCTCGATCGCCTTCATCTTGATCTCAGGCAGCCGCGTGTCGATGAGTCCGCGCGACATGGCAAGGTTGACGCTGACTTCTGGGTGTTCGTAGCGGTGGGATGGCCGGTTATGGCAATCGATGCAGTCCACGAGCCGGCGTTCGCCGTTGCGGAGGTCCTGGTCAGTCGCCTTGATCTCGGTGCTTCGGTATTCGGTGACCTTGCCGTTCCTGTCGGTCATGGTCACCACCGGTATGACCTGGCGCTGCCGGTCGATCGAAATGTAGTTGACCTGGTTGTCCAGATACATGTGGGCATGGATTCCCATGCTCGTGCCCTGCTGCGAGCCGCCAATCTTCATGAGCATGCTCAACTGGAACGGCGTGTTCTTGTCGTCGGCGAGGTAGTACTGCCGGTCTTCCATCTTCTGGGCGTAGAACAGCTTCGGCCAGTGGCACTGCTCGCAGGTCTCCTTCGCCGGGCGCAGGTTCTGGATCGGCGTCTCGATCGGGCGGTGGTACTTCTTGAAGAGAACCGAGTAGACCTGGTACGAACCGGATACCTTCGATCGCAGCCACCAGTCGGCTCCGTTGCCGATATGGCACTGGACGCAGGGTACACGGGCATGAGGCGAGTTCTGGTAGGCCGTGTACTCTGGCTTCATGACGTTGTGGCAGACCTTGCCGCAGAATTCGACCGACTCCGTGTACTCGTAGGCCTGGTATGTCCCAAACCCGGACATCGCCATGAGGGTTAGCCCGCCGATCAGAATCGTCATGAAGGCGTACCGATGCCGGTTGTTGTTGAAGTCGATGACCGGGAGTTGGCTGATGCCCTGTCCCTTCCTAGCCCGTTTCACCGCACGCCGAACGCCGATCAGGGCGACGAGCAGGCCGAAGAGCAGCACACCGGGCAGCCCGATAAACGTGATCAAGCCCATGTAGGGGTTGGAGCTGCCGGAGAAGGCAGTCAACACGAATAGGAAGACGATCATCGCCAAAGCCGTCAGGGCGACGGCGATGCCAATCATCGAGGTCGTGTTGTAGAAGGTTGGGGGCAGCTTCTTTCTCATGGCGAATCTAGTGGCGGGCCCAAGCTCGCCCATCAGAATTCTGTGGCTGCAGAGCCTTTGGGAGTTGAGGCGAATTCTGTTGACGCGAACGTGGGGACCGTTGGTGGGCGCGGGGACCGTGGGCTAGACGTGGGAACCGTGAAAACCGTGACGGAAGTCTTGATGCCTGTCCACGGTCCGAGTTAGACCGTTCCTGCACGATCCCAGAACTCTCAGGCGATGGAAGGCGGATATAGCCAGTTTGGCTAGAATGGGTCCGTGAACCTCATCGTTCTCACCTCGGTTCTCTTTGGTATCTCGTCCCCTCAGTCACGCTCAGGCATTGAGATCATTCGAGAGATGGAGGCTATGTACTCGCACTTGAAATCCTACTCGGATGAAGGGGCTCAAGATTCGAAGCTCCAGAAGATCACATTCAAGACGGTCTATAAGTCTCCAGGCAAGCTGTACTTTCAATACACGGACACGAGGAAGTTCCTCTCGAAAACTGACACCTGGTTCCTCTACTCTTCTGGAAAGAAGGACCTTAAAGGGGCATGGCTAGCAAATGCTTACTTATTCGGGAAAGTCGAGCACAAACCCTTGACATTAGAAATCGCGGGCTTTACCGGTATCTCTCGCGGAACTGCCTACCTCGTGCCAACCATGCTATTTTCTGGTATCGGTGGACGGATGTTTCACGACTCCAAGGATGCCGTGGTGTTGAGGAACGAAACGATGGGGGGCGAGAGTTGCTATGTTGTCAACTCGAAGAAGGACAACATAACTCTGTGGATTAGCACCAAGAGTCTCGCTCTAAGGCAAGTCATTGAGCTAGGCGAGACTACAACCTATAAACCGAGACTCAATCCCAAGGTGGATGATAAGGTCTTCGCCTTCCCGGCTCCAACCGTCCATCACTGAGTCCCGGGGTTCTTGAATAGCTCCGAGAATGGACCCAACCCTCGGGCAATCATGGCCGCGGCGCCTATGGACACGATTTCCGAGGAGTCTATCACCTACTGGAGTAGTGCTACGAAATCCACTGGTCCGCATCGCCTGGTGAGCTGGTCGGCCCTCAGCTGGCGCCACCAGCGGCTCGATTCTGCGATAAGCTGAAGTCATGCTTGCCTTGGCCGCGGCCGTCGCGCTGCAATCGAATCCCTACCTCGACCGTGTTCTCGTCGTGATCAATGCAGATAGCCCGACTTCGCTGACGATCGGCGCCGACTACCTGAAGCAACGGGGGGTCAAGGACAGGCTCCTGGTTCACTGCCGGGACTCCTCGCTCGCCGCCGACAAGGAGACCATCCCCTACGCGAGCTTTCACGACGAGATCGAAACGCCTCTGCGTGCCTACCTATCCAGGCATCCCAAGATCGACTTCATCGTGCTTACCAAAGGCATCCCGATCAGGATTCCCGATGCGCCGGGAATGGGGATCAACAACAACCGGCCGTCGGTCGACAGCTACATTGCCGCCTTCGACTACGACAAGGTGCCGGGGTCGTTTAAGATCAGCATCAACGACAGCGGCTTCAAAGGCACGTGCTTCGCGAACCGATTCTGGAGCTCCAACGAGCGGTTCAGCCACGCCAAGTTCGGTGGCTATCTTGTCACGCGACTCGACGGCTACACCGAGGACGACGCCCGTCTGCTCGTCCGCTATTCGATGCAATCCGAGAAGCAAGAACCGACGGGGACGATCCTCATCGATTCCAAGGTGAGTTATCCGGACGACCAGCTGACCGGCCAACCGGTTCCAGTTTTCGCGAAGGCGCCCGACCCCAAGGATCCGGGGAAAGCCGCCCTGGCCGACGTCGAGTACAAGCACTACGACATGGACATGAACAAGGCGGCCTCCGTGCTGAAGGCGCGCGGATTGCCGGTTCAGCTCGACACGACTGAGACGTTTGTGACTGGCCAAGGTCTTATGGGCTATTGCTCATGGGGCTCGAACGACCCCAAATTCAACGTCGAGAACTATCACAACCTCCGGTTCGCGCCCGGCGGGATTGCCGAGACGGCTGTCTCGACGAGTGGCCGGACGTTCCTTCCCACGACCGGCGGGCAGTCGCTGATCGCCGATCTAATCCAATGCCGGGTGACCGGGGTGAAGGGCTACTGCGATGAGCCGCTGCTGACCGCCATCGCCTCGCCGACCATCCTTTTCGACCGCTATACGAAGGGCTGGACTCTGGCCGAGAGCTTCTACGCGGCTTCTCGCTGGATCGGCTGGGAGGACATCGTCGTTGGCGATCCTATCTGCCAGCCGTACGGGCGGTGATTTTTCTCGTCCGTGCCGGCAGGCCCCCTGGTCGACAGCCGTGACAATCCTTAAGCTCCTCTTGAAGGTAGTTGCTCCCGCCTGTCCGATGTGACGCTCAAAACAAGTAGCCTATCGGCATGCAGGCGATCGGCAACACCCCCCTCATCAAACTCGAGTGTCTGACCGGACCGAACGATGCCGAGGTTTGGGTCAAGTGGGAGGGCGCCAACCCGACCGGCAGCATGAAGGACCACATGGCCCTCGCGATGATCGAAGGCGCCGAGCGGAGGGGCGAGCTAAAGCCGGGCGGACGCGTAATCGATTACACCGGCGGAAGCACGGGCAGCTCGCTTGCCATGGTTTGCGCGGCGAAGGGCTACAAAGCGCTCTTCGTTTCCTCCGATGCCTTTGCGGAGAGCAAGCTGAACACGATGCGTGCCTTCGGCGCGGAGCTGGAGGTCTTTCCCAGCGTCAATCGGATGATTACCGCCGAGCTGATGCAGGACATGCTCGCGAGGGTGAGAGAGCTGGCCACCGAGCCAAACACCTTCTGGACGGACCAGTTCAACAATCCGGACAACCGCAGCGCGTATCACGAGTTGGGCGAGGAGATCGTCAAGCAGCTCGGTGGTCCACCCGACGAGTTCATTACCGGAGTGGGAACCGGCGGCAGCTTCTCTGGCAACGCCGAGGTGCTTCAGCCCCTCGGTACGAGATGCATCGCCATCGAGCCGGCCAATTCCCGCGCACTATCGGCTGCCGCTATCGAACGAGGTCTCAACTCCAAATCCCAAACTCCAAATTCCAAATTGGTAATGGGCTCTCACCGGCTTGAAGGCATGGGTGCCGGCTTCGTCTCTTCGATCACACGACTCGACCTCGCGGAAGAGATCATTGCCGTCACCGACGAGGACGCGTACCGGACGGCGGTCGCTACAGCCAGACAGGAAGGGATTTTCGGCGGGATCAGTTCGGGATCCAACGTCTGGGCCGCCCTCCAGCGTGCCCGCGCTCTCGGAAAGGGGCACCGGGTCGTGACGATCATCGTCGACTCCGGGCTGAAGTATCTCGAAGGCGACCTCTATCGGTGAGAGGGTGAGGGGGTGAGACGGGTGACGGAGTGGTGGGAGTGGTGGAGGGATGGAGGGATGGAGTGGTGGAGTGATGGAGTGGTGGAATGTCTAATCCGTGAATGATCAGCCATCAAAGCGCAGCCCATCACGTCAGCAGAATTAGCGGGCGATCCAGTCCGTGTCGATCCCGCGAGCCATCAGGAGCTCCGACAACTGGCCCACGTGGCCCTGGATGTGGCGCAGGTTCATGAGGACGTGGG
Source organism: uncultured Fimbriimonadaceae bacterium (assembly GCA_964576205.1). Lineage (GTDB taxonomy): Bacteria > Armatimonadota > Fimbriimonadia > Fimbriimonadales > Fimbriimonadaceae > JAEVZK01. Next base: position 27,069 of record CAZNUL010000026.1, on the reverse strand, counting down.
ATAGCTTGCTAATGCCCTCATACCACGGAATGCCCGCGTCGTTCCGGTCGAGGTCGAGGGAGTCGACCAGAGCGTCGACGCGGAAGTCGACGAACCCGATGTAATCAGAGATCTCCCGCTTCGTGCACGCCCGAGCTTCCTCGGGCAGTTCGTAAGGCTCGAGGTTGGCCGGATCGGTAAACAGCGTCGGATCGATTCCGTGGCATCCTGGCCATGGCTCAAAGACCGACTCATCCTGGCCGAGATAGAGCTGGGTGAAGAAAGCGGCGTGGAACGCGATCCGCCAGAATGGACGCGGATGAGTGCCTGCCGTCCACATGTCCTCCGGGCACTTTTCGACGCATTCGGCGAGCATCGCGAGCCCGGCGTGATACTGCTCCTTGAGTGCCCCTCGAATGTCCATCGCGGCCGGTAGCGTACCTGGCCTTTCCAGGGATCGCGACCATCTCGGTCACCAAGCTAGTCACGGTACTTCGACAGTCCCGGTAACCTATAAATATGGAACGGACGCCGGCCAAATCGTCGGTTGTGGCGAGCGTCGGCTACGACCCAGAGTCGAGCGTCCTCGAGGTCGAGTTCGTGAGCGGGAGGGTCTATCGATACTTTCTCGTGCCGATCTCGCGCTATCGAGCCCTGCTCGATGCCAAGTCGATGGGCTTCTTCATCAACTCGGTGATCAAACCGAATCATGGTTGCGAGGAAGTGGAGTAGGTCGGGGATCAGGGGGCTGGGGGCAGTGATCAGGGATCTGGGGCAGGGGACAGGGGGCAGCCACCCGGCGACCAGCCGCGGCCGACTAATCAGGTGCTACCCGGCTGCAGTCATGTCGCAGTTATGCTCGTGGTTGGGCCCTTTCGGACCGCGAAGCGGTCACAGATATTAGCCCGGGGTCGAAGACCCCGGGAACGAGGGATACCCCTGTACGACCCTGAAGGGGTCGCAGAGTCAGGCGAGCTGCAGTTCGCGAGCCGGATCGAAGAGAGGCAACTCCTCGAAATCGCCGAATTCGCGAGCGAAGTCGGGCCGGGCGAGAAAGGCGGGAACGCTCCCGCCGGCTTCTTCCAGCCGCCAACGGCGCTCCGGGTCACGGGTGTCCCGGGCCAAGGAGGTGAAAGCGTTCATCAGCGAGAATCCATCCGATCCTTCCGCGCTGAGCCGCTCGTATAGGTCCAGGACGGTCTTATGGTCGTCGCTCAGCCCATGGGTGACGAACATCTGAACCATCGCGAACGCAATGTTCCTCCGCATCCCGACCGTTTGCCGGATCCCGTCGATGGCCGACTCGCAGACATCCGCCGAGGCGGATGCGGCGATAGCCTCTTTGAGCCGTTTCTCGTGCTGCTTCCGTTCGCCGATCCGGAGATCAATCTCTTCCGCTTCATCGACTCGGGGCATGACGGCGCCGTTGGCGCACACCAGACGGTAGATATAAGTCCGGACGCTGACGACCTGGCTCAGCAGGCAGACCGCGACCCCGCCTTCCACGTCGTCCCGTTTACGGACTTCCTGCGTTCCATGCAGGACCGCGCGGGCGAACAGCCGGTTTTGGTCCTGGAACAGGTCGACGACCCGCCCACTGCGGGCGGCAACCTCGGATTCGAACAGCTCGGCAATGGTCTTCGGCGTTAGGGTTTCCACGATCGTCACCAATCAATGGGACGGATCGCGCGCTTCGCGGCGTTCCCGATTTTGGGGAGCATCGGTTCTGGAGGTCGCGAAGCGACTTTGGCGTGCGCGGATTCATCCGCGCTTTGTCCTGCGCGACTTGTCGCGCTGCCGAATAGCCTATTCGGGCTGCGCAAGGAGAACGGCTTGGGCGTTCTTTGCACTCTCCGGCCAACATGCATCCCAAAAACCGCGCTCTCAAAGATGGCCGCCGACGATAGGCAGCGTCACCTTCGTCCCGCTGAGGTCGATGCTGAGTTTCGTGCCGGGCTTCGGCCAAAGTGTAAAGTCGTGATCGCTTGAAAGGATCATGAGAGCGAGGCGCTTGCCGGCGGGGATGACTTTGTCCTCGGGCTCGAGGTCAAAGGTGAACGAGACGAACTCGCCCGGCTTTAAAGGCCGGCTCGGCTCTTTCGAATGGTAATCGCCGCCCCTAAGCGCGTGCCAATCCCTCGGGTTTGCCCAGCCGCGCGTAATCAGGGTCGAATTCCCGACGTACGGTAGCTGGACGAGATAAACCGACAGATTCGCGGAGGGCGCGTTGGAAGCAAGGCGGAGGGCCACGCGGACGGTTCCCGACAGTCGGATCGGCGCCGTTAGTTCAGCTGTGGCGAACGTCAATCGATTCGGTGACTTGTCCGCCTTTGCCAACTCCGGAGCCGCCACCGAGACATCGTCGGTGAGGGTCTCGATCTCCGGCCTGTGAATCGGTCGTTGTGAACTTAGGTCGCCTATTGTAGTTCCGGGCCCGGATGGAAAGAGATCGACCGGTTTGGCGTCGGGATCGGGATAGTCGGCGTAGGGAGTCGGTTCGCCGTGAGCGCCGCCGGGCGCGTTCTCGCGAACGATGTAGGCTTTGGGGCCGTTCTCCACCCCATTCTGAATTCCGTACAGGAATCTCGAGAACCACTTGTTCATGAGGGCGAACGGCGGCTCGCCGCCATGCCCTCCCTGGTGGAAGTACTGGACGAGAGGCACCCGGCCTTTGATCGCCATGCTGATCCGGACCGAATGCTCGGGAACGACGTTCCAGTCGTTGAAGCCGTGAGCCATGAGCACCGCGCACTTAATGTTCTTGGCGAAGGGAAGCAGGTCGCGCTCGGCCCAAAAGTCGTTGTAGTCGCCGGTTTTCCGATCCTGAAACTTGGCGAATTGGCCGTCCCGGTAGAGCCTGATCGATGTCGGCCTGGTCGCCGGATCGCCGCTGTTTATGAAGTCGAAGAGGGCGTCGACGTCCTCGCCAAGATAGCCGCCCGGGCTCCGCACGAGGCCGTTCGAACGGTAGTAGTGGTAGTACGACGTGTTCGGCGAGACGGGGATAATCGCGGCGAGCCCCTCGACTCCGGTGGTGGCGGCCGCGATCGGAATCGTGCCGTTGTAGGAGGTGCCGGTCATGCCGACCTCGCCGGTGCACCAGGACGCCTTAACCTCAGTGCTGCCGTCGATCGTCGTGTAACCCTTTGCACGGCCGTTCAACCAGTCGATCACGGCCTTGGGGGCGAACCGCTCGGGAATGCCGCCAACGGTCGGGCAGCCTTGGGACAGCCCGGTGCCGGGCGCCTCCGAATGCACGACTGCGAATCCGCGCGGAACCCACTGATTGACATAGTCTCGCGAAATCATCGTGTGATTCGCCTGGAACGGGATATCGGGATGAAAGGTTCGCTTCGGCGGATCGGCGCCCAACTCCTGGTGAACGTCCCAGTTGATATCGCCCCGGCCGGTGCCCGCGAAGTACGGGGACGACTCGTAGACGACGGGGACCTTGAGGCCTTCGGTCTGAGTCTGCCTTTGTCGATACACGTCGACGTGCACGCGGTCCTTTTTGCCGTCGTGGTCGGAGTCGAACTCCGTCTCGACCCACAGATGCTCCTGGATCCACTCCTTCGGGTCCTTGAATGCGTCGACGACCTGCGCCTGCCCGTCGGCGAAAACCGGCTTCGCGGGGCCGGTTTGGATGAGCAGGGCGAGGAGGATCGGGTGCATGGGTCGGATTATGACGGATCAGGGCTCAGGGGGCAGGGCTCAGGGAGCAGACAGCAAGCACCATCGGCTCATCGTCATCACGTCACCGGTCCCTATAGGATGATGACGAGGAGAATGACGAGTGCCGCGAGGTCCTAAATTTGGTCGCAGTTCTTTCTGGACGAGGGCGTTTCGTTCCAACGCCCTCACCGGCTGGAGGTCGTTGTCCGCTCCTGCGGGGGGATAGGTTGCCGAAGGCGCAACCCTTTCAGGGTTGGGGCTCGGGTGGTCGGCGACCCAGGGTAGCCGTCGCTCCGCTCTGGCAACCCTGGGCTGGGCTGCGTAACCGCTTCGCGGTATGCGGATTAGGTGTTAGTTGTCGGATGTTAAGTGCTGCGAGTGCTTGCCGTCAGGTCGCCCCAGAGGAATTCGCTATGCCGTGGCCTAGGCCGGCCAATAGTTCTCGTCGGCGGGTGACTCGGACCAGCCGAACTGGCCATAGTGCTCGGGATCCTTTTGGAGGAGGCGGCTGCGATGAGACGCGTGAAGGCGAGGGTCGCCGAACCAAGGCGGCAATTCTTCCGACCCGGCGGGTAGACGGGCCAGAAGCTTCTCCTTGACTGTATCGTTGTAGCCTCGGCGGGACCATTCGTCGCAGATGACGACTCCATAGCGGATCAGAGCTGCCTCGTGTCCCTGCCACATCTTTGTTGCCGGGTGGTTCTTCCAGCCCTTTGCTTGGGGATTCTGCAAGGCGTTGAGGATTTGCAGTGCCTCGACGCGCTGCTTGCCGAGGCGCTTCGTGTCGAGGCACCGCGCCGACTCCTCGAAGTCGGGATAGGGGAGGAAAGTTTGCATTCGGGGATGTGGCTTGTGGCTTGTTACGCCCTTTCTCCATGCCTCCAGACGCTCCGTCTGGAGGCCTTGACGTTGGCGTTGACGTTTTGAGGTTTGACGTATTCTCTTGCAATGTCTCGCTACCGACATTGGAGCAATCTTTGTCAGGGTGGCGATACGGCTTTCATAACCACCACCTGTCTCGACTTCAACCAAGCTCTGCGAAGACCCGAAATAAAAGACCGCATGGTGGTCCGGATCGCCTCCGACCACATCTATTACGGGGCGCGCTTGTTCGGCTTCGTCGTAATGTCCAGCCACATTCACCTGTTAACTGGCTTGCCTCCGGACAGGGACGTGTCGTGGTTCGTCCAGAGACTCAAGACCAACTCCGCGAAGGAGATTCGTCCACTTTTGACGGAGGCCGAATTGGCAGGTTTCTCGCTCCACGAGGGGCTCGACGGTCGCCAGTTCTGGCAGCGATCATTCCGAAGCATCGGCATAACCGACGAGGAAATGCTGGTTCAGAAGCTGAACTATGTTCAGCTGAATCCCGTTCGTGCTGGACTCGTGTCTTCGCCCGAGGATTATCGATGGTCTAGCGCAGCCTTACTCCTGACGGTGGAGACGGAGCGCGAGATGGTTGGCGGAATCGCTCCGCTTGTACTGCGCGAGTTCGGGCCTGCGTAGTTGTGGGTGAGCCTCCAGACGGAGCGTCTGGAGGCATCTGGGAAACCTCAGCCCACAGAGCCCTCTAGGCTGACGCCTAGAAGTTTCTGGGCTTCGACCGCAAACTCCATCGGGAGCTCTCGGAAGACGTCCTTGCAGAAGCCGGAGACGATCATGTTGACCGCGTCCTCGGTGGGGATGCCGCGCTGGTTGCAGTAAAAGATCTGGTCTTCGCCGATTTTGGACGTCGAGGCCTCGTGCTCGACGGTTGCGGTTGGGTTCTTGACCTCGATATAGGGGAAGGTGTGGGCGCCGCAGCGATCTCCCATGAGCATGGAGTCGCATTGGGAGTAGTTGCGGGCTCCTTCCGCACCGGCATTCACCTTGACCAATCCTCGATAGGTGTTTTGCCCGTTGCCGGCCGAGATGCCCTTCGAGACGATCGTCGACTTAGTCCGCTTGCCGATGTGAATCATTTTCGTGCCGGTGTCGGCCTGTTGCTTGTTGGCGGTCAGGGCGACCGAATAGAACTCGCCGATCGAATCGTCTCCTTTCAGGATCACGCTCGGGTACTTCCAGGTGATCGCGGAGCCGGTCTCGACCTGGGTCCAGGTGATCTTGCCGCGCTTGCCGTTGCAGATGCCGCGTTTGGTGACGAAGTTGTAGATCCCACCTTTGCCGTCTTTGTCGCCGGGATACCAGTTCTGCACCGTGCTGTATTTGATGGTGGCGTCGTCTCCGTTCGCAACCAACTCGACGACGGCGGCGTGAAGCTGGTTCTCGTCGCGCATGGGCGCCGTGCAGCCTTCCAGATAGGAAACATAAGCGCCCTCTTCGGCGATGATGAGGGTGCGCTCGAACTGGCCGGTTTTCTCGGCATTAATGCGGAAATAAGTGCTCAGCTCCATTGGGCAGCGTACGCCTTTCGGGATGTAAACGAACGAGCCGTCGCTGAAGACCGCGCTGTTGAGAGTCGCGAAGTAGTTGTCGCTATAGGGAACGACCGAGCCCAAATGCTTCCGAACCAACTCGGGATGCTCCCTGAGCGCCTCCGAGATCGACATAAAGAGAATGCCCAGCTTGCCGAGTTCGGCCTTGAAAGTCGTGACGACCGAGACCGAGTCGAAGACGGCGTCGACGGCGATGCGGGTATTTGGGTGTTGGGGTGCTAGGGTATTGGGATCGGAGTCGGCGTTGGGGCGCTGCGGCGTTGGGGCGTTAACGGGATCGTCCTTCACTGAGCCCGGGGCGCCGAGCCCGGTTCCCTGAAGGGCGTCGGCCGCGCTTGCGGCGGCGCCTTTGACGTTCAGCAGCACCTTCTGCTCCTCGATCGGGATGCCAAGCTTCTGGAAGGTCTTCAGGATCTCGGGATCGGCGTCGTCGAGGCTGTCCAGGACCGGCTTGTTCTTCGGGGCCGAGTAGTAGGAGATCGCCTGGAGATCCGGCACCGCGTATTTTACGTTCGGCCAGTTCGGCGGCCTCATCGTCAAGAGGTGCCGGTAAGCTTTGAGCCGCCATTCCAGCATCCAATCCGGCTCGCCTTTCTTGCCTGACAGAGCCCGAATAACGTCCTCGTTCAGGCCGGGAGGGAACTGATCGACCTCGAGGTCGACGCTCCAGCCATGCTCGTACTCGCGCTTGGCGAACTGCTCTAGGAGAGCGGTGGATTGATCTAAGACTTGCTCACTCATTTCAGGGTGCCTGGTGCCTGGCGCCTGGTGCCGAAAGGCTCCCAACGCCTTAACGCCCCAGGGCCGTAACGCCGTAGAGCCATTGTGGCATGAATCTGGACGAAAAAGTATGGATTAGACTCGTTTGCGCTTGGAGCTAGGCTGCTGCTCCCGTCTACAGCTTCTTTCCGGACGGCCGGCGACGGGCCAGAGCGAGGAATTGCTCCCACTCTTCAGCCGTAGCGAAGCGCCCCGGATAAAAAATGAGAAAGGTCAACTCGGAGAGCATGAGCAGATATCCGCCGCTCCATGGCCGCACTTCGACGATCCCGGTCCAAGGGGTGATGGCGCTGGACCCTCCTTCGCTCATCTGTTGGATCTCATTTTCATCGATCTCGTAGATTGTTGGCAGCATGAACACGCGATTCTTCGGACTCAAGAATCGGCGTCTCGTCATCGATTTCAGTACGATTGGCACCGCAACAAGGTAGAGGACAAGGGCGATCGCGGGGATGAGGGTCGAGGTCTTGTTCGTCGTCGTAATCTCGACCAAGGTTTGGACCAACATCACGGCGACAAGCAACCAGCCGGCAACCAGGATCCAGCGCAGGCGGACTTTGAGAAAGCCAACCTGCACGCGGACAATCTGCTCGATAGTCGGCGCGCTTCGAACCGTGATCAGAGCCACTGGCCTATCTTAGCCGTCGTTCGACGTTGGAACGCTTGCACAGTCAACCCTGCCGGGTACATAGTGGTAGAGCAACTGCTCAACGGAGGGAAGTGCGCATGAAGAGGTTTTCAATTTGGCTGTCCTTGGCTGCCTTGGCGGCGGCCGGATGCAGCAGCGGTGGGGGCGAACAAACGAGCACCACCACAACGAAGGGCGGTGGGCCAACCGCTCAGACGACGGCCGGCACGACCGGTGCTCCCAAGAAGTTCACGATCACCATGATCGCGAAGAGCACCACGAATCCCGTGTTCCAATCCGCCAAGAAGGGCGCCGAAGACGCCGCCAAAGAGCTTGGGTCGAAGAACAACGCCGACATTGCGATCGACTGGGAGACGCCGGCAAATGAAGATCCTCAGATTCAGGCCCAGAACGTCCAAGCGGCGGTCAACCGACATGTGGACGCGATCTTGATCACCTGCTCCGACGCGAACAAGGTCACGGGCGCGATCGACGAAGCGGTCAAGGCGGGCGTTCCCGTCATGACGTTCGACTCGGATGCACCCGCTTCCAAGCGATTTGCGTTTTACGGCGTCGACGACGTCGACACCGGCAAACAGGTCATGGATCAGCTTGCCAAGCAGAATGGCGGCAAAGGCAACGTTGCCATCCTCGCCGGCAACCAGAACGCGCCGAATCTTCAGAAGCGGGTGCAGGGCGTTCAGGAAGAAGCGAAGAAGTTCCCCGGGATCAAGATCGTCGGGGTCTTCAACCACACCGAAACTCCCCAAGATGCGAGCCAGAAAGTCGTCGAAGCGATGAACGCCAACCCACAAATCGACTCTTGGGCGATGATCGGCGGTTGGCCGCTATTCGCGACGAGCCTCCTGAGCGATCTGCCTTCCCGACACGTCAAAGTCGTTGCGGTCGACGCCCTTCCGGCGGAACTGGCCTACGTGGACACCGGCATCGCTCCGGTCTTACTAGCACAGCAGTGCTACGAGTGGGGCCACACCTCGGTCGGCATTATCATCGACCACGTGCTGAACAAGAAGGACGTCCAGCCAATCAACAAGATGGACCTTGTGCCGGTGACGAAGGCGAACCTAGGCGATTGGGCCCGGACTCTCGAGAAGTGGGGCATGGACGTCGACAAGAAGTATTCGTCGATGAAGTGACGGGAGTGATGGAGTGATGGAGTAGTGGAGTGATGTCCGTCGGCGAACGCAGGAACAAGAACAGAGGCTATCAGCAGCTCCGGGTATGGCAAGATGCGCTCGAACTCTACCGGGTTGCGTGCGAAGCGTTCCGTGACTTTCCATTCATTTTGGCCAAGGTCGCTTCACAGAACATCGCTTCCGCCGACTCCGTTCACCGCAATATCGCCGAGGGCTACTGCAACAGAAGCATTAAGGAGTATCTCCGGCACCTATACATCGCGTTGGGTTCCTTAGGCGAAACAGTCTCTGGGCTAAGAGCCTGTTTTGAAGCCGGTCAAATCTCGGAAGTGGCATTCGACAAGTGCGATGAACTGGCTTTCAAGCTTGAAAACGGATTGCTCAAGCTGGTCGCCAGCCTCGAGAACAAGCGAGACTCTGGGACTTGGATCGACCAATTGTTGGTTCGTGAATCGAACGCCGGCTACGACGAAGCGCGCCTTGAGGGCGTGAGATTAACCTAGAACTCATCATCTCTACGCCCCCACCCCAAACTCCATTACGCCACCACCCCAAACTCCATTACTCCAACACTCCAACACTCCAATGGCTCCAATCCTCTTCCTTCTCGCCTCTGCCCAAGCAGCCCACCCGGTTCGTCTCGAGTCGCTCGACCTGACCAAGATGCTTTGCGGATGGGAGCATCCGCAGGCCAACAAGTCGGTAGGAGGAAACCTGCTCAAGATCGGCGATGTCGCCTTTGAACATGGCGTCGGCACGCACGCTGTGTCCGACTTCCGCATCCGGCTGCGAGGGCGGGCGGATTCGTTCACGGCCCAAGTCGGTGTGGATGCGGAGACTGGCAAGCGGGGGACGATTACGTTCGAGGTCTGGGTCGACGGCAAGAAGAAATGGTCGAGCGGGGTCATGAAGGGCGGGCAGGCGCCCAAGCCTTGCTCGGTGTCGCTGGCCGGCGCGGCCGAGATGAACCTGGTCGTCGGCGATGCCGACGATGGGATCGACTTCGACCACGCGGACTGGGGCGATGCGGTCATCACGATGCAGGAAGGGGCTCGCGCTCCGGTCGCCCTCGAAACGATGATCAAGACCGAGCCTCCGATCCCGATCGCGTACGGCGATCCGAAGGGCGTGATGATCCATGGGCCGAGGGTGATCGGCTGTACTCCGGGCAAGCCGTTCCTGTTCAAGATTCCGGTGACAGGGACTCGCTTAAAGCAACGCGGCTTCGTCATTGGTGGTTTTGATGGCACCGCCAGTTTGGCTGTGATACGCGGAAAGCTTCCGCCGGGGCTCGAACTAAGTCAAATTGGAACGATCGAGGGGGCCGTTCAGAAGCCTGGAACGTATAAATTCACCTTGCAAGTACAGGGATGGACACCTCGTTCGCAGGACACTCGCGAATACACGATCGTCTGTGGCGACCACAAGCTCGCCCTCACTCCTCCCATGGGTTGGAACTCGTGGAACGTTTGGGCGGGAGCGGTGAGCGCGGAGAAGGTGCACGACTCGGCGGTTGCCTTCCTCAAGGCCGGTCTCGCCGACTACGGCTACCAGTACGTCAATATCGACGACACGTGGGAAGCCGGGCGCGACGCCAACGGCATGATCCAGACCAATAAGAAGTTTGGGGACATGAAGTCGCTGGCTGACTTTTGCCACCAAAACGGACTGAAGCTGGGCATCTACTCAGGGCCGGGGCCCAAGACCTGCGCCGGATTCGAAGCCAGCTACAAGCACGAGCTGGACGACGCCCGCCAGTATGCGAACTGGGGTATCGACTATCTCAAATACGACTGGTGCTCCTACGGCGAGATAGCGCCGCGCAACCCCAATCTGGAAGACATGCAGAAGCCATACGTCGTGATGCGCGAGGCGCTCGACCAGGTGAACCGGGACATCATCTACAGTCTCTGCCAGTACGGCATGGGCGACGTCTACAAGTGGGGCCATACGGTCTCGGGGGGCAACCTCTGGCGCACCACCGGCGACATCAACGACTCTTGGGGCAGCATGTCGGGCATCGGCTTTTCGCACACCGTGCGCTCGACGTACGTGGTGCCAGGAGGCTGGAACGATCCGGATATGCTCGTCGTCGGCCGTCTCGGCTGGGGGCCGAATCCACGTCCGACGCGATTGACTCCCAACGAGCAGATCACGCATATCACGCTCTGGTCGATGCTTGCCGCGCCCCTGATCATCGGCTGCGACCTGACCAAGCTCGATGACTTCACGAAGGCGATTCTCTGCAACCACGACGTGATCGAGGTCGACCAGGATCCGCTCGGGAAAGCGGCGACAAGGCTTACTCAGGACGGCGACCTCGAGGTCTGGACCCGGCCTTTGTGGGATGGGACCTATGCGGTCGGCCTGTTCAACCGCAGCCGGGCTTCCGCAGACGTAAAGTGCGACCTGTCGAAGCTGGGTTACAAGTCGGCGCAGCCCGTTCGAAATCTCTGGCTCATGAAGAACCTGCCCGGCAGGACGATGCAGCTGCATGCCGAGGTTCCGGCGCACGGGGCGCAGCTGTTCAGGGTCGGGACTCCGAAGTAGCGCAACCCCTTCAGGGTTGCGTAACGCCTTTGGCGTAGCGGGAGGGGAACCGCCGCTCCCCTTTTTCCCCCTCCTTACCGATGAAACCGGAAGGAGGGGGAATTGAGCCTTCGTCCGGTTACTTGAACGGGACGCTGGTCGTGACGCGTTGGACGCCTTGGCCGGTCCACCGGACGTAGGTGATGCTCTTCGCGTCGCCCCAACGGACGCCCGACATCGCTTCGCTCAGGCTCGCCGCACTCGTGATCTGGGTATCGCCGAGGCTTTCGATGACATCCCCGGTCTTGATGCCGAGGTGCTCCGCAACTGAACCCGGCTGGACGGTAGCGACTACGGCGCCCTTCGCCCGACCCGGGATATTGAACTGCTTGCGAGCGTTATCGTCGATGTCGTGGACCTGGACGCCGAGGATCGCGTGGCCGACGTGAGGCATCGAGGGGCCCGAGCCGTCAGGGTTGCCGAGCCGGTCCCGATACTGCTTCATGAACTCTTTGAGATCGGGGTTCGATCCATCGTCCGGTCCAAAGAACTTGAAGTTCGGTCCACCGTTGTCCTGCGGCTGAAGCCTCTGGGCTTGTGGTCGCGCCGGGGGTACCGCGAGTTTGACGCTGAAGGTCTTGTTGGCGCCATCGCGAACGATTTCGACATCGACCGTCGTGCCTGGCTTGTACTTCAGCATTGCGTTGCGGAGATCGATCTGGTCCGTAACGGGAATGCTTCCGATCCTGATGACAACGTCGTCCTTCTTGATGCCGGCCGCGGCCGCTGGGCCGTCGCTGCTCACCATCTCGACCAGGGCGCCGCTAGTGATGTGCAGCTTGGTCTTTTGAACTTCCTTGAGATCGAAGGGAATCAGGCCGAGGTACGCCCGAGTGATCTTGCCGTCCTTGATCAGGGTTTCGGCGAGCAGCCGCGCTTGATTGCTCGAAATCGCAAATCCGAGGCCGACGCCTCCGCCGTTGCCGCCGGGAGGGCTGATGATCGAACTGTTAATGCCGATGACCTCGCCATCCACATCGATCAGCGGTCCGCCTGAGTTGCCCATGTTGATCGACGCGTCGGTCTGGATCAGTTCGGGATAAAAGCGATCCTCGCCAGAGATCGGATCCTGAATATCGTTCTGGCGGTTGAGGGCGCTGACGTGCCCGATCGTCACCGAATTGTCGAGGCCATAGGGGGCGCCGATCGCCATCGCGAACTGTCCCGGCTTCACTTTTGTGCTATCGGCGAAGGGAAGAGTCGGGAGATTGGTGGCGTCGATCTTGACGACGGCGATATCGTTGGTCTGGGCTCGGGTGACTTTGCCCGGAAACTCGCGGCCGTCTTTGAGCACGACGGTGACTTTATCGAACCCGCCAACGACATGGTCGTTGGTGACGATGTAACCGTCGGGCCGGAAGATCACGCCTGATCCCTCGCCGCCCCGGACGATATTCCCCATGCCGGTCAAGCCGGGCTGAGGTTTGTTGTTCTCCGACTTGATCAGAACGACAGCGGGCGAGGCATATTCCGCCAAGGTCGCAAAGCCCGAGTCCAGCGCCTTGAGGGTCGCGAGGCTTTCGCTCTTCGTAATCGAGGCGGTTCTAGCCTTGGGAAGATCGACCTGCGCGATGGCAAGCGAGCCTCCGTGGCCGGAGAAGACGGAGTACATGGAGCCCGCGCCGATCGCCACACCGGCGATCAGGGTCCAAAGGGCGGGTCCTCGGAAGATGGATGGTTTCGTGCTCATGGTCCTTTCTTTATATGGTTGCTACATGTGAGACGCCTACTCACCGTTCGACGGCACAGATGCTCCGCGATTCGATTAGCCGACTTGGTCAAGTTCGATTGCCTGAACCGCAAGAATAATCGGTTCGGTTCTCTCGGAATCTCCACCAAATGCCAACACGCCGAGCTCCCATCGGAGTTCCTGGACCCAGGACGTGGATCCGCCATCGTTGCTTAGCGACGGCTCCGACCGGGCGGCCCGAAGGAACGCGCGAAGGATTCGCCGCTTGACTTCGTCGGGAATGTCGCCCGATACCAGAACCGTCAGGTTGGTCGATTCGTCTACGACTGTTCCCGCGGGCGCCGAGGTATGCCTCGAGCCGGCGTTTCGCCATTGGAGGACGGTGGCTTTGGCAAGGCCGTCGGTGAGGCGGAAGATGAGAGCAGGTGTGGGCGAATCGGTCGACGCCTGCAGCTGCTGGGTGGCGAAGCCGCACGGGAGTTTCGACGGAATGGCGGGCTGAAATCCCAGTTCGTCTCCCAATTTGCTTGCCGTTTCCGCCGAGACACATCGACGGTGGAAGGATTCGGGCTTGGCGAAGGGCACCTCGAGGCGGAAGGTGTTTTGGGGAAAGTCGGCTGGGAAGTCGACCATCTTCGTGTTGAGGTGCATCATGGGGGCCCGGCCTTCTTTGCACGTCTCCAGTCGCAGCAGGAATCCCGTCTTTTCGTCCACGGAGTAACAGCGGGTTTCCAAGTCCCCTTCGCGGGGAACCGCGACCACGACAACGGCGGGGCGGCCGGCGATCTTGTCCTTGCGCTCGACATGGAGCGTGTAATTGCGGTCGACAAGGTTCATCCGGAACACTACGTCGTCGCCGTCTTGCTTGGCGGACGGCTGAATGATGACGCACCTGTTGTCGGGGGTATAGGTTTGGAGGGTAGTGCCGTTATCGACTTGCTCCGTTCCCTGAAGATTGAGCGGCGCCAGGACGATCTGGTGGACTTTGCCATCCTTGCTGATCTCAAACTTGACTTGCTGAAAAACCGGGGAATTGTAATACAGCCGCGACTCGACGATGGCCCTGATGTTTGACACCGGCTCCCGGCACATCGTTGCCTGAAGAAGCCTTCGCGCGGACTTGGTGGCTTCCGTCGAGTAGGTAGCCTTTGGCGGATCCGACTGGTCTCCGAACGCGACCGCCCTGGGGTGGCTCTGCGCAATGGAAAGCGCCGCGCTTGCTATGAGTGCGCCAATAACGGATGCTCGCATCGTTCCTTACCGTCCGTTGCTCGTCTGGAAGTAGAGCGAAGAACCGCCCATACGATCCACGGCGTCGAAGGCGCTCGCCTGCCGCATGACGTCATACGGAACCCCGTCCGCCTGCTGTTGGGCGACCGGCGCCTCTCGATGAATTGAGTTCAAGAGAAGCATGGTCGCCAGCATGCTGGCAGCGGCGATCCCGGTGAGAGCCAAAACGGAGATTCTCTTCTCGGATGGAGCCGGCGCGGCCGCAAGCACGCGAGAGACCAAGCGATCCTCGAATCCAGCCGAAGGCTCCGGCACTCGAGTCGCCCCGAGCAATCGCTTGACCCCTTCGACGCAGCGGAGTTCCTGGGAACAGTCGGCGCATTCGCTAAGGTGCTCTCGGATGTCGAGCATCTCTCGGCCGGAGAGCTCCTCGTCGATGAACGCGGAGAGAAGAGACTGGACGTTCTTACAGTTCATCGCAGTAACTCCTATAGGCATTCGGGCTGTGCTTCATCAGATGTCGTCGCAATTGTTTTCGGCCCCGGTGGATCCTTGATCGTACGGTGCCCACGCTTGTCTTCATCAGCTCCGCGATCTCTTCATACGCCATCCCTTCCACATCTGCTAGCAACACCGCTGTACGAAATTCGGCATTCATGGCGACGAGAGCATTCTGCACGGGCTCGTTGAGGCTCCGCTCCATCATGACCTTATCGGGCGAGGCCTCAAGGTCTGGCAGTTCCCAGGTCGTGGCGCCTTCGGCCCCCGACTGCTCGAGACTGGTTACCTTGAGACGACCTTTCCTGCGCACGGAATCGATGTGCGCGTTGGTCATGATTCGGTAAAGCCAGCTCGTGAAGGGAAGCGACTGATCGTATTTGTTGAAGAACCGGAAAGCCCGGATCATCGACTCCTGGACCAGGTCCTCGGCTTCCGCCGCATTTCCGGTGAGACGGTAAGCGAGACCGTAAGCCTGCTTGTGCGTCTTCCGGATCAACTCTTCGAAGAGGCGCGCGTCGGCCACCATGGGGGCTGTGTTTTCTCTTGCGACCGCAAAGATCATCGTTGGATCCTCAGTTGAATCGCTAAGTGTTACGCAGCCGGGCTCCTCTTGAGTTCCTCTCCGCCGGACAAACACGATTCTTGCATTGTATCAGGGCTCAGGGCTCAGGGTTCAGGGCTCAGGGTTCTCATGAAAAGGGCATCGAAGACAGAACTTGGGTTCGCGTTGCCAAGGATTCTGCGATGCGCTTCGACGATCGCGTGAAGGGCATCCGGGTTGGTTCCAGGCGTGGCGGCGTACGCAGCGGCCAAAACCTCCAAAGCCTCGGCGTTTGCCGCCCGTGCTCCGAGTTTCCGGGCCTCCTGCAAAGATTCCGCGAGCGAATCGAACTCCTCCGCCGCCACAAGCGCCTCGTCCAGGCCACGGCCCGCCAGGCCCTCCGCGAAATCATAGATCGGCCGATACGCGCCGGCAAGATCCTGAATCTCTCGAGCACGCCCGGGGGCGCCCGCCGCCAGCGCGAGAGCCCAGGGCTCGAATCCTTCGACTTCCCTTGGCAGCTCGCATGCAACGGCCAAGCATCGCGAGAGGATCGTCGGCAAAATCGAGCCGACCGACTCGGTGAGAAGGATGAACCGCCCGTAGGGAGGGGGCTCTTCGAGGGTCTTCAATAAAGAGTTCGCGGCCCGAGGATTCAGCCTTTCCGATTCGTGGATCACCACGACCCGGTGGCGGGCCGAGAGGGGTGGCGTTCGCAGAAAGCTCTGAACTGGGGTTGGATAGTCGTCATCGGCAGGTTCGGTTTCCGTGATCGCGCCGATCCGAATGATCCGGCTCAAACCGGCGGGAACGACATCGAGATAGTCCGCGGACCGCCCTCGCTCGAAGGCGATGCACGCTTGGCATTCGCCACAGGCTCCTAACTGCACGTCAGGGCTTCCCCCTGGATTCCGGCAAAGCCAAGCCTTGCTCAATATTCGCGAGAGCGCGGCCTTCCCGGCACCCTCGATGCCATAAAAGAGGACGGCCTGAACTGCCGAACCTTGGGCCAGTCCCTGCACCACCAGCTTCGCCGATTCGAGGCCGGGAAGCGCGGCAAGATCAGAAGCGGTGGAACTGCTCAACGTCGAGCACGAAGAGTACCGCCCCGCCGACTGGGACCTTGACCGGCGCGGCTACGAAAGCTCCCGGCTGAGCTGTCTCATAAGGCATCATGTTGACGACCTGCTCTCGGGTCTGGCAGTTCAGCTCGAGAACGGTTTTTAGGCTCGCCAACTCCTCGTCCTCGACGCCGACAAGGAATGTCGTGTTGCCTTCGCGGAGAAAGCCGCCCGTGGAGCCGATGATCGTGCTCTTGAAGCCAGCCTTGATGAGCTCATCCGCGACTTTCCCCTTGTCCCGGTTATGGACGATGCAGATCGCAAGCTTCACGTGTCGGTGATTATATGCCGAAAAGGCTGCCCAGACCCGAGCGATTACAGCGCCTCGCGCTTTGACCTCGTACGACTAAGCGGATCGCGCCAAGGAGTATTTGAAAATGCTTGGGGCCGGGCAATAGCCCGGCCCGTTTGTGTGGAGCGTTAGCGCCTGACTTTCTCAACGTCGTCGGGCGCTTTAGCCTTGGCGAAGTCCTCAAGGGCTTTGGCTTTGGCCATCTGATCCTTGTCCGAGATCACGCCCTGATTGCAACCGCTAAAGGCCACCGCGGCGATTATCAAGATCACCGCGGATGTCAGCCGATTCCGCATCACTAACCAAGGCCCCACATCGGCCACGGCTGAGTCCACGAAGGCTGCGAACCCTCGTAGTAGAACGACGTCGGATACTGCAAGCATGCGGCCGCACTGAACGGGTTACCGTACTGGGTTGCGTAAGGTGTGTTCGCGAGGAACTGACCGACCGCAATGACCTTGCTGTGACCGTCGCAGTAGCTCAGAGGCACATTGTTGGCAAAGGGAACGGCAGTCGGATCGATCACGCCGGTTTGTTCGCCGCACGGGCCCGTGCCCCCCGTTCTAAAGAACGCCGCTTGCCAGTGCTCGCGCACGGCCATCGGATAGTACGTGAGGGACGGAACGTTGGTGGTTGGCCACTCCATCGCACCGACATAGGAGTAGTTGATCTCCTCCATGACGATCATCGCCTCTGCGGGCGAAGGGATCGCAGTTTGCGATCCGCCGAGGAACGGATTCCGAAGCGCGGCGACGTTGGAATACGGATAAGCGTAACCCCAGGTGTTCAGAGCGCCGGTGATCGCGAGATTAAGAGCATAGCCGCCCTCAACTTCTCCCTGGTTCAGGTTGGTGCCGTTTGGCTGGATCACCGGGTGAAAGAACATCTGATGATTCTTCACGTAGGGCTGAATCCACTTTTGCCAGCTGTAATGGTTGTCCCGGAAGGCCCAGTTCCCGGAGCCACCTGAACCCGTACCGTTGCACCACGGGGTCGGATCCGTTCCAGGCGGCTGGTTATCGAATTTGTCGACGATCGAGTCGTTCAGCGTGCACGCATCCTGGCGAGGATAAATGTCGTCGCTATCCGTCGAGTACAAGATGAGTCCGAGCCCGATCTGCTTCTGATTCGAAATCGAGACCGCCTTCTTGGCCGCCAACTTGGCCTGTGCGAAGACTGGGAAGAGGATCGCCGCTAGGATCGCGATAATTGCGATGACTACGAGCAGCTCGATTAGAGTAAATGCTTTTCTCATATGAAGACTAACCCCCGGCAGCCGAACAGTGAACGCGGCGGTGCCCGCCCAAAAGAGCTGTTCGACGACCAATTGTAGCCCCAGCGCGACAGTCTTGCCAACAGATTTAGTTTAGAGTCGGCCCCGGCCATAACATTGTGTTAAAGATCGCAAGTTCGTCTCGAGGTGAATAACTCTTTTGGCTCATCGGTGACGAACCAACCCATCATTTAAGCCCCTCCGATTCGATGGTTGCCAGGTCAATAGCGCATGGCATCGGCCCGAACGTCATTGAAGCGCGAGCATTCCTCCGCGAGCCGGTCACGGATACTCCAAAGGCTCTCCCCTGATTCGATCGCATCTGCCAACCAGCCGTTTCCGGCAAGGATGTCGATGGGCCGTTTCACATATTCGTACTCATAGGGTGGTTTCTTCCACTCGAACTTAGAGCTTGGCGTACGGATGGACTCTTGGAGGATTGCGATGAATGTTAGGACCGGTTCGAAAAGGGCTCGGTCGAGCACGTGAACAAAACATCCCTGGCACAACTCTCCCGCGTGCTTGTTAAAAGTCGGCTCGAACTCGACGGGGCGAAATTTGACGCCGGGCAGGCCCAAGCGGTTGAGCGACGAGCAAAACCGATGGCAATGGTGGTACGGCGCGCCGACGATTTCGAAAGGCCGCGTCGTACCCCTTCCCTCTGAGAGGTTCGTCCCTTCGATCAGGCATCCGCCCGGATAAACGGCCGCGGTTTCTGGGCTGGGCATGTTCGGGGACGGCATCGCCCACGGAACGCCAGTGTCGTCGAACCACATTCGCCGTTCCCACCCGGTCATTTCGAGCATTTGCAGATCGCAGCCCACAAAGAAGTTCGCCTGAAGGTAGCCCGCGATCTCGCCGATCGTCAGACCATGTCGCATCGGCAGCGGGTAGAGCCCAACGAAGGAGGCGAATTCCGGCAGCAGGAGAGTCCCTTCGACTTGGAGGCCGCCGATCGGATTCGGCCGATCCAGAACGAGAACCGGGATACCTGCCCGCTCGCCCGCTCGAAGGCAGAGTGCCATCGTCCAGATAAAAGTGTAGTACCGGGCCCCGACATCCTGAAGGTCGATGACGAGCAGATCGATCCCGCTCAGCATCTCCGCGGTCGGCTCTCGATGGGCTCCGTAAAGGCTGTGGATGCGCCAGCCGCCGTGGCGCTCTCCGCCGGCTTCCCACTCGATCATATTGTCTTGCGTGTGCCCGTACAACCCGTGCTGGGGGCCGAAAACGGCCACTACCCTCAGGAATCCGGCGTCGTCCAACGGCCTAAGAAGCTCGAGAATGTGGTCGAGATTTGAGTCGATGGACGCCTGGTTGCAGACGACTCCGATCGATCGCCCTTTTAACCGCGCAAACCCATCCGTCACGAGCCGGTCTAGCCCTGTCTGGACCATGGGTGGAATTGTAGCTTCAGATTTCGGATGTGCCTAGCCCGGGACCCAGGCCGTGCCACAGGCACGGATTCGCCGGCGTTAATAGAAATCGACGGACACGGCGCGTCGCTCCTCCAGAACCCAAGGGCGCGAGCAGAAACGTTCGCAGCAACCCTCCACGGCGCGCCGCCCGTCCTAGTCAAAGAGCGCTTCGGCGAAGTCTTTTGCCTTAAAGTCCTTTAAGTCGCCGACCTTTTCGCCAGTTCCGATCAGCTTGATGGGAATCTTGAGCCGGTCGTACACGCCGATGAGCGCGCCACCTCGCGCAGTGCCGTCGATCTTCGTTAAGACTAGCCCGGTTACGCCGGCGGTCTTTTTAAACTCCTCGGCCTGACGGATCGCGTTCTGGCCGGTGTTGGCATCGAGGACAAGCAGGATCTCGTCAGGCTTTCGACCGAGGGCTTTCTCGGAAACCCGGGCGATCTTGGCAAGTTCGCTCATCAGGTTGTCCTTACTGTGTTGCCGGCCCGCCGTATCGGCGAGGACGAAGTCGGCTCCGCGCGACTTTGCGGCTTGAATGGCGTCGAAAATGACGGCGCTCGAGTCGGCGCCCGGCTTAGCCCGAACGATATCGGCGCCGACCCTTCCCGCCCAAACCTCGAGCTGCTCGATCGCGGCCGCTCGAAAGGTGTCTCCGGCGGCCAAGATCACCTTGAAGCCGCGTTTTACGAGGAGGTTGGCAACCTTGGCGATCGTCGTCGTCTTTCCAACTCCATTGACCCCGACGAAGACGAACAAGGACGGAGCCTCATCGTTCACTTCGAGTCCGACGGCGCTCTGCTGCTGGAACCGGCCGGCGATCGCCGCTTTGAGCCGCTCCTTCATCAATTCGGGTTGAGTGATCTTCTCGTCGCGAACGGCTCTTTTGAGTTCGTTCAGGATTTCAGTCGCGGTGCCGATGTGAGTATCGGCCTGGAGTAATGCCTCCTCGAGTTCTTCATAAAACTCGTCATCGATCACGCCCCGCCCCATGAGCCGGTCGAACCGCTGCATCAACCCCTTGAACATCGGATCATTGTAGCTGGCAAGGATATTGCGAGCGCTGAAGCGCACCGGTGGCGGGGGGCCTTCGTCACGTGGCCTGCGATTCGCCCACCTGAAGGTGGACGCCACGTTGCGAGGTGTTGGGTGTTGGGTGTTGTCCCCGAGCAAGCTCTGGCGGCGAGGCTAGACGCGTCACCCCAGTTCCCGCACCGCTTTCTCCCACCGGGCCCACTTTTCGCAATGCCTCACCCGAGCCGAGAGCCGGGGGGTTAGGTTCGGAGCCAGGAAATCCCGATGGGTCTGGAGACGCATCCTCTCGGTTTTCGCGAGCTCGACGCGCCTCAGTTTTGACCCCTGGAGCACTTCGTACCAGAGGAGCACGCTCCAGATGTTGGTGCTCGGATACTGCCGCGCAATCAGCTTCTTAAGTTTCTGTTCATGAGGCTCCAGGCACCGAACCTCCTCGCCGCGCGGATCTGCGAAGCGATTGATTCGCTGAAGGCGGACAAGATAGCTGTGATAGAAGGGGATTTCCAAGATCGGCCCCGAAAAGGAACGATTCACGATCAGGTTCGTGGCGTCATGGTCGATATGGCCCTGTTCGAAAGCTCCGCAGCAAACACGGTCCGGGGCCGCGATCGAGAACCAGTCGCGAAACTCGTCGATGAGGTGAGCCAGGTGGTTCACGACCTCTCCATCCGGGGCTCCAAAAAACCGTAGGTGGTCGTCCCGGATTCCGAGGAGGGTGGCAACCGCCCGGCCCTCAAGTTCGCGCTTCGGCGTGCTGTGAGTCCAGCTCAGGTAAACCTCGTTCCCGTTGTCGACGAGCCACTTGATCCAGGCGCAGATCGATATCTCGTCGTCTGGATGCGTCATGCAGAACGCCCAGCGAAGGTGCGGGTCAGAGTCGAAGATCATGCCTGGGCTTTAGATTTTGAGCCAATCCTAAACTCTGGATGCCGCGAGCTTGCCCAAGACCGAGGTTGTCGAATGTCCATCCACGAACGGGAGAATCCGAACTTCTCCGCCATACTCGGCGACGGCCGCCGCCTCCGGCAGGTCCTCGATCCGGTAGTCGCCGCCTTTGACATGCACCTCCGGCCTTAGTGCGCGAATGATCCGTTCTGGAGTCGCATCGTCGAAGAGAATCACCGCATCGACGGAGCGAAGAGCTCGCAGAACTTCCGACCGTTCGTCCTCGCCGTTCACCGGTCTCCCCGGACCCTTTTCGAGGGCTCTTGCCGAAACATCGGAGTTCAACCCGATCACGAGCCAGTCGCCAAGCTCCTTAGCCTGAGCGAGATATCGGACATGCCCTACATGGAGGATATCGAACACCCCGTTCGTAAAGACCACCTTCTTGCCGTGCCTGATCTCGAGAAGTTCTTCCAACGTCATCCGATCGCCTCCACGATTGTATTTAGGACGATTCCCGGTTCGATCCGATCGAGTCCTTCACGATCATAATGGCATCGCTCGATCTGACCGTACGGGCAGCTGCGCTCGGGGCGGGTGGTGGAGTACAGCCCGATCGCAGGTACCCCTAGAGCGGCCGCGACATGAGTGCTACCGGTGTCGCCGCCGATATGGGCCTTGCCGAGAGAAATTAGAGCGATCAGTTCAGAGATCGTGGTTCGTCCAGTCAGGTTCAGCGGGTTCGACTTTGCCAATGTGGAGATTTGCTCTCCCATCGCTTCCCCCGCGCTCCCGATGATCACCGCGGGCAGCGGAATTCTATCGATCAGCTTCGCGAAGGATTCCACCGGCCACCGCTTGTTGGCACGGGCCGACCCCGGATTGATGACGACAAACTCATTCGGCAGGGTGCGACTTGTCGCCGACGCAGCCCCGCCTGCAGTTCCCAGACCACCCAGGAGCCCTATTACGCGCTGGATCGACGCGTCTTCCGGAACGAGTCCAAACTCGGCTCGATCGGCCTCGCCGCCAACAGCTCGCGCAACGTCGACATATTGGTCGACAACGTGGACCGACGTGGGATCGGGCAGTACGCGTTGGCTGAAGAGCGCCGATCCCTCCCGCTGCCAGTGATATCCGACCTTCTTTTCAGCCTTGATCCGGCTGAGAACGAGCGCACTCTTGAGGAGCCCCTGAAGGTCCAATGCCGCCTCAAAGCTGGGAGCCTGTGAGAGAGTGAGACGGAGGGCCGGCGACACCGTGAGAACTTCGTCGACAGCCGAACAGCACTTAACGGCGTCCGCGAATCGCTCCTCGACCACCCAGGTGATGCGGGAATCGGCGATACCCTTCTTTATCGCCGAAGCGGCCGGCAATGAGCACACGATATCGCCGAGCGATGATAGCCGGCTAATGAGGAAATTGCGGCTCACCGTTCACACTCTCATCCCAACAGCCCTGCTCTACGCGCGCTCTTCCAGCGGTCGTGAAACCAGAGCCATTGCTCGGGGCTCTCGCGGATCGCAGCCTCGATCGAGTCGTTGATGGCTCGCGTGAACCCTTCGACGGGATCGAATCCCGGGACCGGCTCGAGCGAAGGGTACGCCTTGGCCTCGTAAGAATCTAGGCCGAGGCGGCGGCAAAACATCGGAAGAAGAGGGGCGCCGGTTTTTACGCGGATCGAGGCAGGCCCGGTGACAGTTCCGCACGGCTTGCCGAAGAATGGCACGAAAATATCACCGGAGTTTTGGTCGGGCAGGATTCCGACGAGTTCGTTTTGCTTCAGACGAGTTAGGATGCCGCGAGCGGCCTGGCCTCGGGAAAGCACCTGGACTCCCTGCTTCTCGCGGATTCGCAGTACGGCTTGGTTGAGATCGCTATCGTTCGCATCTCGTGCCACGACTGTCAACTTGTAGCCGGCCGCGGCGATTGCGTGGGCTGCTCGCTCCCAGTTCCCAAAATGGCCGGTTATCAGGATGCCTCCCTTCCCGGCGGCGAGCGCCTCGTCGAAATAGTGAAAGTCGACGAGAGCGCAAGAACCGGCGACATCGTCGTTCGTTCGGATTGGGCTTCGCATGAAATCTGCGGCCGTTCTGCCGAAATGCTGGAAACAACGCCGGGCGAGGTCGACGCGATCCGATTCCGGCATTTCGGGATATGCCAATGCAAGGTTCGCTAGCGCTCGATTTCGGTGCTTCCCGTCCAGACGAAAGATGAGATTGGCGAGGCGGGCGCCCGCCTGTTCAGCCGCCGCCGGCGTTTTCTTGAGAAAGGATCGTTGAAAGATCGTGAAGGCCGCGAACCCGAGCCGATTATTGATCTTCTTTGTTCGGGAGGCCATCTAGCTTTGCTTTCAACCAGGAAGTGAATTCATCGGGGGGGGCGATCGAAACTTCGTGGCTCGCGATCGCAATGTCATAGCGTCCTACGTCGGATCGCTCCCGAAGCTTGACCCAATCCTTCCCCGTAACAACGATTGGTAGGCCGGGCGGCAGGCCGGAGAGGAGGTTACCATCGGCCAGGGGATCATGGTCGGGACGGACGGACACGGCCTCTAGCGTGAGGCCTTGGGTTTTGAGCGCGGCCACGAAGCCGTGTGGCCGGGCGAGCGCGCACAGAACGGCCACCTCATCGGTTAGGGTCACGCTTGTGCCATCAGGTTTGGAGAAGCCCATCTTGTGGGGCTGGACGCGGAACTCCGTGCGCCTTCGCGGCCCTTGCTCGTCGGCCTGATTCGGTCCGAAATCCGAAATGAGGAGGTCCGCGCGCTTGTGGTTGGAGGAGGGTTCTCTGTAAGGTCCGGCGGGCAGACACCGCCGGTTCCATTGGGGCGGGTCGAGGAGGATCGTCAGGTGTTTTCTCAGCGGAAGGTGCTGGAATCCGTCGTCCATCAATAAGACGGAGTTGGGAAACTCACGATGGCAGACCTCGGCCGACAGTACACGGCGACGACCCACGATGAGCGGGACATCTGGCCTAAGCCATCTGACGAGAGCGGCTTCGTCGCCCCAAATGCTCGCCTTCAATGGGCCTTCGGGGGCTAGCCTCGCCGCCTCGGACGACGGACTCCCGTATCCGCTACACGAGATCACAACCGGCCGGCCGATCCCAAGCAAGACATCGGCGATGTGGATGGTCGTGGGAGTCTTGCCGGCGCCTCCGGCGATCAGGTTGCCGATACAGACCACCGGCGAATGAGGCTCCTTCGATCTCTTGAAACCTAGCCGGTAGATCGCAAGGTAGCTTTGCCAGCCGAGCGCATACAGCCACGAGGCCGGAGTGAGAACGGTCCGCAACATCCGGGCTTTAAAGGTCGGCGCCGTCCAAAGCTCCTCCGGATGCATGGCCAATCTTACTAGGCTTGGAACCTACGCCCTATCGATGACGGCTTGCCTCTTTCTTCCTGATCCAAAGCTCTAAAGCAGGAATCCCGAAAAGCGATAAGAAGGCGAGGTACGGGAAGACTGGAATGAGCGGAAAGAGGTCAGGGCGGGACGGGACTAGCACGGCCGCGGCGAGAGCGGTCGTCTTGGACAGCGGAGCTTGTGCGATCGTTCTGCCGCGTTGGTCGACGATGATCGAATAGCCCTGCGAAGCGGCGCGTACGACCGGCAGTCCGGTTTCAATGGCCCGCCAATTCGAGGCGTCCCGCAGTTGCTCGGGCGCGTTAGTGCCGTAATACCAGTCATCGATCGACATCACGGCAAGGATGTTTGCCCCGTTCAGGGCGTGCCGATAGGGCACGTCCGGAAACAGGGCTTCGAAGCAGAGCGCTTCGCCGATCTTGAACCCGCCGCAACTCAAGGTCGTCACCTTGTCTCCGGGCGTGAGATCGCCGGCAGGCAGCTTGAAAGAGTCCGGCAACAGGTTGCGAAATGGCACATATTCGCCAAAGATGACGAGGCGCGTTTTGTCGGCGAACTCCCAATGGCCGTCATATGAGAAGGCGGACTGAAAGGCGGGTTTTTCGCCGCGCTGCCCGCCGAAGACGACCGGAAGGTTTGGCCTGACCTGAAAGAGAATCGGTGGCGGCATCCCGTCTCCGGCGTGGGCGATTCCCTCGGGCAACACTAAGAGATCGGCGCCCTCCGACTTTGCACTGATTTCGTCCACGGCGCCCGCGATTCGCCGCTCGATTCCCCTTTGGTCGCTGAACGCGACGTCGATTCCCGGCTGGCCGGCGACGACGTTCTCGAGATCGCCACGGGGCGGCGAGGCGTAGCGAACGAGAGAGACGCCAAGGAGGAGGGCGAAGACGAGCGTGTATCCGAGCAGGGCCCGGGGGTTCGGCGTCGGGGGCAGATTAGGTTGGTTGCTTGTCCCGCCGCGGATTGGCACGCACCAAGCAACCAGAAGGTTGCCGAGCATGACCCAGGCCGAAGTGAAGTAGACCGTTCCGTAATGAGCCGTCTGGATGAGGGCCGGCATCGATGTCAGGGGCATCGCCAGCAGTCCGAAGGGAAAGGCGAGGCCGAAGATGTATGAGCGAAGGACCTCGACGCCCGCCCAGCCTACCGGAATCATCCAGGGGATCGAGCGTCGGTAGCAGATATTCGCGAGCCAGCCGAAGAAGGCGAAGTAGTAGCAGCCAAGAAAGCAGCCGGCAAGATAGGGGACGAAGCCGAGGGCGAGGCTATCCGTCCAATGGCCTACGAATCTCGCCACGAACGAGAATTCACCTAGCCAGAAAATGAACCCAAAAAGCATTCCCGATCGAAATGCTCGCTTGCCGTCGCAACCGCGAAGGTAAATCAGCCAAGGGACGAGCGCGATGAATGCCAGCAGGCCGAGACCGAACGGCGGAAAGCACGCCACGATCAGCAGGCCGCTCAGAGCCGCGGGCCACACGGCGGGCACCTTTACAATTGCCCCCTCGCCATTTGGCTTTTGGGTCGCCGCCGGTGATTTGGGGTCTGAACTCATCCGTCTATTTGCCTTGGTTCCACGGGGGGCTAGCCCGGGAAGACTAGGTCGCCCCACGCGGCAGGTGCGACGAGTCGTTATAGCGAACGAGGTTGAAGCCTCCGTCAGACCTGCGCGAGACGGTCGTCACCGCCGTGTTTTCAAATCGAAACGATCGCGCCGTGTAGATCGTGCCGCGCATGAGCCGGGCGAGAAGCATCCCACCGCTCCCGCCATGGACGACTACGACTTGAGGATCCGGAAAGACTTCGATCTCGCGGGCCACGGGTCGAAGTCTATCGAACGCATCCTGCATGGACTCGCCGTTCGGCGGCCTAATCTCTTCCCGGTGCCGGCCGGTAAGAAGTTCCTGCTCGATGAAGTGCTCGGCGACCTTCTCCATCGGGAGTCCCTCCCAGTCCCCGATGCTTCGCTCCCGGAGCTCGGGCATGACGACGACGGGAACGTTGTGCCGGGAAGCCAGGGCGTCGGCCGTCATCCTGGCCCGCATGAGATCGCTAGTGAGAACTCGCGAGTAGGGTTCGCCGTCGAAGGCGATCGAGAGTAGTCGGGCCTGTTCGGCTCCCTTTGTATCGAGTGGAATGTCGGTGTGGCCCTGGTATCTCCGCTCGGCATTCCAGGCAGTCTGGCCGTGCCGGACGAAGTGCACCCGCATGAGCAGGTTATACCGCCAGGGGCGTTGGGGCGTTGGGACGTTGGGGGTCGGGAGGGGTCGCTCAGATGGTCCACGGTCTTGCCTCTCCCAACTCCTTGCCGGTTAGGTCGACTCTCAAGCCACCTAAGCGCAGGATCCGCACCGGCGCCGGAGCGACCGCGGTGCAGGCAATCTGGGCAACCCCTGAGCTGAAGTCGATCGACTTTACAATGCCGAACCCAAGGTCGTCGCCGTTTTGTCTTGCGAATGAGCAAAGCAGGTTGTCGGA
>CAZNUL010000025.1:0-48171 GCA_964576205.1 uncultured Fimbriimonadaceae bacterium | reverse complement strand
CGTCCCGGCGGCACACGGCGCGAGTGGACCGACGCAGGCGTCCTCCGCATGCTGCCGCCGCGCTCGCCCGCGAAGCTGCCCCAGGAAGTCAGGCCGGTCGATCCGCAGGTGCTCGGCCCGTTTGTGACAAGGGGGGGATGATGAGGGTACGGGCGTGATGACCTGATGACGTGATGACGTGAGGAGGCTTTGCTCCTGCCGCCTTGAACCAATGAATCATGGAAGACCCCCAAGGGGTGGATCGTTCGCAGCAACACCCTTGATCGGGGTTGGGCCGGCGGGAACATGGGCCGCCATCGCTAGTCCTCCATCGTTTTCGTCGTCCTTCGGCTCCTTCCTCCTGAAGCCGAATTTAGGCTCCGTACCGTCGCGGAGGCGGCAGATGTTCGCCCGGTGAGTGTAAAGGACAAAGAGAAACAAGAGGCTGCCGATCCCAACGTAGGTCCAATCCCGGAGAATCGCACCGAGAACAACCGATGCTGCTACCCCGGCGATGCTCGAAAGGCTGACGAAGCGCGTTGTCGCGAAGAGCACGAGGAACACGCAGAAGCCGCCGGCCGCCACGATTGGCGACGCGCCGAAAACCATTCCGAGCGACGTCGCGATGCCCTTGCCGCCTTTGAAGCCGAGAAACGGAGACGCGCAGTGGCCGGCAATCGCGGCAACGCCGGCGGCATACCAGACCCATTCCGGTAGAGCCTGTGACGATGCGCCACTATTCCCCGACATGACGGGCCAGGACTTGGCGACCATGGCGGGAACGAATCCCTTTGACAAATCGAGGAGGAATACGAGTCCAGCCCACGCCGGGCCGACTGCACGGGCAACGTTTGTTGCACCGATGTTTCCACTGCCGACCTTTCGGATGTCGATGCCTTTTGCGCGTGTAATGAGAACACCGAAAGGCACCGCTCCCACGATGTATGCGAAAACGAACAGGCAAGCTAAGAGCATGCTTAAGCCTTGAGACGGTCCAGGCCGTCCTGATATATCGCCCGAACTGCACCGATGATCTGTTCGTGCTCGGCGAGGAAGTGATTGCCGTCGCCAAACCCTCCCGCGTGGGCAAGCCGGGCTAGCTTGTCCGGGTTCTCAGGCAGCAGGTCCTTCTTGAGTCCTTGAAGGCTCAGCCGCAGCCTCAGCGACAGCAGATGCTCTCGCGCGAGAACAAGCCGCTCGACTTCCACGGCATTAATCAAATGGGCGCGGCCGAGGGCGCGGATCCTGTCCTCCATGTGCAATTCCTGACCCGCCTTGGTCGCGGTTGGATAGCGCATCTCGAAGAGATGAACGAACCATTCGATATCGGCTAGTCCGCCTAATCCAAGCTTAACTTCTCTCTTCATGTGCTGAGGAAGTACGCGCTCCGTTTCGATGCGCTTCTTCATTGCGAGCAGTTCCTGAAGCCTTTCGGGAGTTAGTGGCTGAGCGTAAGCCGCCTTACGGACCATTGCGAGGGAGTCGTCGGAACCCATGAGTAGCCGCGCCTGACCCAACGCGAACCTTTCCCACATTTCCATCGACTCGAGCTCGTACTGAGCGAACCCCTCATAGGTTCGGACGAGAAGCCCTTTGCCGCCCTCCGGCCGGAGCCGTAGATCGAGGTCGATGGGGGCGCCCAGCCTCTTGATCTGACCTACCAGACCCAGCAGAAACTGGGCGTGGGTCTCGGCGTCGAGGTGGTGCGAACTGGACGAAACGAAGAGGACGATGTCAGCATCGGAATCGAGGGTCATGTCCTCCAGCCCCAGCGATCCCAAGGCAATGATGTCGAACTCGGAGTAAAGCCTTCGGGCACAGTGTCGGATGAGGGCGTCGGCCAAGCCGGCGATTTGGCGACGTAGAACGACGCCGGGATTTACGGGGCCGTTGGCGCCGAGGATCCACTGAGCGCAGACGCGGGTCCAAGCAGTCGAATACGTATCGGCGATGAGCTTCGGCTTTGCATCGACAGGGAGAGATTGGATCGTTTCGACCGCGTCAAAGCTCTCTTCGATTTCGCCGCTGATCAAGAGCTCAGTCAGGGCAACCGAGGCCTTAAAGTGGGGCACCAACCTCGGCGCATACTTGACGATTTCACGCACCCGGTCGATGCTGTCGTGATTCTGCACCAGAGTCTGGTAGAACCCGTCGCTTTCCGGCAGCACGTCGAACCACTGGAGAGCGGCGTGGCTGTGCGAACCGAAAGCTTCCGCTGCGACCGATCGGTCGGAGGAGCTGACCTCGTTTGGGTGGAGGGTCGACTGGTACAAGCTTCCAATTGTACGTCGGTGGAGGCTGAGGAGATGCGAGAGCTCTGTCCAATCCTGGGCGCCCATAAGCCGGGCCAAGCGCTGGCGGGCGTCGATTCCGTCGGGCAAAGTGTGGGTTTGCCGGTCGTCGAAGAATTGGATCCGATGTTCAAGCTGCCTGAGAAAGGTATAGCCGCAGCGAAGACTTTCGCAGACGGCATGGTCGAGAACGCCGGCCGACTCGAGCGCATTAACCGCCTCCAGAGTCGGGCGCACTTGGAGTTCTTCCCGGCCGAAGCCATGGACCAGCTGTAAGATCTGAACCAGGAACTCGACATCGCGAATCCCGCCGCGTCCTCGTTTGACATCGTCACCGCTGACCGATCTTTCTGTCCTTGCCCTCATGCTCAAAGCTTCCTCGAGGGACTCGGCCGGCATCTTCTGCCTAAAGCACCGGCTCGATCTCATGGCCTCCCAGCGATCTCGCAGTTCAGGCGGGCCTGCAATCGGCCGCGATCTTAGGAGGGCCTGAATCTCCCATGGCTGGGCATACAGATCGTAGTAACTCTCAACGCCGCGCATGGAGGATGCGACAGGCCCGGTTCCCCCGTAGGGCCGAAGTCGCAGGTCGACGCGAAACAACTGGCCCCGGCCCATTCGGTCGGTGAGCGCACGGGTTAGCGCCTCGCAGACGCGAGAAAGCCGGATCTCTTCCCCGCCATCCCGAAAGACATAAACAAGGTCGACATCCGAGCTATAGTTCAGTTCCTCGCCGCCCAACTTACCAAAGCCAACGACCATGAGCGGGCATTCCCCGTCCAGGCCGCGAGATAGCTTTTGGTCTTCCCAAACCACGTCGAGGGTGACGCTGATAACGGCTTCTGCCAAGTCGGAGATCGCCTTCCAGACGACCGGCTCCCGCCAAGTGCGAGCGAGATCGTTGACCACGATCGGCAACATCCAGCGCTGTTTGAGAAACCTCAGCCGATCGAGCGCATGGCTGTAAGAAGATGCGTCGGACAGGAGGAGTCTCCCTTGTCTCGCGACCGATTCAAGGGTGGGTACCACGTCCAGCTCCGACCGATCCAAGACCAGGGAGGCTAGTTCGGGGTTCTGGATCAGCGAGTCGGCGATCGGCTGGCTCGAGCCAAGGAGCAACATCAGGAGCTGTCCCAGTTCGGGATCGTCCAGCACCTCTTGGAGGTGAAGTGCCGGAGCCGTAGTTGCGTTGAGCCATCGCTCGAAATTCAGGAGTGCCTGATCCGGACCAGGAATCTCGTCGAAAAGCGCGGCCGGAACGGGCATGCCCGCGAGTGCGGCGAGGCGGTCCATCGCATTGGCGGCGGCTTCCCAGTTATTGAAACTCATGGGATTGCTAGTCACCCTGGTTTTAGCACCATCGAGGTCCAAATGTTCGGAAGTCTCGTTGGCAAACAAGGTGAAGCGGAACACCCCACCCTAGCCGGACGCGAGTAATCTTCTGCGAATATGAGCGATGTGTCTCGGGCGGCGGTGATCATGGCTGGAGGCTCGGGTGAGCGGTTCTGGCCCCTCTCAACGCCGGATCGGCCAAAGCAGTTGCTCACACTCTCCGGTTCCGACAAGACCCTCCTCGAGGAGGCGATCGATCGAGCCGAGGCGATCTTTGGTGAGAATCACGTTTATGTCGCTACCGGCCCCCGGATCGGGCCGGCCGTGCTCGCCTCCGGGCTGATCCAGCCCGATCATGTCCTGATCGAGCCCGAGCCGAAGAACACACTCGGGGCGATCGTCTGGGCTGTATCCGAACTTCGGAAACGCGGATATTCCGGCTCGTCCGAGATGGCGGTGCTCACCGCCGATCATGCAATCGGTCACGGTTTTCACAAGACCGTCGATGACGCCCTGAGTCTGGCCAAATTCACGGAGGGACTTGTGACGATCGGCATCAAGCCGACGAGGGCCGAAACCGGATACGGCTATATCCACCTCGCCGACGCTTACGGGCACGGGTTCAAGGTCGAGCGATTCACGGAAAAGCCTTCGGGCGACCTCGCGGAGAAATGGGTTGCCTCGGGTGAATACCTCTGGAACAGCGGGATGTTCTTCTGGACGATCGGCGCGTTTCTGTCTGAGCTGGCTCAGCATGTGCCGGAGGCCGCCGCGATCCTCAAACGGCTTGCCGAAGAGCCCGAAGCCTTCACCGAATTGCCGCGGATCGCTATCGATAAGGCTCTGATGGAGCGCTCGGAGCGGATCTACGTCGTTCCCGCCCAGTTCCCGTGGGATGATGTTGGTTCATGGGATTCCCTGGAGCGGACTAACGAGCCGAACGAAAAGGGCAACGTCCTCATCGGCAAGGCGATCGAAGTCGACTCCGCGGGCTGCATCGTCTTTTCGGAGGACATCCCGATCGGGGTTATCGGAGTCTCTGACCTCATCGTTGTGGCGACCAAGAAAGGCGTTCTCGTTTGCCCGAAGTCGGAAGCTCAGCGAGTGAAGGAAGTGATGGCCCTACTGGAGACACGCTAGTTAGCATTGCTGCCGAGCTCCTTCCAACTTATCCTGCTCGTCCCACCGACCCCAACGAGGTAAAAGGCACACATGCTCGCACTCTTTGCCGCAACGGCGATGCTCCAGAACAATGTCGGCGACCTTGCCGGGCAGGTCGAAGCCAAGCGTCTCAAGGCGACGGTTGAGAAGCTTGCCTCGTGGCGCGACAGGAACACGAACAACCCGACCCTGAACGAGGCTGCGGAGTGGATCGCTTCGGAGTATCGCAAGATCCCGAACCTGCAGGTCGAGATCTGGAAGTACCCGGTCAAGAAGGGTCCGCGGATTAAGGAAGACAAGGACGTCGTCGAAGTGATCGCGACACTGCCCGGCGCGACCGACCGGCGCATCGTCATTGGCGGCCACTTCGACACGATCAACATGTCGAAGGCCCGGGAAGACCCCTCCAGCATGTGGACGCTACCCTCGGCCGGCGCCGACGACGATGCGAGCGGAGCCTCGATCGCGCTGGAAGTCGCCCGCCTGATGGCCCCCCAGAAGTGGAACCAAACCCTCGTCTTCGTCGCCTTCTCAGGCGAAGAGCAGGGGCTGAACGGCTCGGACGCACTCGCCAAGCGGGCCAAGGCTGAAAACTGGAAAGTCGACGCCGTGCTCAGCAGCGACATCGTCGGCTCGAGTAAAAACCTCCAAGGCTATTCGGATCCGCACCACATCAGGGTTTTCAGCGAGGAGCTGGCTCCGGGAGCCCGAAGCGCTCAGGGCGAGGTTCTGCCGCGCCACAACAGCCGCGAGTTAGCGCGGGCGATCGAGCTATTCACCCGCAACCGGATTCGCGATTTCAGTGTGAAGCTGATCTTTAGAGCCGACCGGTTTGGCCGCGGCGGCGATCACACGTCCTTCAATCGACAGGGCTACAGTGCGGTCCGCTTCACCGAGCCCTACGAGGACTACACGCACCAACATACGGAGAACGACCTGCCGCAGTACGTGGACTTCAACTTTCTCGCCAACGTGGCGAGAATCAACCTGATCGCGGCTATCGAGCTGGCAAACGCCGCCGAGAGCCCAGCCAACGTCCGGGTGGATCGTTCCCAGAGCCACGACACGAAGTTAACTTGGGAAGGCCCGGTCACGCAGGAGTACGTCGTCTACTGGCGCGAGACCAGTCATCCGACGTGGGAGTTCTCGAAGCGGGTTGGACCGGTTTCGACGACCACGATCGAGAGGGTCAGCAAGGACGACTACGTGTTCGCAGTAGGCGCGGTTGGCGGCATCCCGGTCGAAGCCCGGTAGGCCAGGCCGCACATTGCTTACCAGCGAAGCCGTGCGTTAGGGGCAAAGCGTGCCTTGCTCGCGGGGTTCTGAACCTCGATCAGCGCTTGTAGCCGTCGCTGCAGCCACGAATCCTGGAGTTCTGCCAAGCGCGCAGCGCTTGTAGCCGTCGCGGCAGCGACGAATCTTGGAGTCGCGGCTAAGCGCGCAGCGCTTGTAGCCGTCGCGGCAGCGACGAATCCTGGAGTCCTTGTAGCCGTCGCGGCAGCGACGAATCCTGGAGTCCTTGTAGCCGTCGCGGCAGCGACGAATCCTGGAGTCCTTGTAGCCATCGCGGTAGCGACGCATCCCCTCCCGCTCCGGGAACGGCCGGTGAGGAGCGAGCCCGCTGCACCCGTCAAGGTCATCAAAACTTTCAGGAAATGACTGCCAAGAATGGGTGTTTCGATATCATCCGCCGGACCAAGCTCCTGCCGATGCGTCTCAACATGACCAGTAAGGGGCTTGGGGTTCTGAACCTCGATCAGCTCAACCATGCGTGAACCACGCTAACCTTTCAGTTCCATTCTCCTGGTCATCACTCTATAGCACCCCCCCACCCAGTGATGACGAGAACGGCTACTGCCCGGTGCCGCTCGCTCCTCCGTTCACGATGACCGGAGGATCTCGGCGCCCGGCCTTGTCGACGGCGGCGCGACGCTTACGCACATCCGCAAGCAAACCGGGAACCTGATGGGGCGCCTGGATGGGCTCCCGAAACGCGGACCGAAACACTCCGGCAGAAGCCTCGAAATCATGCGAGAGATCGAACACCATCACGCCCTGGGTCGATCCGCATGCCGCTTGGATCGCCATACGCAGTCCGTCTGGGTTGTCCTTGTACTGATCCAGCGCAATCCCGGCATAGGTCCAGGTCTGATCGCGAACCAGGCGGTTCGTTAGCTGGCCCGCCGACTCGATCGTGAATCCAATCGAGATAGCCTGCTTCATCGCTTCCTTGATCGTGGGGGTCGGATAATAGCAACCCGTGATCAGGAAGTCGAGTTGAGGCGCGATTCCGGTCTGCTCGTACTCCGGTGTGAGAAACCAGAAGCCCGCATCCACGTCGGGAGAGGCCCAGTTCTGTCCAAGCCTTGGGTACTCCCCGAACCATGATCCGGCGTACACGCCGAACATCGCGGCCGGTTTGACCGACTTCACGAGCTGGCGCATCGACATCACATAGTTGCGAAGAACCTGGGCACGCCACGTCATCCACGCGTCGTAGTACGGTCCGGGATCGACGCCGCGGTCTAGCGCGGGACTGATCGTGAACTTGAACACGTCCTCCGGCCAGTTGACTCTACGTTTTAGGTAGTGCTCGAACTCACGCTGGGTGTAATCCGAAAAGTCGGCGTTCATGCCGGCAAATCGTAACCGGTCGTCGTAGACGATCCCATCGACGTCATAAGCGGTCAAAACCTCTCTAGCGATGTTTCGCTCGTAATCTTGTACTTCCGGTAGGAGAGGGTTCACCATGAGCGGCACCTGTTCCTCGGGCCGCTGACTAGCCGGAACGAATTCGGGAACGGTATCGAAGGAGAGCCTAGCGTTGATGTATCCGACCTGCCGAAGGAAGTCGGCGCCTGCGCCTTGCCCGATCAGAATCGATCCCAGATTCGGGATTTTCGCTTTCCCGATTTGAGCCCCCGATTCTGACTGAGTGATCACGCCGCCCCGATTGATCGCGACCCAAAAAAACGTGTCGCTCGCCGGCGGCAGCTTGCTCATTTCGGTAAAGCCGCCGATCATTGAGGCTTCAGGCGGCATTTTATTGAAATCGGGGCTCACGGGGTAGCTCGTGTTGGCCGCCGATTTCACCTGAATCTTGGTCTCGTAGAGCACCGACTGCCACTTCGCCATGTCGCCGGAGAGCCCGGGACCGGCTTTGAGCAGATTGTGGCCCTCGCTGAAAGCATTCAAGGAGACGCAAAGGGTGATGCCGTCCTTCTTCGCTTCCCGAGCAAAGATGGCGAGGGGATCGAAATCCGCGGGCAGGAGCTTTCCTTTCCACTCGGTCAGCTTCGGGGCAAACTTGCTCTTGTAGACGACTTGGCCGGAGATCGGCTTGGCGTCGAAGACGATAGTGTTGAAGCCGACGTCCTTCAGACCCTTGACGAGGGTAACGACCTTTTCTTCTGAGTTGTATCGGTCGATATTAGCGGTCGCGTCGATCCAAATGATCCTGGCTTGATAGCGATGGGGGCCCCGGGTCGCCTGCTGAGCCAGGCCGATACTGTCGTCCGCCCAATCGAGCATGATGGCGGGTAAGCCCCCAACGGGGTCGGCCATCTCGAACCGCGAGTTGGGCGGAGGCACGTTAAGCGGCTGATCGATGGGTGGAATCGTGCGGGTTCCGTCCGTTCCTACCAGGAGTCCGGCAGCTAGGGCTATCGCTAAGCTCATTAGGGAGTTGTACCCAGCAAGCGGCGGTCCTCCGGCTTACGGTCTTGGGCGCCTTGACCCGGGTAGAAACGTTAGGCTACGAGGACCGTGAAAAAGGTCGAATTGGTCTTGCCACCCGGCGACGTCATCGCTGGGGTTGAAACCCTTGCCGCGAGTCTCGGCCTTATCGCCTTGCGGTTCACCTTGAAGAAGTATCCGGGTTGTACTCATTGGCACTTCTCCGCGGTAGGCGAAAAGGGAACGCTCGAATGCACCTGGTGGCCGGCGCACCGCAGGCTATGGCTTTCTGTTCACCAGAACCGCTCCGCTAAATGGCAGGAAAGGGCAATTGCGGACTTCCAAGATCTGTTCCAATAAGGGAGACCCTATGGGTCGAACGCCGCACGCAATGTAACGCGGACTTTTGAGCCTACGTGTATAATGTCGTCACCGTAACAGGTTCTACAGGACGGCCGAATGCGACGATTCTTTAACTGGCTCAAAGGTCTTTTTAACAAGACGATGGACAAGATCGAGGACCCCGAGGTCATGCTCGATCAGGCTCGCCGCGACATGCAGTCGACTCTGATTGCAAACAAGGAAAGGGCCGTCCAGGCGATCACCCAAAAGAACCGTCTCGACCAGATGCTGACCGACGCCAAGACTCGCAGCTCCGAGCTGGAGAAGCAGGCGACAATGGCCCTCAAACAGGGCAAGCGCGACCTGGCGACGCAGATGATGCGCGAGAAGATCAACAACGATGCGGTCATCGCCCAACTGCAAACCTCGTACGACCAGGCAGCGGCAACCGTCGAGGCCGTTAAGACTGCTATCAGGCGGCAGGATGAGGAAGTTCGCAAGAAGACCGCGGAGGCCCTCGCCCTGAAGGCCCAGTGGAAGCAGGCCCAGATTCAGAGTTCCATCTCGAAGGCCCTCGATGGGCTCACTTTCGAGAACCAATTTGAAGGATTCGGAGCGGCACAAGAACGAATCCGCATGGCTCAGAGCGAGGCTTCGGCTCGCCAGGAGATGCAGGGCGAGTCGATCCAGGGCAAGATTATGGCGCTGCAGGACAGCGCGGCCGATGCGGAAGCCGAGGAAGCCGTCAACGCGCTCGAACAGCGACTTGGCCTAGCTCCGGCGCCGGCGGCCCAGGAGCAAACCCAGAGCGTCACCGTCGGATCGTCGAACGGCCAAACCGGTGGCGCGACGACACCGGACCAGAGCGCGGCTCTTCAGTCGGAAGCAGAGAAGCAGATCGCCGAGCTTGAGAAGCGCATCCAGCAGTAGGCTTCGAGGCCCGGATCTGTGACTTGTTGCGGGCCGGCACGCTTTGCAGTTGCGCCGCCTCGCCAGTCATCGCCGCAAGGGGAGGAGACGTTCTCCTCAGTACGCCTTGGCGAAGACCACGCGCTGCTTGCTTGGCTTACCGCTGAAGACGCAAATGCCGGGCTTTGCGTCGTCCGGATCAAGGGGAACGAGCGGGATACAGCGGATCGTCGCCTTGGTCTTGTCCGCGATGGCTTCCTCGGTCTCGGTGGTTCCGTCCCAGTGAGCCACGACGAAACCGCCGCCTCCCTCGCCCTCGAAGATCTTTTCGAACTCCTCCCACGTTTCGACCCGGTGGGTGTTAGCTTCGCGGAAAGCAAGCGCTTTCTGGTAGAGATCGTGCTGGATATCGGCAAGCTCCCCGGAAATCAGGCTGCACGTATTCTCCGATGTGAGCTGCATCGTGATCTTCTCCGCTGAATCTCGCCGAACTACCACGCACGTCCCAGCCTCGAGATCGCGGGGGCCGAGCTCGATGCGGATGCAGGCTCCGTGAAGCTCCCAGTCGTTGTATTTGAATCCTGGCGACTCCTTCTCGCGTTTGTCGACCTTCACACGGATTGGCATGCCGTGGTAGTGGCAGTGGTGGAGTCGGTGCGCCAACTCATCCGCGGCGGCGTAGGTCTTCGCGCGCGTCTCCTCATCACGGCCCATGGGGACGATCGCAACCTGAATCGGGGCGAGTCTCGGCGGGCACACGAGCCCTTTGTCGTCCGAATGCGCCATGATCATTGTCCCGATGAGGCGCGTGGAAACGCCCCAGCTCGTCGCATAGACGTGCTCCAGCTTCCCCTCGGCGGATTGGAAGGTGACGTCGAAAGCCTTGGCGAACTTCTGCCCGAGATGATGCGAGGTGCCGGCCTGGATACACCTCAGGTCCTGGGTCAGAGACTCGATACAGTAGGTGTGGTCGGCTCCGGCGAACTTTTCGGCCTCGGTCTTCACTCCAGCCAATGCAGGCACCGCCATCCAGTCCTCGCAAAAGCGACGGTACACCTCGAGGATCGTCAGAGCTTCTTGTTCAGCCTCGTCATAGGTTGCGTGCGCGGTATGGCCCTCCTGCCACAGGAACTCGGCGGTTCGCAGGAAGAGGCGCGTTCGCATTTCCCAACGAACGACGTTTGCCCACTGATTGATGAGAAGGGGAAGATCGCGGTAGCTCTGGATCCATTTTTTGTATGCATTCCAAATGACCGTCTCGCTCGTCGGGCGGATAATCAACTCCTCTTCGAGCACAGCGTCCGGATCGGGGATCAACCCTTTGCCGTTCGGTCCGGGCTTTAGACGGTAGTGGGTAACGACCGCACATTCCTTGGCAAACCCCTCGACGTGCTCGGCCTCCTTCTCGAAATAGGACTTGGGGATGAACAGAGGGAAATAGGCATTGACGTGGCCGGTGGCCTTGAACATATCGTCCAAGGCGCGCTGCATATTCTCCCAGAGGGCGTAGCCATGCGGCTTGATGACCATGCACCCGCGCACGCCGGAGTGGTCGGCCAAGTCCGCCTTGACGACCAGCTCGTTGTACCAGTCGGCAAAGTTCGCCTCTCGGGATGGGATTCCCAGATTGCTGCTCATCGGAATGATGAGTTTGGCATACCTAGGGTAGACGCGGCTTATCAGGCGATACCCGCTCGGACTATAGCCCGCAGCGGTGTACAAAGCCGTTTCCGAACTTTTCGCTTGGATCGAGTCGGCTGCGGAGGGAGCGGAAGTCGGACAAACGCTCGTGCAACTTCTCCAGTCGTTCAGGCGAAGTCGCAAAGAGCTTCGCCCAATGCGGTTTCGCTTCGAACGGCTCAAGCGTTGCCTCGATTTGGGGAAGGAGGGCCATCACCGCATCCGGCTGCTTCTTCCAGGTGAAATGGATGGCCAATGAGTCGCGCTCGTAGCACGGGCTCAGCCAAAGTCTGTCGCGGGCGACCGTGCGGATTTCGCTGACGTGGAGGTGGGGATTGATCCGGACTCCGAGCGGCCAGAGAGCGCGAATCGCTTCGAATCCACGGTCGAGCGGCACGAAGTATTCCGACTGAAGCTCGTCGCCGCTGCTCGGCATGTGTTCGAGGCGAAAGTGAGGAAGCCGGAGGTGCCAAGGGCCTGGAACACCCATCTGGTCGGTGCAATTGCGGGCGGGGCCGTCGGGAAGGGGATGGCGCGGCCCATCGGCGGACTTCGCGCCGAAGAAGTCGCCTGCCGGCGCCTGCCGATCGCTTTCCCTTTTCACCCACACCTGATCGATCGCGCAACCGCCCCATTTGGTGAAAAGGCTCACGCTATACCCGGCCGACATGATCTCGAGGAATCGTTCTTCCAGACCCTCGATTGGCAATGACTCGTACACGGTTTGGGCAACCTGGAAGGCCGGGCGCACATTAAGGGTGAGGCCGACGACCACGCCGAGGGTCCCCAAATGGACGACCATTCCATCGAACTCATCAGAGTTGTCAGCCCGAGAAAAGTGCGCCAACGAGCCGTCGGCGAGGACGACATCCATCGCCGAAACTTCGGTGGACAGGCTGCCGTTGCCGACACCCGATCCATGCGTGCCCGTCGCACAGGCTCCGCCTACCGATATGTGGGGCAACGAGGCCATGTTCTGAAGCGCCCAACCCTCGCGATCCAGGAACTGGCAAAGCTCGCCATAGCGGATACCCGCTTCGACGGTAACGGTCCGCCGATCCCGGTCCAGCGAGATCACCCGATTTAGTCTTTCAAGGGAGATCAAGAGGCCGCTCGAATCGCCGACATCCGTAAAGGAGTGGCGCGTGCCGAGCGCCTTTACCGGTTCGCTTTTAGCAACGAGCGCCGTGACTTCGTCGGCCGAGCCGGGTCGCCGCAGGCTCCCCGCATAGGTGAGATTTCCTGCCCAATTCCGAAGATGCTCAGCCTGCATTGTCTAGTGCAGTATGGGCCCTTTGGTTACCGCTATTGTCGCCAGCGTGTCGAGCTGGAGCAAGACTCATGCGGAGATCCCTCGTTCCTCGGGATGACAAAACTCCAGTCCTTGCGGCGTTGGAGTATTAGGGCGATGGACGGTAGCGACCGAGGGTCTATGCACCCGATGGCTCGAAAATTGCACTTCACAGACGCATGGACGGTCGACCGGAAACTTGCGCCACAAGCGCGGATAACTCCGCGCCCTGGCAGCTAAGGCTCAGGGCTGAGTCGACGCGCCGTGTCTTAGCCGTCTTGATCTTCATCCTGGCCATCGCAAGCGCGACGTCCGCTTCGGATCGAGCGGCCATGCTGCCAAACTCCTACCTCGACTACCACGTCCACTCGACCGCGGAACTACTTCTCGAAGTACGCTCCGACAGTGTCGTCAGAGATCGATATTGCCGTCACTTCGCCATGTCCGACAAGGAGACGCTTACGTTTTTGTCGAGCCTTCACGCCAGCGCGTTGACGGAGGGTGGCGTCTATCGGGTCTATGGCGTTACATCGCTTGGCAGCTTCCACTACCATCTGCAGCGATTACGGAAAGGCGAGCCGGTTTTCTCGGCCGGCGACGGTACGCCCGTATTGCGCATGGCCTGCGGGAACCCGTTCCTCGACCCGAAATATCCGACAAGTCCGAACCTATTACATCCCACTATCGGGCAAGACGCCGATCTCACCGATCTACCTCTTGACTCTCCGATCGAGGCCAGTCCCGAAGTGTTGACCGAAGACATTCCCGCGGATGCCGCCCCGATCTTAGCGTTGTTTCCGGAAACCCCTACCCTGCCATTGGAGCCGGTTCTGTTAGGCGGGTTTCATCCGCCCCTCTTGCTGTTGGGGCTAACCCCGATCGTTCTCTCCCATGGAGGAGGCGGGAGCGGAAACCATCAACCACGGTTTG
Organism: uncultured Fimbriimonadaceae bacterium; assembly: GCA_964576205.1. Classification (GTDB taxonomy): domain Bacteria; phylum Armatimonadota; class Fimbriimonadia; order Fimbriimonadales; family Fimbriimonadaceae; genus JAEVZK01. The sequence goes on along the minus strand of CAZNUL010000025.1, from coordinate 34,581 downwards.
TGACGCCAGAACCCTGTACAAGTCTGCTGATGGCTGTTGCTCTAGGGGCTGGGCTTTACAGGTTGCGGCGATCGAGACGTCCAACCGAAGCCACCTTCGGACCAGAGGCGTAAAGCCTGCGCCTACAGATGCATTGCATCTCCTCGCGCAACCCAAACTAACGAAACCGCTGTAGGATAGCGGTAAAAATGAAGCCTAGCAGCCTGTTTCTGGCCATTCCCATATTTGGATTTGCGTGCGGACAGCCGTCGAAACCCCACATCGAGCCGGGCCAATACCTGAGAACGATCAAGGAAGCCGCCCTCGAACGAACTTACATTCTTCGCGTCCCAACCGGCTACGACAACCGGACGAATCTGCCGGTCGTGATCCTGTTCCACGGCTGGACGGGGAGCGCCGAGCGAATCCTTGCCGCAACCGGGTTCGGGGCAAAGGCCGACAAAGAAGGGTTTATTCTTGTGGTTCCAAACGGGACCGAAGGAATCGGCAAGTGGCGGGGCTGGAATTGCGGCTTCTTGAATCTCGGGAACGCCGACGCGGATGACATCAAATTCACGAGCGACATCCTCGATCAGGTCGAAAAAGACCTCCACGTGGACGAGAATCGAGTCTACGTTGCGGGCCATTCGAACGGAGCGATGATGGCTTACGACCTCGGCGCCAAAATGGGCGACCGGCTTGCCGCGATCGCGGTCGTTTCCGGCACGGTTGGAGTTCCCAACGCCCACGTTCCCGATCCGGTCAGTCCCCTATCGGCAATCATCTTTCACGGCAAGGCGGATGACACGGTGCCCTACGACGACAAAACTCAGGGCCTCATCAAATCGACACCCGCTCCCGAGTCCGCGAAGTGGTGGGCGGAGAAAGACGGGTGCAAGGCCGCCATCGAGACGACGCGAGACAGGGGCAACCTCGTGATCGAGGACTACGAGGTTGGGAAGAATCATACGGAGGTGGAGTTCTTCACCATCGTCGATGGAGATCACGCGTGGCCTGGATCGCCTAGCGCCCGCAGCCATGTTCCAGCCACCGACTTAATCTGGTCCTTCTTCAAAAGCCATCCGCGGCGCAAGTGACCTGACACCTCAATGCCTCGATGCCAGGAGCCTCCCGGGCCTTGGGGCGTTAGGGACGCTCGCAAAAGGCCGGCTCATCCCATGGGCACGCGTTCGGGACTGTCGCCGGACTCTATCTGGATCACTGCCTGACCATCCCACGTATCCGGCGCCAAAAGCTGCGCACTGCCGGCATAGCGATGCCCGTTCGTATCGAAGGCGTAGGTCACGTTAGCGATTCCATAAGCATTGAGCCTTCGGAACGTGTCGATCGTGCCATCGCTCGCCTTTCCGGCGAACAGATGATTGACCCCTCCCCTTGTGTCTTCCATCCGCCAAGCGGCATCCGCAAACTCACCGTAGATCTGAGTTCGGTCGGCCGAGTAGACCGTTAAGTAACCTGTTCGGTTTTGCATGCCCGTTTATTCCCATTCCGATCGGTCCAAGCACACGTGCGTGCAGACCGTTCAGTTCCTATGACGACGTGCGTGCGCGCGAGTGCCATGCCTGGGCGAGACGGCAGCCGGCGAACCGTCGATTGGTCGCCGGCACTAGCTCGCAGCGTTACCGGCCCGGGCTGAGAGCCAGTCTTCGAATTCAGTTACCGAATCGAAGATAGCGTCCGGCCACTCGGCCGCGAGAGCTTCCCTGCGAGCGGTCGGCGCCCAGGCTGCCGCGAGCGCGGCAACGCCCGACTCGCGCGCCGCACGAATATCGTTTGGAGCGTCCCCGACATGAGCCAGTTCGCCTGGAGCGGCCTCCCACAATTTGAGAATTCGGGCGATCGACTCCGACTTCGCGCCGCCATGCGGCGAACCGGCCTCGATGCATTCGAAGCGATCGATTAGGCCGAGCCGTCGAAGGGAGATCTGCGCGCTTTCGGTTCCCTTCCCGGTTACGACGGCGAGGCGGACACCAGCCGCACGCAGGTGATCGAGGAGAGGCGCAATCCCCGGAAATGCGGCCGGACACATGTCGTGCGCACTTTCATATTCCTTGAGAAAGGCCGCGAACGCAGGCCGCCAATCTGAGAGCACGGCTTGAAAAACCCCTTTCTCGCACGGTCCGAACATCCCGTGAATCTCGGCATCCGAGTATTCGCGGCCCGTGTGCTCGAGAAAGACCCGACGAAAGGCCGCATAGCACACGGGCAGGGTGTTAGCCAGCGTGCCATCCAAATCGAACGTAACGCCACGCACCCTCACCTCTCAATGGTGACACGGCGCCCGGCTAGGTTGGCGATCAGTCGATCATCCCATCGAGAGCGCCGGATACCAGTGCCATTCGTAGCGCTCTAGCATGTCTTCGAGCATATGATCGTGCTCGGCGTGATAGTGGTGCGAATGGGGGGACGGGAACACGACCGTTCCCTCGCTCAGTCCAGCCTCGCGCAGAACCGACTCAACGTGAGTCGCGCGGCCGTAAATGTAAAGCACATTGTGCTGGTCGTAGACGATCTTGGTCTGGTCTTCGGAAGACTTGATCCACAGGTGGTGGCGGCCATCATTCTCGAACAGCTCGCGGTAGCGCAGCAGAAACGAGCTAAGGTCCTCGATCTCCAAAGCTTCGGTTAATTCGAATCGCCCCTCGTCCTGCTCCTCATCGCGTGGCACCAGCAAAAAGTAGAGAATCTGGAAGGGGCCTCTAGACTCCTCCGCCAGCTTCAAAATCAGGGAAACTTGGTCGCGATCGGGAGCTGCGACGATGCGGTCCTCCAACTTCTCGTAGACGCGTCCATACGTGTGCTCAACCCAACCCACGCCATCTACGAAAGCGCCTAGCCGGTATGGCCTCGTTCCGGATTTAGCCGCATCCATTACCTTTTCATGGTGCGCCATAAATCTCCGATTGGCCGCAAGAAAACTGCGCAAATAATCGCGCCATTTGGAGTGTTCGCCGCCTTCGATCGCCCGCCTTCGCGATGGATGAAATCATAGCATCGACTGGTATCCTTGGGTTCAAAGATGAGCGACGTCCCGTCACTTCAGATCGCCGAGACGGCGTTTGAGAAGCGCCGTGGGATCTCCAGCGTGGAGGTATGTCCCGGCTACGCGCAGGTTCACGTTTCCCGGCTGCCGCAACCGGTGATGGACAGCCGGCTGAGGGTACTCGGCTCGATTGGAGACGGAGGCATCAGCATCGATTTCCTCAAGCTGACCCAGTCCGGCCTATCGTTCGTGGTGCCCATGGGTTTGGCTGATCCCGTGGCGAAAGTGCTCGAAGCCTTGGACGTGCATTTCAGCGTCCGCGAGAACCGCAGCATCTTGCTGGTTCATGCGGTCAACATGCGTGACGAGGAGGGTTTGATCGCGCGGATTCTAAACGAGTCCATCGCGAGTGGGGTCCGGTTGGACCACGTTAGCGACATGCACGATCGGATGCTGATCGTCGTCGCCGCCGACGAAGCGGCGATGCTCAAGGCTCGGATCGAGGAGCGCCTCGTGGGGGTGGCCCTTGCGCATTAAGGTGATGAAATTCGGCGGGACCAGCGTCGCCACGCCGGAAGCTCGCCTCCAATCCGCGATGCGAGTCGTCTCGGCCCGCGAGCAAGGGTTTTCTCCTGTCGTCGTCGTGAGTGCAATCGGACGCAAGGGGATGCCTTACGCGACCGATACTCTGATCTCGATGCTGCGCGACATCGATCCCCAAGTCGAGCCGGACGCGCGTGAGATGGATCTTCTGATCGCGTGCGGCGAAATCCTTAGCTCCGTGATTTTCGCCCACACTTTAAAGACCCTGGGACATCCCGCCCAGGCATTTCGGGGGGGCCAAGCCGGAATTCGAACTGATGGCGTGTACGGCAACGCCAGGATCGTCAGCATTCATCCCGTTACGCTGATTCGCAGTATCGAGCATGGATACATCCCCGTGCTGTGTGGCTTCCAGGGCGTATTCGTTCCCGGCGATGGCGCGCCCGGGGGCGAGCTGACGACCCTCGGAAGAGGTGGCTCGGATACCACGGCCTCGGCCATTGGGGCCGCTCTGAACGCCGAATCGGTCGAGATCTTTACAGACGTCGACGGCGTTAAGACGGCCGATCCGGATGCGGTTTCCCATGCGCCAACCCTCCGCAAGGTCACCTATGACGAGGTCGCGGAAATTGCCCACCTTGGGGCAAAAGTCGTCCACCCTAGAGCGGCGGAAATCGCGATGAACTACAGCATCCCGCTCTGGGTAAAGAACACCTTCAGCGAGGACGAGGGGACGGAAATCGTGCCCCGCGAAGTATTCCCGGGCCGCCGGCTGACGGGGGTCACCCATACCGGGAAGCTGGTCTACTTGCAGTTCGATCTGGGCGGAGCATCGGAGTCCGACCGTGTCGCCCTCGAAGCTCGAATCTTCGAACTGATGGCAAAGTACGGTGCCAACATGTTCATGCTGAACCTGTCACCGGGCGGCACTGGCTTCGCGGTGCCGCGAAGTCAGTATCCGAACGTCGCGGGCGTTTTGGACGGGCTCGTCATCCCGATCGAGGGGACCGTCTACGTGGTACAGATTGGACACCCTTCGAAGCAAGTCGAGACCCAGGCGGCATTGCTAGCGCCGTTGGGGAGCGTGCAGAGGGTGCGTGCCGAGCTGACGGAAGGCTGCTCGATGGTAAGCATGATCGGGCACGAGTACATGCAGCAGGCCGGCCTTTTTCGGACGGTACTCGGAGTCCTTCAGGAGAACCAAGTCCCGGTCCTGCAGACTTCTGACAGCGACTTCTCGCTGAGCGTACTCGTGCCCGAATCGGACACTATGCGGACGGTCCGCCTCCTTCACGACAAGTTTCAGTTATCCGCGGTCGTTTAGAATATGGGGCATGGCCGCCTCGGATCTCGGAGCTATTACGGAGCCGCGTCCTGATTGATTGATTTCCCCTCAGGTCGTCCAGCGTTGATGGGCATCGTCAACGTCACCCCCGATTCGTTCAGCGACGGTGGACGCCACTACTCCGCCGAAGCCGCAATCGCCGCCGGCTTGCGAATGGTTGAGGAGGGGGCAGACATCGTCGACGTCGGAGGCGAGTCGACGAGGCCCGGGGCCGAAGCGGTGCCGGTCGAAGAAGAGCTGAGGCGGGTAATCCCGGTGGTGAGTTCGCTGGCCGCCGCCGGCGTCCAGGTGTCGATCGACACCATGAAGGCCCGGGTCGCCGCGGAGGCGATCGGGTCCGGGGCGGCGATCGTAAACGACGTAACCGCCCTATCCGATCCTGGCATGGCGGAAGTCGTCAGAGACGCCGGATGCAAGGTATGCCTCATGCATATGAAAGGCGATCCCCGCACCATGCAGCAGGGCCCGGTCTATGGCGACGTGGTTCACGAAGTGCGGGACTATTTACTTGAGAGAGCTCGTCGTGCCGAAAGTTTTGGAATTGGTCGAGAGCAGATTTGGGTCGATCCCGGCATCGGCTTCGGCAAGACAGTGCAGCATAATCTCTTGCTTTTGAAGCGTCTCGGCGTTCTCGTCGAGGCCGGATACCCGGTCATGGTCGGCGTCAGCCGCAAGTCGTTCATCGGCCGCATCCTGGGCTCCGACCACCCGTTGCCCCCCGAAGACCGGCTCGAAGGGACGCTCGCCGCCCAGATCGTCGCCCAGTTCAATGGCGCCCGAATCATCAGGGCCCACGACGTGAAGGAAGCGCGCCGGGCGATCGAGATTACGGCCGCCATCATGGATGCCGGAGCCTGACCGCCGGAAGGCTCACAAGGCTGATTGTTTGAAACGTCCTAGCGGCGAGAACGCCGGCGACGGCCGATCACGGCAAGGAAGCCGGTGCTCAAGATAATCACCGTCGCAGGCTCAGGTACGGGTCTGACCGATGCGAACGTATCCAGGTGGGTCGCGAAAACGACGTCTCCCGAGTTTAGGCCGGTGGGAATAATGTAGTCGTGGATGACAATACCAAAATAGATGTCGTCGATCATCCCGCCGATGCCGGAAAGGTCGCCCGTGAAATTGGTTAAGACGCCGCCAGACCCCATGAGTGTCCCAGCCGCGATCTTCGCCGAAGGATCGAGGCCGTCGTTGTTGGCGGTTGCGGTCGGAAGCTTGTAGATCCTGACGTTGGGATCGCTCGACTGGGTCGCTGCAACCGTAATTCCGCTAAGGGTTCGCGTAACCGACGCCGTCAAAAACGGAATGTTCGTGGCATTCCATTGGGTCGCGTAAGCCGCGAATCGGAATTGGCCCACCTCGCCCAGGTTCGGCAAAGCGGTCGATCCGGCGCCAAGCCGCACCTGGAAATAGATGTCGATCGCGTTTCCTGGATTCTCGCCAAGACCCGCGAGTGCGCCTAGGGTGTAACTCCACGGATCATAGGTGCCGGATGTCGAGACCGACCCAACACCCGACGTCGAGGCGTCGGCGGTCCAATTCGTTTGGTAGTACTGGGGGACACCCGGAGGCGGACTCGAAAAAGTCGTGTAGCCGCTCGTGCTCACCGATGCGCTTCCCGTCGCGTCCGAAATGGATCCCGAAAGTCCGGTTAGAGTTCTTGGTCCGAAAACGCTGTTCTGAACGCACTTAAACTCAGTACCGTGGGGGCTCTGATTCCCTGACTGCACCGAGATAAAGTCGTCGTAGGTGATCGTCGCATTAATCGCGCTCGAATCAGCGACCTGCCACCCGCTCGATCCAACCGTTTGGGTAAGGGTCGTCTGCCCGCTCGTACCCGTCACCGTCGAATCGCCTGCCATCGCCGACACTGCCGTCGCAACGAAGGCACCCCCCACCAGAATTCTCAATAAAAAATGATTCATAGCAACACAAACGACAGGATTCTATGTCCTGCTAGGATTGAAGTATATGCCAACGTGCATGGTTTAAAAAATACTATTTGAAACAGGGGCCAGAATGTATCCTACTGAGAGGCGATTCTCGCGACGATTCGAGCCATGCCCTACAAAACGTTTCTGTTTTCGGATATCGAAGGCAGTACGAGGCTGTGGGAGTCTGAAACCGGCGCCATGGCTTCCGCGCTTCGACGCCACGATTCCATTTTGCGCTCGGCGATAGAGCAGCGGCAGGGGCGTGTTTTCAAGACGGTTGGCGACGGGTTCTACGCCGAATTCGACGATGCCTCGTCGGCCGTGAACTCCGCGATCGACGCTCAGCTAGCGATCGCCGCCGAGGCCTGGCCGACATCTCGGCAGATCAGAGTTCGGATGGCCCTGCACTCGGGCTATGCGGAGGCGAGGGATGGAGACTTCTTTGGCCCGACTCTCAACCGATTGGCCAGACTGCTCGCAACCGGTCACGGGGGGCAGATCCTCCTATCCGAGGCGGCAGCTCATGACACGGCCGGTGGGCTGCCCGCCCAGTGCCACCTGTCCGATCTCGGCCGGCACCGACTAAGCGATCTCCAACAGCCGGAGAGCATCAGCATGGTGATCCATCCGGACCTCGTCTCGGAGTTTCCGGCGCTCAAGTCTCTCGACTCATTCCCAAATAACCTGCCTCGCCATCTCAGCACCTTCGTGGGGCGTCAAGCCGAGCTCGACAAGCTCTCCCAGCTGTTGGATTCCCAGGTTCTGGTGACCCTCGCCGGATCGGGAGGAACCGGCAAGAGCCGTCTCGCTTTGCAGGGCGCGGCGGAGAACCTGGCTCGATTCCCGAACGGGGTCTGGCTCGTAGAGCTTGCTTCGGTGCCGGACGGTGGCTTGGTGGGTCAGAGCGTTGCTAGCGCTCTGGGAGTTCGCGAAAGTTCGGGTCTTTCGCTCGACCGGGCCCTGTCCGAGCACTTGCGAAACAAGTCGGCACTATTGGTTCTCGACAACTGCGAGCATTTGGTCGAGGATTGCGCCCGATTTGCCGAGTTTGCGCTCCGCGATGCCCCGAAGCTGAAGATTTTGGCAACGAGCCGCGAGCCGCTCGGCGTGCCGGGCGAGGCCGTCTTCCGAGTCCCATCTCTGCCTCTACCGGGCAAGGTCCACAGCGCCGAGGAAGCGCTTGAATCGGATTCAGTTCGCCTGTTGGTCGAGCGGGCCCGGCTCCTCATTGCGGACTTCAAGCTGACGGATGCGAATGCGGTCTATGCCGCAAACATCTGCAAGCGGCTTGACGGCATCCCCTTTGCGATCGAGCTGGCCGCATCGCGGATGCGCGTGCTCTCTCTGCAACAGATCGCGGATCGGCTCAACGATCAGTTCAGCCTCCTGACGAGCGGCTCGCGAACGGCCCTGCCCCGGCAGCAAACACTCCGGGCGATGATGGACTGGAGCCACAACCTGCTCGAAGACCCGGATAAGACTTTGCTCCGGCGTCTGGCGGTGTTCTCGGGAGGATGGACGCTCGAAGCCGCCGAGGATGTTTGCAGCGACGGCGCTCTGGGCTCCATGGAGATCTTGGATTCCTTGGAAAGGCTCGTCGACAAGTCGTTGATTGTGCGGGCCGACCTCGACGAGTCTTCGCGATACCGGATGCTGGAGACGGTCAAGCAATATGCGGCGGAAAAGATCGTTGAAGCCGGTGAAGACCTCGGGACGAGGGAACGCCACGCCGCCTACTTTGCCCGAATCTGTCAAGAAATCGAACCACAACTCACCGGGCCGGATCAGATCCGTTGGCTCGACACGCTCGATCGAGAGCACGACAATATCCGTGCCTCCCTTAAGTTCGCACGGGACCATCCGGAACATATCGAAACCGGGCTTGCCATCGTGGGCGCGATTGGGCGCTTCTGGACGGTCCGCGGATTCCTGACGGAAGGGAGGTCCTGGATCGACGGGCTGCTGCAAACGGCCGGAGATCAGGCGAGCGAGAGCGTCGCCACAGCTTGCCGGACGGCCGGCCAACTCGCCTACTGGCAGGGTGACTCCAAGAACGGACGCCGCTATGGCGAGATGAGCCTGAAGGTCTGCCAAGCCATGGGAGATCGCAAGGGCGAGACCATTTCGCTTTTTCGAATCGGATTTGCCGCGCTTTCCGAGCCCGATCTGCCGGTAGCGAGGGAGTCCTTCGAGAAGGCGCTGAAGCTCGGCATCGAGATAGACGACCAAGCCGGAATCCCTCATCTGACGAATGCCATGGGTGAGGTGAGTTGGGCGGAGGGCAAGACGGATGAAGCGAAGCGCCACTTCGTCGCGGCTCTGGAGCTCTTCGAAAAACAGGGCGACCGGCGCAGCATCGCCGGCGTCATGAAAAGCCTCGCCATGGTTGCGTGTGAAGAAGGCTCATTCGCCGAGGCCAACCGGCACTTGCTTCTCGGACTCGAGATCCGCCGCGAACTCCAAAACACGCCGGGAATCGCGATCACTCTGGATTGTTTGGGAGTGGTGGCCGCTCGCCAGAAGAATTTTGACGACGCCGCCATCTTGTTCGGCGCCGCCGATGCCCTGCATCGCGAGTACGGCAGCAGTTCCGAGCCAAGCGACGCCACGCGGGCGGATTTGGCCAGAATATCTGCCCATCAGGCGATGGGAGAGGAGCGATATGCGCAGCTCTTGGGACAGGGGCAAAAAATGTCGATCGAAGAGATGATCGAATTCGCAAATCGACGCCTGGCGACCTAACGTCTCAACGTCGTCCATCAACTTCCCGTATAATTGCTAAGGTCGCCACGGATCGGCGCCAACGCAGAGAGGTTTATGGATGAAGGTGAGCACGCGATCGGCGGTGGCCGTGCGACGTAAACGCAAAGACGAACCCTCGCACCGCATTTCAGATATCAGCGGCGTTCTGCTGCTCGCTCTGGCCGTGTTCACGGTGCTTTCGCTCGCGATGAGCGATACGGGCATTCTCGGCGAGTTCGTGGGTGGCTTCGTACGGATCGTCTTTGGTCGCGGCTCTTGGGCAGTGCCCATCCTATTTGCTGCACTCGGCCTTGCCGCTCTGCGCGGACGGCAAAAGATGGCGTTCACCCATCTCACTTGGGGCTTGCTATTGATCTTCCTCGCCCTCCTCGGCATGTTGGCCCAACCCGCCGGCGGCGACTACCTCGCGGAAACCGCGCTCCGCTCGGGTGGTTACGTAGGCGGGATCGTCGCTTTGGCGATGTCGGCTCTGCTTGGATCGGCGAAGATCGTCGGCCTTGGCGCGATCTCGCTCGTCGGATTCGTCCTTTGCGTCGACGTCCCGATCCGGGAGATGATCGCGTCGGCCAAGCTTAGAGCTGGCAGCATGAGCTTGACAAGACGTCCGCCAAGCGAACGAAGGACCGAATCCTTGGCGCGCCGGGCGGTCGTGGAAGTCGACGAATCACCATCGGCAGCCGGCATCCAACTACCGACCATCAAAAAGCCGCCCATCTTCACCGATCTCACCCGCAAGCCGAGCGGGATCACCCTCGATTCCACGACTCAGAAGGAAGGCTATTCTCTGCCTCCTATGAGCCTGCTCGCCGATCCGATCAGCCGGCCCAAGCGAAGCCCGCAAGAAGTACAGGCGAACATCGAGACGCTTGAGAGCACACTCGACGAATTTGGGATCGAAGCCAACGTGGTTGAAATCGCAACCGGACCCACCCTCACGAGGTACGAGATCCAGCTTGGACCTGGCATCAAGGTCGCCCGCATCGTCTCCCTAGCCGACAATATCGCGATGAACCTGGCGGCCCACGCGGTGCGCGTGGAGGCGCCGATCCCCGGGAAGGCGGCGATCGGCGTCGAGGTACCGAACTCAAAGCCGACTCCCGTGATGCTCAAAGAGGTCTGCGACACGAAGGAATTTCGCGAGAGCTCTTCACGACTGACCGTCGCCCTCGGGCAGGACGTTGCCGGCGTCAACAAATATGCCGACCTCGCGAAGATGCCGCACCTCCTCATCGGAGGCGCGACCAACTCCGGTAAGTCAATCGGTTTGGCGACGCTCATTACTTCCCTTCTCTTGCGGAACACGCCAAAAGACGTCCGGCTCGTCATGATCGACCCCAAGCGTGTCGAGCTGACCCTGTTCGACGGCATCCCTCACCTGATGTGCCCGGTCATCAAGGATGTAAAAGAGGCTCCCGGTGTACTGCGCGCGGTATGGCGAGAGATGGATCGTCGATACGATCTCCTCAGCGAGCATGGAGCGAGGAACATCCAAAGCTGGAACGAGAAGGCGAGCTTTCAGGACCGGATGCCCTACATCGTCGTGATCATCGATGAGATGGCCGACCTCATGATCCAGGCCCGAGCCGAAGTCGAGACGAGCATCGTGCGCCTCGCCCAGCTTGCTCGAGCCGTCGGAATCCATCTGGTCTTGGCAACCCAGAGGCCGAGCGTGGATGTCATCACGGGGATCATCAAGGCGAACATTCCCTCGCGGGTCGCCTTTTCCGTCCCGTCTCAGATCGACTCTCGAACGATCCTCGATCAGAAGGGGGCCGAGGACCTTATCGGGAAAGGCGACATGCTCTTCATGCCGATCGACGCCGATAAAGCCGTTCGCGTGCAGGGCTGTTACGTGAGCGAAAAGGAGATCGAGGAGATTTGCCGCTTCTGGAGAGACCAGGAGACTCCGCAGTACGTTCTCGATCCGCTCGAAGAGGCTCATGACACCAAGAAGGAGGCAGGCGACTTCGGCGACGAAGAGGCCGATCCGCTCTGGGAAGAGTCGGTCCGATGGGTCGTCGATCGCGGCCAAGCTTCGACTTCCATGCTTCAGCGCAAGTTCTCGATCGGCTTCCAGCGAGCTTCGCGGCTCCTCGATACGATGGAGGAACGGGGTGTTGTCGGACCGCGGGACGGCCCGAGACCGCGCGAAGTGCTGATCGATCCCATGGACGTCGACTCGATGTTTGGCAAGGGCCAGCGCTACGAGACCGGTTGGATGAAGCCTGCTAGCGACGAAGAGATTTAGCTCGTGGCTTCCAGCCTGAGTTTTATAGCGCCTTAACAACTAAGTAGTAACTACCCTGGAAAAGTGCTTGGTTTTTGATATAACCTTGCTGTACCCTGTATGTTTACGGGCGACAACCTGGCTTGAGCCTAATCGCTGGAATCCTTCCGTCAGATCGAGAGAAGGCACTTGACGGCCATTGGGATGAAAGTTGGTGACGGCCGCCCTACGATGGCCGGCAGGCATCGCCCGGCCTAGGGGAGAGAAATGTCAGACAAAGCAGCCGCAGATACCCTTCCGACCCTGCCTCCGAGGCCGGAGTGCGACCCAGGTCCGCTCCACGAGGGATGCGAGGGCCCGCCACCCACTCCATGGCTTTCATGGAAGCATTGCTTCCCGGTCTACGAATTCCGGGATTACGTCATCCAGCTCACGGGAAATACCGCCATCGCCCGAGAAGGCATTCACATCCGGGTTCGCTTCGAGCACCTGTTTTGCCCGATGGGACGCAAGCAAGGGCCGATCGTCCATAGCCTAACTCTGCTGCCGCAGGAGCAGGTCAAGATCGTCGAATACAACCGGTATCTACGAGCGACGAGTGTTTCCGAGCGGTTCAGCCAGCGCTCGACCTTCTTCAGCTATATCAGCAAGGTCAACGAGAAGCTCTCCAACGTCAAGACCGACTTCGGCACAGCGTTCTCCGGGACTTCGTCGGTTTCGAAGTCGGCGAGCGGTGGCCTTGATCTCGGGATTGTCAGCTTCGGAGGAGGTTCCTCGTCTTCATCCTCCGTGTCTGTCAGCAACCACCTTAACGTCGATTCGGTGTTCGAGTCGTTCAGCCAAGTCTCGGAAATCGCCTCTCTTGCGGTCGAACAGGAGCGCTCGATCTCGGTTAGCTCGTTCGAGGAGACCGAACATGTCGATTCCTCGGTACGCACGTTGAAAAACGACAATCAATGCCGAGCCGTCACCTACTTCATTCGCCGCGTCTTCGAGGTGTATTGCTTGAGCACGCGTCTCGTGGGGATCGAAGTTGAGATCGGCGGAAACTGGATCGACATTTCCGCGGTGCCGAAGCCGATCCGGGACCTGATCATCAAGCAGCTCGGTCCAGTCATCATCGGCCAGGTATCGAAGCGGAGTACGGAAATCGCCCTTCCTACAGACGGCCTTCTGTTTGAAGCGGAATTGGCCCACTGCTGCTCCTGCGATCCCGACCGAGAGAAGCGCCTCGAGCTCGAGTTGAAGAAGCTGGAGATGGAGATCGAGCTGATGACCCGCGAAAACGAGCGGCGGAAGAACCGCCTAGCGGCGGGCGACTTGACGCCCTTCGAACCGTGCTGTCCGGAGGCCGATGACGACGACGAGTAAGTTGTAGCTTGTAGCTTGTGGCTTTGTGGCCTGTGGATCGTGGCTTGTGCTCGCACCGGGAAGCGGGAGACCTCCCCCAGCCCCTCCCGCAGCGAGAGGGGAATCCTGACACATTGGCTTGTTGAATAGGGGTTGCATTTGCGTGGGTCTTAGAAACTTAAGCCCTAGTACCGGACGGCCGCAACCTACAATAGCGACTGGAAGGCAAACATATGAAGTTATTCGGGGGACGATTCGGAGGCGTAAAAATCGCCGTGTTGTCGGTGTTTGGAGCGGGAGTCATCGGCTTCGCCGGCTACAAGATCTTCTTCGGGCGCACTGGCGAAGCGGCGGTCGCTCTCATTCCCGCGGACGCGACTTGCGTCGTCACCCTCGATACCCATCCATCGACGAGTCAGGTGAACGCGTTCAGGACTCTTTCGGACGCGCTCAAACGGGAGGGGCTCGACAAGGACATGGAGGACGGCGTCAGCTCTATTATTGGAAAAGCCGGGCTCGCCAAGGACATCAAGAAATACCTCACGAACAACATGGCGAGCGCCTGGTGGACAGGAGCGCCGGGCAATCAGACGGCGGGCGTCGTGCTTTTCTCGATCACGAATCCGGGCGCAGTTTCCCAACTCATTTCCTCCGGTCAGCCCGTGAACGGCGCCGGCGTCCCTGCTTATTCCTTTAGCCAGTCAGCCGTGGTCGCCGTCGTTGGCGATTATCTCGCGGTCGCGCAGGACGCGAACGTGATCGCGCGAATCGTCGAAGTCCAGCACGGTGCGCCGTCGATGGCGAGCCGGCCCGAATATCAGGCGGCGCGGGCAGCCCTACCCGCGGACGCGAACCTCATGGTGTTCGCTTCTCCAGAGAGCATCCTGCAAATGATGGGACCGTCGAGGCCCAAGACGACGATGTGGATGTCGTTCGGGGCAGCGCTTCGAGACGGTGGCATCCAGTTCGACTACCGGGGCCCGGTCGATACCAAGGCCTTCCCCGGGATGGCTCGATACTCGACGGTAAAGCCGTTGAGCAGGGATCTTCTTAAGAAGCTGCCGCCCGATGCCTACGGCTTGATGGCCTATTCGTCGCTCGACGTCTATTTCGAGGGCGCCAAGTCCGGAATCGAGAAGACCGGAAACGACGCGGCGTTCAAAAAGGGCGAGGCCGACTTTGAGAAGGAGACGGGCCTGTCCATCGACCGCGACATCTTGCCCGCGTTCAAGGGAGACACGGTGATCGCGATCTATCCCGATGCCGCGAATTCAACTAGCTCGGCCGATGGGATCCTCATGATCGACAACGCCAACGGCGGCGATCCCGCCGCCCTCGCCGACAAGGTTCGGGCCTATCTCGAGCGGCGCAACACGCGATCTTCCGACACCAATGGTCCTCCGATCCACTTCATTCAGCGTCAAACCGGTCAAGTGACGATCTGGAGCCTTGACGGACCGTCTGCCGAGGCCCTGCAAAAAGCGGCGGGCGGCGATACGCCGGCCGGTGACGGGGCGAATCTGCCGAACCCGGCATTTAAAGACAAGAACGTCTCCTACGCCGTTTGCAACGGCACGCTAGTGGTCGCGACGTCGACCGCAATGATGACCAAGGCCATGCTCACTTTGAACGGAGGGCGTTCCCTGGCCGACGATCCCGCATTCGCCGAAATGGACTCCCGGGTCAACGATAAGGACCAATCAATGATCATGTGCTCGCTATCGAGGGTCGCAGCCCGATTTAGCGAGGAGTGGATGAAGAATGAGAAAGACAGCGGGATTACGGCCGACGACATCGTCAACCTGTTTGGCGGACCCAACACCGGTCTCGTCGGCTCTGGCCGCATCGAAAACGATGCGGCGACAGGAAGCCTGTTCCTGCCTCTCGACGTGGATCGGATGGCGAAGATCTTTGGATCCATTAAGCGGCAGAGTTCACGCCCGGCGATGTCGGCGCCTGACTCTTCTCAGCCGTTCACGGTTCGCTAGGATCCTTCGGCCCAACTGGTCAGGGATGCAATAGCTCAGCAGCCTCGACAGCGCGACGCCTGAGGATTTCAAGCAGTGCCTGAGAAGGCGCCGTTGAGGCATGGCACAAAGATTCCTGCCGCAGTTTGCATAGGCGTGTCGTGTCAGAGTTTTTCACGACATAGGGCCTTGCGTTCAGGCTAAATAATATGACTGTCTGATTCATGTTTAGACAGATCACGCGATGAAGCTGAACGCACAGACCGATTTCTCCCTTCGATTGCTGATCTATCTGGCGGCAAAGGACGGTGGCCCCGCAACAATCCAAGAGATCTCCACTCGGCTAGGACTCTCTCAATCGCATATGATGCGGGTGGCCGCGAAGCTCGCAGCCAAGGGTTTCATCGATTCGAGCCGTGGCCGCCAGGGCGGAATCTCCTTATCAAAGAGTGCCGCCGATATCACTGTCGAGGGCGTGGTACGTGCGATGGAGCCTGATTTTGCCCTTGTTCAGTGCTTTGACACGACGAGGGGCCGGTGTTCAATCGAGCCGGCGTGCTTGCTTCAAGGCGTACTTTCAACCGCGTTGTCCGCCTTCTTCAACGAGCTGAGACAAGTGAATCTTGCCCAGCTAACCCAGCCCAATCGATCGCAGCTCCTTCAGGTTCTGCAATTAGATCCAGGGGAGTTTCGAGAATCCATCGGAGCCAGCAAATGGCAATAAGAGAACTTACACCGCTACGCATCGCTTCCCTTGCTCCTTCCGGGAGCGACCGGGCCCCAGTCGAGATCTACCGGCCTTTCTTCCTTGCCGGCATCTTGAGCGTCCTGACGGCCGGCTGTACGCTCGGCGCAATCGCTCTGGCTGGCATCGCTCTCAAAGGAAGCTATACCGCCGACGTCTGGACCCCTTACGTCCTCGCACACGCGAATTCTCAGCTTTACGGCTGGGTTGGATTCTTCATCATCGGGTTTGCCCTGCAGCAGCACGCCCCGAGAGCGGACCGTCTCGCGCTCTTTCATCGACTTGCTTACTTGTCCCTCGCCCTGATGTCGGTGGGGATCGGACTGAGATTCGCGGCTGAACCGCTTGTTAAGAGCGATCCGGCCGTGTGGCTCCCGATCGGAGTTCTGTCTTGCGTACTGCAGTTCGTTGCGGTTGCCTTGTTCGTGGTCAATACTCAGGTCACGCGACACCGAACCGGACAGCCCCTTGCATGGCAGGGAGGATTTATCCTGACGTCACTGGCATGGATGCTGATCATCGCCGCTGCCGAACCATTTTATTTTGCATTGGCGCATCAGGCTGACCCGGTGAAAGGCATAATGTTCGTCGCCGAATACTTCCCGCCCTATCGTGAAGCTCAGTTTCTCGGCTTTGTCGCCCTCATGATCTTCGGCGTCGCTCTCAGCAAGATGAATTCTTGCTTTCACGCCAGACCGGCCCGCAGGGAAATGGCGCTTACCGCGCTAGTCGCTTGGAATATCGGTCTGCTTGCCAGGATGTTTGGCTGGGTGACCTATTTTCGAAGCGAGATGGAGCCGGGTACGAACGGGCTCTACCTGGTTGGTGGCGCACTCATCGCGACGGCAGCGATCCTGCTCGTGATCGCCCTGCGAGTCTTCGAACCCCTCGCAGAAAGATTGCCCTCCCACAAGTTCATCCGCGGCGCATTCGCTTGGCTCTTGATCAGTGGAGGGCTTATCTTGCTCGAACCCTTGCATCTGCGGCTAACCGGCCACCCCTTCTCTCACCCATACGTGGGCGCGATCCGCCATGCGCTGACGGTTGGGTTCATTTCGCAAATGATCCTGGGGGTCGGTATGCACGTCGTCGCCCGAATGAACGACCTGCCGCAATCGACTCAAAAGCAGCTGTGGTCGGCTTTCCTCTTGATCAATCTGGGAAATGCCGCGCGAGTTGGACTCGAGGTAGCGACTGATTATTCGCCCGGCTCATTCATGCCGATGGGTGTGACCGGATTCGTCGAGCTGACTGGCCTCGCGATCTGGGCTTGGCACGTTGCTAGACCAATGTTGCGTAGGGCGACAACGCCTTCAGGGCTCTCCGGGGCGTACGAGGTATCGCGTTAGGATAGATCGGGATCATGTCGGAGAAGCAATTCTATATCGATCCAAGCCGTTGCATCGGATGCAACGCGTGCGTTGCCGCATGCGCCGAATGCGATACCCACGCAGGAGTCTCGATGATCCACCTCGAGACCGTGAAGCGAGGTGAAACCGTACAAACGACGCCAGTGATCTGTATGCACTGTGAAGAGCCGGCGTGCGCGGCAGTCTGCCCCGCCGATGCAATCAAGAGAACTTCCGATGGAGTCGTCCAAAGCTCGCTCAAACCGCGCTGCATCGGCTGCACGAATTGCGTTTATGCGTGCCCGTTCGGCGTTCCCAAATACGACGCCGAGATCGACCAGATGATGAAGTGCGACATGTGCTATGACCGGACGTCGGTCGGGCTCAAGCCAATGTGCGCCACGGTCTGTCCTTCCGGGGCTCTGTTCTTCGGAATGCCCGAGGAAATCGAGGCTCAGCGCAGGGCCAGGCCGGTTAACGAGTTCGTGTTTGGCAAGAGGACGATCCGGACGAAGGTATCGATCATGATGCCTCATGGCGAGACCAGGCTTGTGGTCCAGCCGGATGCGGT
The DNA here is from genome assembly GCA_964576205.1 of uncultured Fimbriimonadaceae bacterium. GTDB lineage: Bacteria > Armatimonadota > Fimbriimonadia > Fimbriimonadales > Fimbriimonadaceae > JAEVZK01. The sequence goes on along the minus strand of CAZNUL010000025.1, from coordinate 16,801 downwards.
GATCCGAAAGACCGATCTGCTTGGGGTTGCGAGGATATGAAGGTATGGACGAAAGACTAAAGGCGGACTTCCCGGTCGACTGGGAAGGGGACCAATACGTCTCACGACGAGAGTTCTTTAAGTTCGTGACGCTTGCGAGTGGGGGACTTGCCGTCGGATCTGGCGCGTTGGCGTTGTGGGCTCAAATCCCACGAGAGCGCCGAAGCTTTGACAGGGCGCTGGTCGCGAGAACTGGGGATGTGCCAATGGGTGGGTCGCTCCAGTTCTCCTACCCTCGGCCCAGCGATCTTTGCATCCTCATGCAGCCGGAAGCCGGCAGGTTTATCGCATACTCGCGACGCTGCACCCACCTCAGCTGCCCAGTCGAGTACCAGCCGGATCAGAGCCGGCTCTACTGCCCGTGCCATAACGGCGCTTTCTCACTGGACGACGGGCATGTACTTCAAGGCCCACCAACGCGGCCTTTGCCAAGGATCGAAATCGAGCTTGTCAGTGACCAGATCTTCGCAAAGGGGGTTAGCAGCACATGAAGTCGCAAGCGTACTTTCGCATGCGCCAGCGATCCGTTGTTTTTGTGGCGCTGCTCTTGTTCGAGCTCGTTCTCGTTTTGCTTCAACTGTGGCTGTTCGTCTCAGCCCTCGAGGGGATCCTCGCTGGTGAAACCAGGATGGTGCTGCCGGGAGCGATCGTCAGCCTCATCTGCCTGGGACTGAATACTTGGATGCTGATTGGAGTCGGCCGGATCGATAAAGATGCCTAGTGAACTGCGGAACAAGGTCGCAGACGCGATCAAGACTCTGTTTCCTGGTTACTTCGCGTATGTGATGGCCACGGGCATCGTGGCAGCCGCCCTCAACGCCTTCGGATATGCGCCGGCCGCAAAGGTGCTTATCGTATTGGCCGCTCTCGGCTACCTGAAGCTATGGATCCTCACCATCTTTCGGGCCGTACGGTATCCCACGAATCTGATAGCCGACTTCACTTCCTTCTCCAAGGGGCCTGGATTCTTCACCATCATCGCGGCGACGGGAGTTCTCGGCGCGGTTGCATTCCGGCTATTTCAAGCTGTCGACTTGGCATATGCCTTGTTCTGGCTAGGGGCTGCCCTTTGGGTGGCCCTTATCTATTCCTTCGCGACGGTGGTGATCGTTTCGGCTGAGAAGCCCACTGCGGATCGTGTTGTCAACGGCGGTTGGCTCGTGATCGTCGTGTCAACGCAATCACTCTCGATTCTTTCATCGTTGCTGAACGATCGAATCGACCCCGTAGTACCCACTGGCTTCTTCATGGTTGGCGCGGCGACTTATTTGCTGTTGATCACTCTGATCGTCTCCCGCCTGCTCTACTTCCGGGTTGAGGCTGCCGATCTCGCACCACCTTATTGGATCATGATGGGTGCAGCGGCGATCTCGTGCCTAGCCGGTGTCGAGCTAAGCCGCCATGCGGGAGCTTGGCTTAACGTCGACTTTTATCCCCTAATCCAAGCGTTCACCCTCTTCTTCTGGATGGTGGCGACCGCCTGGATTCCCCTCCTTTTGGTACTGGGAGCATGGCGTCACGGATTCAAGCGGGTTCCCCTCAAATACGAACCTCAGCTTTGGAGCATGGTCTTCCCTTTGGGCATGTACACCTTCGCGACCCATTCTGCTTCTCAGCAATTCAAGCTGCCCTTCCTGGAGCCGATAGCGGCAGTCTTCCTCCGTCTGGCATGCTTCGCCTGGTTATGCGTGTTTGTCGGGTTGATCGCCGACGCGGTTCGAATCCTTCGCTCAAACAAGACAATCGCGGAGCAACAGCCTCCGGTAGGCGCACTGCAAGGAGACGGAAATGGCTAGCAAGGCTCAAAGCGCCGCGTTCGCATCGGCGGTTTCGACGTCGATCTTGGTTCTCGGCGCGATCTGCATGGGTTCGGGAAACTTCTCGCGGTTCGACGCTCCTCTCGCAGCCTATGCCGCGGCGACCGTCTTTGCGGCCTTCGCAATGACCTACCGGTACGCGATGTGGATCCAGCGGCCCCCCACCTGGAGATATTTCAAGACAACCTGGAAGTTGTTTCTGCGCCCACGTTCGCTGGCTCTCAATCTGGTCAAGTTCGTTGGGCTCCTTTGGAACGACATCGTTGCACAAAGATTCATCGGCAAACGAAGCGCTACTCGCTGGCTCGCACATCTCTGCTTGGCCTGGGGCTGTCTGATCGCCTTCTTCATCACGATCCCCCTCAGTTGGGGCTGGGTGCAGTTCGGTACTGACTCGGGCAATTACGTGGTCGAAGTCATCGGCCACCGCCAGTTCTCATTTCCGCCCCACAGTATCCCAGGCTTTCTGATCTTTAATGGCTTGAACATCAGCGCCGTGCTAGTGCTGTTCGGCGTCGCCTTGGCGATGCACCGGCGGGTGTTCGAGCATGGCGCGCAGGCCGTTCAATCGCTGGCCGCCGACATGATTCCTCTCTTCCTCTTGTTCTCAGTCGCTGTAACCGGTTTGATGCTTACCGCGAGCTACCGGCTCATGGCAGGGCAAAACTTCTCATTTCTATCGCTACTCCACGCGTTCACCGTGGTCCTGCTTTTGTTGTACATGCCATTCGGCAAGCTCTTCCATGTTATCCAGAGGCCGGCCCAAATCGGAGTCGCCTTCTACAAGGAGGAAGGCGCTCGAGGTCCACAGGTTGTTTGCGCGAGGTCAGGCGAGCCGTACCAGTCGCAACTCCACCACGACGACCTCGTCGACGTCATGAAGGAGCTTGAGCTCGATTTCGGCGAGCACCAGAACCTTTCGCCCGCCGAGAAGCGCAAGATAATCGCATTAAGCCAGGCCTCTCGCCTAGGAGACCTGCCCTACGCAGGATAAGAAATGGCAACCCTCCCCGCACCGATCGACAAGTTAACCGATGACTTTGGGCCGCACCCGAACTACGAGCCGCATGGTGGGTGGCGGGGCCGGGGGGAGCCCGAAAAGCTTGTCAAGACCCATTGTTGTTTCTGCGGTCAGCAGTGCGGCATCCAGCTCAAGGTGCGAGATAACCGAGTGATCGGCTTCGAGCCTTGGGAGGAGTTCCCATTCAACCGGGGAAAGCTGTGCCCGAAGGGCGTGAAGCGAGATATGCAGGATAACCATCCCGACCGCCTGCTAGCTCCAATGAAGCGGGTCGAAGGCAAAGGTTTTGAGCGGATCGGATGGGAAGAGGCGTTCTCGACCACCGTGCGAGAGATTCAGCGGATTCAGGCCAAGTACGGTAAGAACTCGGTCGCGATGCTCAGCGGCGTCTCGCTGACCAACGAGAAGAGCTACCTCGTTGGGAAATTCGCCCGGGTCGCTCTCCAGACGGCTGAGCTGGACTACAACGGCAGACTTTGCATGGTCAGCGCCGGAGCAGGAAACAAGAAGGCGTTCGGGATCGACCGCGCGGCAAATTCCTGGGAGGACATTCTCGAAGCCGAGGTGGTCCTGTGCGCAGGAACGAACGTTGCAGAGTGCGCTCCGATCACGACGGATTACATCTGGCGGGCTCGCGATCGTGGCGCGAAGCTTATCATGGTTGACCCCCGAGTCACCCCCCTCGCGCGTACCTGCGATCTTCATCTTCCTGTCCGTCCCGGAGCCGATTCCGCGTTATTCAATGCGATGCTACGAGTTCTGATCGAGGAAGGCATGGTCGATCGAGAATTCGTTTCAAAGCAAACGAGCGGATGGGCCGAGACCGAGACCGCAGCCCTAGCGATGTCGCTGGAAGATGCTTCCCGGACCGCCGGCGTCGAAGTTGAAGCCATCCAGAAGGCGGCAAGGATGTGGGGGCAAGCAAGGACGAGCTTTCTGCTACATGCGAGGGGAATCGAGCACCACACGAAGGGCGTCGACAATGTGCTCTCTTGCATCAACCTCGTTCTCGCAACCGGCCGGATCGGCCGGCCTGGATGTGGCTATGGAACGATCACTGGCCAGGGTAACGGCCAGGGCGGGCGGGAGCACGGCCACAAGTGCGACCAGCTTCCCGGCAACCGCGACATCGAGAACCCGGAACACCGCAAGTACATCGCTGGCGTCTGGGGCATTTCGGAAGAGGAGATGCCGAGGAAGGGGCACACCGCCCAGGAAATCATGAACATGATCCATGAGGGCGAGATCAATTCGCTTATCTCGATCTGTTTCAACCCCGTCGTTTCGTTACCCGATTCGAATTTCACTCACGCCGCGCTCGACAAACTGGAGCACTACACGGCGATCGACTTTTTCCTGAACGAAACCGCCCATCATGCCGACATCGTCATGGCTGGATCTCTTCATGAGGAAGAGGAGGGGACTTCTACCAGCGCGGAGGGACGGGTTATCAAGATCAACAAGGCGGTCGATCCACCCGGCGACGCTCGAACCGACACTTCGATCCTTCTCGAGTTAGCACAGCGGCTCGGCCGCGGGAAGTATTTCGAACACTTCAAGGCGAGCGAGGATATCTTCAACGAGTTGCGCATCGCCTCGAAGGGAGGCACTGCCGACTACTACGGGATCACCTACCAGCGGATCGAGGATGAGTTCGGCGTGTTTTGGCCCTGCCCGTCGATCGGCCATCCAGGCACTCCACGCCTTTTCGAGGACCTGAGGTTCCCGACAGCAGACGGCAAAGCTCACTTCAACCCCATTACGTACCGCCCCAGCGCGGAGGAGCCGGACGACGAATACCCAGTCATCCTCACGACCGGCAGAGTGGTCAGCCAATACCTGAGCGGAACTCAAACACGCCGGATAGGCGGCCTCGTCGACCTTTGCCCGGAGCCATACGTCGAGATCCATCCGACTCTTGCCGCCAAACACGGCATCATGGACGGGTCAACCATGAAGGTCGAGAGCAGACGCGGCGAGATAGTCCTGAAGGCGAAGGTCGTCACCACCATCCGGCCGGACACCATCTTCATCCCGTACCACTGGGCAGGCAAGAAGAGTGCGAACAATCTGACCCAGAGAGCGCTTGATCCGATCAGCAAGATCCCGGAATTTAAAAAATCGGTTGTGCGAATCAGCTCAGCGACTTGAGGCCGCCAGTTCTGTCTTGTAGATATCTAGAAGTGCGTTGACGTGCCTCTCGACACCAAGGTCAAGCTTCTGAAACGCCATCCGTGTCGCTTCTCCTTGTTTTTGAGCGTGATTGGTCTCTGTATATGGGCGCATGCGTTCAGCAAGATGTGCCGCATCACCGGCCCTGAATACGTCGCCCGTTCTCAGTTGCTCGACGAACTCTCTCGCCGCGGAGACATCTGAGACGATCAAAGGCACTCCGCAGGCGGCGGCTTCCATCGGAGTTAGGGGCTGCGCCTCGTACCAGATCGAGGGAAACACAAGGGCGCGAGCCGACTGCATCCTGGCGCCGACCTCCTCGCGTCCAACCCAACCCGTGACGATCGCATCCGGATTCTCGGCTCGGATCGCGGATTCCTCGCCTCCGGCCCCAACGAACACGATCGGAGCTCCCAAGAGTCTGGCAGCCCTGGCCGCCGTCACCGGGTCTTTGTGAGGTTCGAGAGCGCCAATGTAAAGGAATGGACTGTCAGCTGTAATATGAGCCTGAGAGGCATCGCGGAAGTCAGCCGGGTTGGACACGATCGACCGCCGCACGCTGGCCGGCAGATAAGGGCTCAGGACTCTCTCGTTTAGCTTTGAGATGAAGATCACGTGCGAGAACCGCTCGGCAATGCGCTTCCGGCCATAGATGGACTGGGCCATGAAGTACCAGCGCTTCTTCAGAAAGGGCCCCGTGTTGCAATGCGTCTTTCGGCATTCCGGGCCCGACCCCTCGAGGGTACAGATCGCCTTCTTGCGATAGTCGAAAAAGCCACCGTACGGGCATCCCATGGAGTACTCATGGGCCGTGTACACCGTGACGAATCCCATATTCAGCGCCGTATCGGCGACGCTCGCGGTCAGGATGTCGCGATAGGCGTGGAAGTGGACAACCGTATCTTTGGGGTCGCACGGTTCGAGCAGTCTCCGAACCTCTTTGGCGGCCCGGCGAAACCACAGGCCGTTCAACGCCCCCCGCAGCTTGTTCGAATCCCGGTTGTGCGGACCGGCATCAAGGCACGTAACTCGGATCGACGGGGTGGAGGAAAGTTCCGGACCGACAACGCCGCCCGCTGCGAAGAAGTCGACTTGGTGTCCAGCCTCGGCAAGAGCCTGAGCGGATTGGATTGCGACCTTCGCGGCCCCGCCCACAATCCGGGCGTAGTCGTTGACGATGACGATTCTCAAGAATTTGGAGTTTGGAGTTTGGAATTTGGAGTTGGGAATTTGGAATTTTGGAATTTGAATTCTAAAGTTTCGGACGGGTTGGACATGCCAGAAGGGCCGCCGGGCCTTGGCCCATTCCAAATTCCAAACTCCACATTCTAAACTACTTTCGTGCCTCAAACGCTCGATAGCCCCGGCGGAATCACGCTCATCGAGGAGGAGCTTGGCGGGTTCGGCGGCTTTCCGGACAAGCTCTTCCTGATCTCGGTTGGCGCAGACAAGTATGCCGCGAACAATGCAACGGCGCCCGACGGAACCATTCTCGACGGCCTTGCCTGCTTCCCCTCTCCGGACGATGCGACAACCTATATGGGGCTCCTCGCCGGGCTGAGCGGCGAAATCGTCGGCAAGACATTCGAGGAGGCCCGCGAGATCGCAAAAGGCAAGCCGAAGCTCAACTGCCTCTTGTTATTCGTCGCCGGCCATATCGTCGAGATCCACTTCGTGCGTTAGGCGCGAGTGAAGATCATTTGCGCGCCCTTAGGCCCCTTTTCGTCCGAACGTGGGACCATCACCATCCGCTTCCCGTCCGAGCTGACCGTCATCGTCTCTTTCTTTCCCTTCGGATCGACGACCGTAATGGTCTTGCCGCTCTGACTCCATTTGCCATCCTCGGTCTGCTTATGGGCCTTGCCCTGAATCGTCCCGGAGATATCGATATGGTATGTCTTGTCGGCCTTCATGTTCAGCTTGATCGACATCGAAGCCATCATCGACTTCATCATGTCGAGCATCGCTTTTTCGTTGGCGTCCTTCGGCTTGACGCCGCTCATGTCCATCTTCCCGTTCCAGCTTCCCACCACGTTCTGCGCTTGAGCGGCGGCGAAGGCGGCGAGTGCGAGCAGCGCCAAAGCGCCTTTGATAAGTCTGATATTAAGCATTTGTGTTCCATCCACGCAGAGCGTGTCCCGTATAAGTACGTCGGCCGGATGCACAAAGAATCACAACCTAGGACCAGACCCAGCCGTGATAATAGGTAGAGATGTATGAGCTTCTGCTCTTGATCGGCGGCTTGGGGTTCCTTGCCATGGCCTTGCTAGGCATGGTCCATGGTGGAGGAGGCGCGCGGGCGGGGCATGCCGGACATGCGGTTGGCCACAGCCACACTCCTGCCGTGGGCCATGGGCATAGCCATGGCGGACACGTCGGGAAAGGATTTCATGTCCCGAAAGCTTTCAAAGGCGGAACCAAAGCCATGAAGGGCCGCGGCATGGGACTCTTGATGCTGATTTCACCGATGGACCTTTTCGCCCTCGCGTTGGGCGCTGGTGCGGCCGGAGTTTTGCTGAAGGGCGTCGTCGCTCCGGCGATGCTCGTTTGGGCCGCCGTCGCAGGCGCGCTCTTCCTCAACTTCCTTGTGATCAAGCCGATCTTCGGATTTGCGATGAAGTTCGTCACAAAGCCGAGCGAGGGCTTGGAAGGAACCGTTGCTCTGACGGGACAGGCGACGACCCGATTCGACCAACAGGGCAAGGGGCTCGTCCAGATGACTTTGGACGGCCAGGTCATCCAACTTCTGGCGACCCTAGACCCAGCCGAGCAGGAGCTTGGCGAGGGAGTGGGCAAGGGCGACGAGGTGACGGTCCTGGAAGTCGACGCCAAGCGGAACACGTGCATGGTCTCGAAGCTGCCTCCCCACCCGCAACCCCGAACCTTGCCACAACGTTAACCGCATTGAGAGGATAGTTAGCACATATGGATCAATCGCAAGTGATTTGGGCAATCGCGATCGTTGGAATCGTTCTCGCGATCCCCATCATGATCGCCCGTGTCGTTCGAACCGTCGAGGCCGGCACGATCAGGCTGGTGAGTTGGATGGGCGGAGGCGGGGTGCGTGTCTACCGCGGTCCGGGAAAGAGCTTTGAGATACCACTTCTCACGACCGGAACGACGATTCCCTCCAAGGCAATCAATATCGATCTCGACATCGCCGACCAGACGGCGGACGTGGACCGAAATGGACAGCCGAGACCGATCAAAGTAAGGGTCCTTGCAAGCGCGATCGTAAGCGTTGGCGACAGCAACGAGCTGGTAAAGACCGCCGCGAACCGCTTTTTCTCTCTTCCCGACGGGACGCAGAATTCGACGCTGACCGATCTTCTGACATCGACCGGGCGTCGCGCCATCAACCTTCTGCATCACGACGAATTGTTCAATGCGAAGGCGAGCTTCCCGGTCGACGCGTCTGAAACGAACCTGCCGGTGAAGCCGTTGCCGAGCGCTCTGCCGGCCGTTGCCGCCGAAGAGGATGACCGGCTCGCCATCATCATCAAGAGTGCGTGCTCCCGCGAGCTTCAGGATCTTGGCCTCGTCTTCAATTCGCTCAACATCAAGAGCGTCCAGAGCGACGTCGCGGAAGCGCGGCGGAGACAGTCGGCGGTCGAAGCGAAGGCCAATGCCGACATCGTGCAGGCCGACCAGGAAAGACGGGCGCGCGAAGCTCAGCTTATCGCGGAGCAGGCCGTCAACGACAAGCAGCGAGACCTCGATCAACGCAAGGCCCAGAACGCGGCCGTCATAGCAGACGCCGAGGCTGTCAAGCAGGACGCCTTGGCAAAGCAGCGCGAGGCGGAACTTCGAGCGACTCAGATCGCCCAAGCGTCGGCCGACGCCGAGAAGCTAAAAGTCTCAGTCGAAGCCCAAGCCGAAGCCGAAGCCATTAGGCTTAGAAAAGTCGCGGCTGCCCAGGCAGACGCCATCCGGGAAGTGAATCAAGCAATTGCCGAGGGCGGCGACTCCTACCTCGCCCTGCGCCAGCTCGAAATGCTTCCTCAGATCGCGCCCGTTATCGCGAACGCCCTCGCCCAAGCCAAGCTCGTGAACATCGCCAGCGATGGACGCGGAGCCGCGAACGGCGCGACCGATCAAATCACGTCGGTGATCCAAACCGTCCTCGCCGCCCAGCTGGTGAACACGGCGATCCACGTCGACGGCCAGGGGCCGAACGGCCATACGAAGCAGCCTGCCGAACCGCAGCCGCAGCCTCGGCAAGAACAGCCCGCGCCCGCATTTGAGAAGCCCAAGGTGACGCCGCCTCCGATCAAGCCGGTCGCGTGACCGTTGGGTTCTTCCGCCTTCTCCCTATCTTGTCGGCCTCTCGCGAACATGCTCCACGGCAAGGCCTTCCCGCGAGAGAACGAGGTAGCGTGTTTCGATACGCGATCCGCCAAAGCCGATGGTGGGCTGATCCTGGGCCGAGCCCGCGGGCGTGCCGTTAATGATCTCGGTGATCAGCCAATACTGGCCCTTCTGCTTCGCCGTGATCGAGGTGATGTTCTCGGAGGCGTCGATGAAGTGGATGATCTCGCGACCCCTTGCCAAAGCCTGCTGCAAATCGGAAATGGGCTCGCCGGTCCTCATGGTTTGGGCATGCGTCAGGTCGTCTTCGTCAGCGCCGAGCTCAATCTTCAGCTTGCCTCCATCCTCGCTAACGGCCTCCTCCAATGTGATGCCGGGGCGAACCACTCGAACCGCGTTGTAAATCGATGCTTGGCTATCAGGATAAACTCGAATCGATGCTTGGCTATCAGGATAAGTGGAGGGTTCTGGAGTGGGCGCATCGGTAACCCAATTCGTGACTCGCCCAAAGCATTCGGACTGCATGCGCAGGTAATCGATGCTCGAGTCGCTGGCCAATCCCGCCAATCGAATCTGGACGTAGTTTCCGTCCTTTGCGAGACGATAAACCTCGTTGGATTGGGCACGGATTCGATCAGAGACCTTATTCGCTTCGGCCCTTGTCCGGTTTTCGGCAATGGCTCGAGCGTTCACGATCGCGAGCATGCTGCAGACATACAGCGCAACAAGGGCGAAAACCGGAACGACATACCAACGGTCGAGAACAAAGCGCATCGCGACGTCTCCATGATACGGCGGATCGTGGAGATCGGTCCCCATAATCGGGCGTCCAGGCAACTTCATGCTTGTTCCTATGATCAGCAACGTATTCCGGCACCATCGCGTTTCCGGCTTTTCCGCGCAGTAAGCTCTAGGCAGGGATGGCCGATTTCGAAGACGACCCATTGGTGCATTTGGGAGTGGCGGGCGCTCTATCTCGCGAGATGCAGCAGGATCACGAGCTGTTCATCCAGCACTTTGCACAAGCCTTGCAAACCGCCTTTCCCAACGAGGCCGAGCTTCGCTATGAGGGCGGATTCCTGTCGAAGAAGCGGCTCGCCGGCGTCTCGATCAAGCTTGGCGACGATGTTTACTCGCTTGCCAAACCGGCGCGCGGCCCCTTCGAGTCCTCAAAGACGCATGTCGTGCGGGGAATCGCGCTGAAGACCGAGCCGCTCGCCATCGATCTGTGGCTGCGCGAGGTCTCCGATCTGATCGAGGCTAGGGTTGCCAGCGACACGGCGGCGCGATTGGCGCTTGCGGGAGCCCTAGGACTGCGGTGACCCATCGCGCAAAGGCGCGCATCACCGGTTAAACTGAATCGGCAATGAGGCTGTTCGGCGGAGGAGGACCAGAAAGCGAAGCCGAACGGCTGGCCAACCAGCGGCAGGAAGCGAGCATCCAGGCGATCCAAGCCGGCGGTATCCCGATCGATGCGACGGAGCGGCTCAAGGAGCAGGCGTCGCGCCAGGGGACCGAGAAGCACTTCTTTACGTCCGACCTAAGCGTCAACGAGTTTCTGCTTTCCCGTGAGCAGGGCTACGAATCGCTCGGTCTCGTGATGGGGAGCACCGTATACCAGATCGGTTGGCAATACATTCCAAGCTCGAACTGGTGGTACCAGTCGGGAGAACTTCAGACCATGAGCCAGGCGCAGTCGGAGGCGCGGCGCCTCGCGATGGTCCGGCTAAATCAAGAAGCGGCCTTGCTAGGCGCGGATGGCGTGGTTGGAGTAAGGCTCACTCGTACCGTAGTCGAGGGACATCTGATCGAATTCATGGCGGTTGGGACCGCCGTTCGCCACCCGCGGAGTCGAGGGACCAAGGAAGGGCGACCATTCATGTCCAGTCTTTCCGGGCAGGATGTTTGGGCACTCGAAGAAGGAGGCTTTTATCCGACGGGCTTCGGGTTTGGGACGTGCGTTTACTTCCAAACACCGGGCTGGAGCGGGCAGAATGCGCTTTGGGGTTGGGGCAACGTCGAGATGACCGATCTCACTCAGGGCTTCTACATCGCTCGAGAAGCCGCGATGGAGCGCCTCAGCTACGAATTCGAGAACACGGACTCGGACGGGATCGTGGGCGTCGAGCTCGAGGTTTTCGCAGAGCCGAGGTTCGGCAACAATGAGAGCCTGGTTGGATTGATCATCCACTACACGGCCTATGGCACGGCGGTGTCCAGGAACACGGAAAGAGTCGACGTTAGCATCCAGCCGGTGCTCCCGCTGGTCTAAAGTAAAGGTAACGACATGTCATTTACACCCGGATCGATGGAGGGGCTTCCCGAGCCCGCAAGACAGCGCCTCGCCGAGATGCAGCGTCGTAAGTTCTTCACGAGCGACCTCAGCGTCAACGAGTTTCTCTTAGTACGACAGGCCGGTTTCGATCCGGTTGGACTCGTCATGGGGAGCTCGATCTATCATATCGGCTTCCAGCTTGGAAGGGTCTTTCAGAACATGGAGCTCGACGTGCTCACCCAAGCGATGTACCAGGCGCGCGAGCTGGCGATGACCCGCATGGAAGAGGAAGCCGACATCCTCGGGGCCGACGGCATCGTCGGGGTTCGCCTCGAAGTCACGAGGTACGCGTGGGGGGCGGAAATGGCGGAGTTTATGGCGGTCGGAACCGCGATCAAGCATCGCGCTGGAGAGAACTATAAAGCAGCCGACGGCCGGCCCTTTACCTCCGATCTCAGCGGCCAAGACTTCTGGACGCTCCTCCAGACCGGCTATCGGCCGCTTTCTCTCGTCATGGGTACTTGCGTCTATCACGTCGCCCACCAGGGCTTGATGCAGTCGATGAAACAAATGGGCCGCAACACCGAAATGGTGAATTACACGCAAGCCCTTTACGATGCGCGCGAGCTGGCTTTGTCGCGGATGCAGGCCGAGGCTGAGCGCGAAGGCGCGATCGGCATTGTCGGAACTCAGGTCAAGGAAAACTCTCACGGCTGGGACAGCCACGTGATCGAGTATTTCGCGGTTGGAACCGCGGTCGTCGATGCGAAGGTCGATCACCAGCCTCCGGCCCCTCAGATGACTCTATCGCTTTGCGACTGAGGCTTGCCTGGACGAAGTCCGCCCTCGCCTCATCAGGGCAAACGCGCCGATCCCGAGAACCGCCAGCGATGCCGGCTCGGGCACGGGATCGCGCGGCGTCAGCTGATCCTGGCCGTGACCATCTTCAGCCCGAATAAAGAGCGCATCGTCAGTCCTGAACCTGTCCAGCCAATAAGAATTCGCCGCGGCAAGGGCGCCGGCGGTCATTCCGGTCGCCGTGAAATTCCCGGACGAGAAGTCGGGGCTTGCGGCGGCTCCGCCATCGTAGCGAAGTTCCCAAACGTCGAGTTGAAGGCCGACTGCCTGGTCCGCCGTCGTTACGCTCGCAAAATCGGCGGCGACCACATTCCCAGCCAACTGAATACCGGCGTCCGGATATGTCGAAGAGAGCCAGATCGTATCCGGCCAGGACTGACCCGGTCCAATCGGGTGATCGAGGTCCGCGCAAACCGTCCGGATATTGCCTAGCGTGCTTTCGGTGCAGTCGAGCAGCCCAACTTCGATCGTGCCGGCGCCATGGGTTCCACCCACGGTAACAATGCCGTGCAGAACGTCCTCTCCAAGGACGGTCATCGTCCCGGCCCGGGCTGCCGCGGCGCCCATCGCCAGCAATGCAACCGTTCCGAGAAGTCTCTCCGGGAACTTCATCTTTCAAACCCTCAAACTACTTAATACTAAACCTGAAACCCGTAGGACGTACCAGATTCATACTGTTAGAGATACTGGTTCTCAGCCACTTCTGGCGCGAGGAGCTTAGTCAGACGCATCCGCTCACCTGGATGACGGACTACGCAAATCTCGTTCCAAAACGCCTGCGGGGATTGGACATCACGTCCGGCAAGTATCCTTTTCAAATGAGTTTGTTGGCTTGGAGCGAGCAAGGATTTCGTCAAGGGGACGTGACATAGTGTCGCCGGCCAACGTGCGAGCGACCGCGAGTTGAGCGGTCGCAACGACGACGGAGTCACAGAGTTCCACGGCTTTAGCTGGAAAGGGGCGATCGTGCCCGCCGTCTCAGGCGTGAAGCGCAGTTGGGCGCCGATGCTCCTCATCCAGGCGGTTGGCGCCGGCCTCGTGGCCTTCTATTATGCTAACGAGACGTTTCGAGCGGACCTTTCCGCACTCGAAGCAATCAAGTCGCACGGCGGAATACCGTTGGATCTCGTGGCGGGAGCTACCGCCGGTGGGGTGGCTCCTCAGCTCGCCAAGCTAGCAACCGGCCGCGCCGATCCAAGGCTCCCGGCATTCTGGTCCTCGATGCTCTTCGCCGGATTCGTGTACTCCATCGTCGCCGTTCAAGTCGACCTGTTTTATCAGTTCCAGGGGTTCGTCTTCGGAACGGGCCGCGACTGGGTCACCCTCACAAAGAAAACTCTAGTCGACATGGCGATATTCGCTCCCGTGATATCGATCCCTTCAGCGGTGCTGCTCTTCGAATTGCGAAAGGTCGATTACTCGCCGGCGCGGCTCTGGTTTCGGACGAAAAACTCGTTCTACCGATCGAAGATCATGCCCGCGCTGATCCCGTGTTGGGCCTTTTGGATCCCGATGCTCTTTTGCATTTATGCGATGCCTCCGAACCTCCAGTTCCCGCTCGCTCAGGTAGCGGAAGCGAGTTGGGCCGTCCTTTTCATCTTCATCGCTGCGGGTTCGCCCACTGCCGAATGACTTCGGCGGCAAACTCCATCGTGCTGGCCTTTCCGCCTAGGTCTGCCGTCGTCAAGTTTCCCTCCGCGAACACCTTCAAGACGGCGGCCGAGATACGGTCGGCCAAATTGTGCTCGCCGAGGTGATGAAGCATCATTAAGGCGCTGAGAAGAAGCGCCGTAGGATTCGCGATGCCCTTGCCCGCGATATCCGGCGCGGAACCATGGACCGCCTCGAACACGGCACAATCGATCCCGATATTCGCGCCCGGCGCCAGGCCCAGCCCGCCGACCAGGCCTGCGCAAAGATCGCTCACAATATCGCCGTAAAGGTTTTCGGTCACCAAGACGTCGAACCGCTCAGGGCGAATTACGAGCTGCATGCAACAGTTGTCGACGATGATCGTGTCCGCTTGGATATCAGGATAGAGAGAAGCGACTTTTTCGAATTCCTCCAGGAACATCCCATCGGTCAACTTCATGATGTTTGCCTTGTGAACGGCCGTCACCTGCTTCCTGCCCTGCTTGCGCGCCATGTCGAACGCATATTCGCAGAGCCGGTGGCAACCCGGGCGTGTGATCACTTTGATCGCCTGGGCCATATCGGGGTGAGGCTGGAATTCGATGCCGGAATAGAGGTCTTCGGTGTTTTCTCGAACAATGATGATGTCGATGTTCTTGCCCTCGAAGGGGCCTTTGACTCCGGGCAATGCCTTGGCCGGCCGCACGTTGGCAAAGAGGTCGAGAGCCTTTCGGAGGCGGACGTTCGCGCTCGTATGACCCCCTCCACTGGGTGTCGTCGTGGGCCCTTTGAGAGCGACGCCGATCTCGCGAACGCCATCGATGGTCGCTTGCGGCACTGCGTCGCCACACTTGTCGATCGCGGGAAGCCCGGCGTCGAGATAGACCCAATCGGGCTTGAAGCCGGTCGCTTCGAGGATGTGCCGTACTGCCTTGGTAATTTCCGGTCCGATCCCGTCCCCTGGGATCACTGCGATACGACGTTGGGCCATTCGCGGAAGTTTACGCGGTTGCCAGGGCGGCCTATGTCGGCTAAAGATCGCACACTTTCGATCGGGCCAACTCTCGAGCTCTAAAGCTGAGAGGATTCCAAGTGACCCTCGACAAAACGATAATGTATGTGCCGCGTCGTAAGTTTTAGGAGCAGAATAAGTCAATGAAAGCTTTTCGAGCACTGAGCTTGGCCGCGGCAATGGGGCTGATGGTCGCGTTCGCGTTCCCCCAAGGTCGGGGGCATGACGATCGCGACAAAGGCGGACAGTCCAGCGGCGGAAGCAGTCACAACGCAGGCGGATCGTCCGGCGGAACATCAACCGGCGGCAGCTCCTCCGGCGGGAGCCACGACCGAGGAACGGGAGGCAGTTCCGGCGGCGGATATTCCGGTGGCTCATCGAGCGGTGGCTCAGGCCGAGGCGGATCCTCTGGTGGTGGCTACAGCGGTGGCGGATCGGGCTATTCCGGCGGTGGACATCTCGGTGGCGGCGATTCGTCGAGCGGTAACTGGCACTTCCAGGGACGCGGCGGGGACACCGGGCGAGGCAACGGCTCCGGCACCTCAGGAGGGAGCAGCGGAGGAAGTTCGGGAAGCGGCCAGAAAGGCGACGGCGACCTCGGACGGGGACACGGCGGCGCAACGGGAGGCGGGGGTTCCAATAGCGGTGGCGGCTCCAGCAGCGGCGGCAACCGTGGCGGAAGCAATAACGGCGGAGGTGGAACCGTTGGCGGTGGGGACACCGGCGGCACCTGGGGTGGAAGCGGATCGATCGACCGGTCACGTGGCGGCGGAAACAGCCGCGACGGCGATCCCATCACGATTTCCGGCGGCAATGGCCGAGGCTCCGGCTGGGAAGACCGGCTTGGCCGCAAGGATTCTCACAGCGGCACATCCCACTACAACGGCTCCAACAACGTTTCCTCGGTCACCCGAGTAGGCGGCTCGATTATCATCGGCCGGCCACCGATCGACCTCCGGAATTTGGGCAAAGACAATTTGATTCGGCGCAAGGATCATCCCGTTCTCATCTCGAGCGGAGTGCGGGTCGGCTACTACTTTTACACGCCGCTTTGGTGCGACGACTACTTCTGGTATCCGTGGTATCAATTCGATCCCTGGGGCGATCGATGCTGCGTCTCGCCTTGGTATTACTATCCTTGCCTGCCACCGTACATCGCTTGGGATCGCTGCCGTTTCTATAACCTTTCCCCGTGGAACTCTTGGTATGGAGAGCCCTATGCCTGGCAGCGCCCTTATTACTACGGCAACTACGACACCTGGGGAAGGGGCCGCGCAAGCGAAATCGACTACGCAGTCGACGACATCGTGAACGCGTTCGAGCGAGCCGATCGGAGAGCGGTGGGACGGCTGGTTTCCAGCAACAGCGAAGTCGCAATCTATGTCGACGGCAAGTATTCGTACACGCTGAATGCGAACGACTTCTACGACATGTTCCTGGATGCGACCCAGAACGTCAAGACGACGCGCTATGCGATCCTACGAGTCGAAACCGGCCACGACGAAGGCGGCCACGATATCGTGAGGGTGACGGCGCGGCACGAATACGAGGACCCGTGGGGAGCCGTGACTTCGGTGAACCACTTCTACGAGCTTCGCTATCCGGGCCGAAATCTCGTGATCACCAAGTTCGGCCTCAGAGGGACGGAAATCCCGCCGTATCGGTAA
>CAZNUL010000024.1:26857-48571 GCA_964576205.1 uncultured Fimbriimonadaceae bacterium | reverse complement strand
CCGCCGGTCAGGATCGCGATGTCCTCGAGCATCGCCTTCCGGCGGTCGCCGAAGCCGGGCGCCTTGACCGCCGCAAGCGGAAGGTTGCCGCGAAGGCGGTTCAGCACCAACGTCGCGAGGCACTCGTTCTCGATGTCCTCCGCTACGATGACGAAAGGCCGGCCCATCTTGAGCACTTTTTCGAGCATCGGGATCAGGTCCTGAATGCTGCTGATCTTCTTCTCATAGAACAGGATCAACGGCTCTTCGTAAACGGCCTCCATGCGAGTCGCGTCGGTGACGAAGTACGGCGACAAGAACCCTTTGTCGAACTGAAGGCCCTCGACGTTCTCGGTGACGGTCTCGGTCGACTTCGACTCTTCGACGGTGACGACGCCCTCCTTGCCCACCTTGTGGATCAGCTTGCCGACGAGTTCGCCCAGCTCGGGATCGTTCGCGGAAATCGTCGCGACCTCGACCGCGCCTTTCTCGCCCTTCACCGGCGTCGAAAGCTTCTGAAGGTCCGCGACCACCGCGTCGACCGCCTTTTCGATGCCAGTCTTGATCTGAGTCGCGTTGCTGCCCGCGGCTACGTTGCGAATGCCCTCTTTGAAGATGGCTTGGGCAAGCACGGTCGCGGTCGTGGTGCCATCGCCGGCCGTGTCGTTGGTCTTACTGCTCACCTCGCGAATCAGCTGCGCTCCCATGTTCTCGAAGCGGTTCTCGACCTCGATCTCTTTGGCGATCGTCACACCGTCGTTGATGACGGTCGGGGAGCCGAACTTCTTCTCGAGGACGACGTTTCGTCCACGAGGGCCAAGCGTGACCTTGACCGCGTTGGCGAGCTTGTCGACGCCGGTTTCCAGGAGCTTACGGGCGTCGTCTGTGTATTTGATATCTTTTGCTGACATTGCTTAGTTGTTTCTCCTAAGGTTTTCTCTCGAGATTTACTATTTACGATTGACTATTTACAATTGCCGGCCAAGCCGGCCCTGTTTACTTTTGCTTCTTGCGCAGCGTTCTAACGGAGGCGGACATAATCTTGAGGATCTCCCCAGCTTCGCGGTGGAGATTCGCTGACTTTTCACTACGCACGGTATCTGTCTCCGTCAGAACCTCGAGCCAGAACATCGACTCGTCCGCCTCCTCTTCAACCGTCTTGAGCTTATTCACCATGTCGGCAGTTGACTTCGCAAGGCAAGCGGATCTGTAGTTGGCCCCAACTGATCCCGAGCATCGCACCAGTTGTTTGCGCATCACTTGGGTTGCATCGTCATTGGGCAGGCTTCGAACGAAGCGAACGGTCTCAATCGTGAACTTCTTGGTTCGCGCTTTCAACTCGTCCGGCGTCATTGCATCGCTCAATCGTCAATCGTCAATGGTTAATCGTCAATCGTCAATCAAGCGTGCGCTGGGACCTTAGTCTCTTCGAGCACGGCCAGCACGTCTTCGGCTCGGATGATCACGTAATCCTTGCCGCCGACCGTGACCTCGGTGCCACTGTACTTGCCATAAAGGACCGTCTCGCCCTTCTTCACATCGACGGGAGCGAGTTGGCCGCTGTCAAGCCTTTTGCCGGGGCCGACTGCGATCACCGTGCCCTTCTGAGGCTTCTCTTGGGCGGTGTCGGGAAGAATGATTCCTCCAGCCGATGTCTGCTCTTTGGCTGCGGCTTCGACGATAATGCGATCATGCAGGGGTTGTAATGCCATGTCTCTCCTTGATGTTCTTATCTGCCCGGCCGGTTTTGCCGCGCCGCCACCTACAGCCGCCGAGGGCATCAGGGTCGCGGCAACGCTACTCTGCAAAGGTCAGACGTCTTAGCACTATACCCCCGAGAGTGCTAATTGTGAGTGGTTCCTCGTTATGATTTGGCTAACGAGGATCGCCGTAGCTCACGCCGCGGCCGTGGCCTCCCACATACACACGGCCGTAGATCCGAGGATCGCCGGCGATTTGCAGCAACAGACCCCACTGGTGTTGGTCGTCGTTGATCCGGACCCAATGCGTTCCGGCGTCGTCCGAACGGAAGATGCCGCGGACGCCGCCGACGGTTCCGATCATATACAGCGCGGGATACGGTTCTCCACGTCGACCTGTCGCGAGACCCTTTCCGAACCCAAACGCGTGCAGTTCCTGAACCTCGGGATTCCTCAAAAACGTCGCACCGCCGTCCCAGGAGTGATGCAGTCCGTCAAATGCCGCGATCCAAAGATCACCCTCTCGACCGGGAGTCGCGTAGATCTGATCCTGGCCGGCGCGCCCGTCCATCCGATCGCCGCCGGGCTTGGGCAAGCCGCCACCAAGAGCGAACCGATGGCTTTCGAAGGAAGCTCCACTGTCGTTGCTCACATAGAGAATCCCATCGAAAAGTGCCAGGCAGTAGAACTTGCGAGAATTCACTTTGTCCGCCACAACCCGGGAAGCGTTCGCAGGCAAACCAGAGCATTGGGTCCAAGTTGCCCCCATGTCGCGCGTCCAATATGCTCCGGACCGTAGGGTCCAGATCCAGGTCGAGCCATCGGCCGACACCGCGATTCGCCCAGATCGTCCGTTCGGCGGAGTCGCCGGCGTGGTTTGCCAACTGTGGCCGAAATCGAGCGAGTACCCGATGTTCCCTCCTCCTCGATTCCCTGATGCCTGGCCCACACGGACGATCATGCTTGGCCTCGACTCGGCACAGGCGATCCCGGTCGTGTTGCCAAAATGGGGATGGTCGAAATTGCCGTCGCCCGGCGAATTGTCCAAGTCCCAATGCACGAAGCCTCCATAATCGCCGATCGCGCTGATCAGATGGGCGCCCGCGGGCGGACTCAAGAGCTCCAGCGGCACGGTCTCCTCAATGCCCCTGCTCATTACGCTCCACTTGGTCGGCTTGCCGCGATCGACGTCACTCAAATTGAAAGTTTCGTATCCGCCGTATCCCGTCGTGAAAAGCGCGTGATCCGGATTGGAAGGATCGATTTCGATGTCGAACAGCCAATGGATCGGCGTCCGGGCGACATAAGGCGCGATCGAGAAGTCGTAGGTGCCGCCGCCTCCGTGGAAGATCGGCTTCCAGCTCCGGCCCGCGTCGATGCTTCGAAAAATCTCCTCCCCTCCCGGTCGGTAGAACGAGCTGACGATGAGTCGGCGCGGGTCGTCGGCTTGAACCGAAACGGCCGCGTAGCCGAATGCCCGATCGTGGTTTGGATCGGGCCGGTCCGGGGTGACGTCGGTCCATTCCCCGGTGTGCGTATTGAGTTTCCAGACCGCGCCATCGCGCATCGGGCTCGGACCCGGACTCGAGCCATAGGAGACATAGAGAGTTCCGTCCCTCGCAAGCACCATCCGCGTCAGTCGCCACTGCGTCGGCTGTCCTGGAACGGCGGACCAAGTCACCCCTCCGTCGTTGGAGCGAAAGAGACCGTTCTCGCTTAGGGTCGAAGCCGCGACGTAAATCGTTTGAGTCGCACGAGATCGGGTTCGTCCGGGCCGTGCGGAATGGCCGGTGGCGTTCGGGTCAAACAAGACGGACACGATTCCATTCGCTCCGCCGTAACTGTCGCCTGGGTTCGAGTGAGCAACCCAAGGGAAGCTCTCTACCTTGTGCCAGGCCGCGCCCCGATCCGAGCTCTTCCAAAGCCCGTCGTGCCGGGTACCGAGGAAAACGATCCGGCCGTCTTGAGGGTCGACGCGCATCCGTTCGCCGTTGCCTCGCCCATTCTCATTCCCCCCGAACTTGAATGGCACTCGGGTGATCTGAAACGACTTGGCCCCATCGGCCGACCGGAGGATCGCGCCGTTCGGCGTCGTCGCATTCGTGTAGGTTCCGCAGGCCAAATAAACGCGTTTGGAGTCATGCGGATCGAGAGCGATGCTCTCGACACCCATGAGGTTCAGGTCCTTGAACGGCATCCAATCGAGGATCGGGTGCCACTGCCTGGCTTGGTCATCCCAACGATACGCGCCGCCCATATCCGTCCGCGCATAGGCGACGCCCTTCGTAGTCGGGTGGAAGATGAGGCCGTCAACAAAGCCGCCTCCTACTATCTGAACGCTTTTCCAAGTGTAAGGAACCTGTTTCGGCGCGGTCTGCCCGGCGTTCTCCGCGCCAAAGGGAACCCATAGCAAACCACCAGCGGCCAGGCTGGCCAGACCTGATATAACGATGTACCTCACAGCCGCTTATACCCGGAGTGACATGGCGTAGAATTCCGTTTGCAATGGCCTTTCGAACCCTAACACCCGCTGACATCGACCATTTCGTCCGAAAGGGCTACCTAAAGATCGAGCGGGGCTTTCCGCGAGAGGTCGCCGCCGAGTGGTCGGACAACTGCTTCGAGCGGCTCGGCTATGACAAGCAGGACAAATCGACGTGGCTCGAGCAGCGCATCCATATGGGAGGCGATCGCTTCGTGCAAGTCCAGGACATAGCTCCGCGAGTGTACGATGCGATCTGCGATCTCGTCGGAGGCGAGGAGCGGCTCGGTCGTCCCTGCCATTGGTCAGACCACTTTATCGTCAACCTCGGAATTCGGGCCGACGAGCCGTGGCAGCCTGCCGGACCGGCGACGCCCGGCTGGCATAAGGACGGCGATTTCTTCCGGCACTTTCTGGATTCGCCCGAACAGGGTTTGCTCGTATTTGTCAACTGGACCGACGTCGTCCATCACGGCGGACCCACCTACATCGCGACCGATTCGGTGCCCGTCGTCGCGAAGTTTCTCGCTCAACATCCGGAGGGTGTCTTACCCAAAGAGTTCGACTTTATGGGCCTCGTCGGCCAGTGTTCCGAATTCGAGGAAGCCACCGCCGAAGCCGGCGAC
This sequence comes from uncultured Fimbriimonadaceae bacterium, assembly GCA_964576205.1. Taxonomy (GTDB): domain Bacteria; phylum Armatimonadota; class Fimbriimonadia; order Fimbriimonadales; family Fimbriimonadaceae; genus JAEVZK01. Next base: position 43,784 of record CAZNUL010000024.1, on the reverse strand, counting down.
GTGTACCTATTGCATCCATTCCTTCTTCACGCCTCGTCCCAGAATCCCCTGCGGCTGATTCGCATCATCACCAACCCGCCCGTCCACCTCAACGAGCCGTTGCGATTCGACCGGCCCGACCGGGCCGACTTCTCGGCCGTCGAGCTTGGCGTCCTGGCCGGCCTTGGAGTCGATCGTTATGAATTCAAACCAACCGCTCCTCGCGAGCGGATCGTGCCGGAACGGGTTAAGCGTCAAGAGGCGATGAAACTGGCTGAGCTGGCGCGCCAAGCCGAGCTGCAGAAGCAATCGTAGAACCGCACGCGACCCTTCGGTTGTTCGTGCTTCAGGCAGACTAATGCTTCGCGGCGGCTTCGACGTTCGCCGCATAGGCATCGATGACCTTGGCTGCTATCACGATCTGCTTCGCGGCTTCGCTCCAGTCCCTGGCTTCGATGGCTTCACGAATTCCAGGCAGCGTCTTGACTCCGTAGCCGGTATTCACGCCTGGCGCATAAATTGCGTGTCGGTACCAAGGCCTGCCAGGGAGGCCATCATCCAGGAGAAGGGCCCTCTCGGCCCCGATCAAAAGCTGATCGAGACGAGACTGCGCCTCCGTCGACACCGGGCCTGATTTCTCGAAGGCGGCGACGCTCCCCTTGAGATTCACGATCGACGAAGCTAGCGCCGAGAAATCGACGATTGGAACTGCCGCCTTGACCGCCGGGATCGTCTGCGGCTTGAGGGGGTCGATCGTCAATGCGATCGTCCCGTCCTGGATGCGCTTGTTGGCCAGCTCGGTATCCTTGCGCAAGGTCTCAACCAGTTTCTGAAGCTCGTCCACGTAACCGGCCACCGTCGTCGCAAAGCTTCCGAATTCGAACGGCAACACGTCCGCGTTTGCCGCCCGAAGAGAGACGCGCCCCGCCGCTTTGGAGAGCGCGGCCCCGTACTTCAGGCCGGGATCGACGAATTTCGTTTGATAGTCGAAGCTGTCGTAAACGGAGTGGTACTGGCCCGCCCCGATCCCTTCCCCGCCGAAGCCCAGATTCAGGGCGGCCACGCCCTGGTGCTGGAGAAACGGCGAGAAATCGGAGCCGGAACCGAGCGCCCCGAGTGGGAAAAACAGCTTCGCTCTTGCCGATTCATCCCCTCCCGCCACGATCCGCGCCCGCACTCTGGCAAGCAGCGAGACGTGCGTCTCAGGATCGAGAACCTCATCTTCGACCTGCCCAAGGAATTTCTCAAGCGTGTGCGAGCCACCCGCGCCAAAGTAGCCGCGGCCGTTCTCGTCGGAATTAATGTAAAGCGCCGCGTGATGCCCAAGCTCCGAGCCATGGGTTTCCACCCATTCGGTCGAGCCCAATAGGCCCGGCTCCTCGCCGTCCCAAAGACAATAGACCATTGTCCGCCGCGGCTTCCATCCAGTCTGAGCGAGCTGTCCGACCGCCTTCGCCTCGCTTAAGAGGGCGACCGCCCCACTCAGCGGATCGTTTGCCCCGAAGACCCAGCCGTCATAGTGATTGCCGCGAATGATCCACTCATCGGCTCGATCCGAGCCTCCCAGCCTCGCGACAACGTCCCGGCATTCCACCAGATCCCAGTTGAATTTGAGAGCAAGATGAACCTGCGCCGGACCCGGGCCGATGTGATAGGTGATCGGCAGGGCCCCACGCCACGCCTCAGGCGCAACCGGACCCTTCAGGGAGCGAAGAAGCGGCAGCGCATCGGTATAGGAAATCGGAAGGCATGGAATCTTCATGATCGTCCGCGCATCCGGGATCGACAGCCGCTTTGCGTCCTTGGTTGCGCCAACTCCCGGCGTCAGAGGGTCTCCGGGGTAGATCACCATGTCCGCGATCGAGCCGCGCTGAACGCCATTTTCATTCCTCGACCCGCCCACCGGATAGCTGTCGTCTTGAAAGTAGCCGTCGTCGCGAGGATCGGAATAGATGATGCAGCCGAGTGCTCCGTGCTGATAGGCAAGTTTGGGCTTGATGCCGCGCCAACCACCGCCATACCGGGCAATCACGATCTTCCCTTTGACGTCGACGCCGAACCGCTCCAAAGTGTCATAGTCCGCGGGCATGCCCTGGTTGACGTACACCAGAGGCGCGGTCACGTCGCCGTCGGCCGAATAGGCGTTGTAGGGCGGAAGTTGATCTTGCCTCACTCCGCTCGTGGAGTCCTCGGAGAGGGTGGGCTCAGTTAGCTTTGCCTTGTAACGCGTCGGCCCCGTCATTTCCAACGATCTGGACTTCGGTGACGGAAAGAGGACGTAAAACCGCTCGATCTGGGCATCGAATCCCCATGACTTGAACAAATCCCGGACGTACTCCGCGTTCGACAGCCCATAGGCCGACCCGACGTGGTGCGGCCTGGCCGATAGTCGCTTCAGCCACATCATCTGATCTTGCGAACTGATAAGACCATCGAACCGCTTCTCGAGTTCGCGCTCCTTAACCGCTCCGTCCTTGTCGAAGCCCAACATCGGCGACTGAGCCAGGACCAGGGGAACGAAGGCGGCGGCGAGAGTAGAGGAAATCATCCGGCTCAAGAGCATCGCCCTATTCTACAGACACCCGCACAGAAGTTGGCAACCGACCCAATCCGGTCCCTTGAGGACTAGATTGGGAAAGTTTTGGAGTGCGCGGATTCATCCGCGCTTTCCCTGCGCGATTCATCGCGCTGCAGCTTGCAGGGGTAACCGTTGCCAGTAAACTGCGTGCCGTGGAATACCGCTCACTCGGACGGACCGGCGTACCGGTCTCGGCCGCTTGCTACGGCACGATGACCTTCAGACCCGTTCGCCGCCTTCCGTCTCGCTTGGTCGAGAACAAGCTGACACAGCCTTTCATGCGCGGTGGGGCCAAGCCATGAATGTCGACCAGGCCCGAGCGATCGCCCTCGACCAACCCGAGGCGGTCGAGAGTGAACACCACGGCCACCCTGACTTCCGAGTCGGCAAAAGCATTTTCGCAACCCTTTGGCCGACTCAGAATCGATCGGTTTTACGCCTCCCGGAGCCTTTTGCCGAGAGCCTTGAAGGGCAGGACTCCGAACTCTATCGCATCGTCTCCCGCGCCAAGGGACAAGGTTGGGTCAGCGTTCAACTCGAGAACATGGATGCCGGCGAGTTCCGTAAGCTGATGGAGATCGCGCACGAGCACCTCGTCGCCGGAATGGCCTAATATGTGGCGTCACCTTCAGGTGGGCAAGTGTAGGCCAACTGACCTCAACAGGCCCCTGACAAGCTCCGGCCGCAACGTCAGCCAGAATGCGGCAATGCTCACGAGTCCCCAGAACGCCGCGATCAAGAGCGGATAGCGAAGAAGGCAGCGCGTGTCTTTCTTGCCTGACAAGTGCGCCCAAAGATACAGGATCGCGGCTAGCCCGGAGGCCACTGGAAGCGTCCACCGCCCCAAGATAAACGCGACCGTTGCCACCTTGCAGAACTGGAAAGCCACGCCCTCGACGATCTCGCCCCGCGACTTCGATACAGGCTGATCGGTCACTTCTTGCCGCTCCTGATCAGGAACCACAGGAGTACGCCGAAGATAGCGATTCCGACCAGCCCGACCGCGGCCAGCGCCATGGCCCCTGGCTGAGCCTGCGGGGAACTCATCGAAGTCGAGGCGAACAGCATAAAGCACCCGCCCAAGCATCCGGCCGGAACCCCCAGCGCAACGAACAAAGCGATCCAGACGACGCTCTTCGAGCCCTTCTGCCGCAGAGACAGCCCGCAGTTCGCGCACTGCAAGGCCCGAGCCGGATTACCCGCGCCGCACTTCGGGCAGGCGCGTTCGCCAGAATCGGCAAAAGCTCCGCAATTCGAGCATCGGGTGATGTGCGCCGGACGGGTGGCGCCGCAGTTGGGACACGCTATGTTCGCGTTTGGATCGTTCATGGTCGCTGAACTAGGAATCGCATTTCTATGTGTCCGCTTTGCTGACCGCGCCGGAGTTAACGGCAAGCGCCTGCTTGCGAGATCCCGCAACCAGTGTAATGCCTCCGAACAAGGCAAGCTCGAGACAGAACCACTGCATCGGCGTCAGGCCGAACCAGAAGGTATCGTTCTCGCGCAGGAACTCCAGGCCGAAGCGGGATGCCCCGAAGGCGACAAGGTAGACCTTGAACAGATCGCCCTCTCGGGCGAATCGCCCTCTCAGGTGAAGTAGGCCCAGGAAAATGAGCGCGGCCGTCGCAGAGGAATACAGCTGAGTGGGATGTCGCCAAGCCCCGTGCTGGTAGACCGACCAAGGAAGCCGGCACGTCGTCCCGTAACAGCAAGTGTTGAAATAGCAGCCGATCCGGCCTACCGCTTCCCCGGCCGGCAGCGCCAAAGCGAACAAATCTCCCGTCGACCGCTTTATCCCAAGTCGTCGCTTTGCAAATTCCACCGCCATCCAACCAAAGATCAGGCCACCGAGAAGGGCTCGGCCTCCGCTCCGCGGATCGAGCCCCTCGACCAGCCCGATCCGGAGAGGCCAGCCCTCGAACATCAACTCCGTAAGCTTCGCCCCGAGGATGCCTCCCGCGAGCCCGGCAATCGCGATAAGGGTCATGCCTTCCGTGGCGAGGCCTTTCCGTCGCGCGGCCCAAATCAGTACGGCTAACCCGATCAGATAGCCCAACCCGGAAAAGAATTCTCCGACGATCATTTGCCTTGGTCCGGCGGGCGAAGCCACCGAAAGAGGATCAACGCGATTCCAATCAGCGAGCAGATCATGAAGAACCACCCGACTTGATCAGCCCCGCCGCCATAGGGTCCGGTCGCTATCGCACAGCTCGAGGAGATGGCGAGTAGGAACAGTAGAAGGATCAGCCCCGAGATCGCGCAGCCGTTGTTTTGCTTCGCCGGGAGTTTCTGAAGACCGCAGTTGGGGCAGAACGACTGGAACTGAGCGAACGGCGCCCCGCACTGTGCGCAAACCCGTTCGATCACGGGAGGTGGTCCAATCTTTGGTAGACCCACCTTTCTCCGCTCCGTCAGTTGCTGAACGACGGTCGCGAGCGGCGGATCGGGCTCGTACCCGCAGTGAGGACAGACGTCCTCCAGGCGATCCACTTGGCGACCGCAACCCGGACACTCGCCCGGCCCTTCATAATCGGCGCTCATGATGCGGACTTCAGAGTTCGCAGGCTCGACAGGAACAGAGCAACGCCGGAAAGTGCGAGCAGCCCGATCCGGAGCCAGTCGTTGGTCTTCAAGCCATCTTGCTGGGCCGCGACAAAGGCCAGCCCAAACGCACCCACCGCCAGACCGGCTCCCGCCGACGCCCGCATCGTCGCAACCTTGCGATACTTCGGTGCTTGCGAACGGAGCGAGAAGCTAACCGAAAGCCACCAGATCGTCAAGATGAGGATCGCGCTTTGAACCAGCGCCATCAACCCGTAGCCTTGATCGTCGCCCCGCGACCCTTCGAACGAGTAGTAGGCGCAGCTTCCTGTGACGGTTAGCAGGAAGAACATGAGGGTCATCGTGGCGATGGTCTGGCTGAGTGCCGAGCCGGTCCGGCTAAGCTTCCACCCGCATCGCAGGCAGCTGCGAAGACCATGCGCGATGTCGTTCCCACAACAGGGGCAGACTCGAATCACCGTCTTCGTAGCCGTTATCGGATTGGGCGTCATTGGCTGCGTCGTAATCATTTAACAACAGAAAGCCGCACGAGGTCCCGCGTCGGAAAATCCGCCGCATCCGCGAATAGCCAACGCCAACAGAACGAATACCTTCGCGGATCTTGTTCGAAAGTCCCTACGTGGACGCAACATTGCCGGATGCGAGCCTCATGGAAGGTGTGGGCGTCCATGAACATCTTGCACGTAATTCGAAACGTCCGTTCGGCGAGCTGTTCCAGGCGATTCTTTCCGACTCTGCCGGCAATGCCGCCGATCAACTCGACTAAGCCCGGCACGCAGTCGCAAATCTTCAGCATGTCGCCGGCAAGTCCGAGAGCGCCGACCTTCTGCTGCTCCGAAAACACCCGCTGCAGAGCCCCGCTGCTGATCAGTTCCTTGATTCCGTCGCTTGCACTCTCGAATGAGATCGTGTTCGCGACGAGGTGAATCCATTGCTTCAGCTCATCCCTCCCGATCAGGTTCGGAAGCGAACGCCACGATCCGTCGCTTGATTGGATCAGATAGGTGATGTCGCAGCAGTCTTTGTGACTGCATGGCAAGGGGATGAAGTCGGCGGCCGTGACCTGGCCATGTGTCTGCTCCTGGAGCCGTTGCAGGACGCCGGTCGGCGTGGTTCGGTTCCACGGATCGTAAGTCGGGGTGCGCCCCGAGCCGAACATCGGCTGGATCGCGAGCCCCGCGCATCGGGGGGTCGCGAGCCCCATCGCGATGACGTCGCCGACTTCGTCGTCGTTCACGCCTTTCGCCACCGTCATCACTAGAGTTGTGAAGACTTTCGCCTCGTTCAGGCGGCATAGAGCGAGATGCTTCTCTTCTGCGACGTCCTCGCCTCGCAACCTCTCATAGGTTGAAGGGCGAAGCCCGTCGAATTGGAGATAGACCTCGATCCGATGCCGGTGCCGGTTCAGGAACTTTAGGAAGCGATCGTCCCGAGCGATCCTGCGCCCATTCGTGTTCAGCATCACACGAGTGACGTTTCGATCCATGACTCGCTCCAACAGATCCTCGATGTCGGCGCGGACCGTCGGCTCACCGCCGGAGATCATGACGACGCCGAGCTTGCCACCCTCCTTTCGCAACCCGGAATCGACGGTCCGAAGAACCTCGTCGAGGTTCGGACTTTCCGGCCGATGGGCCGGTGTCCCCGGCGGCATCGCCGACGCATAGCAGGCCGGGCAACTGAAGTTGCAGCGGTCGGTGACGTTCAAGAGAAGGATGCAGGTGTGCTGCCCGTGGCTCGCCGGAAGGCCATCCCGATAACCGTCGGGGAATCCCGCGAAGTTTGTCTCGCGGTCCGGCGTGATTGCCAGGGTCGGAGTCGACCAGCCTTGGCGGCCGCGCCAGACGTTGAGATCCTCCTCATAGAGGCTCTCAGTCTCGCCATGGATTGGGCAGAACCGCCTCATCCACACGCTCCCGTCATGGGATACGAGCATGCCGTCCAGAAACACGCCATCCTCGTCGGATCGCCGCTGGCGCTCGGCAAAGCAGTGTGGACACACCGTTCGTGTGTACTCCTCGATCAAATAGGGTCTCGGAGCCAGGCCGGGCATATGGATAGCATAGGTCAAGGGCCTATGAATCGCATCAAAGTCTCAAGAAAATGAGCCGGCCGGCTCGGTGGGTTTTCGAAGTCGACTTAGACGCGCAGGTCGATCGACTCACCGAGACCCGGCGTACTCGAAGAAGCCTCGCTCGGTTGTTCCTGCTCCGCCTTTGCCTTAGCCTGGATCGAAGACGTGACGGAATCGAGCTCTGTCTGGAGTCGACCGACGATCGCGCGCTTGGTCTGGGGGTCGGTCGTCGGGCACGTTGACCAGTCTTCGATCTGGCTCTTCAAGGTCTTGACCTGCACATCCTGGTCGGCGCCGGAGGTTGAACTTCCGCACGTGGAACACGAGATCGAAATCGACATACCCAACTTAGTTCTCGGCCACCGTCGTAGGGGAATGGGCCAGTACAACTGCCTGCTTGCCATCAATTCCTTTGCCTGCCCCCTGCCCCCCGCCCCCTGTCCCCGTTCCCTGCTTCGCGGGAATCCGTGTAATCTCCGCGATCATGAGGCATCGGGGGCTCGACCGTCGCGCACTGACGCTCTTCCCACTCGTGCTCACGATGTTTTGCCTTGTCAGCGGGGGCCCGTTTGGCCTCGAGGCGGCGGTCGGCCAATCCGGAGCGGGGATGGCGATTCTGCTGATCGTCGCCGTCCCCATTTTCTGGGCGGCGCCGGTGGCGATGATGACGGCCGAATTTACTGCCGCTATCCCGGTCGAGGGCGGCTATTACGCCTGGACCAAGCGAGCCTTCGGCAATTTCTGGGGATTCCAATGCGGCTGGTGGACTTGGCTCTATTCGATCGCCGACGCTACCCTCTATCCGATCTTGTTTTGCGACTATCTGTCCGATCTGCTGAGGCTCTCGACGGGAACCGATCCGTTCGTCGGGCGGCCACTCGCTCGGGCGGTGATCGCTCTCGCCGTCATCGTCGTCTTCACAGGTCTCAACGTCCGGGGAACGAGGTTAGTCGGGCGGGCTTCGATCCTCTTCGGAGCGGTACTCACCATTCCGTTCCTCCTGATGATCGCGATCGGCGCCTGGCGAGCCGTCGTGACGCCCGGGTCCTTCGGCCATGAGTTCATCCCCGCCGGTTCCGGACTGGGCGCCGTCTTCGCCACGGGGCTTTACGGCGTCATGTGGAACTATCTCGGCTGGGACAATTTGTCGACGGTGGCGGAAGAGGTCGACGAGCCCCACCGAGCCTTTCCGCGGGCGCTGCTCTATACCGTGCCGCTTGTCATGCTCCTCTATCTGCTTTCGGTCGTCTTTGGTTTGCGGTTCGTTCCCGACCTAGCCAGTTGGAAAGAGCACAATTGGCCCGCGATCGCGGCCTCCGTCGGCGGGCCCTGGCTGGGAATCGTAACCGGCTTCGCCGCCCTTACGTCGACCGCCGCCCTCTTCATGACCGCACTCTTGGCGTCGTCTAGGATCCCATTCGCGATGTCGGAAGACCGGCTCCTTCCCAAGTCTCTCCTCGCCGTTCATCCGCAATTCAAGACGCCGTGGTTCGCCGTTCTGCTGTCCGGAGGCTTTTACGTGGTTCTTGCCGTGGTTTCCGATTCCAGAAGCTGCTCGAGATCGACGTCACCCTCTACAGTGCGGCGGTAACCGTGGAGTTGGTCGCCCTCGTTGCCTTGCGCCGGAAGGAACCCGATCTGCCGCGCCCATACGCGATCCCAGGCGGGATTGCGGGAGTCATCTCGGTGGCTCTCTTACCCATTGCAACCATTGGAATCGCCTTGGTCGCTTCGGTCAAAGAGGACTGGCGGGGTCAAATCCCCGTCCTCGTCCTTCTCTTGACCGGCCCGATCTACTACGCGATCGCCCGGTCGATCCAGGCGCCGGCACGATGATCCTCCTAATTCGGGAGGGATCGGTGAGGTCGCCCGATCATTCATCATGGAAGCGACCTTTCGATGCTCGACCCCAAAGCCCCTGCCCTCGTCCTCGCGCCAATGGACGGGATTACGGATGCACCGATGCGAGAGGTGCTGGGCGCCACCGGCGCTTTTACGTACGCCGTTTCCGAGTTCCTTAGAGTGAGCGGGCAGCCAATTCCCGCGCATGTGTTTGTCCGTGACGTCCCTGAGCTTGCAAACGGTGGCTTGACACCTACCGGAATGCCCGTTCAAGTTCAGATTCTGGGTGGCGACCCGGGTCGGATGGCAAACTCCGCAGTGGCCGCTTGCCAAGCCGGCGCGAGGGCGATCGACATCAACTTCGGCTGCCCGGCCCCGACCGTGAACCGGCACGACGGCGGAGCTTCCTTGCTTAACCATCCCTGCCGTATCCGGGAGATTGTTGCATCGGTTCGTGACGCGGTTCCGAAGAGCATTCCCGTCTCCGCGAAGTTGAGACTCGGCTGGGACTCAATCGATGCGATCGATCAGAATGCCGCGATGGCGGCCGAAGGCGGCGCCGCATGGCTGACCATCCATGCCAGGACCCGGATGCAGGGCTATGCTCCGCCCATCTACTGGAAGCCAATTGCCGGAGTTCGGAAACGTCTTGGGTTGCCCGTAGTCGCAAACGGCGACATCTGGACCTTCGACGACTTCCTGCGCTGCCGTGAACAAACGGGGTGCAGCCACTTCATGATCGGCCGCAGTGCCCTCGCCGACCCTTCCCTGCCCCGACGGATCGCCCGCGAACTCGGCATTCCGTGCGGCCCACCCATCGAAACCGATTGGCCCGAGCTATTCCGTTGCCTGGCGGATCGGATCGGAGACCAGAAGCACGCCCTCGCCCGCCTCAAGCAATGGACCAAAATCGCACACCTATACGGCGGCTTCGCGCTCTTCCACGACCTTAAGCAAGCGCAAACGCTTTCTCAATTCTTCGAACGGCTCGAAGCGTGGGCGGCGGCATCCTGATCCTCTAGCCCTTATTCTTCGCATCGTTCTTTCCCTTGGCAACCGGCGCCGTTTCAATGGGAGCTGAACTTGGAGGAGTCGGAGGCAGCGGCGGTGGGACGTGGACGACGACCGGCTCCGGGACTATCGAATGAGCGCCGTTACCGATGTTGTTGAGCTTCTCGATAAGATCGATGCCAAAGAGCTGCTTGATCTTCTCGACGGTCGAGATCGCCTTCCCGGCCAAGCCGCCGCCAGAGCGTGAGTCGATCATCGTCACCTTCTCGACATTGGTCGCCGGAATCGTGTCGGTTAGGGCGCCGATGATGCCGTTCAGCTTTTGAGTCAAAAGCATCTCGCGAGCGCTTGGTCCGGCTTGCCGATACGTCTCCGCAACCTTCCTGAGGGCCTCCGCCCGGGCTCGTCCCTCCTCGATGATCGTCGCGACTTGGGCTTTGGCGTTTGCCTCCGCCGCTTCCGCGTTAGCCTTCGCCGGCGCGATGATGTCGGCTTGCATCTTCGCCCGAACCTGTTCGATGCGAGCCTTCTGAACTTCTAACTCAGCCCGAGCCTGGGCGACCGCGGCAATCACTTGCGACTGCTCCTCCGCCACCAACGCCGTGCGTCGAGTCAAGGTCTCCGTAAGGCGCTTCTGAGCGTCTGCCCTGGCGGTGTTCGTATCCGCTTCGATTTGGGAACGCTTCTGCCGCTCCAGGTTCTCCGCCTTTTGGATTTCCGCGTCGGCCTGCGCGACCGCCTCGGAGACCCGCGCTTGAGCGATCACCTCCGCGTTGCGCTTGCGGCCAAGCGAGTCGAGGTACTTCACGTCGTCCTGGACGTTCTGAATCTTCATCGTATCGACGACGAGACCGAGTGAAGTCATGTCCTGCTCGACTTCCTGGACAAGGCGCTCGGCGAGGACGAGATTGTCGGCGTTGACCTGCTCGGGCGTCATCGTCGCCAGGATGCCTCTTAGCGAGCCTTCCAGGGTCGCCTTCGCGATCTGCATGACCTCCTGGCGAGTCTTGCCCAAGAAGCGCTCGATCGCGTTATGGATGAGAGGTTCGTGGCCGGCAATCTTGACGTTCGCGACGCCCTGCACGGTGAGAGGAATGCCACCTTTCGAGTAGGCGTTCACCGCCGTGATGTCGATGACCATGTTGGTCAAATCCATCTTGTCGACTCGCTCCATGAGAGGGACGCGTATCCCTTTTCCACCCTTGATCAGTCGGTAACCGTAGCTCCGCTTGCGATCCTCAGTCCGGCCGCCGGAGAAGATGAGCACTTCGTTGGGAGCGCAGATGTAGATGAGGCTCTTGACCGTGCCCATCGAGATCAGGAACAGCACGAACAAGACGCCGGCGATAATCGCGGCAATCGTCATTTCTTCACCTTCGCCGACTCGTCACTATCCAGACCACCTGGCGGGCTGGTGGCACGCGTCCCCGTTGAACCGGCGATCGCTTTCGGGATGTCGATGCCCGTCGATTGGGCAACCGCTTCGAAGACCGAGTTCAGCATCGCCGGATAGGACGAAAGGTAACTGGAAAGCACCTTGCCGTCGCCGCCGTCGATCATCTGCAAATGATCGACCTTCACCTTAGAGACACCCTTGGTTGCGCTGCCGAGGATCTTCTCAAAATCTTCGATCAGGTAGATCGTGAGGGCGCTGTCGCCGGCTTCGCGCCAAGCCGAGTTCATCAACTCCAAGGCCTGACTGGCGGCCACGCCACGCTCTCTCAGGATCGCCGCGTCGCCGCGCGCCTTGAATTCCTGGGCGCGCTGCAGGGCCTCTGCCGGGATGACCTGATCGGCCTGGAGCCTCACCGCTTCGAGCTCCGCTCGAACCTGCTGCAGTTCTTGCTCCGCCTTAGCCCGGGCCTCGCGAGCCGCGGCTAAGGTCCTTTCCTCCTCGGCCTTGACGTTGGCGTCCAACTCGGCCTGGACCTTTCTCAACTCGTTGACCAGCTTGGAGATATTTGCGTCGACGTTTGCCTTCACGACGTTGGCACGCCCCTTGTTCTCGGCCTCCGACTGGTTCGCCGAGCGCATCGCGTCGCTTTCCGCCATTTCGGCATCTCGAATCACGGCCGCAACCGCGCCGCGTCCAATCGAGTCCAGGTAATGCTTGTCGTCGCTAACGTGCTGAATCTTGAAGGTGTCGAGGTGGATTCCAAGCTTCTTCAGGTCCATCTCGCTTTCGGAGGCAAGCTCGTCCGAAAACTTTAGCCGGTCTTCGTTAATCTCCTCCGGGGTTAGCCGAGCAAGGACCCCTCGGAGATGACCCTCCAGAGTCTCTTTGGCAACACGCTTGATCTCGCTTGGGTCGCGGCCGAGGAACCGCTCGATCGCGTTGTTGATGATCACTTCGTCGCTGCTGATCTTTACATTCGCGATCGATTCGACGTTGAGTGGAATCCCACCCTTGGAATAGGCCCCCCTGATAGTGATCGGCACCTCCATCACGTTCAAACTCATCCTGTCGACATTTTCAAAGACCGGAACCCGGACGCCACGGCCGCCGAATACCGTCCGGCATCCCCGGATTGTGCCGTCGACCAAGCGTCGCTTGCGCCCGGAGAAGATCAGAACTTCGTTCGGCGGGCAAATCTGCATCATGCTTTTCAGGAAGCCGACGAACACGAGGATCGCGGCGAGACATACCCCGGCCGAGATCAAGGCAACTTGGATGCTGTGTTGGTCTATCTGACCTTGCATTTGCTTTAACTGGTCCTCAATCGAAATGGATCGTCGGTGTAGAGCACTTCCCGCGGCATCACGAGCGCGCGGCCCTCCTCGATGGCGACGATGATCACGGACGATCCCGCTTCGATCGGCACGGAATCGTCGCAGACGGCGATGAAATCGATGGATTCTCCCTTCACGACGCAACGGATTCGGCCCGGCGTCGTGCCCTTGATCGGCACCAGGACCTGGGCTTCACGACCAAGGATATCGTTTTCCTTGGCCCCGCTCGACGACTCGTTGAGCTTCAAGACCCGGACCATGATCGAGATCGATAGCCCCGCGATCAGACCGACGGCGATCGCGATCCAAAGTGTGACCCTGGGATCTGTCGCCGTCAGCATGCTGATCAGTAGGCCGGTTGCGCCGAGGCCCGCAAAGAAATAGCTGTAAAAACGAAGACTGAAGAATGGAACCCAGTGGCCGTGGCTCGTCTCGGTTTCGTGGCCGGAATGATCGAAATGGACCTCGTGCTCGATCCCATGGCCTGCGCCGAGCGCGCTCAGGAGCACTAGGACTCCAGCAACTGCGGCTGACACGATGTAGAGAGTGAGCATTCGACGTCGGGCCTTTTAGCACCGTTACGCGGAGGGTCCCGGCCAGGTTGCAGCCGCCTGACGTATTCTCAGAGAGATGCTCGCGGCAGTTTCGTTCGTCTTGTGCATTTCGGGGGGACAGAGGGTCGACGCGACACCAGTCGTCTCGCCGCGACCCTCGATCGGGCTGCCCGATTTATCCGGCAAGCAAATCGTCGTTTTTCCGAGCTCGGCGAGGAAGGGAGTCGTCGTTTTCTTCGCGCTGTCCGGATGTCCGAATGCTCAGGGCTACGCGCCCGAAATGAATCGCATTGCCAAAACTTACGGCCCTCGCGGCTGGAGGTTCTACTTGGTCTTCGTCGACACGCTTTTCAATTCGGATGAACTGAAGAAGAACGCCAAGGACTTCGGCTACGCCTTTCCCGTGCTCCATGGCCAGGGCAAGCTGCTCTCGGCCGCCAAGGCGACCATGTCGCCCGAGACCGCGGTATTCGCTCCAACGGGATCGCTCCTCTATCACGGGCGTATCGACGACCGCTTCTACGCGCTAGGCAAACAGCGGCTTCGGACGCAAAAGCACGACCTTCGGAATGCGCTCGACGCGATCGATGCCGGCAAACCGGTTTCTCAACCGAAGACCGATGTGATTGGCTGCGTGATTCCGAAGGATTGAGGAGGGGTTAACCAGACCTCAGCCTCAGTTCCAATTCTCGGTAGATCTCGCCCAATCGACCCCAAGGATGATCGGGCGGGCTTGTTGACTCGATATTGTCCAGAAGACCCCAAGCCGCGATCCGCCAAGGGTCCAAGTCAAGGGCTCGCGCGAGCGAGTGGATCCGCGTCTCCGTGAATCCGGCCAGATCGCGGACTTCCTTAAGCTGGTCGACTGGGTTCCTCAGGAAAGCAATGCATTCGAAGTGGGGATCGCCGGCAAGCCCCTTCGGATCGATCGGCCGCCAATTCGCGCTGTCCGAGAGGATGTTATGGTGGTGGAGGTCGCCATGCAGGAAGACTCGCGAGGTCGTCGTCTCCTCGAGACGGTCTAAGAGCGGATGCCGGAAAGCGTGGTAGTCCCGAAGCTGCATCGCCGAATCGGCGCTCAGCCCAGCAATCTTCGATGTGAGCTCGACGAATATTCCTTGCGCTTCGGATTCGCTAAGTGTTGAAGTCGACAGTTCCCTGCCCGGTCGCAGCCTTTCCATCAGGATGGCGCCGCTCGCGACGTCATGTTCGTAGACCTCTGGCCCACCAACCGACGCCAACTTGAGTGCGGCCGGGACGCCGAAAGTGAGTTCCTCGCCCTGAAACGGCGCCTTGAGTACCCGGGTTTCGTTCGCGAAGACGCGCGAGCAATGCCCACCTGGCAACTCTTCCGTGGCGACAAAACCCCATGCATCTGCCAAGCGCCGGACGTGTTCGGGGAGTCCTTTCATGGGCGATTCGAAGGGTTGAACCCTTTGACAGTCCCCAACCCCTAGGCAAACTCCGCGAGCACGAAGGTGTGATCGCTCGGCTTCGGTTGACTGCGCGCTTCCTTGTCGATCGTACAGGAGACGCATCGCTCGGCCATAGGCGGACTCGCGTAAATGTGATCGATGCGCCAGCCGAAGTTCTTGTCCACCGAGGTGATGATCACGAAGTCCCAGTAGGTGTAGTAACCGGAACCCTGATGGAACTTTCGGAAGACGTCGGTGAGACCGAACTCTACGATCCGGTCGAGCCGCTTGAACTCTTCGGGATGATGACCGACGCCACCGAAAAACCGCTTCGGATTGTAGACGTCCTCGGACTTCGGCGCAATGTTGATATCACCCAGCCAAACGACCGGCTCATTTGGCCGAAAGCCCTGATTCAGGAATGTCGCGAAGCGCTCGAGCCAGCGGAGCTTGTAATCCCACTTGTCGGTGCCGACCGCGCTCCCATTAGGCACATAGGTGTTGACGATCTTGACGCCGTTCGTCTCGCACGTCAGTATTCGGCAATCGTTCGGAAAGAGTTCGTCGCCGAAGCCGGTGCGAACGTTCTGGATCGGATGACGGCTGAGGGTCGCGACTCCATTCCACGACTTCTGCCCATGGACCGCCCCATGATATCCAAGCTCCTCGAAGTCGTCCATCGGAAATTTGTCGTCCTCGACCTTCGTCTCCTGGATCGCTAGAACATCTGGCTCGTTGACGGCCAGCCAGTCGAGGATGAGGGGCATGCGGGGGCGGATTCCGGCGGCATTGAAAGTCGCAATCCTCACGATCGGGAGTCTACTTGGAAGAATGCCCTTCCATGAGCGGCGGCATCAGGCTGTTCGACTAGCCTAAACTAGGGCATGCACTTCGACCTCCTGATCCGCGGCGGTAAAGTCGTGACCGGATCCGGGGTGTTCGAGGGCGGGATCGGAGTCAAGGATGGCCGGGTCGACCAGATCGGCGATCTCTCCCAAACGAGCGCCGATGAGGTTATCGACGCAAGGGGACTGCACGTCCTTCCGGGCGTCATCGACACCCAGGTTCATTTCCGCGAACCCGGCCTTGAACACAAAGAAGACATCGAGTCCGGCACGAGGGCCGCGGTCTTCGGCGGAGTGACGACGATCTTCGAGATGCCGAATACGATCCCGACCACGACCACGCGGGAATCTCTGGAAGACAAACTCGCGCGAGCCAAGGGCAGAGCTTGGTGCGACCACGCTTTCTTTGTCGGAGCGGCAGTCGACAACATCGAGCAACTGCCCGATCTGGAAATGCTGCCGGGCACGCCGGGAATCAAAATCTTTGCGGGAAGCTCCACGGGTTCGTTGCTCGTGGACTCGGAAAAAGACTTGAGACGGGTCCTCCGAAATGGAGTCCGGCGTTGCCCGATCCATTCGGAGGACGAAGCGCGGAACCGGGAGCGCAAGCGCCTCATCAGCCCAAACCCGCACGCCCGCGAGCACCCGTTCCTGCGCGATGCCGAGAGCGCGAGAATGTCGACCGAGCGGATCCTTGGACTGTCCAAGGAAACCGACAGACCCGTACATATTCTTCACGTCTCGACCGCCGATGAGATCCCGCTTCTCGAAAAGGCAAAAGTCGATGGCCTCGGTACGACCTGCGAGATCACGCCGCAGCATCTATGGTTTTCGGCTCCCGACGCCTACGACAGGCTCGGCTCGCTCGCTCAGATGAATCCACCGATCAGGAGCGAGGAGCACCGGCAGGCACTACGCTATGCCGTACGGGCGGGTCTATTCGATGTGGTCGGCAGCGACCACGCTCCGCACACCCTCGAAGAGAAGACGACGCCGTATCCGCACAGTCCGAGCGGTCTCCCCGGCGTTCAAACTCTTCTCCAGGTCATGCTCACGATCGTGAAGCGCGACCAGCACATCCCTCTCAGCGAGCTAATAACGCTAGCATCCGAGGGTTCGGCAACGATCTCGGAGAACTCGCCCAGGCGGTAGGCGGGGTGGGGGAGGATCGGCATGCGTAGCTCGTCCGCCAGCTTGCGGGTGGCCCGGAGTAGCTCGAGGCTGCACGTCTCGACCTCGCGCGGCGCGAGCATCCCGCGCACGCGGCCGCCCGCCGCGCCGTCGACCCCGCGGATGAACTCGAGCGCGGCCTCGAACTCGCGCTGCCCGGCCGGCTC
>CAZNUL010000024.1:0-26847 GCA_964576205.1 uncultured Fimbriimonadaceae bacterium | reverse complement strand
GATCAGAACGGGTATGGACGCGGACCTGGTCCTAATCGACCTCGCGAAGGACATCGTATTGGAGCGATCGATGGTCCAAAGCAAATCCGGATGGAGTCCGTTCGAGGGTGAAAGGATAAACGCGCCGCCTGTTCACGTTTTCCTTCGAGGAAATGCGGTAATACGCGAAGCGGGCCCCGTCGGGACGCCGAGCGGCATGCCGGTAGGATTTGATTGGAAATGACATTTGCGAACCCTTCGATTGGCGAGATGCTGCGCATCGGATTCGAATACGATCTCTGGGCGAATATGCGCTGGTACAACGCCCTCAGGCTGATGAAGAGCCAGGAGTCGGCATCCCCGGCACTCCAGCACATCCTGACCGTTCAGCGGACCTGGTTGGAGCGATGCGGCGTCCCGGTGGAAGACATTCCCCGAGCCGCGACCAGGGCAGCGTTCGACTCAGCTTCCGCCGCCTGGACGCAGCTGCTTGCCAGCCGACCCCTCGACTCCATGATTGCCTACAAGGACAGCCGAGGTAGGGATCGCACCCGCCAACTTGGGGAGATCGCCTGGCACGTAATCAACCACGGAACGTTCCATCGAGGTCACCTTCGCGGGATCGCTCAAGCAGAGGGCTTCGAAGAGTTCAGCGACACGGATTTGGTGATTTTCTTCGACGAGAAGAAGGCGTGAACCAAGGGCCGTTCTGGCATCCCATCACTCCATCACTCCATCACTCCATCACTCCACGACGAGCGCCCAACGCCTCAGCGCCTCCCCTTAGCCGTTGATCGCTAAACGTTTGGCTCTCCGAAAGGTAGCCTCTAGCCGTGCCCAAGCTCGTTCTTATTCGCCATGGCCAATCTCTTTGGAACCTCGAAAACCGATTCACCGGTTGGACAGACGTTCCCCTGACGGAGGCAGGGCGGCAAGAGGCTCGTAACGCAGCCAGTCGGATTTCGGGAATGAAGTTCGATGTCGCATACACAAGCGCGTTGAGCCGGGCTCAAGAAACGCTAAGAATCATCCTCGAATCTCTTTCTTGGAACATCCCCGTCATCCGGGACCAAGCCCTCAACGAGCGTCACTACGGCGATCTGCAGGGACTCAACAAGGCCCAAACGGCTGAGCGGTACGGCAAAGAGCAGGTCCACCTGTGGCGGCGAAGCTACGACGTTCCTCCGCCCGGCGGCGAAGCTCTTAAGAACACCGCCGAGAGAACTCTTCCCTTTTTCGATCGCTGCATCATGGGCGATCTCAGAGAAGGCAAGAACGTACTCGTTGTAGCCCATGGCAACTCGAATCGCTCGATTGCGATGAGCCTGGAGAACCTGTCCCCCGATGAGGTGGTCGCCCTTGAACTGGCGACCGGCGTTCCCCGCGTCTACGAGATCGACTCCTATGGCAAGGTTGCCTCGATGTCCGTCCTCGAGTAACCCCGCTCAACGAAACTTGCATCCATCTGGCGTCGATGCTTAAGATTCACCTAGGATTGGCGAACATAGCTCCCTTCGACGCGTTAGTATTCTCTGAGGTCCTATGAACAAGCTCCCAACCGTTTGCTTTCTCGCCGGCATTGTGCTCGTCGCCGGTATCTTCACCGCTGAGGCCCGGCCCGAATACGCTCAAAAGGAGAACAAGGAGTGCGGCTACTGCCATCTCAGTGCGAGCGGCGGGGGTGCGCGCGGCTTTCGGGGCGCCTTTTACGGCGCGAACGGCCTAAGTTTCGACAAGTTCGACGAGGACCGTGAAGCAGGGATCGCCGGAGTGTCCGTGAATGGAGCCGGCGGCGCGACAAGACCCAAAGTGAATTACGTTGGAAACATCTCGGGGCCGGCTGACAAACAGATCCAATCGGTCGCCGTCCGTGGGGGAACCGGCTCGCCCGTTATCGTCGTCTTCTTCGACTCGGCGTCTAGCGATGCGAAGAGTGCGGCGAAAACTTTGCACGTCGTTGCCGAAGCCTATGGACGCAAGGTCGCGGTTGTTGGGGTCGTCGAGGGCGATGCAGCAAATGCTTTGCAGCTCACTAAGGACCTTGGCTCCCAAGTCCGAGTTCTGCCTGACAAAGACGGCGTCGCTATGAAGAAGTTCTCCGCCAACCAAGGCCTCGATCTCGTCGTGGTCGCGCCGATGGGTGAGACTCAAAAACTGTTCAGCGGCTTCTCGAAGGGCAATCTTGAAGCGGCAATCGCTCAGATCGGAACCTACGGCGTCGAGGCGCCACAGGTAGATCTGTCCGGCGCGCCAGCGGACGCCGCTCACGGCGGAAAGCTTGGGAATGGCTAGCTTTGGAATTTGGAATTCTGGAGTGGCACCGCGGCGACTTCAATTCCAAACTCCAAATTCCAAATTCCAAATTCCAAACTCCCTAAACCTCAAGCCCCAACATCCAAATTCAAATCGCAAATCTCAAATCTTAAATTCGCAAAGCTCCCAACTCCAAATCCCAAATTCCAAGTTCCAAACTCCTCCTACTCCTCCCCGACCTCCTCGGGGAGCCGTCTGTCCTTCGCGAGAAACTCCCGACGTTCGAGCGCGTCGCAGAGTCCGGCGCCCTCTTTAAGCTTCGTCCGACGGCGCAGATCGAAACGCCCGAGGCTCTCTATCTCGGCCTTGACCCGAATCAGGGTCAGCTGAGACAGGGACCTCTCACGATCGCGGCTCTCGGAACCGATCCGCCGGAACGATCGACCCACTTCCACTTGACGCTGATGTCGTTCGCGGGTGGAACGGCGGCCACCGTCGGCGTCGAGATCCGCGCCGATGAGCAGCGGGAAGTGCTTGATCTCGCGAAGAAACTAAACACGAGCAGCCTAACCATCGTCGAGGGCGATGGCGTCGACCATGGCCTGGTCTGGGAAGCTCTCGGCGACCTGGGGACGACGCCACCAGCGGAAGTCGATGGTAAGCCTATCAGAGGCTATTTGCCCGAGGGAGATGGCGAGCTTGTCCTCCGTCGCTTCATCGACGACTCGGTCAATATCCTCTCGGAGACGGAGATGAACCTCCGTCGAGCCGACGAAGGCTTACCGACTCTCAATCTCCTTTGGCCTTGGGGTCACGGAATCCGCCTTCCCGTTCCCAATTTGGCGCTTCGCCGAGGCGATCCAGCTCTCGTCATCAGTTCGTCGCTGCGGCAAGCCGGCCTTGCCCGGCTGGCCGGTTACCGCCATACCGGCCTGCGCGAATTCGGGCGGGGCATCAACACTCGCCTCCGCGAGATCGCCGACCGCTGCCTCGGCGAACCCGCATCGGTCGTCGTTCTTGAAGCCTTCAAGAACTTGCGGGAGGTTGGCCGGCTCGATGAATGTGCCTGGCTCGCGCGCGAACTGGACGGACAACTACTAAGGCCTGTCATCGACCACAGTTTTATCAACCCAACTCAAGTGACGATCCTCGCTCCATCCGCGCAAACCGGCCTCGGGCTCACACTGTCGACACCCCACACAGCCGTCACCCGAAATCCCTATCCGTTCGACGAACGCTCGTTGGATGAGCGGCTGCTGCCATCGCGAACTCTCTGGGAGGCGGTGGACGCCGCGCTCTGATCGAGTAGCGCGATTGCAAGTTCGCCGCAAAGTCTAAAGCCGGCGTCATCCAGCGGCGGCGCGTCGTATCATTAATTGCAATGAAGGTGCTCGCTTTCGCCGCTGTCGCCGCCTTCGGATTCGCGCAGGCGCAAAAGCTCTCATCGCCACCCGCGGAGCAATACGTTCCCAAGACCTTGCCGAAACTCTCAGCCGCCCAAGCTGTGGATATCCGCGTGAAGACGATCCAATGGCATCCATCCGGCGAAGCATTGCTTTACTCGCGTGAGGAAGAAAGTGGGATCGGCATTGGGACCTATCGCCTGGCCAACCGCGAAGGAAAAGTCGTCCTGCACTTGCACAGTGAGGACAAGTGGCGCGCCGAGTGGTTTCCAGGTTCGGCTTGCGCGCTCGTATTCGTCAATCGCAAGGTGCGGGCCGGCTGGGGCGAAGCCAAAGAGAGCGCTGTCTACCTGCTTGATGCAGCCCAGAAGTCGAGCTACGAGGTCTTCGCCCGCGTTGTTCGTCCGGAAGAGACGCTCGAAGTTGATGCTGACCTTTCTCCCTCCCTGACCCACGCGATCTTCGATGTCCGCGAGGGAAAGGCTCGATATCATGTCGTGCTGCCGGCGGGCGGTGGCACTCTTGTCGCCTCCCCCGACATCGATCAAGCCCTCAGCCAAGGATTTTGGGGCCCGGGCTGGTCGGCAAACGGCACGGCGACCTACACAAAGGGCTCTGCGAAAGTTGCGGATCTCTTGCAGGTGGAATTCACCCTGGCCGCCGCGACGGATGCCATCAAGCGGGCGAATGACTCCACGGATAGTTGGGTGCAAACGAAGGCGAACTACGACCGTACGTTCTCCGCGTATTTGAGATCCCGCGCCGCCACCCCAGCCGCTGGAACTCCCGTCCTCGAAGTAGTCCCATCGAACGGCGCTCTTCGACAGGTTCTGTCTCCGGGACCCTGGTTGTGGCCCAAGCCGGCGCCCCAGGCTGTGTTCCCCGTTTCCCATCCTGTCTGGATCGAATTTGAACACTCTCGGTCGAATTCGAACAGCCTCTGGCTAAGCGATCGTCCGAAATCTTCCCGGACTCCGAATGACCCATCTGCTGACGGAGTCCTGGTTGCTGCCCATGCGGATTGGGCGGACCTTTCTCCGGAAGATAAAGCGATCGCCTATTTGATCGACGGCGCCCTGTTCGTCCGAGTTTTCGAGCGTCGCTGACGAGCTGCTTGTCAACAATTTGCTGACGGTCGGAACCCCCGTCAGCTCCCGCGATGAACCATCGAATCGTCGCCTTCGGCCTCGATCCCGAACCAGCGAGCGCGCCGGCTCGAGCCAAACCGAACCTTCTCCTTTACCAGCTCGACCGAAGGTTCGTAATGTTTCGCGGAGACCGAAGGTCCGGAAAGGAAGTCGACGTCGACTCGGCCAACTTTGTCGCCGCCGTACTCGATGTAGCAAGAACCGGCTCCCGCAAAAGGCAAGGGAGGCTCGCCGCCCGCGAGGTCGGCGATGATCGATTGGGCCACGACGCGCGCTGCGTTTTCCGCGAACACCCCCGCCTTTGGTACTCCGACGCCGGATGCGTCGCCGATCGCAAAGACGCCGTCGAACTTCGTCTTCAGAGTTCTCGGATCGGCTGCGATCCAGCCGTTTTCCACCATCCCGCTTTGAGCGACCACTTCCGGAACGCAGTGCTTGGGAACGCCGAGGAAAAGATCATAGGGCATCTCCTGCCCGTTGTCGAGAGCCAGGACGCGGCGCGCTCCGTCGAGAGCTTGGACGCACGTACTCGGCATGAACCCAATCCCACGCTCCGCAAAGGCGGTGATCAGCGCCTTCGACGACTCAGGCGACGGAGGTATCGGGCTGCTGAGAGGCGTTATCAGAGTGATCTGGCAGCGATCCCGAACTCCGCGTTTGGTCAGGTAGTCGTGCAGAAGAAGAGCCGCCTCGCTTGGGGCGGGCGGACATTTATAGGGGAAGCCGATGACCCCAACCACTGCATGACCGTTAGAGAATGCCGGAAGCAGCTCTCTGAGACGCAGCGCTCCGGCAACGGTATAGAACTCATTGCCGGCGTCGGCGAGGCCGGGCGTCGCCGCGATATCATAATCGGCGCCCAGTGCGACTACGAGCACGTCGGCTTCGTGGACGCCGCCGGCCGTGGTCACCCTCTTGGCGACGGGGTCGATCCCGGTGATCATGTCCTGAACGAACGTGACACCGGGCTTCGCGACGTTCTCATAAGGAATCCGTATCGCATCGCCGGTCGTGCGATGAAACATCGCATCGAGCTTGGAAAAGCCGAAGACGAACGAGTCGCTCTTGTCGATCAGAGTCAGTTCGATACGGTCCCCGAGCGATTCGGAAAGCTGAGTCGTCAGCTCCAACCCGCCGAAGCCGGCGCCGAGAACGAGGATCCGTGTCTTCATGTCTGTCAAGGTCTCAGAGTACATCGAAGCGAGCGGTGAACGCAGGGCGCGGATCGGTCCGCGCCCAGAACGCCGTCGCCTGGGCTAGTGGGCTACCAGGTTGGGCTGCGCCGTCGTCCGGAGGTAAGGCTTGATTTGCGTGAAACCTCCCGGGAAGAGACCGCGCGCCTCATCATTCGTCACGGACGGGAGGATGATTACGTCGTTGCCCTCCTTCCAATCCACCGGCGTTGCGACCTTGTAGTTCGCGGTTAACTGCAGCGAGTCGATGACGCGAAGGATCTCATCGAAGTTCCGGCCGGTGCTCGCCGGATACGTGATCATGAGCTTGACCTTCTTGTCGGGCCCGATGATGTACACGGAGCGGACCGTCATCGTGTTGTCCGCGTTGGGCGGAATCATGCCGTAGAGGTTGGAGACCTTGCGGTCGCTGTCGGCGATTAAGGGGAAGTTCAACTCGACGCCCTGCGTTTCCGCTATGTCGTCAAGCCAACGGCCGTGGTCGGAGAGACCGTCGACGCTAAGCCCGACGACCTTGACATTTCGCTTGTCAAACTCCGACTTAAGCTTTGCGACCCGGCCCAGCTCGGTCGTGCAAACAGGCGTGAAATCCTTCGGATGGGAAAAGAGAACCACCCATTTGTCCTCGGCCCACTCGTGGAACTGGAGCGGGCCCATCGTCGAATCTTGTTGAAAGTCGGGCGCTGTATCGCCAAGGTGAATAGACATTTTGGTTTCTCCTATCTGGCCCTCTTTCGCGAGGGCGCCTTACGTTCGGAAGTATTTGGGGCCCGCGTACCCGGCGACGTACCCGGATTTGGAGAATGTCAATTGGGCCTGAAATATAATCACGTCTATCCTCAGGTCCAGACGCCAATGACCGAATCTCCGCAAACCCCGTCCTTCGAGGTCCGACTGTTTGGAGGATTTGAGGCTCGCGTAAACGGATCGCCGCTACCACCCCTTCGGTCGCGAAGGGAGCAATGGTTACTGGCCCTCTTGGTCCTGCGCCAAGCAAAGGAGGTATCGCGAGATTGGCTGGCCGGAACTCTTTGGCCGGATAACACCGAAGAGCAGGCCCTGTTCTATCTCCGAAAGAGCTTATCGAACCTGCGGCGCGCGCTTGGCCCAGAGGCTCGCCGAGTGCTTTCGCCCAGTCTCCGGACCGTTCGCTTGGATTTGAGCGGCGCCTACTCCGACGTCGCCGCATTCGATCAGGCGGTCGCCGCCGCGGCCAAGTCGGAGACCCCGATCGACGCCCTTGGCGAAGCAGCGACCCACTATCGGGGCCAGATCCTCCCAGACTGTGAGGAGGAATGGGCTGTCATTGAGCGTGGGCTGCGGGAGCAAACTTATTTCACCGCGTTGGAGCGGTTGGCAGGGCTCTCCGATGCGGCGACCGCCGTCCGTTGGCTGCGGCTTCTCGTAGCCGCCGATCCCTATCGGGAAAGCGCCCACCGTTCACTCATGCAAGCTCTCGCCGACTGCGGCGACCGCGCGGCCGTCACCGTTGTCCATCGTGAGTTGGAGACTCTGCTTCGCAACGACATCAATGCATCGCCTTCGCCGGAAACGGAAGCGCTCTATCGGGAATTGCGTCAACGCCAAACCGTTGTCTCGCCGGCCTTACCGACAAATCCGGTCGACCCGAGAAGACATCTGCCGGTGCCCCTAACCGACCTCATTGGACGCTCGAACGAGATTGCCGAAGTGCTGGACCTGATGTTGGACCGGCGCCTCGTCACGCTTGCCGGCGCCGGTGGAATTGGGAAGACGCGGCTCTCGATCGCGCTTGCCGAGGCTGCCCTTCCGCGGTTCGATCATGGAGCTTGGTTTGTGGATTTGTCGCCGATCGCTCTTTCGGCCCTCGTCCCCCGGGCCGTCTCGAAGGCGGTTGGCATTCCCGAGGAACCGATGCGGCCCATCATCGAAACCCTCGTGGAGGCTCTCGAGCCCCGAACGGTGCTGTTAGTTCTCGATAACTGCGAGCACCTCAGCGAGGCTTGCGCCGAATTCGCTCAATACATGCTTGCCAACTGCCCGAACCTCAGCATTCTCGCCACCAGCCGCCAGCCTCTCCATGTCACGGGCGAGCAGGTCTTTAGAGTTCCTTCGCTGGCTCTGCCTCCTTCCGAACGGCTTGAAACCGAGGATGACGACGCCAGCAAATTGCTGGAGTTCGAGGCGGTCCAACTCTTTGTCGACCGAGGCGCCCGCGTCAGTCACGACTTCCAGTTAAACCGTCGCAATGCCCCGGACGTCGTGGACATCTGTCGCAGACTGGACGGCATACCACTCGCGATCGAACTCGCGGCAGCACGCCTCAGGAGCTTGTCGGTTCACGAGGTGTGCCAGCGACTGGACAGCCGGTTTCGACTGCTGACAAGCGGTGGCAAGGCCGCTATCCCGCGACAGCAGACTCTGCGCTCGCTGATCGATTGGAGCTTCGAGTTGCTCGAAGAGCGCGAACAAGCCATCCTCAGAAGACTTGCGGTTTTCGCCGGCGGTTGGTCGTTGCCAGCCGCCGAGCATGTTTGCGATGGAGAACCGGTCGACGAATCCGAAATCCTCGATCTCCTGACGTCGCTTGTGGACAAAAGCCTGGCGATGGCGGATCCGCGCGATGGTTCAACTCGCTATCGGCTGCTCGACACGGTCAGAGCGTATGCCTTCGAAAGGTTGACCGAGGCCGGCGAAGCCGGCGTTTGGCGCAACCGGCACATGACCTGCGCGCTTGCCTTCGCACAGGAAGCCCATCTGGAACTGTTTGGCGCGAACGAAAGGGAATGGATGGACAGGCTCGAAGTCGAGCACGATAACCTGCGCGCGGCCTTCGCTTGTGCATTGGAGACCGAACCCGAAAGCGCCCTCCAGTTTTGCAACGCGCTCTACGCCTTCTGGATCACGCGCGGCTACTACGAGGAAGGCACAACCTGGTGCCGGGCAGCGCTGGAGCGCGCGAAAGACCGGGTGCCGACGACTTCCTACGCGCGAGCCCTCCACTGCGCGGGAGCCTTGGCTCTGAGCCTGAGCGACTACCCGGCCGCCATCACTCACCTCAACGAGAATCTCGAAATCCTGCGACCACTCGACGACTGGATCAACATCGCCTCCACTCTCAATGTCCTCGGACTCGTGGCGCGGGAGCAGGGCGACTACGAACGCGCCCGAGCGTTCCATGAGGAGAGCCTTGAGATCAGGAGGAATCAAGGCGAGGAAGGCGGGATATCTCAGAGCCTCTTCAATCTCGGACGGGTTGCGTTAGAGCAGGGCGACTATGCGTCCGCACAAGGTCTCCTTGAGAAGAGTTTGGCGTTTCGAAGACTAAAAAACTGGCGCCGGGGATGTGCGATGCCCCTCGCTTGCCTTGGCGAAGTCGCTTTCGAACAAGGCGACTATGAATCCGCCAGATCCTTGCTCGAAGAGAGCGTTGCGATTCGCCGGGAGCTCGACGATCGCGCTGGCATCGCAGAATCGCTGACCAGACTTGGTTGGATCGCTTGCGAACTGGGCGAATATGAATCGGCTCGAACGCTTCACACGGAGAGCCTCGGTATCCTGCGCGTCCTTCGTCTTCTGAACGACATTGCGATGTCTCTTGAGTCCTTTGCAAATCTCGCCGCGGCGCAATCGGACGCCGTTCGTGCCGCTCGGCTCTGGGGCGCCGCGGAATCCCTCCGTGAGAGGATCGGCCGGCATTTGCCTATCGGAGTCATGGCCAGACACGAGGCAAAAGTTTCGGCTGTCCAATCCGAACAAAGCTTCGACGAGGCATGGGAAGATGGCCGCGAGATGACATTAGACCAGGCGATCGGCTACGCGCTGGGAAACTAAACTTCTCTGGCTTGATTAGTTTTTAAACTAAACTAAATAAATGCTCCCGATCGCATGCCTTGCCCTCCAGGCGACCGCCACTTTGACGCTCGATCTGTCGAAACCGGGAGTCGCGGTCAGCCCGACCCTCTATGGGCTGATGACGGAGGAGATCAACTTTTCTTACGAAGGCGGGCTTTACGGCGAGCTAGTTCGCAATCGGACATTCAAAGACAATTCGGACCGGGCCCTTCATTGGCGCCCGGTCGGAACCGGATCGGCAATCGCCCTGGATCACAAAGAGGGTGTGTCAGCCGCCTTGCCCGTGTCGCTAAACGTGCGAGGAGGGGTTGCGAACGAAGGCTACTGGGGCATCCCGGTGCATCCCGGTACGACGTACCGGCTGACCCTGTGGGCCAAAGCCGGCGCGCCCGGTCCCATCGGCGCTAGTATCGAGTCCGCGGATGGCGAAACCGTCTTCGCGCGAGCAGAAATAGCGGGCGTGGGAGATAAGTGGCGCAAATTCACGACGACGCTGACGACTTCCAAGGGAACGAATCCTACGAAAGACGCTCGGCTCGTCCTGCAGACTGGTAGGGACCGTGAGACCTGGCTGGGATCGGTTTCCTTGCTCCCTCCCACTTTTGGCGGCCGGCCAAACGGAAATCGGATGGACCTGATGCGGATGCTGGTCGACATGAGGCCGAAGTTTCTTCGTTTTCCCGGGGGCAACTACGTGGAGGGCAATTCGTTCGCCCAACGGTACGCTTGGAAGACGACGATCGGCCCGATCGAGGACCGTCCTGGCCACATGTCGCCGTGGGGATATCGCTCGACTGACGGCCTGGGTTTGCTCGAATTCCTAAATTGGTGCGAGGACATGCACGCCAAACCGGTCCTCGCCGTCTTCGCGGGCTACGTTCTCGGCGGGCAGGTTGTCAAAGCCGGCCCCGAACTGCAGCCGTACGTTCAAGAAGCCCTGGACGAGATCGAGTATGTCACGGGCGGCCCCGATTCGAAATGGGGCGCCCAACGGATCAAAGACGGCCATGCCAAACCCTTCCCTCTCGAGTGTGTCGAGATCGGCAACGAAGACGGGTTCGATCGGAGCGGCAGCTACGAGGGCCGGTTCGTCCAGTTCTACGACGCCATCAAGGGGAAGTATCCCGCGCTCAGAGTGATCTCGACCACCGGAGGCAAGGACTGGCTTGGCCCTAGATACCCGATCAAACAGCGCTCGCCTGACCTGTTCGACGAGCACTATTACGCGAGCAACTGGGACATGATGGCGATGGCCACGAAGTACGACGGCTACGACCGGAAGGGGCCGAAGATCTTCGTAGGAGAGTGGGCTTCCCAGAACGTTGACCAGCCCTGGACGAACGCGGCGCAGAAGGGCCCCACCTCGGACCTGAGCTCGGCCATCTCGGACGCCGCTTTCATGACCGGTCTCGAGCGCAACTCCGACATGGTCGTGATGTCCTGTTACGCACCGTTGTTGGTCAACGTTAACCCGGGTGCACGGCAGTGGGCGACCAACCTCATCGGGTATGACACCCTGAGCAGCTTCGGATCGCCCTCTTACTACGCGCAGAAGATGTTCTCCACATTCCTCGGAGATCGCACCGTCCCGATCGCTTTATCCGATGTTCCAACTCAAACGCAGGGCGCGAAGAGCTTGCCCGCCCTCTTCGCATCCGTGACTCGGGACAGCCGGCGAGGCGTTATCTACCTAAAGGTCGTCAACGCCCAGCCGACAAGTCAGGACTTGAAGATCGACATCTCAGGCCGGTCGATCGACCGCCAGGGAACGGAGGTTGTTCTCACCGGCGATCCGAAGTCGGTCAACTCCCCAGCCGAGCCGGCGAAGGTCACACCGGCAACCACGAAGGTCGACGGCCTCGGACCTTCCTTCCATCTCTCCCTGAGCCCAACCTCTGTGACCGTGCTGCAGATGTCCGAAAAACGATGATCTCAGCCCTGGTCTTGATGGCGGCCATCGTCGTTTCGCCCTCACCCCGGGAACGAGTGCGCTTCGATTCGGACTGGCGCTTCTTCCGAGCGCCGATCCCTACCGGCGAGTCCCGGCTCGGACCATTCAAATGGGAATGGAAGCTCGCGAATGTCGATACGCTCGACGTGCCCGCGCTGCCGGCCGATCTCGAGTCGGGTTCCTGGATACCGACCCGGCTCGGAATCAACGTCCTCCAGCCGCGTCAATATGGATGGTTTCGTACCGACCTCGGGGGCGACCCCAAGGGCGCCGAGAAGCTGCTCGACTTCGAGTCCGTGGACGAGGACGCGTCGGTCTTTCTGAACGGAAAGCACATTGGCACCCACGTCGGTTTCGGCACGGAGTTCGAAATGCCCGTGCGAACGGCCTGGCGGGCGGGAGGTCCAAACAACCTCGTCGTGTTAGTCAAGAACATCGCCCAAACCGGGGGCATCCCTGGCGGCGTGAATCTGGTTTTGCCGGAAACCGACGCGATTCCGCGTGAAGCCGCTCGCGGTTTCGACGACTCGAAGTGGCGCGTCGTCCATCTGCCCCACGACTACGTCATCGAAGGCGACTTCGACCCGAGCGGAGACAACAGTCATGGGAGCTTGCCCAAGCCAATCGGCATCTACCGGAAGACATTCATTCCCCCCGAGTCGATGCGTGGAAAGAAAGTCTGGATCGATTTCGACGGCGTGTATCGCAACGCGGACGTGTATCTGAACGGCGTCAAGCTGGGCCACCAGAATAGCGGCTATGCGGGATTCCGGATCGATCTCTCGAATCGGCTCGATTTCGGCCTCCCCAATGTAATCGCGGTACGGGTGGATCCAAGGAAGAACGAGGGCTGGTGGTACGAGGGCGGAGGCATCTACCGGCACGTATGGCTAAACGCCGCCAACACCCTGCGCATTGCACCAGATGGAATCTTCACTCGCGCCGACGTCGAGGGGGTCACGGCTCGGGTCAGGGTGAAGGTCTCGCTCGCCAACGAGTCGGGCGCCAGCCAGGTCGTCACCGTGCGGTCACGCATCCTTGATCCAAAAGGTCGCTTGGTTGGAACGACCGAGTCAAAAGATGTGGTCGTCGGGAGCGGCGACGTCGACACTTCACTCACCGTGCCCAATCCACAGCTTTGGGACCTCGACAGGCCAAATCTGTACCGCGTTGAGACAACCGTGTTCGCCGATGGGAAAGCGGTCGACAAGGACACTGCCACCTTCGGCATCCGCTCGATCCGATGGGATAAGGACCGAGGCTTCTTCCTAAACGGCCGTCCGGTCAAGCTCCAGGGCACTTCGAACCACCAGGACCACGCCGGCGTCGGAATCGCCCTGCCCGACGCCCTCTTCGATTGGCGTATCGCAAGACTCAAGGAGATGGGCTGCAATGCTTACCGAACCGCTCACAATCCGGTCGCCCGAGAGCTCCTGGATGCCTGCGACCGACTCGGAATGCTCGTACTCGATGAAACCCGGCACTTTGGCGACTCGAACTCATCCAAGAGTCCTGGCGGCACGCGGGCCGACGATCTCACCGATCTGAGATATCAGATCAAACACGACCGCAACCACCCGTGCGTGATCGCCTGGTCACTTTACAACGAGGAGCCCCTTCAGGGAACGAAAGAAGGAGCGGCGATCTTCGAGAAGATGCGCGCCGTGGTGGACGCTCTCGACGGAACCCGGCTTTGCACGGGTGCGACCAACTATGGCTTCGGCGAGGGGATTATCGACGTCACTCAGCTTTTCGGGATCAACTACGCGGTTGCTCAGTACGACTCGATCCGGGCGCGCCATCCCGACTTGCCGCTTTTGGGTAGCGAGACGGGCAGCGCCGTTGCGACTCGCGGGATTTACGCGAATGATCGGGCGAAGGGCTATGTGAGCGCTTACGACGTGAACAAGGCGTCGTTCGGCTACACGGCCGAAGTCGCTTGGAAAGCGGTCGCGGCGCGCCCTTGGATGGCGGGCGGCTTCGTTTGGACGGGATTCGACTATAAGGGTGAGCCGACGCCCTATGGCTGGCCATGCGTCAACTCCGCCTTCGGAATTATCGACATCGCGGGCTTTCCCAAGGACACGTTTTGGTACTACAAGGCCTGGTGGAGCGGCAAGCCGGTAGTGCATCTCCTCCCCCACTGGAACTGGAGCAGCGGCCCGATCAAGGTCTGGGCCCATTCGAACGCAGACAGCGTCGAACTGTTCCTGAACGGCAAATCCCTAGGCTCTCAGAACGTGCCCCGGCTCGGACACGTCGAGTGGGACGTACCCTACGTTCCCGGTGTCCTCGAGGCGCGCGGGACCTGGAGTGGCAAGGTCGCCGCGACCGACCGGATCGAGACAACCGGCCCGCCGGCAGGCTTGCGGCTGAAGACAAATCGGAGTCGGCTGGCTGCGGACGGCGAGGACGTCGCCGTCGTGCAAGTCGAAGTGGTCGATTCGAAGGGCACACTGGTTCCCACCGCCGCGAATGACATCCAATTTGAGATCGAAGGCGCCGGACGAAACGGCGGAGTCGGAAACGGCGACCCAAGTGACCACGACCCCGACAAAGCCGGCCACCGAAGGTCCTTCAACGGCCTCTGCATGACTTTGGTTCAGTCGAACGGACGCCAGGGCCGCATCGTGCTTCGAGCCACATCTCCCGGCCTGAAGGGAGCGAACCTGACCTTTATTGCTGGATAGGCTCGGCCGTCGGCACGGGACCTTCCTAAGCGCAAATGGGAACGGCGGCCCACGACTTCAGGGGTGCCCAGCGTCCCCGAACAAGGCGATCATCGCCTGTGGGCTCTCATACATCACCCTTGCCCCGTGGCCCACGCCGGGAACCTCGACCAGCCGCCAGTTGAACTCGCACGACATTTTCGCAGCGAGAGCCCGACCAGCTTCGAAGAAGTTCCTCGCCCGCTCATATCGGTTCTTCCCTTCTTGCATCGCACCCGTCGACTCATCCAGATTGTCAGTCCCCGTGTCGGCAGTGCCGACGAACACGGTGATGGGTCGAGCGAGATACCGGCGCAAAGCCGCATCGTCGGAGTATCTCGGAGGCAGCCCTCCAAGACCGTAGCCGTATCCAGCAGCCGTGGTTGGAAAGACATAAGCGCTTGGATTGGCCGCGACATAACGGACCGCCCCGACATCGAGCAGCGAGGCTATCCTCGCCACGAACTGGCCGCCCGCCGAATGCCCCATGAGATAAACCGGCATCTTCGGCGCACCCTCGAGCTTCCTAACGAGGTAGATCAACTCCGGGATTCGCGAGAATGTCCAGGCTCCCTGTGGCATCAGCTTCTTGTCTTTGTAAACCCATCCCCCCTGGAAACCCTCGTCCCCGAATCGGGGAACGTCGAAGTCCGGAGCCAGGAGAAGCGCCCCCGTTCTGTCGGCCAGCTTCTTCGCCGCCGCAACGTTCACTTCCGGCTGACGGTCAAGTCCGTGGAAAACGATAATGAACAAGCCTTGTTTGTAGCTGGGCGGGCGGTACGTATAGACGTCCAAGGGCAAACCACTCAGTCTGACTTGGATCACTCCCGTCCCGTCCGGGATCGGCTGACCGTCAACCTTGGAATCATAGAGCGCTTCGGCCTCGGTAGTTTCGCGTGCCCCAGCCGGGGGCGTCCAGGCGAACTTTGCATCGTCGGCGGCTCCCGTCGACACGGCGGAAACATTCAAGATCGAGGTCGTGGGCCCAGCGACGACCTCAGCGACGTGGACCAAGTTGTCTTTGGGAGACAGGTAAAAGGTGATGCGCGAGTCGTCCGAAAGGGATGCTTCGATAGCGGTGAGCGTCATCCCGCGAAGCGTCCTCGACCCTTGGTCCTTAAGGGATGCGCCAGCGAAGCCACCCTCGTTGAAGAACGGCTTCCAGATCTTGAGGTCCGGCCGATCAAAGAGCGTTTCGATATCCGCATCGCTTTGCGGCTTGGTTACGAACGACTTCCGAGCCTTGCTGAAGCGCGTGACGGTCTTGCCGTCACCGACGATGAGCTCCGAATCTGAGTCGATACGAAACCGATTCGGCTTGGCGAGATCGACGGTCTCGGACATCTTCGAGCCGCCTACTTCGTTTACACTGAGAGTCGCGCTAACGGCCCGCGCACTCCGGAGCGTTCGAACGTAGGAGTCTAGCGGTCCCGATTCTTGGACAAGAAGGAAAACGGCAATAGCGACAAGCGCGATTTGCTTTGTCATGAGATTTGCCGCATCGTACGTCGATGGCGAACCTTGGAGCGGGAGACGAGATTCGAACTCGCGACCCTCTCGTTGGCAACGAGATGCTCTACCACTGAGCTACTCCCGCGAGCAAGGCATGTTATACCACAGCGCGGGGCGGATTTGGAGTAATGGGAGTAGTGGAGTGATGGGCCGTAAATGCCTAACGCGGATTCATGTTTGCCCGCTTTCACCAGCACTCCATCACTCCATCTCTCCAACACTCCGTCATAATCCCTCTGTGCTTGATTCGGCTGGGCTTCTCGTTGATCTCGAACCGGTGATTCGAGCAGCGGGAAAAATCGCCCAGGTAGCGCAGGCAGGCACAACCCGCGAGATCAAGCCCGACGGCTCGATCGTCACACCCGCGGATCGAGCGGTGGAAGAGTTTCTTCGAAAGGAGCTCGAACGGCTTGTCCCCGGCGCCGGCGTCTACGGCGAAGAAATGGAATCCTCCCAGGAAACCGAAGCCGGCCTTTGGTGCATCGACCCCATCGACGGTACTTCAAACTATGCTTTTGGGTCGCCGATCTGGGGGGTCAGCGTCGGACTCGTCAGAAACAAGCAAGTGATCGCCGGCGCGGTCTATCTCCCGGTTCTCGACGAGATCTTCTTGGCATCCCTTGGGTGCGGAGCAACCCTCAACGGAACTCCCCTGAAACGGATTCCGGCCGGGCCCATCGGACCTGAGGAGTTGATCAGCTGCCCCGATCGCATTTTTCGGATGTATCCCGGAGTCGACTTTCCCGGCAAGATACGACACTCCGGAGCATTCGTCTTCGACGGGGTCTACACGGCGGCTCAGCGCATCCGCGGACTCATCGGATTGCGAGAAAAGCTGTACGACGTTGCTGCTTGCCTTTGCATTGCGCATGAGGTCGGCGCGGAAATCCGTTACGCCGATGGATCGCCATTGGACTTGGAGCCGCTCAAGCGGCCATGGACGCGCCTCGAGAAGGCCTGGATGATGTTTCCGCCCGGGGCCGGCTTCTGTCTGCCGTAAACCCTCCTCGGCGCTAGTCCAGAACTTCCTGCAGCCAGCGAGCGCGAGTCGGATGTTTGAGCTTCTTCAGACCCTTCTGTTCGATCTGGCGGATTCTCTCGCGAGTGACCTGAAACTCGCGAGCAACCTCTTCGAGAGTGTGCGGTTGGCCGTCCAGAAGCCCAAATCGCATGACGATCACGTCTCGCTCGCGGTCGGTCAGAGTACACAGGATCGCGTCGATCCTCCTGCGGATCAATGCTCTCACGGCCTTCTCGGCGGGAGTCTCCTCGGCTCGATCGATGATGAACTCGCTGAGCGAGGAGTCTTCGCTCTCACCCACCGGCGTCTCCAAGGATAGAGGGTCCGAGATGGCGCGGAGGAAGTCCTGAACTCGTTCCTGGGGGATGCCCAGCTCTTGGCTCAGCTCGAGGGTGGAGGGTTCGCGCCCGAGGCGCTGCTGAAGATGGTTGGCCGCCTTCATCATCCGGTTCACCGCCTCGAGCGTATGCACAGGAACTCTGATCGTGCGGCCATGGTCGCTGATCGCGCGAGAGATGGCCTGCCGAATCCACCAGGTGGCATAGGTGCTGAATCGGAAGCCGCGCTCGGCGTCGAACTTCTCGACGGCGCGAATGAGACCCATGTTTCCTTCCTGGATCAGATCCTGCATCGAAAGGCCGCGGTTGGTAAATTTCTTCGCGATGCTGACGACCAGGCGAAGGTTAGCCTCGATCAGCATCATCTTGCAGCCGTCGCACCCTTGCTTGGCGTGCCTTGCCAGCATCAGCTCTTGCTCAGCCGTCAGGAGTGGAATACGGCCGATCCTCTTCAACCACATGCGAACGCTGTCGTCGAGGCCGAGGCCCTCGGCAGCTAAAGCTTGATGCGCGTCGGCGAGGTCGAGTTCGGCGGACTCGTCGAACGGCTCATATTCGGTAGGGGAAACCCTTGGGATGCTTATGGAAGCGGCACCGCATCGATCTGTGGGAGCTAGCGTGAGTGCAAGCGAATTCGCCATATTCTTCCGTGAGGGCGATACCGAAGCCGCGCCCTACATGGCGCATATCCATCTCCTGACGACAGCCGTGCCCTCTTCCCGACCCGTTACAAGCGAACTTCACTATAACAAAGGTTTCGCTAAAGACCTCGAACTTTCGCGAGTCTTGTCACGTTCAGCGCAGGTTCAGCCAACATCGGAGCGGATTCGCCTTCAACTTGACCAGACGCCAAATCGTGTCAAGAAGCATCGGAATTGTCGCTCTCATGGCGCTTCTTGAACTTCTCGTGGATGTCCCTTAACGTTTCGACATCCTTAGATCGGCCTCTCATCTGTTCCCTAATCTCACGGTTCCGGTACAGCTTTCGTAAGCGTTCGATCGCATCGGTCAAGAAGTCTGGAGTCAGCCGGTCGACACGGGGGTCGTTTTGGGCGATGTCGAAGGCGTCCCGAACGCTCTCCGGTTCAATCCTTGGGACCCACACGGCGGGCTTCTCAACTGGAGGGCCTGTGGGGAACGCTTTCGTCACCGCGTAGGCAACGAGCCGGCCGGTTTCTGTGACGAACAAATTCTGTTCGCCGCAGACGTTCCAGGCGAGCTGTCTCATCCCGGGCTCGAGAAGCCCTCTCAGGATGGCGATCTCGGATACGTGCAGTTCCGCCCTAGTCAGAGTCTGCGACGGACTGGGCGCGACTTCGTCGTCGGTGCGAGATGCCTTCCGGTTTCTTCTGATCTTGCGCACGTCGTCCTTCAAAGCGCGCTGCATCCGCACAATGTCGGTGGCGCCTGGGTATAAAGCGGCCAGTTCCGCGATATATCGCTCCTCCTCCATGTCGTTGGTCGCCGTGGCAAGAGCCTCTTTCACCGCCGACCAAAACTCCTCTTGGTCGGGGCTCAGACTAGCCTTGATCTTCTGAATCTTGTAGTCCAATGGTCGAAGGCCGGTCTCAACCGCCTGCTGTACTGCCGCGGGGCCCGCGTTGCGAAGCAGGGTGTCGGGATCTTCCCCGGGAGGCATGAGCGCCACCCGCGTCTTGAGGCCGGCTTCGCGAATGATCTCGATAGCGCGATCGGCAGCCTTCTGACCAGCGGCGTCGCTGTCATAGAGGATGACGACCTGTTCGCACCAGCGCTTGAGAAGTCGTGCGTGGTCCTCCGACAGCGCCGTCCCGAGAGACGCCACCGCGCCGGTTACACCGGCGGCGTGGCAAGCGATCACATCCAGGTATCCCTCGACAAGCACCGCTCTCTTGGCTTTCGCAAGGGTGTCCTTCGCGCGATGCATTCCGTAAAGGACGCGCGACTTGCGGTAGAGGGGCGTGTCGCCGCTGTTGATGTACTTGGGGTGGCCATCTCCCAAAAGGCGTCCGCCAAAGGCCACGAGGTCGCCGTTTTCCGCCCGAATCGGGAAGATGAGTCTGCCCCAGAACTTATCGAAAAAGCCGCCCGCGCTATCCTGATCGACCAGGAAGAGATCCTTGCACTCCGAAAGCGAATGACCCTTGCGTTTGAGGTAGCCGGCGAGGGCATCTCGGACATCGGGCGCATAGCCGATCTCCCAGGTCTCGAGAACTTCACCGCTTAGGCCGCGACGGTTACAGTAGGCGATCGCCTCCTCGTTCCGGGTGAGCTGATCCCGGAAGAATGCGAGAGCATCCTGCATCGCGGCGTGCCAACGCGTCTTGTCCGACTTGGTGACCGTAGGTCCGCGAGAAGAAAGGGTAACGCCGGCCTGCTCAGCGAGGATTCGGAGAGCCTCCACGAATTCAACGTGGCGGGTCTTCATGACCCAGGTGAAGATATCGCCGTGCTCTCCGCAGGACCAACATTTGTAGCTGCCGAGGGTCGGGTCAACAGTAAAAGAAGGGTTTTTGTCCGCGTGAAACGGACAAAGACCCTTCCAACTTTTTCCCTTCTTCGTCAGGAGGACGCTTTGGCCGACGAGGTCGACGATATTGATCCGCGACCGGATATCGTCTCGCTCATCGGCCACCCGGCGATCTTACCGCTTGCCGGCTGCCACCACGATTGCGGTGACGACATAGGGCTTGTTCTCGCCAAGGCGATTCAGTCGG
This sequence comes from uncultured Fimbriimonadaceae bacterium, assembly GCA_964576205.1. Classification (GTDB taxonomy): domain Bacteria; phylum Armatimonadota; class Fimbriimonadia; order Fimbriimonadales; family Fimbriimonadaceae; genus JAEVZK01. The sequence goes on along the minus strand of CAZNUL010000024.1, from coordinate 6,811 downwards.
AACGCGCATTTGTCTTTCGACAGGTACCGCACGACGATGTTGTCGCCGTTGATCTCGTATCCGTCCGGATCCTTGTACTTGTTGATGATCTGCGCGAACGTCGAGCCGAAGGTGATCCCGCGCCGAGTCGAAGCCTTACCGGCTTGAATGCCGATCGCTTCGCACTGGACTACGTGATTCCACTTATCGAGGATGAAGCCGAACTTCGAAGCGTTGCGATTGTAGATCCACCGCGTGTAGAGGACTCGGTCGCTATTGCCGCCGCCGCCAGCCGGTCCGCCCATTCCGGGAGGAGCCTGTGGGGCCATGCCATTGGGCCCGGGCACCCCGCCCGTACCGGGACCTCCACCGGGAGGGCCTGCACTCGGGCCCATGAGGCCGCTCGCGCCGCCCTGACGTCCCTGACGGTCAAGGAAGCTGTCGCCAAAGCCAAAGTCCCCCGGCACACCCGGAAGTTGAACATCCGCACCGGCGCCACCAGCGCCACCACCGACACCGGGGGCGCCCAGGCCCTTGCCACCGGCGGGTCCACCGGGAAGGCCGGCGCCTCGAGGTCCACCAGCCGCACCGCCGCCGGGCCCCGCCGAAGTTCCTCCGAGCGCCACGGCTTCGATCACGTCGGGCGAGCCGTAAACCGCGATCACTCTCGTGCCGCTATCGTAGAGCTTGATTCCGCCTAGGCTGGTCTCGGCTCCGCTGGCGACCGTCCCCGCTTTCTTAGCCGCGACATGGTGCTTGGTGTGATGCCGCGTCGTTCTCTTTTTCTGGGCCGGAGCCGCCGTTACGATCAGCATCGCCGCACACAAGCTCAGCGCCACAGCAATTGAATTCGTTCTCAAAACTTGGTTCCTCCTAGGGAAGCTCGGAAGCCTAGACCGCCGAACCACTACTATTGACGAGTGTGGCACGCCGGAACGTCACACCGATACGACGATTTGAGACGAAGTTGGACCGAGTCTCGTGAGGTATATCTAGGAGCGCTGTCTCCGAGATAGAAACCATGGCTGAACAACTCGCTGTCACCTCCAACGATTTCAACGACAAGGTTTTAGGTTCCGACGTGCCCGTTTTGGTCGATTTTTGGGCCGAGTGGTGTGGACCGTGCAAGGCGATCGGCCCCTCGGTCGAGCAGTTGGCGACGGAGTATGCGGGCAAGGCAAAAGTTGTAAAAGTCGATGTCGACCGGGAGGGTGATCTCGCAACGAGATATGGCGTCATGAGCATCCCTGCCCTGCTGGTCTTCAAGGGCGGCAAGGTGGTAGACCAAATGGTTGGCGCCGCTCCGAAAGCGCAAATCGCGGCCCTGATTGACCGAGCCCTCTAGAGCCGCTCGTCGGTTGGTTCCCGGTTATCGGTTGTTGTATGCCGGCTCCGCAGCAACCATCTGTCGACCCCCAAGCCACGATGTCACTCCTCGACGTTCCAATAGGGGAAAGCGCTCCACAAGTCGTTAACGCGATCATCGAAATCCCGCGAGGCTCGACGAACAAATATGAGTTCGATCCGAGCCTGGGAGCCTTCCGACTCGACCGCGTCCTCTATTCCCCGCTCTTCTATCCATTCGATTACGGATATATCCCGCCGACTCACTATCTGGATGGGGACCCGATCGACGTTCTCGTGCTCATATCGCATCCGACGTTTCCAGGTTGCGTCATCGAGGCCAAGCCGATCGGCGTGCTCGAGATGAAGGACGAAAAGGGCCCCGACGAAAAGATCCTATGCGTCGCGATCAAAGACCCCAGATATGGTTACCGCGATTCGATTAGCAGGGTGAATCCCCACACGTTGAAGGAAGTGCAGCACTTCTTCGAGGTCTACAAGACACTAGAGGAGAAAGATGTCGACGTCGTGGGCTGGCACGGCGAGGCCCTCGCCCTCCAACTGATCTAGAAGTACCCCACGGACCCCTGAGTTCGAATCCCTCACCCCCCCACCCTCTCACCCTCTCCCCCTCTCCCCCCCTCACGGTCTCACCCCCTCACGGTCTCACCCCCTCACCGTCTCACCCTCTCACCGTCTCACCCCCCTCATCCCTCACGGGTAACCTCGGCCCCATGCCCGATCCGATGGTTGCCAGGCTTCAAGACTGGCTTCGAGCCCACGAAAGCGAACTCCTGAACGACACGATCGAGATGCTCCGCATCCCGTCGATCGAGTCCGAGCCAATGCTGAATGCCCCCTACGGAATCGAGAATCGGAAGGCTCTCGACTATGCTTTTGAGCTCGCCGCGAAGCACGGCATGAAAACTCATGAGTTGGAGGGCCACATCGGATGGGGCGAGATCGGCCAGGGCGACCGGCTCGTCATGTCCCTCGGCCATCTCGACGTCGTTCCCGTGGGTCCCGGGTGGAAGCACGACCCGTTCGGCGCGGAGATCGACGAAGGATATATCTATGCTCGGGGATCGACCGACGATAAGGGGCCGACGATGGCCTCCTTCTACGCAGTCAGAGCGATCAAAGAATGCTTTCCAAATATTCCCGCTCGCATCCGCCAGGTTTTTGGATGCAATGAGGAGTCCGGCTTTGGATGCGTCAAGCGATATACGCAAACCGAAGAGCCGCCGACCTTCGGGGTGGCGCCCGACTCGGGGTGGCCGCTAATCCATGCGGAGAAGGGCATCGCCAATCTACTGGTCACGCTTCCGCTCAGCAAGGGCGGGGAAATGGAATTGCTCGACATCCAAGGCGGGCAGCGGCCCAATATCGTGATCGATTCATGCCAAGCTTCCGTACGCATCGGTCAGACAGCCCGGAAAGAGATCGATTCCAAATTGGCCGACTCCTGGGATCGAAATCTCGAGTTCGATTGGAGCGGGGACACCCTCAACATCCGCGCGTCCGGCAAGGCTTGCCACGGCTCTTTCCCGTTCGGAGGAGACAATGCCGCGATCCGAGTTCTCCGCTTCCTTAACGAGATATCGCCTCTTAGCTGCAAGAAATATTACGAAGAGCTCTTCCTAACGACTCACCCAAGTGGCCCTGGCATCGGAATCCACGGAAACGACGACGTCAGCCACGACCTGACCAATAACCTGGGCATCATTGAATCGTCCGAGGGAGCGATCAAGATGACCTTTAACGTGCGCTATCCGACCACCTGGAAAGGCGAAACGCTGAAGGCAATGTGCGAAGCCCATCTCGCAACCCTAGAGAGCGGATTCAAACTCGCTCATTTCGGAGACAGCCCGTCCCTTTACTTTCCACTCGAACACCCGCTCGTCAAGACGATTTGCGATGTCTATCGGGATGAAACGGGAGAAACCAGGAAGCCGGGCGTCATGGGCGGAGGAACGTATGCCCGCGCAATTCCCAATACCGTGAGCATCGGCACCGGCTGGGAAGGCGATGGCCACGCCCACGAGACGGACGAACGGCTCAAAGTCGATAACCTCTTCAAGATGAGCCGAATCTATGCTCACATTCTCTACCGGCTCGCGGTCATGCCGTGATCGATGAAGATCGGCATCTTTGATTCGGGTCTTGGCGGCTTAGGCGTCGGTCTCAGGATAATCGACGCTCTTCCTCAGTACGATTACATCTATGTGGGGGACACCCAGCGCGTCCCCTATGGCAATCGATCGCAAGAGAGCATCTATCGCTTCACCCGGGAATCGGTGGGATATCTCCTTGAACGCGATTGCGTCCTTGTGATCCTCGCGTGCAATACGGCTTCAGCCGAAGCTCTTCGCAGGATCCAGCAGGAACATATACCCGCCGACTATCCCGACCGGAAGGTGCTCGGCGTTCTCATACCGGCCGCGGAAGCCGCAGCCAGAGTCGGCCGTAGGATCGGAGTGATTGCTACAACCGGGGCCGTCGCATCTGGGGCTTGGCCCCGCGAGATCCACCGGATCAATCCCGACCGTGAAGTGTTTCAACAAGCGACGCCGCTGCTCGTGCCGCTCGTTGAGAACGATGGGCTTAAATGGGCCGCGCCAATCCTCGAGGAGTATCTGGACCCGCTCCTCTCAAAACAGATCGACACCCTCGTCCTTGGTTGCACGCACTATATCTTCTTGAAAGGGCTGGCTCAAAGCCTCGCGGCCGGCGTGAACGTGATCTCGCCCGAAGAGTTGGTTCCGGAGAGCCTGGTCGACTATTTGCGGCGGCACATCGAGATTGAGAGCCGCCTCAGCCAGGACGGCTCTCGGGAGTTCCTCCTCACCGACCTGACGGACGACTACGTGCACCTTGCTCGCCGCCTAACCGGCCGCGTCATCGAGTTTCGGCATATCGTCCTCTAGCATCCCCGGTCATCCCAATGGCGAGCCGTGGCGCCGAAGACCCCGGATAAACCTCAGCCTCCGAATGACGACCGAATCAGTCGTAAAATAAGAACAAGCATGAGCCAGACCGCAATCGAACCAAGAACCGACGAGCCGGATGTCAGCGCCGGCCGCTGGATGGTCGTGATCTTCAATAACGATCACACGCCCGTGCAATGGGTGGTTGCGGCCGTGATGAGAGCCACCGGATGCGGTCAGCGGGAAGCCGAGGTGGAGGTTTGGGAGGCGGAGCGCTTCGGGAGAGCACCCGTGCACTTCGCTTCGAAGGATGAGTGCGACGGCGCCGCGGCGATCATCGCCTCGATCGGCGTCCAGACCGAGGTAAGTCCGGAGTGGAGCGACTGACTCGATGAGCCTGCCGGTCACCATCGAAAGACCTGAGGTCGAGGAGATCGACCGCGCTTCAGGAGGCGATCAATGGATCGTCACCGTGTTCGACAACGACTACAACACGATCGACCAAGTCTGCCTAATCCTGATGAAAGCGACCCGCTGCTCCCAGCGGGAGGCAGAGATCGAAACGTGGGAGGTTCATACCTTGGGAAAGTCGGTCGTCCACCATGGCCAAGAAGAAGAATGCACTCGCGTCGCCTCCGTGATCGCCGAAATCGGAATTAGGGTGGAAGTCAGCGCCGAGGAATGACGATTTCCGGCCCTTAATCCGTCCCCGGATGAGGGACGCGCACGAAGGAGTCCACCCTCAAGTCCTCCAGCAACGTCTCCACTCCGTCGGTCCATCGCACGAGCACCGTCGGAACCATGGCAGATTCGCCTAACCCGAAGTGGGCAACCGGTTCCATCTGGCACAGATAGCCACTGCCTCCATCGATGAACCGGATCATCGGTCGATCGAACCGTAGCTCGACGCGAGCTCCGATGGCCGGCGCCCCCGCCGGAGTAAGCGGTTGGATCCTCAGCCAGTGGTGATCGTTCTTTTCGTGCGAGAACATGCGGTTCCTCTGGGGCATCGCCTCACCATGGCAGATATAGATCTCGAGCATCCCGTCCCCATCGAGATCGCCGCAGGTCGCGCCGGTACCCGTGCCATCGGGTAGAAGCATCGGTCCGGGATCAACCTCACTGAACGTTCCGTCGCCGTTGTTGCGAAAGAGGCGGTTCGGCTCTCCCATGTTGTTCACAAAGATGTCTTCCCATCCATCGTTATCGAAGTCGCCGACGATGATGGTTCGAGCCTTGGAAGGCTCCGCAAACCTCGGGCCGGCAACGTCGACGAATCCACCTTCGCCAAGTTGCCTCATGATCCGGTGCGGCCCCTCCCAGTTGCAGTACACAAGATCGATCAGTCCGTCGCGGTCGAAATCGCAAACCGCGACACCTCTCCCGTTTTCATCCGGATCGTCGAGCCCGAGTTCGACCGCACATTCCTCGAACATCTCCTCGTGGTTGCGAAAGAACAGGTTCGGGCCACCCTCGTTAAGAACGAAGATGTCCATCCTTCCCGTGTTCGAGATATCCTGGCTCACGATGGCGCGGCCGCCGGCTATGACTCCAAGGCCGTGTCCAACCGGCGCCTCGTTTCTGAAGTAGCCCTTGCCGTTGCTGACGAACAGCTTGTTGGGCGCCCCGTAGTTGGCGACATAGAGCCCCACAAAGCCCCCTCCAACCGGGTCGGTGAAGGCCACGCTCCTGCCCGCCGCGATGTTGCGGTCGGGATGGTTCACCATCATGTCTTGAAAGTGCAGGCTGCCTTGGTTCAGGAACAGCCGGTCTGGTTCGGTAAGCGCCCCCGCAAACGTGTTGCTGTTCATGACGTAAAGGTCGGGGAGGCCGTTTCCGGACACATCGGCCGCGGCGACGCCAAGAGCCGAGCACGTCTCGTCCATGAGCGCCTTGGGAGTAATCTCGACAAGCCCGTCGCCCATACGCTTGAAAAGGTGGTTTGCCCCGCCTTGGGTCGCGACGAAGACTTCAGCCAGCCCGTCGCCATCGAAGTCCGCGATCGTCGCCCCGTAGCTCAGGTCGATGGGATTGTCGATAAGCAGGTGAGACTTGTCGACGATTTCCATCGGAGTCGTCACCTTACCAGCCGTGACGGACTGCTCCTCCGATCAAAGAACTGGATGGGCGAGACTTAAGAAGTGGCGCAACGGGCCCGCCCGATCGAATGACCGGAATCAGGCGGAGCTAGCAGTAGGCAGACTGTCGAAGCGCTTCCTCGTGGTTCGGGTCGATTGCGAGGATCTGCCTCAGATTCGCACAGCCTTCGTCGTACAGGCCAAGCATCATTTGCGTCATCGCCAGGCCATACCGGACATCGAGGTTTTGCGGATTCTTGGCGGAAAGGTCGGTCAGGCTCGCAAGCGACTCGTCGAAGTCCCCTAGAAAGCCCGCGATCAGCCCTAGCTGCAGCCGGGCTTTTACGTGATCCGGGTCATGCGTGAGAATGCTCTGGAACACGGCCTTAGCCTCGCCGTAATTGCCCTCGCATCGCAGCTGAAACCCTCGCTCGTATTCCGAGTTGATATCCATAGATGGACGAGTGTCGAAGTATAGCATGC
>CAZNUL010000023.1:0-48787 GCA_964576205.1 uncultured Fimbriimonadaceae bacterium | reverse complement strand
ACGTCAGAGAGAGGAGCGTACCGCCCAAGAAGCCCTCGTGTCCACACCGATTGGAAAGGAGGAGTTGGCGCGCGAGAAGGGATATCTCGGACCCGGCGAGCAAGCCGTGAGTTCTGGCCACTAAGCGGTAAGCCGTTAGGCGTTAGGCGTAATCATCACCGACTCACCGACTCACCGACTCACCGACTCACCCTCTCACCCTCTCACCGACTCACCGACTCACCCTCTCACCGACTCACCGACTCACCCTCTCACCTTCTCACCCTCTAACCCTCTCACCTTCTCACCCTCTCACCCTCTCACCCTCTCACCCTCTCACCCTCTCACCGACTCACCGACTCACCCTCTCACCGACTCACCCTCTCACCGACTCACCCTCATGCCTCTCCAAATCTTGATCCTCGCAATCGCACAGTCGGCTCGAATCCAGAGCGACCTGCAGTGGGGCGGCGAGGAGATCCTTCACATCGGCAGCCGGGAATCCGAGATCGACGAGACCCATCGGTTCCAGCTGTCCTTCAAGGTCGCAGGCCGTGAAGGCGGAATGTGGCTGGTCGGAAAGACGTCGACTCTTATGAGCTCAAAGATGGGCGACGTCGAGATGCCGCCTCCGCCCTACAAGGACCCAATCCCGAGCAAGCAATGGATTTCTCCGGCGGGTTTCCTGCTCGACGCGGAGCCTTTCGATTCCGGGCAATTCGAGCTCGACCGGTTGCTCGCTTTCTGGCTGCCGGAGAACGATCCCGCGGAATGGAGCGCGACCTTGGCAACCACCCTCGCGCGCGGAACCATAAAGGCGCACGCGCGCTTCAAGCTAATCGGCAAACCGGCCGGCCCGAGCCGGGAGTTCGCTTTATCTCTCGAGTCGGACGGAGACAATGGGCTGGTCGCGAATGGGAGGCTTTGGTTCGACGTCAAGAGCGGCAGGCTGCTGACGGCGAAGATCGAGGCCAAGAACGCCCTGCCGCCGGGAGGCCGGGACCGGCTGCGGATCAACCTCGAGTACACCGACTCGCGGGTGAAACGGTAGGCCGGCGCAGTGACTTTGATCACGTGACGAGGTGGCGGGGGAGATTGGAAGTGACCTCAGCCCAACTCCTTCACTCCAACACTCCATCCCTTCAACACTCCATCACTCCATCACTCCATCACTCCATCACTCCAACACTCCAACACTCCAACACCCTCTCACCCTCTCACCCTCTCACCTCCTCACCCTCTCCCTCCTCACCCTCTCACCCCATCAGGTATCTTCCCCGAAGGCGGGGGCATAGCTCAGTTGGGAGAGCAGTTGCTTTGCATGCAACAGGTCAGGGGTTCGAATCCCCTTGCCTCCACCAAGGATTAGGTTCAAAATGGCTCGCAAGCAAGCGTTCATGCCTCGGCACGCTTGAGCGACCAGCGAAGCATCGCCTCGAGCCCAAGTGCCGAGGCTTTCAGCATCCAACTGACGATGTCCAGCCACTCCCGGTGCTGGTGCCTGCGCCGCTTGATTGGCGAGCCGGTGTCCTAAACTAGGGTGGTGTCCGCCTATAAGCACTATCGCAACAACGCGCAGGAGGGGGCGACGCTGTTCATTACGACCACGGTCCTGGATTTCGTCCACGCTTTCCGGCGTGAGGAGATGCGAGATGCGATGGGCTACCACCTGGCGCGGGAATGCAAACTGGCCGGAGTCGCCCTGCATGGATTCGTCGTGATGCCACACCACATCCACATGGTGGTCAGTCTAGCGCCAAATCTGGCGGGACCCGACTTCATGCGCGCCTTCAAGGCCAACACGGCAGGGGCGATGAGGAAGCTCCTGATCGAGCCCGAGCGACGGGACTTCGATCAGCAGCGAGGCTTGGGACGAAGGCAGTTCTGGAAACCAAGCTACCGCAGCATCAAGATTGAACGGGACATGTTCTGGCAGAAGATGAGGTACATGCACCTCAATCCGGTCAAGGCAGGCTATGTGGAGAAGCCGGAGGACTATCGCTGGTCGAGCGCGAGATTCGTACTGTCCGGATCGTGGTCGGAAGAAGCTGGGCTGCCTTACAACGAGGTGATGGAAAGCCTCGGCACTTGGCGAGAGCCTCGCAAAGCGACCGCGCAGGAGCGTGCCGAGGCATGAACCGGTCAAGACCACCCTCAATGATGCTTAAGGATGTTGCGTTATGGCGACGATCGTAATTTCATCCTTGGCGGGGCCGTAATGCCAGAATAGGCGCCAAGCGGCGGGCACGTTATTCTCGACGTAGGACTCCCAGACGTCCTCGCCGTTCCTGCCCTTCTTCTCCTCATACCGATGAGAATGCAGTCCTGGATGCCTGGGGTTTGTTTCTATAAGCCCCAGGCACTTCCTGACCTTCTTGAGTTTCTTGAGGTCTTTCTTGTCTTCGTCGCGTTCCAGATCGCGAAGCTGGCCTTCGGCTTCGGGCTGAAAGATGAGTCTGTACGGCAATTCAAACTACTCCTCGTCGTCGATTGGATCGTCCGCGTACTGGGCGAAGCTTCCGATGTATCGGCCCTCGCCCCTGGCGGACTGCTCTAGGCCCCGATTCACCGAAGCCATCGCCTCGGGGTTGTCGTACAGCCAGGCCTCGCGCTCATGCCGCACCACGACGGGCGAGAGGAGGATGTCGCCGTTCGGTAGCACCTGGACCGAAAACTGCTTGTCCTTGAATTCCTTGCCGATGATGATGCGGCCGGAGCTGTCGGGCTGGCGAACGTTTCTGTGCATCATTCTCATTAGTCTTGCTCCCACGTCTGGTTGGTTCCCAGAAATGGGAAGGCACCACAATATTATAGACGCCGCATAGAGGGATTTGCATCGTCTCGCGTGGGACTTTGCCCAGTTCAAGCAGTTTTGGCGGGACTACCGTTCGGTTAGCGCCGGCGACGAACTAACCGGCTCTCTCCAGTTGCAATGAGTCCTCGCCGGGAGCTGCCCTGCGAAAAACTGAGCCATTGAAAAGTGATAGCCTTCCCTAATTCGTTGGGACACGCTTGGAGCCGGTTCGAATTGCGACCACTAATCTCCACCATGAGATATAGCTGCTGCGCCGCCGTGTCCACAAGGCTTCTGTCTTCATTGTCATGATCGCTCCCTGCATGGATTCGTCGTGATGCCACACCACATCCACATGGTGGTCAGTCGGGATCTGCCTACCTGAAGGTGGACGCCACGAAGGATTCAGGCGGTCTAAGGATCAAAGAAAAGCGGGACGGAGGATCTACTCGGTCAACTCCCGATGCAGATGCGTTGTTCCCCGTCCCGCGAGGGCCGAACCTCTCCAGAAGGTAGCCAGAGGAAGCGCAAGCAATTAGCGAGATGACTTTGGCGATGGAATCATGGTTCCCCGAATGACAAAAATGAGGACAGGCGACGAAGTTCTCCACAATTCCCGCGTACACGAAACAATGGGCGGGAAGGGCTATCCTACATGCAGGCCCGCGCTCATACGGGTTTTTGAAAGCGACACTTTAGCCTGCGGCCTCGTGCTCACGTGATGGCGTTGCCAGTGAGTTGGAGGGTCCGCATGGACTTTGGCTTTTCAGATCGGGAAACCGATGTTCTTTGCTTTGCTGCGCAAGGCATGACCGATAAGGAAATCGCTCTAAGGGGCGATGTCGCCCTTTCTACCATTCGCACCTATTGGGAGCGCATCCGGCGCAAAACCGGCACGTTGAGCCGTACCCACGCCGTCGCCGTCGCCGTGCAGCGCGGAGGCATATCCGTCGGTCCGGCCAGCTTCACCGGCACGCAAGGCACGGCTTGAAAGGCGGAGTTTTGGAGTTTGGAGGTTGGAGTTTGAGGAGTTCGGTTGCAAGCTAGCCTCAAATTGCCGTAAGGACTCGTCTCTGGAACGTGTTTGAAGCCGCCATCGGCGAAAGTGAGGACAGACCGAGCCGTATCTTTCGTGATACCTTCCTGGGACGGTGCCAAAGGACTACGCGCTACGTATGGCCGAGCTACTCGTGCGGGACCAGGAGAGCGAAATTGTGGTGGACCTCAGTGATGAGGGTTTTGCCGAAGCCGTGCGGATTGAGCTGGTCAAGCTGGGGTTCGACGTCGCCCAGGACCCGTTTAGGCGAGCACGCCTGACGATCAGTCGGAACGAGCATCCGGCAGGGTAGGACGCAAAGCATCCGCTGGGAGGCGATGTCTCGCCTCCCGACGAAAGGACTACCAGTCAGCGGATGTGTCGTGCGAGAGTCGCACTCCCATCGTCGTTCCTGGGTCCAGGGTGATCTCGGTCATCGATTGACGCTGATCGTGCTGCACCTGTCCGGCGATATAGCCCAGCGCTCCGCCGAGGATCGTATCCTCTAGCGGCCGCTTGCTCAACACGCCGACGAGCAGTCCCGCGCCCGCGCCGTAGCCGGCGTAGACCATTCGCTGATCTTGGGCGCTTGCGCTTCGCCGAGCGACGATCACGCCGTTGCCGTTCGTGTAGACGTGGCGTCCGTCAAGCGAGATCAGAGTTCCGTCGACCGACATCGAGCGTCCGCTTGGAAACACGATCCGGTCAAAGGCGAGGTCGAGGATCGCAGGGCGATCGGCGCGCATCGGGTGGATTGCCGCGATGTGACCCTCAACCCGGGTACCGGCCGGCAACCCTTGGTAGGAGTCGCCGTTCGTCCGCACCGTCGCTGAGAAGGTGTCTCCTTTGCGATTGTCGATCGTACTCAACCTCTGATCGAGTGTCAGCGGGATTACCTCGTTGTTATGGAGGCTGAATCGGTGCAGCCTGCGCGGAGGCGTCTGAACCGACGCACTCGTCGTCGCAGTTGTGATCGTCACAAGTTGCTGCGCCTCGTACCATCCAACCTGAGCCCCCAGCGCTTCGCTGACGAACCGGATCGGCACCATCGTCGAGCCGTCAATGATCATCGGCGGGACGTCGATAGTTACCGGCGAGCCGTTCACCATGGCGGTATGGTCACCGATCCTCAGTCGGACGCGAGTCCCTTCCTTCCGAGCGCTTACTGTCTGGGAATATGGGTCCCAGGACACGTTTGCGCCCATCTGTTCAAAAACGCCGCGTAACGGCACGAGGACGCGTCCGTTGACATACTCCGCCTGAGCATTAGGGAAGTAGACGTGGTTACCGTCGATCTGCACCTGGATCTGCTGGGCGGTGGCTAGAGCCGCTGCTGCGAGGCCAATGGCGGCAACCGCGACCTTCAACAAGCGTTTCATATCTCTCTCCTTTCCCGTTCCCTGAAGTGTGTGTTGGGCGCGGGAGAAACGACTAGTTTGCGGAGCCTAGGCTCCTTACCTAAGACGACTCCCGTCGGAGGCGGGGTCCCTTGGAGTGCTCTAAGCCGGGCTCCAGGCGTAGGGCGTTGGGGTGTTAGGTGGTGGGTGTTATCCCGGAGCAAGCTCGCCCTCCCCGTTCGCAGAGACGACCGACCCTGCTCCGGGAGGGGTTACGGGAGGGGAACTTAGCGCGGCGCACGAGTGTTCGGAGGGATCAATCAAGGGCCAGAAACCTAGCAATTGTGCGGGGTAGTTCTTCCAATCCCCGTAACATTCACAGGCTAGACTTTATCCGCGACTTTAAAGTTATAAAGTTTGTATCTAGAATCAAAAGGAGTGTCAATCATGTATGAGAAGTCACTGAGCAGAGCAAAAAGGGTTAGAAGCGGCATCGTAGCGCTCTTTGCGATGATGATCGGTACTGCTTCCGTTCAGAGCTATACGTATGTCGACCTTGGCGCCGGAAACATTCCCAACTTCATTAGCAATGGGCATGTTTGCGGAACCCAGTCGTCGACAGGTCTGGCCTGCTACTGGGGCTACAGCTACTATAACTACACATGGAGCGGCATCACGCAGCTCTACACGGTCCCGCTATTCCCGTCTTCTTTCGGCACCTATACGAGCAGCGTCGGCCTTGGCTGCAACGAAGCGGCCGGCCACGCATACGTCGTCGGATATCAAAACGGCGTCTGGAATAGCATAGGCGGCGTCACCGGATTCATCTACGACATGTGGACCGGCGCCCTCACGCCAATCCAGGGCGGATACAACTCCAACTATGTTCCCACCCTCGCCTACGCGGTTAGCTCCGCAGGCACGGTGTGCGGATGGGACGACACCTACGACGAAGCATTTACGTGCAACCTCAGTGGTACAAGTCTCGTCGACTACGCAGCTCCAAATTCTTCGCACGTCGAGTCGAAGGCGCTGGCGAACAACGCCAACGGCATTTTCGGCGGGGTTGCGAATTGGTCCGTCGGCGGGAGCTCCTACGCCGCCATCTATGACGGTGGCTCCTGGTCGCACCCGGGCAACTTGGCCGGAGGCACGGTCTTCGGGATCAACGACAACACATCCTACGCGTTCTGTGGCGAGCAGGGCGACGGTTCCGGTTTCTACTACGATACCGGGACGTCGACTTTGACGACCCTGGGAAGTTCGAGCGTATCGGCGCCGGCTTACAGCATCAACACCTCGGGGTCCGTGGTTGGCACAACGGGTGGTCACGCCTACATTTGCTCCGGCGGCGGATCGACGACGATGACCGATCTCAACAGCCTCACCAGCGGCGGCGGGTTTTCAACGTCGACGGTCCATCTTACGGTTGCCTACGGCATTAACAATGTCGGGCTCATCGTGGGCAAGTGCCAGGTCTTGACCACCGACGAGGATGGAGGCACCAGCTGGGTCGATCACGGGTTCCTTCTGTACCCGTAGTCGGCAGCGACGGATGACGTGGTCGAAAGCCTCCGCTGGTTCGCCACGTCGCGCGTCCCGAGGGATTCAACATCTCTGGTTCGATACCCTCGGGACACCTTTCAGCACGGTGCACGAGTGTCCCGAGGGATTTAGATAGCGACCGATACCGGGTCCGGGCGGCATTTGCGCCGCCCTCGATAGACCTTTAGCCGTCCTTTGTCCCCAGCATGGTCGTTTGCTCTTGGGCGAGACGGAGATGGTAGCCCACGCCGGCCTCCATGGTTACGGCGTAGCCTCGAATGTCCGAGTTGTAGCCGTTGTGGATTTCATGGCGGGTTGCGGCAAGCACCATGGTGTGGCCCTCGATCATCATTTGCCGATACGCCCGGTCGAAGGCGGGACCGCTGAGCGCTGCCAGTCGATTGAAGGCCTTTTTCGTGGCGGTATCGACGTCCGTCGGCAAAGCGAAGCTGTTGTCATGCGCCAGCTTCTTCATCTCCTCGAGGGCCATCGTGTGCTCGCGCTGCATGTCCTTCCCGTATCCATGGGCCCAGTCGCCGCCGACCTTCATCGCGAGCTCTCCAAACTGGATTTCGGCGATGTGGACCCGAGCCATCGATATGAGGAATCTCTGATCCCCATTGCTAAGGCCCTGCCTGGGCGGGATCCTCTCCATGTTTGCCGTGCCTGCAACGCTGAGGTTGTAGCGTGTGTGAATCGTGCTCGTCTCTTGGGCCGGCGCCCGAGTAGCGAGGGAAGCCGTCGCAAGCAATAAGGCGATGCTCCATTTCATATGTCTCTCCTTGTGGGCGCCCCGAAGCGGTTTGATGCTGGGACGCCTTACCTGTAGGGCTTGCCCCGGAAGAGAGAGGTTCCGTACCTAGGCCAGCCGCCGAGGCGGTGCTCCGGCTGGTTCCGGGCTACGGGTAGACCGTGATCGAGCACTGCTTCACGATGCCGTTCCAGCTGGCGGTGAAGGTGACGACGGTAGGTTGGGTCACTGGGGATGCCACTCGGTAGTACAGGCAATACACGGACCCTCCAGGAACGAAAGCCGTCGGTGGGACTTGAACCACGTTTGGGTTGCTGGAGGTCAGGGTAATCGTCATGCCCCCGGGAACCGCGTAGCCGTCCAAGAACGTGATGAGCCCGAATGTGGTCCCCCATCTCATGGCCGTAGACGTCGTTCTAACGCTGGCCAAGCTCGGCGGGACGACGATCAGGGCCACTGAACCTGCGGACGTAACCGCGCCGGTGGAGAGAGACACTGGCGTCTTGACGGTCACTGCGTAGTTAGGCGAAAAAGTGACCCGCCCGGTGGTTTGCCCCGCCCGGATAAAGCACGACTGATTCGGGATGAGGCTGGTGTTTGAAGAATAGATCGGGACGTTAAGTCCCACCGAACCGGCCGGGCTGCTTAGCGTCGCCGTGAGATTGACGCTGGCGCCGCTGGCAACCGAAGACCTGTCGACGGATAGCTGGATGTTGGCGCCTTGCTTGGCGCTTGCAGATGCGAGGCAGCTCAGGACGAAAAGGCCGACGAGGATAGTGCGTGGGATAAGACCGAATCGAGATTGTTTCATGATGAGTTCCCTGAGGCCGATCAAGGCCGTCTTAAACCCTGGGTGGAACGGAGAACGCGGCGCAGTTGGGGCATGTCAGTTTTTGGCTGCAATCCTGGTGACGGCAGCAGACTCTCCCCCGCGGAGTAATCACCGATGGCCGAAGTCGACAGACCTCAGAGCGAGCTCGAAATCTACGAACGGTTGACGGCAGGCTTCACGGGGAGCCTGGTCCGGCATGCGAGGCAGATTCCGGAAGACAAATGGAACTGGAGCTTCTCAGAGCGAACGCCGACGGCGCGGGAGATTTGCGAGCATGCCTTCATGTGGCTCTGGTGCGACCGGCAACAGATGACCGAGGACGATATCAGCCGGCACCGCCCTGTCCCCAATCTGCCATCGGACCGGGATTCGATGATCCGCCTTCTCGAAGATGAGGCCCAAGTGTGGAGAAGGCTCGTGCGATCGTTCTCCAGCGAGTCCCTGCTCGAGGAGCGTGAGGCATTCGAAGGGGACGGGCGCAACGTCCGCTGGTTCCTGTACCACATGGGCCAGCACCTGGTTTACAAGCTAGGACAGCTCTCCATGCTTTACTACCAATTGGGACTCGACGGGGCGGAACGTTACGATGCGCCCCATCCGAATCAGATTTACGAATTCTCCGACGTGCCGGCGTGGCCCTCGCCCCGCCGTGAATGATCTCGGGGGGTCGAACCAGTCAGTATGGAAACGTTGGCAAAGGAACAAAGGCAAGCCACACTCACGGCGCAGCTACGAAGAGGACTCGTCGGGTCAGGCGACCGCGAGGTGGGCCTTTTCCCACTGCACTTTGATGCGCTCGGCTCTACGCGGGGAACGCGCTGCTTCCTCGACTAGGGCGCTTCCAAAGATGACCCTTACCTGGGTGGAGAAGCCGTCCTCCATGAGGATTCGATAGGCGAGCGCCTTGGCGTGGCTGCGTTTCAAATCGAGGTTCGGAAGCCATCGTACTTCGTCGAACTCATCCTTTCCGTGATGCCAGATCTCGACTGTCACGCCCTTCATATATTAGATTATTGAAGAATCTATATGACTGCGTCCATACATATTTCTACTGTCACCGCTATGTGCGACACACTGGATTAGGCCCGTCACCCGTTTCCCGGTGGTGGGAACGCGCAGCCGTGGTTTGAGCCGGACCGACAAGCTGCGCGGGTAGGATCGCATCAATGCGCTTACGTCCATGGATTGGCGCGGGCCTGTTCGTCGCCGCGCTGGGATGCAAGTCTCAGCCGGAAGTGGTCGCACGTCCGAGCGTGACCTCGGCAACGGTCCAGACCAAGAAGCCGGTGACCGAGGCTGACCTGGGCATGCCGTTCTATCCTGGCAGCATCGAGAAGGGGACGTCCTCGAACGTGATGGAAACCCTAAAAGATCGGACGGTTTATAGCGATCGCACCGCCGCCGACGACGTTAAGTTGGTCGCCGAATTCTACAAACGCAAGCTGGCCGGCGGCCATGCCGATAGTCTGACGCCGTCGGTGATGGCGGTCACGGGCAGCCTGAAGGACGGTTCCATGGTCATGATCGAAGTCTCCAAATCCGGTCCAAAACAGACCGAAATCGGGATCACCGTCCATCTGAACAAAAGGCGGCTGCCTAATTCAGGGCCAACATCTTGATCGAAGAACCATGCGTCGTCGACGATGGAAGGCAACTGACCTCGAGACCGATGCCGCGTCAAATATTGGGTGCTCGGATCGTAAGTACAATGGACAATCTGAGAAACCGCTCATCGATTCGATTCGCGGTTGAATGAAGTCTTAGTAGGCACGAGATTTGCGTGTCTGCCCTTGGCTAATGGATCCGCTTGCCCAACCGATTGGAATGCTCATGAGGCCGACGTTCACCGTCGATCCTCAGGATTCCTTGTCGCTTGCGGCTCGCAAGCTGCGGGAGAACGGCTGCGGCCTCGTTCCCGTGACGCAAGACGGATTCCTATCCGGCGTCATCACCGAGACATCACTTTCCAAAGCGCTCGCGGCTGGAAAGGACCTGTCGGAAGCGGTCGAGACGGTCGCGCAATCTGCGTTGACGGCTCCCCGATCGATTACGGGCGCGGAGGCGCTGCGCCTGTTCGAAGGCCAAGGCGCGTCGGCCCTCGTCGTGATCGATGCTTCCGGCCGCGTACTCGGAATCCTGACTCCCTCGGACTTATATCCAAAGCGATTTGTCCCTCCGCGTCCGCCGATGGTTGGTGGCATGGCGACGCCCTTCGGCGTCTACCTCACGACCGGCTCGATCGGCGCCGGCGTCGGCCATTTCGCGTTAATGACGACGGGCATGATCCTGTTCACCCTACTCACGGTAGCCTCGGTCCTGTCGACCCTCCTCTCGGATTGGCTTCTCCGGGCGGGGCTGTCGACCGGATTGGCCACCGCGATCCAGGGCGTTTCGATGTTCGCTATCTTCCTGATCGCGATGCGCGCGATCCCCCTCAGCGGCATCCACGCGGCCGAGCACAAAGTCGTTCACGCGATCGAGCGCGGCGAAGAGCTGATTCCGTCGATTGTCAAGCGGATGCCGAGGGTTCACCCGCGGTGCGGCACGAATCTGGCGGTTGGCGCGACCCTGTTCATGGGCCTCGGGGGTTCCGGTTTCCTGTCGTTCAAGGACCTGCCGGAGCTGAACTATTTGGTCGCCGGCGTCGTTACCCTGATCTTCTGGAAGCCTCTCGGTAATGCGATGCAGTATTACGTGACCACCAAGAAGCCGACCGAGAAGCAGCTGGCGATGGGGATCCGGTCCGGTCGAGAACTGCTGGACAAGTACGCGGCATCCGATTCGGGTTCTTCCGGCTTCATGATGCGGATCGCTCACAGCGGGATGCTCCATGTGATCGCGGGCAGCGCATCTATGGTCGCGCTGATCTATCTAATTGGATGGATCTTCCACATTCCCTTAAGCCGGTATCTCAACATCGGTCCATAGGAGCCATGTCCCGACTGGCCTGGCGGTTCAAGCTGGTATTATCTTGATTCCGTGCAGGTCTTCTACAACATCTCCATGGGCCTCGGAATCGCCGTGGCCATCGTATTTGCCCTTTTGGTCTTCGCCACGGGCAAGGGCGACGCCATGTCGGGCGGGAGCGGGTCTGTGCGCACGACCTTTAAGGGTAAATCGAGCTTCGACGATCAGATGTCCAAGATCACGCTTTACCTCGGAGTCGGCTTTATGGTGCTGATGCTCGCAATCGACGTCATCGGCAACCACCTGCCTCACGTGCTCAAGTAACCGCTGGCCGAGCGCTCGCCACAGACTAGCTACGCAACGCCTCAACGCCCCAACGCCTCAACGCCCTAGTACCGAAATGCGGATCTACGGGGTCGTATCGGTCACATAGGTCATGGACGCCAGCCGCGATTCAAAGTCGTCAGTCGAAAACCTCACGGTCGATCCTCGGCTCGAGCAGGCGAGCACGCTGCCATCGGCTTTCTACAAAGATCCGGCCTACTTCGAGCTGAGCAAAGATAGGATCTTCTCCAGGAGCTGGCAATGGATCGGCGATCTCGACGCCGTCAAGGTCCCGGGGGCGGTGTGGCCTCAGACGCTCCTCGAAGCGTGCCTGGACGAACCGGTCGTCGTGACGAGAGACACCCAGGACAAACTCCACGTGCTCAGTAACGTCTGCACCCATCGAGGCATGCTGGTTGCCGAGAATCCCGGGAACGAGCGATTTCTACGATGCCGGTATCACGGACGACGCTTTGGGCTTGATGGCCGGTTTCAATCGATGCCCGAATTCGAAGGGGTCTGCCACTTCCCCTCCGACCGCGACCACCTGCCGAGGATCGACTTCGATACCTGGGGCCCCTTCCTTTTTCTCAATCTCGCGCCGCAGGGTCCGCTCGATCAGTATCTGCGGCCGATCGAGGAGCGCCTGAGCTGGTTTCCGGTTCATGAGCTGAGGCTTTCGCCCGAGCATTCGCGCGACTACCTCGTCAAGGCGAACTGGGCGCTTTATTGCGACAACTATCTCGAGGGTTTCCACATCCCGTTCATCCACGCGGCTCTCAACGAAGCCCTCGACTACGGCGACTACACGATCGAGCTGTTGCCCCACGGCGCGCTCCAGATCGCAACCAGCAAGGGCTCGGAGGGAATCTTCGATCTGCCTAAAGATTCGCCGGACACGGGACGCAAGATCAGCGCCTACTACTACTGGATGTTTCCGAATCTGATGTTGAACTTCTATCCGTGGGGGCTTTCCGTCAACGTGTTGAAGCCTCAAAGTCACGAAATGACCCGGGTGTGCTTCCGTTGCTATGTGCTCGATCCGAGCAAAATGAACGTGGGCGCAGGCGCGGAGCTGGATCGAGTCGAGCGCGAGGACGAGGTCGTCGTCGAGGGCGTCCAGAAGGGCGTCAAGTCGCGGTTTTACGATCGTGGCCGCTTTTCCGTCGCCCGCGAGGGCGCGGTCCACCACTTCCATCGAATGATCGCGGACGCTCTGGGGCAGTCTTGAATCGAGTCACCGGCTGCGATCTAGTCCGGGGGTCGCCGCGTGAAAAGGCAGCTCGGCTAAATCGACCTGCTCGAGCGAGCCTACGATCAAGTCCGCCTCCAACTCTTCCGGGCGGGTAAGGGGAGTCGGGACGGCGACGACGCTTAGGCCCGCTTCGCGGGCCGCCTTCGCTCCATTCACCGAGTCCTCGAATGCCACCGCCTCGGATGGGGAAACACCGAGCCGGTCGCAACATAGAAGATAAAGGTCGGGAAACGGCTTTGCCCGGGCGACGTCGTCCGCGCACACGATCGCATCGAAGTCGGGCAGAAGACCAATGCGATCCAGGTGTCCGTCGACCCAGGCGTGTTTCGAGCTGCTGGCCACGCCCAACCTCAGATCCAACGACTTGGCCTGGCGAATCCGGTCGACGACTCCCGGCATGATCTCTAACTCGTCCAACATCCTGGCAAGAGATTGCTTGCGCATGGTTAAGACCTCATCGCGGCTGGCCGTCACTCCCTGCTCGACCAGGAGGTCGTACGGCTCGCTTACGATCTGCTCAGCGCCTCGTCCCAGCGTGAACCTCCAGAACCACTCGGGATATTCAGCTCCAAAGTGGCGGAAAACCTCTTCCCAGGATTGGACTTCGGGCGTTTCGGTTTCGAGGATCAAGCCATCGAAATCGAAGATCACCGCCTTGAGCATGGAGGCAGTTTACTTGTCCAGGTTCCTTATCCTTGAACTCGCAACAGCTCACGACGCAGGGCGACCAGGGCCGCTTGGGTCGCCCTCCGCCGAACCTCGGCGCGCTCGCCCCGAAACCGGACTTCCTCCGCGATGCATCGATCGGGGCCACAAACGGCGATGAAGACAAGGCCGACCGGCTTGCCGTCGACGTCGCTCGTGGGTCCGGCGTTGCCCGTAATCGATAGGCCGTAGGTGGTCCCCAGCCGCTCACGAACCGCCGTAGCCATCGCTTCCGCGGTTTTTTCGGAGACGGGGCCGTTCTCGGCGAGCAAAGCTGAAGAGATCCCGAGCAACTCAACCTTTGACTCGGGCCGGTACACGATGACCCCGCCGGCGAAGACGTCGGAGGCGCCGGGGACGCCGGTCAGCCGCTCTCCGATTCCGCCGCCGGTCATGCTTTCGGCGACCGAGACCGTTGCATTCTCCTCTCTGAGAAGCCCGATCACGGTCTCCTCGAGGGTCGTCGCATCGGCGCCGAACAGGGCCTGGCCAAGAATTTCGGCGATCTGACGATGGACCGGCTCGATGATCCGATTCGCTTCGTCCCGGGTTGCGGCGCGAGCCGTGAGCCTCAGGTGTACTTCGCCGGGGTGAGCGTAGGGGGCGACCGTCGGGTTCTCGCCGTCCATGAGCGGCCTGATCAGAGCTTCGACCTGGCTTTCGCCCATTCCACAGACGCGCAAGATTCGCGAGTGGATGACCTGACCGCCTTGTCGAGTCTCGAGATATTCTCGAACCGGCCCCTCCGCCATTGGGCAAAATTCGCCCTTGGGCCCCGGTAGCGCGATCACCGTTTTGCCGTTCTTCTCGCAGATCAGACCAGGCGCGCTGCCATTGGGATTGTCGATGAAGCGGCCCGAGGCCGGCCTGTCAGCCTGGCGAGGGATCGAGTCGTTCCAGGGCAGCCGCCGATAGGCAAGAAGCTTCCGCAGCTTTTCCTCGTACTCCGAAACTCGCTCTAAATCGTCGCCTAGGGCAATCGCGATGGCGTCCCGCGTGAGATCGTCCACGGTTGGGCCAAGACCTCCGATCGCGACGACAAGATCGGCCCTGACAAGCGACTCCCTAAAAACGGAAACAATTCGATCGAGGTTGTCTCCGACCGTCTGCCGCCGCACACACGAAATCCCGCAGTCGGCAAGAATCCGCGACATCGTCGCCGCGTGCGTATCCACTATCTGCCCGAGCAGGAGCTCAGTGCCTACGGATACGATCTCGGCGGTCATGCTCCTAATGGTAGCTTGGGAACGCGTGAGACGCGCGCCGGCCCGAAGCACTGCTAATCGGAACCCATTTCAATCGCGCCCGCGCGGATTAACATCTGCACACCGGCGAGCAGCCTGCGATCGTCCAGCCGCCCGGTCTCTGCCCTCAAGAACTCCATCGCTAAATGAGCGGGAGCCGGTTCCTGGAGCCGTCCAAGCAAAGCCCTGATCGCTCGCGGCGGCAAGACGGATTCGGCCTCGGCAAGGATGGTAGGGGTTCCCCCGCCCATGATCGCACGCAGCCGCGCTTCCGGATGAAGGAAGATCTCGAGGAGCCGCTCGTCGAACGGGCGGCGGCGCATCCAGAACAACGAATCCGGCCAACGGGTTTCCATCGCATAGTAGCGGGCTCGTTCGTCGAGGTAGTGATGGGGAGGCGCGCTCGGCGCCTCGAGGGCGCGCGCGGAACTGTTCAAGATCAAATCGATGTCGTGAGCGGCTATCGTGGCCGAACGGATCGCATTCGCGATACCGCTGCCGGCGAGCGGGTCCCATGCCGCCGCCGCGTCCCCGACCGCCCGCCAGTTTGAGCCTCGATCGGGAACCGAGTATCCGCTGTCGGCCCGTTTCACTTCGAGACCTCTTGCCAGGGTTGCGGCGTCAAGCCGCTGCCTAGTCAGCGGCGCATCCGTTAGGGCCGATTGCCACGAACTCGTCAAGCCTTCCAAGCCGGAGCCGTGGATGAGGTCGGCATCGGTCATGAGCGTCGCGACGAGACCCGACTCCGGCAGGTTCGCGCTGTACCACCAGCCCTGCGGAACGGCCTCGATCAAGAGGTCCGGATCATCGGACGCCGTTTGATCCAGCCAACCGACGACACCGATCAGGCGATCGAAGGCGATCCACGTTCTTCCCCGAACGAGACCGGTTGCCGACCGGCCGCGAGCTTCCACGAGGTAACGGCAGTTCATGTGCTCGGAGCCGGCCACGATCTCCCAGCCTGAGGGCGACGGCTCGACACCCAGCCGGTCCGAAACCGTGTGAACGGTCGCGCCACAATCAATCGCACAGTTCTTAAGCCAGTCATCAAACGCGGCCCGATCTAAGTGCTTGCCCTCACCCAGGGGGTTCAATATTCCGGGGCGCTCGAACGGCTCGGCGGAGCCCCAAGTCATCCGCGAGCCCACGAAAGGCAAGGACGGGACCTTGTCGTAGCCACCCTCGAAGCCGTTCTCGGCTAAAAGTTGGCGAACTTCCGGTCCGACCGTTTCCCCAACGCGCGGCCCTTCCTTTCGAGGGCGATCTAGAACCGCGACGGTCCGGCCGAGACGAGCCAGCAGCCCAGCCGTCTGCAGACCCGCCGGGCCGCCTCCAAGCACGACCACGTCTAGTTCGGCGCTCACCCGATGCCCGAGTTACGCTCGGTCTCGATGAAGGCCGTTCCGTCCGGGGACAAGGCGACGAATCCGAACTTGTACCAATTGTTCAGCATGTCGAGGTGGCTCGACGTTTGCCCGCCGCTTGCGAATTTCGAATCTGGCCGCGCCCAGTCGATCCTCGTCTGGCTTGACTGCACATAGACGCTCTGCGGCCGCTGCCCCGGCCACCAACTGTTCGTGCTCTCATTGCGGCAATCGTTAAAGTCCGCGTGCCAAGGCACCGCCATTTGGCGAGAGAAATGGCCGGGTTGGATCGTCCCCGACTCTCCGTAATACTGGCTGTTCGCATTAAGATTGATTCGGAAGGGCTCAAGGTAGAGTCCCGGGCCTCGAATCTGCCAACTTGCCTCGATACCCGGGAAAAAGGCGCCGCCGACGCAGTTCTCCAGCGCTGCCCGGTCCAGTCCCCACGGCGTGATGGCGCTGGTTGGCGCGGGGCCGTTCCCAGCGCCGACGAAGGCGCCAGTGGCCCAATTCGTCAGCATCCCGTATTGGGTGTGAGTCAACACCAAATTCTGGATGCTTTGATCGGCGTGCGAATTGTATGGATCGTCCCCGAGGATGTGGGGCATCGTCTTCTTCCCCGAGGGGCCCGTGATGCCCACGGGAGGTCGCATATATCCCAAAACGAATTGCCGGTTCGAATTGTAGGCCGGACTCGTGTTGCCCAAGGTCGGATCGATCAAGCTGGAATGCTTAACCGGCACCGCATTGTCGACGAAATAGTAGTTGTATCCGTTGAGAAGGATCGGATGAACCTCGGAATCGAAGTCGGGCATGATCCCGGGAAATTCAACTGGCTGCCCCTGGGCGTACGTGTTTTGGAGCTGGGTCAGCCTCGCTAGCGGACCGCCGGCGGCGAAGAGGCCGTTATTGGTCGGGACCGGGATCTTGCGAACGGCGAGATCGTAGAGGAGATCGTACATCGACACGGCGTTACTCACCGGCGGAGCAAAATCCGGGGGCGCCACGAGAACCCAGGCCCCGAGCGCCGAAAACGTCGTGTAGACGCCGGGTGCCGTCTGAATCGTGATTTGGGCGGTTACGGGTCCATCGGAAATGTCGTCGAACCAGTTGTCGTTATTGGCATAGGTCGTCAGGGCGGGCATGGTTGCCGTGTTGTAGCCGGCCTGCCCCTTACCGCCGATGACGATGAGGCGTCCGTAGGAATCAGTCCGAAGCTGCCCCAGATAGTTAATGACGGGAGTGACCCCGTCAGGCTTCTTTGGATAGGTTTCTCCTGCGGCGCCGCTTGGCTGAAAGATCACCGGCGCGGCGCCCGGCCCGGAAATCTGTCTTGCCCCGAAATCGATCTCGAGCAGCTGTTGCCGATTACTGGTAACGCTGCCGTTGCGCAGGGGAAGAGGCGGCGTCGATTCTCCCGCGGGTCCGCCGAACTGGTTAAACGAGGCCTTCTTGTTGGCAAGGTGAACCGCCCAATTGATGCTGACCACATTGGCGGAATTGAGGTTGACCTCACCCACCGGTTGCCACAATCCGCTGGAATCCATCTGGTACTCGAAGATGCGGAAGCGGGCTGCTTGAGGCTTTACTTGACCATTGACTTTCTTGGGAACGGGCGAAGTGCCGGGGGCGTCGCCGAGCGGGCCGAAACCCGGAGCTTCCGGACCGATGAAGTACGAGCTCGGGTCCGCGTTGCCGACGCGTGCGACGCCGATCGCCGGGTGGATCCGGTATTGGCGCTGCACACTTCCTTGAGCCGCGCCGGCTGCCTCCGGCAGGCCGATCAGGGCGGTCGCTGCGGTTCCCGCCGCGGAGGCGATGAACCGTCGCCGGCTCAGCCCTGACTTTTTTGGCACTTGCTTACTGTCGGAACTGGCGTCGTCGTCTGGGGACAGGGGTTTGGGATCGTCGGTCATAAAAGCACATCTTGGGCTCGCTTGCAAGAGCCCAGCCCATGCAGTATAAACCAGCGCCTTGGCTTTGCCACCGCCACCAGCCGGTACAAACACGAGGTTTGATCTCCGGCGGGCGCGCCGGTTGAGGGAGTGGCCAGGAGGGTGGCGGTGGGTTCGACACCGAAGTTTTCGTCATCACTATATAGCCCCCCCAACCCAGTGATGACGAAACTTGAGCCTGGACATCCCACATCCGACATCCCGCATCTCCTCAACACCCCAGCACCCCAATACCCCAATACCTCAGGGCCTTAACGCCTCAAGGCCGTAAGGCCGCAACGCCGCAAGACCGCGACACCCCAATACCTCAATACCTCAAGGCCTTAACGCCTCAAGGCCGTAAGGCCGCAACGCCGCCCGGCGCGGGCGCGCCGACCCCAAGCTTGCTACATTAGTAGCGGTGCGTCTTTTCGTTTCATTTGCTGCCTTGGTGCTTTGCAGTCTGGCGCTGGCTCAACAACACACTTTCGCCGGAAAACTCCTCGATAAGCCCCCGGTTATCGACGGGGTTATTTCGGACGAGGAGTGGAGCGGCGTCCCTTCGGCAACCGGAGGATTCGACCGGGATACGGGCGCGCCCGACTCATTCGGCGCCCAGTACTGGCTGGCATACGACCGGCAGTTCATTTATGTCGCGATGAAGCTCCATGATCCGGAGCCGAATCTCATTCACGCGACGGAGTTCCGCAGCAACGTCAACCTTCAGGGCGACGACTACGCTTCCTTGCTCATCGATCCGTTCTCAACCCTGAGCGATACCAACCAATTCCAGATTAATCCGAGAGGCGCAACCAATGTGAGGATCGCAGGCGGCCGAGCCGCCAAGCGGGAGTGGCTTGGCGACTTCCAAGCCAAGGCGCGCATCACGAAGGATGGCTGGGAAGCCGAGGCGCGCATCCCGTGGGCGATCCTACGGCTCCCTCCACCCGGTATCCGCGACCTCCGGATCTCTTTCTCCAGAACCATTCAACGCACCAACAGGACGTATTTTCTTGACGACATTTCCTCCGGCAAGTGGACGAACCTTGGCGCTTGGAAGCAAGTCCAGGTGCCTCGGCCGGAGGTTCGCAGGACGATGAAACTTCTCCCGTACTTGTACGGCGGAGGCGGCGCCGGTGGCAGTATCGCCAATGCTGGGTTGGACCTAAAGGCGCCAATTACAAGCGAGCTCG
Source organism: uncultured Fimbriimonadaceae bacterium (assembly GCA_964576205.1). Taxonomy (GTDB): domain Bacteria; phylum Armatimonadota; class Fimbriimonadia; order Fimbriimonadales; family Fimbriimonadaceae; genus JAEVZK01. The sequence continues at coordinate 29,587 of CAZNUL010000023.1, read as the reverse complement.
ATCTGATCGGCAGTGTCAACCCCGACTTTCGCAACATCGAGAAGCAGATCCTCTCGATTGATTTCAGCTATTTCGAAAGGCTTGCCGCGGAGAGCCGGCCCTTCTTCCTTGAAGGCACCAACTACTTCTTGACCTCGTCCGACGCACCGCTCTTCGTGAGTCAGCGGATATCGGAGTTCGATGTCGGCGGCAAGGTCTACGGCAAGTTCAACGAGAATTCACGGGTCGGTCTGCTGGACACCGTCAGCTTCGGCCGGCAGAACAATCTGGTTGGATCGGTCCAGTACAACTTCACGCCGAAAACCGACGCCGGATTTAGCTTCACCGACGCCGAGACTCCAACCGGGAGCAACAAGGGGACTTTCGTCGATTTCGATCACCAAATCGGCGCCTTCACATTCTTCGGCCAGCACATGACGACCCAGGACACAACAGAGGGAACCGGGCACCGCTACAACACGGGATTCGTGTACATCGCGGGCGGGGCCAACAACGACTTCGAATATGTCGAAATCAGCCCCAAGTTTCTTCCTCGCCTGGGATTTGCACCAGAACGGGACCTCAAGGGTTTCCTGGATATTCTAGATTTTTCCCATCCCACCCATTGGGGCAAGGTCGTCGAGGTAGGCGCTGGGTTTGGCTTCAACGACCTGAGGACGTTCGAGCACACGCTTTACCGCCGGGCGGTAAATGCGAGCGGGTCCCTCTCGTTCAAGGACGGCGAGCAGATCTCCGCGTCGGCCTACTATCAGGAATTCGAGGGCTTTAAGGATCGATATGCCATGGTGACGCTGACCCGAAGCCGCAACGACCTCAACCGAAATGCCTCCGTCACGTTAGTCGGAGGGAGGATCGCGGGCGAGTCTTACAGCAGCATCCTGCCGTCGGTGTTGTACCGGCCATGGCAGCACGTTCAACTGGCCGCCAGCTACCAGCGCGTGCAGCATGGAGGAATCGACGAGCAGACGATCGTCAGCGCCAACTACGATATCAACGCGAGCGATTCCGTAAGCGGCCGCGCCGTGCGGCACGGTAGCAGCACGAACTTCTACGTGGCCTATCGCCGAACCGGAAACCGCGGCAACGAGTACTACCTAATCGTCGGCGACCCCAACGCCGAGAGTTTCCGGACGAGCATCGTGATCAAGGCGGTTATCCCCCTAGAACTCCGCTTTTAGTGCCAGCCCAGCGCATGAGAGGCTGGCGGCGGTAGTGGGTTCAAATTCCTGGTGCCCGGGGTGGGATTCGAACCCACACGCCTGTAAGGGCAAGGGATTTTAAGTCCCCTGTGTCTACCGTTCCACCACCCGGGCAGGTAGATGTGGTGTGTGGATTGTGGCATGTGGACCGAGGGAGAACGGGAGTGACGGAGAACTGGAGTAGTGATCCCGTACTTCCATCACTCCATTACTCCATCACTCCAATCCTCTCGCCCGGTTAGTGCATTTCCTTGTCGCCGTACAGAAGCTGGATGTAGGCGATGCAGCCCGCGTGGTAGGTCGCGTTCCAGCGCGGGTACTCCATGATCTCGCGCCAGGTGAAGTCCCGGCCGCCGTCGTAGGGCAACCAAACGGTTTTCGACAGGTCCTCCTCCGACGTATTCCGGATCGCGGCAAACAAGCCGTCAAGCCGCTTCTTCGATTCGCGCTCGCAGGCCTCGATCGTCGTCCACGCCTGCCTCTCCGCGACAAGCTTCTCCCAGTTGTCCTGCCCGGGCGCCTCGCCCTGCGGCGTTCCCCCAATCATCCCGGTGACGTAGTCCGGCGCCTGCGAAATCTCTTGGACCTGGTCCAGCACCGATCGCCCGGTGTCAAGCGGCTTCCACTCCAACTTGTCGGCGGGCACTGCCTTGGCGTACCGGAACACCTCGTCGATCGCCTTCTGGATCGCCTCGATAATATAGTCTTGAAAATTCACTGAATCTTTCCTCCGAGCACAACTATACAACTAAATGCAGACTGTTGTCTACTCATACGGCGCCTGCGCACGCATCCTTACTTCAGATGCTTGTCCCACCACTTCGTGATCTCGCCCAGCCGGTGAAGACGCAGATCGGGAGGGCCGTTGCGCGACATCCCATGCGAAGTGTTGGGCGGATACCGCACAAAGCGCGACTCCACGCCTTGTTGCTGAAGCGCCGTAAACACCTGCTCCGACTGCTCGATGTTGCAGCGCAGATCGCCTTCGCTGTGGATGATCAGCGTCGGCGTCTTTACAGTCTCGAAGAAGGCGAGCGGCGACTGCTTCCAGAGCTCCTTGATCTTGTCTAGATCGCCCCAGGCAACACCCTTGAAGTAGCCGTCCTTGTTGAACGGGAAGTCGCTGTTGCCGGCCATCGAGACCATATTTGAAACGCAGCGGTCGGTTATGGCGGCCTTGAAGTCATGGGTGTGGCCGATGACCCAGTTGGTCATGTAGCCGCCGTACGAACCGCCCATCACCCCCATCTGGCCGGGGTGGATATAGGGCTGATGCTGCATCCAGCGGGTTACGGCCTGGACGTCGTCCCAATCCTTGTTGCCCCAATCACCGCGGATCGCCGCGCAATGGGCCTCGCCGTATCCCTTCGAGCCGCGAGGGTTCGAGTAGACCACGACAAGCCCCTCCGCGGCTAAGAGCTGAAATTCGTGGAAGAATGCCCAGCCGTACTGCGCGTGCGGTCCGCCGTGAATCTCGAGAACCGCCGGATACCGCTTCGGCTCTTTGTAGCCCGCCGGCTTCATGACCCAGGTATGAACCTTGACGCCGTCCGTCGAATCCAGCCAAACCTCTTCCGGCTCGCTCAGCTTGATCTCCTCGTGGAAGGCCTGGTTAAATCCGGTCAAAACTCTGGGCACGAGGCGGCCGGTGACAAGCTCGGATTCGATCACCGCAGCCTCGGGAATCTTCATCGTCGTTCCCCAGACCGCCGCGATCCGCCGGCCATCGCGAGACACGTTGCCCATCGAGATCGCGTGATGTCCCTCGGTCAGAAGCTTGGTACCGCCCTTCTTGGCATCGACATAGCCGACCTGGGTCTCGCCGTTAGTCCCGACCTGCACATAAATGCCTTTCGAATCCGGCGCCCAAGTAAGAACCGCGCCGAAACCGGCTTCCTTGGTGTCGCTCAAAGTCGCCGTGGCCATGTCGAGGTCTTCGTGGCCAGTAAGGTCGCGCGGCTCGCCTCCGTCCGCGCTCACCACGTAGATCTTTGTATTGCGGGTGCCCCAAGGGTCCTTCTCGTCAACGTCGCCGGCGTAGGCGATGCATTTACCGTCGGGAGACCACCGCGGCTCACCCTTATCGCCTTTCGGAAGCCCCTTGAGCTTCCAGGCATGCCCCTCCAGGTCGACGCGGTAGATTTGGGCGTTTGGCGGATCGACGAAGGGCCGCTTCGAAGCGGTATGGATGACAGCAAGTTCCTTCGAATTCGGATTCCAGTCGAAGGTGTAATTCCCGTCCGGCGCGGCATGGTAGTTGAAGAGCTTCTTCTGCGAAGCGACGTCGAAGACGATCACTTCGTGACGCTGGTTCGCGAAGTAGCCGTCGCCGTCCAGCCGGTACCAGACCGAGTCGATCTCCCACGGAGGCGTGCTAAAGCCCTTCTCCTCGCGCTCCTTCTTCGCTTTCTCGGTGCGGCCGGCCTCAGTCTCGCGAAATGTAAAGGCGAGCTTGGAGCCGTCGGGCGACCACTTGATCTCGCCGATCGAACCCTCGGGTAGGTCCGTTAGCTTACGGGCCTCGCCTCCTCCTGTCGAGATCAGATAGATCTGTGATGCCGGCTTGTCGCGTCCGCTGACGAAGGCGATGGTGTGCCCATCTGGAGACCACCGTCCGCTTCCCGCCCCGTTTTCGCCCTGCGTCCACTGGGTGACATTTCCCTCCATGTCGGCCGAGTAGAGGTTCGTGATGTACTTGTTCTTCTCGTTGATGTGCTTGCGGGTGAAGAGGATCTTGTCTCCGTCGGGGCTGATTTGAGGGTCTCCGACGAAGACGATGCGCAACAAATCCTCGGCCTTGATGGGTCGTTTGGGCATGGCGGGAGGTTACCCTCGCGCCTCGGGATGAGTCGGCTTTGAATAGGCTAGCCGGTCTTAGAGACCGGCTAGAGACTGAAAAGGTTTACCAGCGATTGCCGCGACCGCCGCCGCCACCGCCAGAGCGGCCACCGCCGCCTCCGCCGTAGCCGCCGCCACCCGAACGGCCACCGCCGCCGCCGCCGTAGCCGCCGGAACGACCGCCGCCGCCGCCGCTGCCCTTGGGCTGGGCTTCGTTAACGGTAATGGTGCGTCCGCCAAAATCCTTCTGATTCTTGTCGGCTACGGCTGCCTCGAGCTGATCGGCATCGATATCGACGAAGCCGAAACCGCGTCCCTCGATGATTCGGGCATTGCTCGATCCATAGGCGCTGAAATGAGCCTGCAGATCGCTCTCGCTAACGCTATAAGGCAGATTGCCTACGTAAAGTGTTTTTGTTGCCATGAAGGCCTCCTTTTGCGGGATCGGTCCCGCGTTTCGCAACAGGTCGGGAAAGCGCGGACTCGAAACGAAAGTGGCCTTGTGGCTTAGCTTGCGGAGCGAAGAAAGCGGTATCGCGAACAGTGACTGGGTGAGTCTACCAGGATTGGGAGGGCCGCTGACCGGTGTTCGTTTACCGATTTCAAGTCGTTTCGCCTCCCGTGGGGAAGGTTCAAGAACGACATCCTCGTTATGGCTTCCGCGCACGTTTGCCAGTTAGAACCTGAGCCGATCCCGCCGATGATTGCAACGTGGGCCGGGAACGGAATCCCGGCGGCTACGGGAAACGGAGTTGCGTGCAGGAATGAGTTTGTCACAGCGCCTTGAAACCAGCGTCGGGCTTCGCGTCGATCCGCGAGTGGTCCTGAGCAGCCAGATTCTTCAGCTCACTCAAGCCGAGTTAGAGCAAGCGATCGAGGCTGAACTGAACGAAAATCCCGCGCTCGAGCGCCTTCAGGACGATAACGAGCCGCTGAGCGAGGAGACGATCCTCAAGAACATCGCCCCGCAGGAGCTGCGGGCGAGCAGCGACGATCATGAGTTCCGCCGCAGCATTTCCATGGACGACGAAGTCGACTGGGTCGAGCTTGCCCCAAGCGGAACCACCTTATGGGAGCATCTCCGGGCCCAGCTGTTATCCAGGCTGCCCCGAGAGCTACATCGCATCGCCGACTACGCGATCGAATGCGTCAACGAGAAGGGCTACTTGACGACTCCCGCCGAAGAGATCGCCCTCGAGACCGGTACGTCGATCGAGGTCGCCGAGCTGGTGATCCGAAAACTTCAGACTTGCGAGCCGGCGGGAGTCGGCGCCTTTAACCTTCAGCAGTGCCTCCTCCTCCAGCTCCGCAGCGCGGACACGATCGAAGAGAAGCTGGCGCGGATCATCGTTCAGAAGTACATGGACGAGTTCATCGCTCGCCGCACGACCAAGCTGATGCGGCGATTCAAGGTGATGCCCGAAGTCGTCGAAGCCGCCTTCCAAGAGATTTTAGCCCTGACGCCGTTTCCAGGCGAAGGATTCGACAACACGGCCGGCTATTCGCGCCGGACCCGCAGCGTCGGGGTATCGCCCGACCTCGTCCTGACCCGTACCGAAGCCGGCTGGCTGGTTGAGGTTCGCGGCGCCGATCCGACTTCCTTCACGATTGAGCATGAGTATCGCAAGCGGTTTAAGGAGCTGCAAGGCGACGCTCGTGCGTCGAAGGACGAGAAGCGCCACATCACGACTTACGTGAATCGAGCGAGCGACTTTATCACCTGCATCAAGCAGCGCCGAAAGACACTTCAGCTGATTGGCGAATATTTGGCGCAGCATCAAGGCAGCTTCGTCTCGACCGGCAGCTACGAGTTCCTACGCTCGCTGACACGATCTCAGATGGCGCGCGACTTGGGCGTTCACGAGAGCACGATCAGCCGGGCGACCCAAGCCAAATTCGTGCAGATCGCGAACGGCGAAGTCGTTTCTTTCGACGTGTTCTTCAAGCCGGCCCTGAGAGTGCAGAAGATGATTGAAGAGATCCTTCAGCACGAGAATCCGAATCACCCGATGTCCGACGAGACGATCTCCCACATGCTGGCCAAGCGCGGCATCCATGTCGCGCGGCGGACTGTGAACAAGTATCGGGACCGGACCAAGCTGCTGAGCTCGCGGAAGCGTCGTAGCGCCTAGCACCGGAGCTCCGAGTCCCCGGTATCACGGCACATTGGTCGGCGGCGGCAAGCGGCGGCGCGGATTGGCGCCGAGGTCTCCGGCGATCCAAAAGGCTACGCATATCGCGTAGTTCTGATAGCCCTCCGCCAATCGGTCGCCGACCCGGCCGATGCATATGAGGGCGGTCACGGCGAAGGCGAACGCGAGCGTATAGCCGAGCCAGCGAGACTGGTACGGGGGAAGGTAGTCGCGTAGCGCCGCATTCACGGTCGCAAGGCGAACCACGAAACGAGCGGCCCTCGGCGTCAAATTCACTTCCGAAAGCTCCTCGATCAAACCCACGCCCTTGGCGCCGGCGATGATCCGATCCGCGGTCTCGATCACGAGGGCTCGCAATCTGCGGAGCCGGAGGGTGCTCACCGACGTCGCGGCCGTCCTGAGCGGATGCAGCTTGGTTGGATAGCTGGCGTCGTTGAGGCCGTCGCAAACGGACATGAACGCGAGCCGCAGGCCACGCTGGCCGAGGCGAAGCAAAAGGGCTTGACCGAGAACGATCGGGGCGGTGACCCAGACGCTCATCGAAGGCCCGACCTGGCGGAAGAGTACGAGAACAAGCCAGAAACACGAGAGAGCGAATCCCACCGAGGCGAGGACCGAGAACCAGGAGAAAGGCATCTCGGACGCAGCGTCGTTCTCGGGATTGACGGTGCTTTGCACGTAGACTACGATCGCGCGGGCGAGCGGCAAGTTGTGAACCACTTCGTCGACGGCGAGCACTAATGCTTCCGGGCTGTATCCCTCCCGCTTCTTCTCAATGCCGACTTGAGTGGCCAGATCGATCTCGTCGCGCGAATTCGTCACCCGCACGATCCCGCTAAATCGCGGTGCCTGCATTCTAACTCTAGTTTGTCATGCCGAGAGCGATGTGAAGCGGCTTGACGCGAAGCATCGGGGCAAAGTATCTACGTTGGAACCGCGGGTCCTTGACCTCATCCTCACCCGCGTCCTACTTGGGCTCGGCGGACCCAGTCCGATAGATCTCGACGTGAACGTCCCAGGTCATCACCATGCCCTCGACGATCATGTTGTCTAGCTTCGGTAGGAATCCATCGATCCGCTCGGGCTTGTCGACGATCGTGATCACGACGGGCAGGTCCTCCGAGAGGCGAAGGATATGGGCGGAATGGATGCGGCTGTGAGCGCCGAACCCCATGAGGCCGTGGGTAACCGTTGCCCCAGCCAGACCCTCCTGCTTGGCAAGTTCCACGATTGCCGTTGAGAGCGGCTTTCCATGCCAGTGGTCGCTATCTCCAACGTAAATCGCCATTGCCTTGGCCGGTCCATCGATCTTCACTTCAGACTCCCGTGATTGCGCGCATGCCTGCAAACCCGAGTGCGCAGCCCCCAATGCTCGCCACATTGCTTCCCAGGATGTACCAGGCCGCATAGGAATAGGAGCTCTCGCGAAGCAGATTGATGACCTCGTAGGAGAAGCTCGAGAATGTCGTGTAGCCGCCCAGCACACCGATCGCCAGGAAGAGCCTCCAATTCGGATTGAAGGCTCCCTTCAAGAGCACGGCCATTAGGATTCCCATCGCGAGGCTGCCGGAGATGTTCACGATCATCGTGTTCCAGGGGAAGGACACGCTCGTTCGGTGCTGAATCCAACCTCCGAGCCAGTAGCGCAGGTTCGCGCCGATACCGGCGCCGAGGAACACGTACAAACTCTTTCCAAGCGCCTCCATCTGGAGCGAGCATACTACGACTCCTGCCTGGGCCGAACGTTGTACGTCCCGGCGGTGCGATGGTTTCTAACCATCGGATCGCGGGTTATAAACCCACGACACAACCGGTATTTGCCTTTCGCCGCGCCCGCAGGTGGCCGATCAGCAAGGCGATGTCGGCCGGCCGCACCCCAGGAACTCGCGAAGCCTGGCCGACCGTTGTCGGCCGAATCCGCCCAAGCTTCTCACGGCTTTCGAAGCTCAGACCCGTCATGTTCTGCCAATCCCAAGATTTCGGAATGCGAAACTCGTCCAGCTTGCGGGTCTGGTCGGCGAGCCGCTGCTGGCGCTGGATGTACCCGTCGTACATCGCGGCAAGCTCGATCTGCTCCTGGATCTCTCGTTCCTGTGGCGGCAACATTTCTGTCGCCGGTCGAACGAAGTTCGGCAAGAGCTGCGCCTCCGGCAAAGCGAGGGCAGGAACGTCGCCGCCACGGATTTCCTGAAGAATTGCCAGGGTCATGCCGGGCCGCTTCATGAGATCGAAGAGTGACATCTTGTTCGCGATCGGCGCTTCGCCGATCGCTTCCAGTGCCGGCGAATCGGCCGCGTAGAGGTAAGTCTCCTTGAGTCCGGTTAGACCTCGCTCGATCCGCTCCTGCTTGTCGGCAAACCGCTTCCACCTCGACTCGGAACAGAGCCCGACCCGTCGCCCAAGTGGAGTGAGTCGCGCATCCGCGTTGTCGTGTCTCAGAATGAGGCGGTGCTCCGCTCGGGCGGTCAGCATTCGATAGGGGTCCTCGACACCCTTCGTCACGAGATCGTCGACCATCACGCCGATGAAGCTGTTATCGCGAGGAAAGTCGACCGGTTCCTCCCTGGCCGCATATCGAGCGGCGTTGATTCCCGCGACGATTCCTTGGCCGGCGGCTTCTTCGTAGCCACTTGTCCCATTGAGCTGGCCGGCGAGGAAAAGGCCGTCGAGTTGCTTGCTCATCAAGTGCTGAGTGAGTTGGAGCGGATCGGCCATGTCGTATTCGACGGCGTACCCGGGCCGCAGCATTTCCACGCTTTCCAAGCCCGAAATCGTTTTGAGGAAGGCGAGTTGGACCTCGGCCGGAAGGCTGGTCGAGACGCCCTGGACGTAAATCGATTCGCTGTCCCACTCTTCTTGCTCGAGGAAGATCGGATGGCTTTCCTTCTCCGAGAATTTGACGACTTTGTCCTCGATGCTCGGGCAGTATCGCGGGCCAACTCCCTCGATCTGGCCGCCGTACATCGCGCTTTCGTGGAGGTGCTCTCGTATAAGGTCGTGAGTCGCCGCACTCGTTCGTGTCTGCCAGCACGGGAGCAGTTCCCGCCCCGCGAAAGTGTGGTCGTGGAGGAAGCTGAACGGCCCGGCATCGGGCTCACTTTCCAGGATCGGGGTCTTGGTAAAGTCGATGCTGCTCTTGCGGATCCTCGGCGTCGTTCCCGTCTTGAATCGGCGAATGTTGACCTCGATTTCGCGCAAAAAGCCGGACAGCCCAATCGAGGCCCGGTCGCCGTGCCGCGCCGCGACTGTCTTCTTCATGCCTTCGTGGCAGAGCCCGTTGAGAAAAGTGCCAGTGGTCAGGATGACCGCTCTGGCCGTGACCTGGCTGTCGTCGCCGAGGATCACCCCCTGAGCCCTGCGCCCCGCTCGCAGAACCCTGTCCACACTCCCTTCGATCAGCGTCAGATTTGGCTCGCGCTCCATGACTTCGCGCATGAGGCGAGGGTAAAGCGACTTGCAAACGTGGGCTCTGACCGTTTGAACGGCAGGCCCCTTCCGCGTCCCGACGCGCCGGATGTGGGTCAGAGCGTAGTCGGTCGTGACCCCCATCTGGCCACCGAGGGCGTCGACCTCGCGGGCGATGTGGCCCTTGGCTGGACCGCCGATCGAGCAATTACACGGAAGGTGGCCGATCCGATCGAGGCGCATGGTGACGCAGGCTGTGCTCAGACCCATGCGCGCTGATGCGAGAGCCGCCTCGATGCCGGCATGCCCCGCCCCCACCACAATCACGTCGAACTCGGTCACCGGTGCTTATTGTAGCTTCGCAAGCCACTTTGTCATCCCGAGGAACGAGGGATCTCAAGCGACGTAAGATTGACCAACTTGGATTCCTCGCAAGCTCGGAATGACAAAAGGTTCCCCCTGTCTCCCGAGTCCCTGTGTTAATCGTCGAGGCTCACGAATGCTGGACGCGGCGTAAAAACGGGTAGTAATTGAGAGGAGTTCGCGTCGCCGCCGTCCAATTTCCAAATTCCAAATTCCAAATTCCAAATTAAGATGATCTCCCGCCGCATCCCAATTCGCCTTACCGCACTTTCGACGGTGCTTGTCGCCCTATCTCTATCGCCCGGACTTGCAGGGTGGAGTCCATCTTCAGATGGGCCGTCTCGAACGGTCGACCATAAGTCAAGCACAGCGGCAAAAGCAGGCGCTGCCCGCCTGAAGGCGAACGCAACGAGGAACAACGCGAAGCGAAACAATCCGAACGACCACCGGCCGCGCGACCTTGGCAAAGGCAACACGATGTTCGTCGTGCCCTACGCGCACCTCGACACCCAATGGCGCTGGGCGTACCCGCAGGTGATCCGGGAGTTCGTGGCGAATACCCTGCACCGCAATTTCGACCTTATTGAAAAGTATCCGAACTACACCTTCAACTTCAGCGGCTCCCGGCGCTACGAGTTCATGCGCGACTACTATCCGGAGGAGTACGCCAAGTTGAAGGAGTACATAAAAGCGGGCAAGTGGTTCCCATGCGGATCGTCAGTCGACGAGAACGACGCGAACGTCCCGAGCGGCGAATCGATCATCCGGCACGTGCTCTACGGCAATCATTTCTTCCGCCGCGAGTTCGGAGTGGCGAGTGACGAGTACATGCTGCCGGACTGCTTCGGCTTCCCGTATGCCCTGCCCTCGCTTCTCAACTACTGCGGGATCAAGGGCTTTTCGACTCAAAAGCTGACCTGGAATTCGGCCAACGGCATCCCGTTCAAAGTCGGCACTTGGGAGGGACCGGACGGCAAGAGCATCGTGGCTGCTCTCGATCCAGGCGGCTATGGCAGCCGGGTCGACGAGGACCTGAGCAAGAACACAAGCTGGCTCGCCCGCATTGAGAACACGGGCAAGATCTCCGGCGCGTTCGTCGACTACAAGTATTACGGCACCGGCGACACCGGCGGCGGTCCGACGTCTGACTCGGTCAATTGGGTCGAGAAGAGCATTACGTCCGACGGCCCGATCACGGTCGTCTCTTCGCATGCGGACGAGATGGTGAAGTCCCTCACCCCTGAGCAAAAAGCGAAGCTGCCCCACTACAAGGGCGAGCTGCTTCTCGTCGAGCACTCGGCAGGCTCGATCTCATCGCAGGCGATGATGAAGCGCTGGAACCGCAAGAACGAGCAACTTGCCCAAGGTGCGGAGGAGGCTTCCGTCGCCGCGGCGTGGCTTGGCCGGGCCGCCTATCCATCGGAGCGGATCTACAACGCGTGGGACCTGGTGCTCGGTTCGCAGATGCACGACATGCTTCCCGGGACGTCGATCCCGAAGGCGTACGAGTTCTGCTGGAACGACGAGCTTCTGGCTCAGAACCAGTTCGCGGCTGTCGAGACCGACGCCGTCGGGGCGGTCTCTTCGGCGATGGATACACGGGGTATGGGTCCGACTATCGTTGTCTACAATCCTCTTTCGGTATCGCGGACTGACTTGGTCGAAGCTGTTCTGCCTGGACCAGTTCCAAACACGGACATTCGAGACGGGCTCGGCAACAGAGTTCCTACGCAAATTGTCAGCTGGGATGACAGATCAACCAGGGTCATCTTCGCGGCGAAAGTGCCGCCAAACAGTTTCTCGACCTTCCACGGCGTGCCTGTTGGCAAGATCTTCGTCCCCAACACGCTGAGCGGCAAAGGAGACGCAATTGAGAGCCCTGGTCTGCGCGTCACAGTCAACCGCAATGGCGACATCGCCTCGATTTACGACAAGGTCAACAAGCGCGAGGTCCTCAAGGCGCCCGTCCGCCTCGACTTCCAGCACGAGAATCCACGCCAGTTCCCGGCCTGGAACATGGACTGGGCGGACCAACAGAAGCCGCCTTACGACCACGTCCACGGCCCGGCCAAGATCCGCGTGATCGAAAGAGGACCGGTGCGATCGACGATAGAGGTCGAGCGAGAGACCAACGGTTCCCGCTTCGTCCAGGACATCAGCCTCACCGCCGGCGGCGACGAAGTGATCGTCCGCAACAAGATCGACTGGCAAACGAAGGAAACCGCGCTCAAAGCCTCGGTGCCGCTCGCGAACGGCAACCCGAACGCCACCTACGACATAGCGCTCGGTGCGATCGTCCGTGGCAACAACGATCCCAAGAAGTACGAGGTGCCCCAGCACCAGTGGTTCGACGTCGACAAGCCCGACGGAAGCTACGGCGTCGGCATCCTGAACGAGTCGAAGTACGCCTCCGACAAGCCTGACGACAACACGATCCGCCTGACGATGGTCTACACTCCAGGAACTCGAGGTGGATACCAGGATCAGGGCACCCAGGACGTCGGCCACCACGACATCACGTTCGTCATCGCCCCCCACAAGGGCGACTGGCGCAAGGCCGGCGTGCCGTGGCAGGCGAAGCGCCTGAACCAGCCCCTTCGAGCATTCCTCGTCCCGTCCCATCCCGGCCCTCTCGGCAAGAGCTTTTCATTGCTGTCGACCAGCTCGAAGGAGGTCGAGATCCAGGCGATTAAGAAGGCGGAGGATTCCGACGAGGTGATCGTTCGGCTCCGCGAGTTGACCGGCTCGACCGCCCATAGCGTGCACATCAAGGCCTTCAGCGGCATCGATTCGGCACGCGAGGTAGATGGACAAGAGCGGCCAATCGACAAGGTTCGTCTCCGAGGCGGTGAGATCGTCACAGACATTCCTGGTTTCAGCCTCAAGAGCTTCGCGATCAAGCTCGAATCCTCCGGTACCTACTCGGACCGTTCCGTGTCCAGGCCCGTCAAGTTGGCCTACGACGCCGATGTGGTCTCCAATCGCTTCGCGCCGGGCGACGGTTCGTTCGACGGCCAACGGGCGCTGTCCGCCGAACAGTTGCCGGCTAAGCTCACGGTCGACGGAGTCGACTTCTTCCTCGGCCCGACCAAGGATGGGATGAAGAATGCGGTGACGGCTAGAGGGCAGACGATTGGATTGCCACAATCCGTCATCCTGAAGCGAGAAGCGAGTCGCGCGAGCTTCGGAGCGAAGGACCTCGGATCGCGCCACGTGAAATCCGGGGTCCTTCGGCGGCCTACGGCTCGCCGTCAGGATGACGGTCCAGCGCTCCGCGTCTACATCCTCGCCGCCTCCGCGAGCGGCGACCGATCGGCGACCTTCAAGATCGGATCCAAGTCAGTCCAGGCCACGGTTAACGCGTGGAACGGCTACGTTGGCCAGTGGGACAATCGCCTCTGGGCAACCGATCCCGGCCCGAACTTCACGAACTACGGAGCGATGGTTGGCCTTACGCCGGGCTATGTGAAGGGCGGCGAGGTCGCTTGGTTCGCAAACCACAATCACACCCCCTCGGGCAACACCTTCTACGAGTACAGCTATCTGTACAAGATCGGGTTCGATGTTCCGGCTGGGGCCACCTCGATCAAGCTGCCGAACGATCCAGCTATCAAGGTCATGGCTATCTCGGTGGCGTCGGGAACCCATGACCAAGCGCAACCTGCAGCGCCCCTGTTCGACGACTTGAAGGATCATGTCGTCGAAGGCGGTCCGACGATCTCGCCGGCTGGAGGATCGTTCAACGATGCGACCGAAGTGACCATCGCCCCGCCCCTTTATTATCGTGGCGGCGGACTCCACTACACCCTGGATGGCTCGACGCCGACGGCTAGCTCGCCGGTGTATCGCGAGCCCTTGATGATCAACGACCCCACCACGATCAAGGCAATCGAGGTCGACGGTGCCGGTCATGTCGGCGAAGTGACTTCGGTCAAGATCGACGTCAACGACACCACCCCTCCGAAGCTAGTTGATGCATCGGTCGTTAAGTCAATGGGCTTGGTCCGACTGAGGTTTTCCGAACCTGTGGATCGAACTTCGGCCGAGGACCCGCTCAACTACCACTTCGACGAGCACACCGTGGTGCAGTCAGTCAAGCTTTCCCCTGACCGAAGAACTGTCGACCTCGTCTTACGGGAGATGATGGGGCCCGCGATGTTCGTTTCGGTGCGAGGCGTCAAGGACTTATCGAAAGCAGGTAACCCGGCAAATCAAAACACCAAGCTTACAGAGCGAGGGGCCGTTCTCACGCAAGCCTCATTCGAGCCGAGTACGACCAAGTCCTTTACCAACATTGACAACCTGCCGGTCAAGAAGCATGACACCTGGACGGTGAACTTCTTCTGTAAGATCGACAAACGGCCGGAGGACCGGACCTTGATCGCGGGTTTTGGCAATTCTCGAGACGGCCGGACGGGAACTGGCAGATACTTCTGCCAATTCGCCCGCGGCCTCAACTTCTGGGTCTGCAACCGGGACGTGATGACGAACGTCGCGCTCGACCTTGGCAAGTGGCAGATGCTCACCGCGACCTACGACGGAACGACGATCCGGGTCTTTAAGAACGGCGAGAAGATCGCTGACGAAGCCGTCGAACTCGAGGACGACACTCTTGCCGCGCGCGTTATGCCGCTAGACGCCTGGGACCGGCAGCGCCGTTTCGGGGGCGAAGTCCGGGACTTCACGATCTGGGACGTCGATCTGCCTGAGGGTGCGATCAGGGGCCTATACGAAATGGGCAAGTGATGAAGCTCGGATCGCCTCATAGCCCGAAGGGCTGTAGCCGTCGCGGCAGCGACGCGAGTTGCGCTGCTGCCGCAGCTCATAGCCCGAAGGGCTGTAGCCGTCGCGGCAGCGACGCGAGTTGCCCTGCTGCCGCAGCTCATAGCCCGAAGGGCTGTAGCCGTCGCGGCAGCGACGCGAGTTGCCCTGCTGCCGCAGCGGCTACAGGCGCTGCGCGCCTATCCCTGACCCTAATGCTCGCGGTGCTGGCCACTTTCGCGGTGGCCCGTCATCCTGCGAACATTGCGTCGGCGCGGGCGAAGATCGGCGTGGACGGGAGCTACGAGCTAAAAGTCCGCTTCGACGTGCTCGCCTATTGCCTGGACCTCACTCCGCAAGAAGTCGCAGACGCCCCGATGAACGCCCTTCTAGACGGTCCGGAAGCAGCACTGGAGGCGCAGCTCGACGATGCGAAGAAGCGTTTCGTAGCGCACATGGACGTGTTGGGCGATGGGGTGCGAGCGAGCGAGGCTTCGTACTCGTTTCCGGGCCCCCAAGCCATCCTGAAACTGGCGGCAGCTACCCCGAAACAGCGGCTCCCCGTCATGGCGACGGTTATCATCACGGGCAAGTTGCCGGCGGGCTCAAAGGCTTCTTCGTTCCGGTTTCCGGAATCGCTCGGCGAAGTGGTCTTGACCACCGAGTTCCCCTATGAGGAGCCGGTCTCGGAGCCGGTCGATCCGGGTTCGGCGAGCATGCCGCTGACGCTGCCGACGGCCAAGCAAGTCGCGGCCGCCGAGGGACTCATCGAGAAGCGCGCCGCCAGCGATCAAGCGGCAAGCAGGCCCGCCAAACCTGTTCTCAAGACTGGTGCTAGCGCCGAAACTCGTCATCACGAGTGGGGGGGCTATAAGGGTGATGATCAAAATAGGATCGAGACGCACCTTCGGAGTCCTGACTCCGCACCAGACGCCAGGTCCAGTGAAGCCCTCAGCGCCTCAACGCCTCAACGCCTCAACGCCGAATCCCATACCCCAATACCTCAACACCTCGATACCTTCCCCCACACTCCGTCGACCCAAATCCCAACACACCCTGGCTTAGTCGCATCGATATCGCCGAGCATCGAAACTCCAAGCTCCAAATTCCAAATTCCAAATTCCCAGCGTCCCGACTGGTACGTGGTTCTCCCGCGCTACATCAGGATGGGCTACTTGCATATCGTGCCGGAGGGTTTGGACCACATCCTCTTCGTACTCGGGCTATTCCTCCTGAGCACGCGAATGAAGGATCTGCTCAAGCAGATCACCGCCTTTACGGTCGCCCACTCGCTGACGCTTGCTCTTTCTCTGTACGGGGTCGTTCGCCTGCCCGCCGGCATCGTCGAACCGATCATCGCGGCATCCATCGTCTTCGTCGCCGTCGAGAACCTGGTCTCGGCCAAGATGCACAGGTGGCGGGTCGGTGTCGTTTTCTTGTTCGGCCTCGTTCACGGCCTTGGCTTTGCAAGCGCGCTCCGGGATGCCGGACTCGCTAAGGCAGACTTTCTCACGGCGCTGGTCGGATTCAACTCCGGCGTTGAGCTTGGCCAGCTATCGGTCGTGCTCGCTGCGTTCGCGCTTGTCGGCTGGTTCAGGTCGCATGAGCGCTATCGCTCGCTTGTCACGGTTCCCGCCTCAATCTTGATCGCGGCCACTGCCCTCTTCTGGACCGTCGAGCGGATCATCTAGCTGGGAGCGGAGAATCCTCCCCTGCCAGGAGCGGGAAGGGAGTTGAAAACCAATTCCGAGAGGTCGGTGACAGGCTTGTGTCACCGACCGCCTCCCACCATTAAAACGCTATGGAAAATGCGACCACAACCTTGAAAATGCACGCCATCGGAATCGTTAGTGCGGACTTGAAGCGCTCACTGGAATTCTATGCAACGCTTGGCATCGAAGTCCCGGCATTCGACCCCAAGGAAGACCACTTCCAATGCGAAGTGAGCGAGGGCATCTTCCTGATGTGGGACACCGTCGATCTTGTGAAGCAGTTTCTGCCCGGCTACGAGTTTCGGATGGGAAACGCCATCGGACTCGGTTTCGACTGCGGGTCTCCGGCGAGCGTCGACGCCACGTACCAGCGGCTCATGGAAGCCGGCTACCAATCGGTGAAGGAGCCGTGGGATGCGTTTTGGGGCCAGCGCTACTCGATCGTCGAGGACCCGGATGGCAACTTGGTGAGTGTCTACGCCTCACTCTAAGGGGCATGGAAAAAGGCTCTCGGCTGCCAAGGGGAGAGCAAATGCAGCTTTGAGCCTCCAACCTAAATTTTGACAACTTCCCAGTCATTACAGGGAACGTTCGTTGCTCACTACATCGCAATATGTACCCAAGCTAGAAGGATTGCCGGGCTTGACCGGCGGTTTACCGCAGACTCAAGGGGAACGAGCGGCATATAGCGCTAAACTGTCCACTTATGGGCGAACCGGTTCAGGTTCAGGTCACGATCGGCGAAGGCGCGGTTTTGCCGCAGTATCAAACCGAGCATGCGGCTGGAATGGACTTGCGCTGCGCCGACGATTTTACGCTTTACCCAAACGAGAGAAGACTGATTCCGACCGGCCTGAAGCTTGCGATTCCGCCGGGCTACGAGGGGCAGGTGCGGCCTCGAAGCGGACTTGCCCTGCGGCACGGCATCTCGATGGTCAATACGCCGGGCACGATCGACGCAGATTACCGGGGCGAAGTCGCGGTCATTCTGATCAATCACGGCGCAGACGTCGTAACCTTTAATGCGGGCGACCGGATCGCGCAGCTTGTTATCTGCCCCGTCACCCGCGTGGAACTGGTTGTGGTTGATACGCTCGAGGAAACCGAGCGAGGAGAAGGGGGATTTGGCAGCACCGGCAAGCAATAAGTGCGCGAAATGCTTCAATGTGGTGCCCGCCGGCGCGAAGACTTGCCCTGAGTGCGGCGCGCCGATCGACGGCGCGACGGCGACCGATGCCGAAGCCGTCGTCTATCCCGAACTCGCCAAGGCGAATCTCGCGAGAATGCGGGGCGACTACAAGCAGGCGGAGGATCAGCTTCTCTCCGTACTCAAACGATTTCCGAACAATCCGAGCGCCAACGAGATGCTGGGAGACCTTGCCGCGGAGCGCGAGGACTTCGTCCATGCCGCCGAATGGTATGAGATGGCTCTCGAGGTTCTGCCGACGTCGGCCTCGATCGCCCGAAAGCTGGCCATGGTGCGCGGCCGCGTCGAGCAGAAAGATGCGAGGGATACAACCGCCCAACTCGGCCTACCCGATCCAAGTTCGCGCGTGCCTCTCATCGTCGGCGCCCTCATCATCGTTTTTGTGGCGGCAATTTCCGGAGCCTATTTCCTCGGAGCGAAGGCAGCGGGCAACGGACGGGTCCTGCCGCAGCCAATCTGGAAGATCAATGCCGTCGGCGAGAGCAATCCCCAATCGGGCACTCAGCCTGCGGAAGCCGCCCCGAAGGCCACCACCGAAAATGAGGACGAGTCGCTCTTGATCGAACTTAAGAGCAAGTCGGCCGATGCGTCCGGGATTCTCGCGGCAACCGTAGACCCCAGGTCGGGCGGAGTGACGATAACGTTTCAGATGAGCGGCAAGGAAGATCGAGCCTTGGCCGCCCGCATCGCCCGCGACGCGTTCAGCCTTGGCGCCTCGTACGGTTCGGTAACGCTGAGGGGCATGGCGAACGGAAGGGTTGCCTACATGGCCGATTCCAGCCGTGCGAAGATGGCTCAGACGGAGGCGCCCGAGTGGAAGCTGCAGCACAAAGATGCGCCCGACGCTTGGATCGCGGAGGTGCTCATCAACGAATGGCCGGCTCCCGCATCGCCTCCGGTTTCGCCGCCAGCGAACAACGTGCCGCCGCCCGGCGCCGAAACCCCCGCGAACTCGGGTAATACGACTACGCCGCCCACGGATCGAACGGGCGCAACCTCAGGAGGAGGATAACTTGCGGCTTTCTTTACAGCTTTATACTTTGCGCGATGCGCTGTCCGCGGACGTCGAAGGCACCCTTTCGGCGGTACGAGGGATGGGCCTCGAATACGTCGAACTGGCCGGTTATTACGGTCGTACACCATCGGAGTTCGCGGTCATCCTGAGAGCCCAGGGGCTCTTGGTCAGCGGCAGCCACGTCGGCGTCGACGCGCTCGAACAGAACTTTGGGACGGTTGTCGACGAGGCTCGGCTGTTTGACAACGACTGGGTCATCGTGCCTTACATCGGCGAGGATCGGCGCAACTGGAAGGAGCTTGCGAACACGTTCAACGCGCTTGGTAAAAGGCTCGCCTCCGAGGGACTGAAGCTTGCCTATCATAACCACGATTTCGAGTTCGGATCCGGACAGGGCCTCCGCGTCCTGGTGGCCGAGACCGATCCATCATACGTTTCCTTCCAAGTCGATCTCGGTTGGGTGCGGGTTGCCGGAGAAGACCCGGCCGCGTTCAAGCGCGAGCTTGGCTCGCGGGCGCCGCTGGTCCACCTCAAAGACATGGCACCCGATCGCGAGAACATTCACGTCGTCGCCGGCGACGGGCAGGTCGACTGGGATTCGGCCTTGGCGGCCTGCGCTGAAACCGGGGTTCAGTTCGGCGCGATCGAGATGGACCGCCCGCCGACCGATCCGGTCGAGGACACGCGAACCTGCGTCAGGTATTTCCAGGCTCGCGGTTTGCGATAGCTGAGGTCTAATTCAGGCCAGCCTCCCCTAGCCCCTCCAGGAGCGGGAGGGGACCTGGCCGGTCCCGGGTTGTGCCATAATGATCAGCTTTACAATTCAAGGCCTAGTTCCGGCAAAGCCGGGACAGCCGGAAGCGAGGGAACGACAACCCTCGACTGCCGATTTCAATTTGGAATCGCAGACAGGAAGAAACGAACAATGAATAGGACCTTCACCAACAAGGAAGGACAGATCGATCGAAAGTGGCACGTCGTCGACGCTGCGGGGATTCCCGTGGGCCGGCTCGCCTCCCAGGTCGCGCAGGTGCTTCGAGGCAAGCACAAGCCGAACTTCCAATACAATTGCGACTGCGGCGATTTCGTGGTCATCATCAACGCCGAGCAGGTCGTCCTCACCGGTAACAAGAAGGACGAGTTGATTTACTGGCACTCCGGCTGGCCGGACGGACTGAAGAACGTCTCCCGGGGCAAGCTGCTCGAGGACGATCCCGTCAAGCTCGTCACGAAGGCGGTTTGGGGCATGACTCCCAAGACCAAGCTCGGTCACCAGATCATTAAGAAGCTCAAGGTTTACAAGGGCTCCGACCATCCGCACGTGGCTCAGAATCCCCAGCCGCTCAGCGTGAAGCAGGACTAAATGGCAGCAGCAAATCACAATTACGGAACGGGCCGCCGCAAGAACGCCATCGCGCGCGTGTGGCTCCAGCCCGGAGAGGGCAATATCAGCATTAACGGCCGAGAGCTCAAGGAGTATCTCGGCCGTCCCGTTTTAGAGATTCTCGTTCGATCTCCTCTCGTCCATCTGGCGATGGACAGCCGCTTCGACGTCAAGGCTTACGCCAAGGGCGGCGGGATCACGGGCCAAGCCGGCGCGGTCAAGCTCGGCATCGCTCGGGCTCTCCTCGAGTACGACGACGGATTGCGCAAAGAGCTGCGCGCCGGCGGTTTCCTCACGCGAGACCCGCGGATCAAGGAAACCAAGAAGTACGGCCGGAAGAAGGCTCGACGCGGCTTCCAGTTCGTCAAACGATAGGTCTGGATTCCCCTTCCTCTTGTGGCGATGATTCGTGCGCCAAAGGAGGAAGGGGTAGGGGATGGAGGTTGCGAAAGGTCCATTGGCCTGCGTTCGACTCGCCGTGTTTGTTGAGTCCCGATTTGGGTCGTGACCGAGCTATGAATGGTAGGGCAGCAAAGTTTCTTGCCTGTGCAGTAGTCTCGGCGACCTTGGGTTGCGGTGATTCTCGGGAGGGGACTGGCACCGCGCCCGAAGCTCCGATTAATGCTGCGGTACAAGCCTTTTACGATCCAAAGTGGGCTGGACTAACTGACTGGTCGACGGGCGACTTTGTTGTCGTCACCCTACAGTACTCGTCCGAATCACCGACAAACTTCGACGCTAAGCTAGCAGAGATGCTTCGTTCGGTGCAACGACAGGGCCAACTCCCCGGCGACAAGGACGCGGAAATCTTGCTTTCCAAGATCTCAGGCTCGATCGATCACAGCCGTCAAGTTCCTCCAAGTAGGCCGGCAACTCCGTTGCAAGCCATGCAGCTCGACTCTCGCATTGTTCTGTTCGACATGGGGAATTTCGGATCGAACGGAACGACTGTGACCACCATTTCTAACCGGCTGGGAAAATCTGGATCGGTGCGACTATCAGGATCTCTCGAGCCGCCAACCTATTCCGCGGACGGCCGGTATGCGATAGTGCGCTTCGTAGATATCCGGGGAACCGCCGAGCTATCCTCGTCGGGTCGCGCCAGCGTCTTGCTTGAACGGCAGCAGGGTCGTTGGATCGTGAGATGGGCTGCAGGAGGGTACTCGAGGCCGATAGGATAGATTTCATCTCTGCCGATTCGCCGGAGAGAACGGGCGCGGGTTCTCGGATTGAAGGTCGATCGGGTTAGTGGTATATTCTTTGTATATACATCCATGAAGACTACCGTTAACAAGTGGGGTAACAGTCTGGCAATCCGGATCCCGCGGTCACTTGCAGAGGCTCTTGGTTTGCGTGATGGGTCGCCCATCGATGTGAGCGCCGAGGATAATGCTCTCCTTATCCGAAAACAAGCTCATACTCTCGAGGACATTCTCGCGGGCCACACGGAGCGTGAGCAAGAAGTCGGCTGGGGACCACCACGCGGTAGAGAGATTTGGTAAGGGCTCCCGATCGTGGTGACCTGATCTGGCTCGACTTCTCGCCACAAGCCGGTCACGAGCAATCGGGCAGGCGGCCGGCTTTGGTCCTGTCCTCCCAGGCATTCAACGATCGACTTGGATTAGCGATTGTTTGCCCCATTACGAGTCGAATCCGCGGGGTCGGAACAGAAGTAGAACTGCCGGATGGTCTGCCGATCAGTGGAGTGGTTCTCGTCGCGCACGTACGAAGCGTCGACTGGACAGTTAGGAATCCGGAACTGATCGGGCGGGCTCCCGCGACCGTAATCGATGTTGTGACGGGCAAGCTCGTGAAGATCGTTAGCTAGGGGCAGTTTCTTGGGGCCATAATCCCGGCAGTGCCATGCTTCCGTTCCTACTCCTCGTTGCATTGGGAGACGATGGATTGAAACTCAATCCATCCGCCGCAAAGCCGCCGGTTGCCAAGACCGCCGCCCATGAACTGACGCTTCATGGCGAGACCCTCGAGGACAACTACTTCTGGCTCCGCGAGAAGACCAATCCCGAGGTGGTCGACTACCTGAACCGGGAGAACGCCTACACGGACGCGGTGATGAAGCCGACCGAAAACCTGCAGGAGACCCTATACGACGAGATGCTCGGGCGCATCAAGCAGACCGATCTGACGGTCCCCTATGCGAAGCACGGCTACCTTTACTGGAGCAGAACCGAGGAAGGCAAACAGTATCCGATCTACGTCAGAAGGCGCATCGGCTCGTCCACCGACGAAACCATCCTGGACGTCAACGAATTGGCTCAGGGCAAGAAGTTCATGAGCGTTGGCTCATTCGAAGTCAACGACTCCGGCGCCCTGCTCGCCTATACGACGGATGAAACCGGCTTCCGGCAATACCGGCTTCACATCAAGGATTTGGGATCGCAAAAGGACCTTCCCGACACCGCGGAGCGGGTTACCTCCGTCGAGTGGGCCTCGACGAGCTCAACTCTCTTCTATGCGACCGAAGACGAGGTCAGCAAGCGTAGCGACCGGGTGTTCCGACTCCAACTTGGCGGCAAGCCAGAACAGATTTATGAAGAAAAGGACGCTCTCTATCGATGCGGCCCAAGCCGGTCCCTCGACGGCAAGTACATCTTTATCGACTCCAGTTCCTACAAGAATACGGAGAGCTGGTTTATCCCGGCCGACAAACCTGCCTCGAAACCGGTTCTGATCTCGAAGCGGCAAGGCGAGGTGAAGTACAGCGTCACCCACCGCGACGGCACTTTCTATATCCGAACGAACAAGGAAGCGCACGACTTTTCGATCATGACGACGCCGGTGGCTGCGCCCGGCATCGATAATTGGAAGTCATTTTACGGGCCGATCAAGAATGGCTCCATCGCCGGCTTCCAAGTCTTCAAGAACCACATGGTGATCCAGAAGCGGGAAGACGGTCTGCCCGCGATCGATGTGTTCGACTTTCGCACCGGCAAGAGCCGTCCAATCCCGACATCGGAGCACATCTACACGATCTCGGGCTACACGAACGCGGAGTACGACACGAACATTTTTCGGTACACCTACGCTTCGCCACTGACCTCGGCAACCATTCTGGCGCTCGACCTGGACAGCATCAAGTCAACGGTCCTGAAGCAGATTGAGGTACTCGGCGGCTACGATCCGTCCAAGTACGAGACCAAGCGGATCTACGCGACGGCTCCGGACGGAGAGCGGATCCCGATTGGGCTGGTTTATCGCAAAGGGCTCAAGCCGGGCGCCGCAAATCCTTGCATGTTGACCGCGTACGGGGCTTACGGAGCGCCGACCAATTTCGGGTTCAACGGCAACGCCCTCAGCCTCATCGATCGCGGTTTCGTCTGCGCGATCGCTCAGATCCGGGGTGGGGGCGATTTCGGCGAAGGTTGGCACGACAAGGGCAAGATGATGTTCAAGCGGAACACCTTCACCGACTTCGCCGCGTGCGCCGACGAGTTGGTTTACTCTGGTTGGACGACCCGCGAAAAGCTGGCGATCTCCGGAGCAAGCGCGGGAGGCCTCTTGATCGGAGCTACTTTGGACATTCGCCCCGATCTCTGCAAAGCCGCGATCCTTGGCGTTCCCTTCGTGGACGTGATCAACACGATGTATGACGAGTCCCTGCCCTTGACGGTGGGAGAGTTCTTGGAGTGGGGGAACCCCAAGGTCGAATCGGAGTATCGGTACATTCGAACCTATTCACCCTATGAGAACATCCGGGACGCGCATTATCCGGCCCTGCTCGTCAAGACCTCATTCAACGATAGCCAGGTGATGTATTGGGAGCCGGCGAAATACACGGCGAGGATGAGGGCGGTCGGGCACCCTGAACTGCTCATTTTCCGGTGCAACATGGCCGGAGGACACGGCGGTTCGTCCGGCCGCTACGATCAGCTTCATGAGCGGGCGTTCGAATACGCGTTCCTTCTGAGCGAAGTCGGGAACTAGGCTCTCTCAGCACTCGGCGTTGGTTTGGGGGTGAAGCTCGTCCCGCAGCCGCAGCTTCTGGCTGCATTGGGGTTCTCGAATCTGAAGCCGCCGCCGATAAGATTGTTTGTGCACTCGAGAGCGGCGCCGTCCAGAAACTTGGCCGACTTGCTGTCGCAGACGACCTTCACGCCATCGATCTCAACCGATAGGTCGAGTGGGGTGGGCTTCGTGTCGAGCTTCATCACATACTCAAGCCCCGAGCAACCGCCCCCCTTTACGCCGAGGCGCAGAAAGACACCCTTGCGCCCATCCTTGGCGATGAGCTTTTTAACCCGCTCCAGGGCCGACGGAGCGATGATGATGGGGAACTCGGTTTTCGGTTCGATCATGAGACTTCAGAATCCTAAACTCGGATTACATTTTCCTTTCGTGGCGGAGAGGCAAAGAACTCTACGTTCGACTGGCGGATGAGGTCGGCCAGGGTGATCCGGTCGACAACCGAGTCGATGGCGGTCTGGACGTCTTCCCACAGGTCGCGCACGGCGCATCCGACCGAGTGTGAGCAGACATCGTGGGTGCCAACGTGCCGCTCGCAAAAGGTTTCATCGTAAAGCTTTCCGCCAAGGGCGGAGAGGATCTCGCCCACCAAGACCTCGCGGGGATCGCGAGCGAAGGTGTACCCGCCGGATTGGCCTCGCGTGCTCTTGATGAACCCGGTCTTCCGCAGGATCATTAGGAGCTTGGCGACGTGCGGGGTTGTGAGACCTTCGCGGCGCCCAATCTCTTGAATCGTCAGCGAGCCCTCGGGGCCCTCCTTGGCAATCTGGATCAGGCAACGAAGGCCGTACTCTTCCTGAGTCGAGAACTTCACGCAATGCCTCCTGCAGAGGCGGCGTTACGGCGTTGCGGCATTGAGGCGCTGTTCCGCACAAGAGGAGCGCTGTCGCCCACTTGATATGCGAAGGATCTCAAGGCCGTAACGACGTATCGCCGTAACGACAGGTCCTCAAGCCACAAACCACAAGCCACAAACCACATCACATAAGCCCCAGCGTCAGCTTCGCTTCGTCGCTCATCATGTCGATCGAGAACGGCGGCTCCCAAGTGAGCTCGACCGAGACGTTGCCGATGCCGGGCGTGCCCATCGCGGCTTGTTCTACTTCGCCGGGCAGCGAGCCGGCCACCGGGCACATCGGAGAGGTGAGGGTCATGACGATTTGGACGTTCTTTTCATCGTCGACTTGGATGTCGTAGATTAGCCCGAGGTCGTAAACGTTGATGGGAATCTCGGGATCGTAGACCTCCCTGATTTGCTCGGCGACTTCGTTGGCGAACAACGACTTCTCGATCGCGCTCAGCCTCCTCGGCTCCCCGACTTCGATCTTCCGGGCAGGCTCAGGCATACCCGACCTCCCCGACGGAGAATGACGGATTTATCCCAGAATTCGGAATCCGGCATCCCGCGCCCTGCTCCCTGATCACTCCGTGCTCACCTTCTCTTCTCCGACGAGCGCGGCGTGCAATGTGTGCCATGGAAGGGTTGCGCACTTGATCCGGACCGGGTGCTCGCGGACTCCCTGGAATACCTCGAGCTCTCCGAGTTCGGAGTGGTCGGAAGGCTCTCCGGTCTCCGTAACCATGTCCTGGAACTCGCGAAAGATGGATTCGGCCTCATCGACGGTCTTGCCTTTCACAGCTTCGGTCATTAGAGATGCGCTGGCCGTCGAAATCGCGCAGCCCTGTCCTTCGAAAGCGATCTCCTTTACAAGCCCGTTTTCGGCGAGAAGGGTGACTTTCACCTGGTCGCCGCACAGCGGGTTGTGTCCTTCGGCCTCGCGATTGGCGGCAGGCAAACGACCTCGATTTCTCGGCCTTCGATTGTGGTCGAGGATTATCTCCTGATAGAGGTCGCGGAGGTCGGCGTTCATTTGTGGCGCCTCTCCGCCCGCAGATAATATGAGAGTCCGTTCAGTACCAGCCAAATCCCCGCGAAGAATAGGGCGAAACGTGCAAATTCGGCAGGTGTGAAAAGGCTGATCACCCAGATCAGAAGCGAGAAGATGCCAAGGCCCACTGGCAAAAGGAAGAATCGCCTCTTTGCGGTTACAGCTTCTCGCTCTAGTCGTTCTATGTCGGCTACATGTCCGGAGTTCATGTCCACCTCGACCGCTCCCGATCTGGGGCGGGCCGCCCCAGCCACTCACGGACAAGCTGTCCGTGCCACTTCACTTGAACACCTCACGAACCTTCTTCACCGATTCGATCAGCGCATCGGCTTCCTCCTTCGTGTTGTAGAAGGCAAACGAGGCGCGGGCGGTCGCGGGCACGCCCAATCGCTCCATGAGCGGCATGCAGCAATGATGGCCGGCGCGCACGGCAACGCCGTAAGAGTCGAGGATGGTGCCAATGTCGTGGGGATGAGCGCCTTCGAGGGTAAAGGCGAGGATCGGTCCCTTGTCAGCGGCCTCTCCGGTAATCCTGATCCCGGGAATCTCCTTCAACTTGGCCGTCGCATAGGCGCAAACTTCGTTCTCCCACGCTCCCATCGCGTCGAAAGCTTCAGCAAGGGGTTCCTTGCGGTCCGGAGCAACGCTTGTAAAGGTCGCCATCTCGAGCCGCATTTGGCGAATCTTCGAGGCTGCGTCGTCGATCGAGAGGAAATTAACGGCTCCAGAATCGGGGACTGGCGCGAGCGAACGGATGTAGTCGATGGCCGCGCCGAGTCCGATCACCCCGGCTACGTTCGGGGTTCCCGCTTCGTACTTCGACGGAGGGTCGGCGAAGGTGGTCTGGTCGAAGGAGACGGTCTTGATCATGTCGCCTCCGCCCTGATAGGGCGGCATCGCGGCGAGGAGTTCCTGCTTGCCGTAGAGTACGCCGACACCGGTTGGCGCATAGATCTTGTGGCACGAGAGGGTGTAGAAGTCGGCGTCCAGGCTGGCGACGTCGACGCGAAGGTGCGGCCCACCTTGCGCACCGTCGACGAGGATCAGGGCCCCGGCTTTGTGCGCCATCGCCGCCATCTTCTTGATCGGGTTAACCGTCCCGATCGAGTTGGAAACGTGGACGCAGCCGACGATCCGAACGCGGCCCTCATTCAACAGCCGCTGATAGGCATCGAGGTCCAACTCGCCGTTGTCGAGCATCGGGATGACTTTGATCGTCGCCCCGGTCTTCGCGGCCGCGAGCTGCCACGGGACGATGTTGCTGTGATGCTCCATCTGGCTCAGCAAGATCACGTCGCCCGGTTGAAGAGGGGTTGCATGCTGGGCGATCGCGGCGGGGCCGCTCACCAGCCATAGGCTTGCCGGCGAGGAGAAGGCGTTGGCGACCAGATTGATGCCTTCGGTGCAGCCCTTCGTGAAGATGATCTCCTTGACCGAGATCGCGTTGACGAACTGCCGCACCTTTTCGCGGGAATCGTCGAACAGTTGGGTCGCCTTTGCGCTGAGATAATGGACACCGCGATGAACGTTGGCATTGGCGTCCCGCCAGTAGCTATCGAGCGCGGTCAGAACAGCTTGCGGCTTCTGCGACGTTGCGGCGTTGTCGAGGTAAACGAGAGGCTTCCCGTTGATCCGGGTTTGGAGGATCGGAAAGTCCTTTCTAACCTTTTGAACATCGAGGCCCGGCATCTGGCCAACTGCGCTCATACTCTACTTATTCTCCATTACGCTCGGCGCAATACTTAAACAGCGCCATCCACTCATCCCGTTGCATCTGCACGAGCTCCGGCGGATTCGCGCCCCGCGCCGCCTCAACCTGATCTACGAACTTGGACGGCTCATATCCCGGAATGGCGAGATCGATGCCTCTAGCCTGCCGGAACCAATACTTGGCGTTCGAGAAGTCGCCTTCCCGCCGGTGCATGATCCCATGCCAATAGGCGCCGACGGGGCCCGGAATGCCTTGGCTGATCGTGTGGGAGCGGTCGAGGTCGTCGACGTAAAGCCAGACCGCGGCCTGGAGTTCCGGAGGCACCGTCCGCGCAGCCTCTTCGGCCGGGCCCTCGAAATCAGCGCGGCACCGAGTGGGAAGCAGGCCGGGCATGGCCCGATCCAAGGGGAGCGAGTCGAACAGGGACGCGAGGACCGAAGCTGGGTCGGGCTCGCCGCTTCGCTCAGGACGACGGTCCATCGTTTCTACCCCCGAAGGGCCTCCGCTTCGTTGAGCTTGTCAAACAGGACCTTCTCGAGCGCGTCTCGAACAGACGGAATGGAAATCTTCTCCAAGACCTCGGCGGCAAACGCATAAACCAATAGCGCTTGGGCGTCACGTCGAGGAAGGCCGCGCTGGCGCAGGTAGAACATGGCGTCTTCGCGAAGCTGGCCGACGGTTGCGCCATGCGTGCACTTCACGTCGTCGGCGAAGATCTCGAGTTGTGGCTTCGTGTCGAAGGTCGCGGTTGGAGACAGCAGAATGCCTTGATTGGTTTGCTTGGCGTCGGTCTTCTGGGCGTCCTGGTAAACAAAGATCTTTCCGTTGAAGACGCCAAGCGCTCGATCACGAAGGATGGATTTGTACACTTCGAACGAGTTGCAGTTCGGCTTCATATGGTCGATCCGCGTATGGTTATCGACGACCTGTTCGCCGGTCCCGACGTTCGCGCCGTTGAGCCAAGTCTCCGTATGCTCGCCGTTCAAGAAGACGTTAAGGTCGTTGCGGACGAGCCGTCCGCCAAAGTTGGTGTTGTTCGAGGTGTAGGTGCTGCCGGCCTCTTGATCCACGGCAACCGTCTTGATGTGAAGCGCATCATCTGACTCGTGCTGGTAGATCGTGTGCTCGAGGATCGCATCCTGGGCAAGCACCACTTCGGTGACGCCGTTTGTGAGATAAGAGCCTCCCAGGCCGCAATAGCTTTCGACTAGCTTGGCGTCGGCGCCCGGTTCGAGGACGACCAAGGTGCGCGGAAAGGCGGCGAAGGGTCCGTGATTGGCCTGACTGATGTAAAGGAGGTGGATTGGCCGTTCGATCGACACCCCGTTGGGAACGAATACGTAAGCGCCTTCGCTGAGGTATGCGCTGTTCAAGTTGACGAAGCGCTCGTCGTTGAATGAGCCCAGCTTGCCCTTGAGGGTCGCAACCTTTCCGAGCCGACTTCGCACGGGCATTCCGCCATCGAAGGCATCCTCGAGCGACCCAATGAAGACTCCCTCTGGCAACGCTTGCACGCTCGACAGTTCGGGGGCATATTGGCCGTTGACGAAAGCGACCGTAATCGCATCGAGCTTGCCGAGAGGAGTTGCTTCGACTTGCGCGCGGGTGACGGTCGCGCCGTAAGCGGGCTCAAATCTGCCCTCAGCCAACTCGCGGAGAGACAGATACTTGAACTCTTCGACTTTCGCGGTCGGAAAGCCTGCCGCCTCAAACATCCGGAAGTGCCGCTCTCGAAACTGATCGAGCCAGGATGGCCCGCTGACGCTCAAGAGCGACCGGAGTTTGCTCCAGTTCTCGATCAGGCTATGGGGTCGGGTCTGCAAGTCGAGCATCTCTTGGTTGCCGCCAGCGGTTCTACGCGCGGCCGGCAACCTCCTCCTCCACCCACGCATAGCCTTTCTCTTCGAGTTCCAGGGCTAGTTCCTTGCCGCCCCCCTTCACGATGCGCCCGTCCATCAGGATTACG